>NZ_JNIL01000001.1:3394569-4073483 GCF_000702485.1 Alicyclobacillus macrosporangiidus CPP55 | reverse complement strand
CATCCGGTGTGTGAAGCTCCAGTCGGATGCCCGCTTCCGCACACCTTGGCCCAAACAGCTGGACGGCGGACTTCGCAACCTGGTTCAAATCGGCAGACGGAAAATCCGGCTGTACGGTGTGCGCCGCCACATCCGCCTCATACAACCTCTCTACCGAAGTCACAAGGGATTCAAATCGCCTCAACCTCCTCCAAGCAGCTGTAAAATCGTTCTCGGTTCGGCTCCCACAGTCCATCGTAAAACGCTTGGACATGCGAACGCAGAGTGGTCAGAGGTGTGCGAAGCTCATGCGCAAGGTCCTGCATGAGATTCTTCCGGAGTTCTTCCTGCCTCTGCAACTGCTGCGACAGGAAATTCAGGGTGCTGGCCAGTGAAGAAAGTTCGTCATGGCCCTCGACCGGAATGGTCGTTCCCCACCTTCCGTGGGCGATTTCCAGCGCCTGTTTCTGCATCACCAAGATCCGCTGAGTGATCGCACGGGAAACCAACACCGCCACACCTGCCGTCCCCGCAACAAACACCAACACCGTCCAGAGCAAACTCTGCGTGAATGCCTGCTCGAAGTGAACTTGGATTTGCTGGGTCAACGACGGCGATACGGAATTGATCTCTGGACAGACGACCGACAGGAAGTGGCGGTGAACCTCTGCTTGGAGGATGAAAGCCAAGGCCACCAACATGGCGGATACGGTCAGGAAAAAAGCGAGTAGGATTTTCTTCCGCAGGCTCAATCGTCGTCCCCTCCAAACCGATACCCCATCCCATAGACAGTCTGGATGTACACCGGGTTCTTGGGGTCGTCTTCAATTTTCGCCCGCAGATTCTTCACATGGGCGTCGATGGCCCGTGCATCCCCACGAAAATCCATGCCAAAGACTCGATCAATCAATTCCTCCCGGCTGAATACCCGCCTCGGATACCGGCTCAACGTCACCAACAGTTTGTACTCCGTGGCGGTGAGTTCGGCATTGTCCCCGCCCTTGTACACCACTTGCGAAAGGGCATCAATCACGAGGTCACCTCCACGGTATTCCAGTCGATCCGCCAGCGGGCGATCGAGCTGTGTGCGGCGCAATATGGCCTGCACCCGAGCCACCACCTCGTTGGGATTGAATGGCTTCGTGACGTAATCGTCAGCGCCGATTTGCAGACCTCTCAATCGGTCCTCGTCCCGGTGTTTGGCGGTCAACATCAAAATGGGCACCGATGATCGGGCACGCACCGCCATACACACCTCTTCCCCTGGTATATCCGGCAACATCAGGTCGAGAATGATGAGCGACGGGTGAACATCGTCCAGACGCCGCAACACGTCGCTGCCGGTATATACACAAACCACGTTGAAGCCCGCCCGCTCCAGATACAGCGATAACACATCGGCAATCTTCTTCTCGTCATCCGCAACCAAGATGGAGTGATGCCGTTTCATCCTTGCGCCTCCGCCATTTGTGACAATTTGTTTGCAGTCTGCCGTCTTCATACCATCTTCGCAATCCATCGCTACACTGGCAATGGTCCACCCGCCAACGTCTGCGGGATTCATGTAAAACAAGGGGTGTTACGATGAAAAAACAACACATCGCCCTGTACAGTGCGGTTGCCGTCCTGGCCGTTACCGGTGGCAGCGGGTATTATGCTTGGTGGATGCACAGATCGGCAAGCACATCCACTACCACATCCGCTGCACCGCTGGTTCAAACGGCTGGCCCGGATGGAAAGCTGGTGCCCGTATCCGCCTTGGTGGCCAATCCTCCATCTGGGGCGCACGTTCAGTCCTTCACGCTGACCGCTGAGGAAAAGTCCATCACCTTGGGCGGGAAGACCGTCAAGGCCATGACGTTTAACGGAACCGCTCCGGGGCCACTACTCAAAGTCCATCAGGGGGATCTCGTCGAAGTGACCGTGCACAACCAGTTGACCGTGCCGATCACCGTCCACTGGCACGGAATTTCCGTCCCCGGCTCTCAAGATGGTGTACCTGGATTGACCCAAGACCCTATCCAACCGGGTGGCAGCTACGTCTACCGATTCGTGGCAAACCAAGCGGGCACCTACTGGTACCACTCTCATGTCAATAGCGTGCAGGAGATCGGCCTCGGACTGTACGGCGGCATCGTGGTCCTGCCCAAAAGCCAGTCCGCACCGGCCCCCGACAGAGACTACACGCTCCTCTTGCATGAGTGGTCCACCTCCCCTTCGTCCTCGACCGATGAAACCATGGGGAACATGACCAGCATGGGCGGCATGAATGGGATGAGCATGGGGAACATGACCGGCATGAGTGGCATGAACGGAATGAGCATGGGGAGCATGGGCAACATGAGCGGTATGGGCACCATGTCCATGGGGGTGCCGAGCCTGCGCACCCATGGCTTCCAGGTGACGGACATGGATAAGAGTGCCGTGGGTGAAATGACCAACATGTACGATGCGTACACCATCAACCAGGACGCCAGCGGGCAGACCATGCTCGAAGCGAAGCCTGGCGAGACCGTGCGCCTGCGGCTCGTGAACGCAGGCAATATGACGCACCTCATGACGCTGGTCGGCACGCCGTTCAAAGTGGTCGCCATGGACGGGCAGGACATCGCAAATCCAACGCCCATTGAGAACCAACTCCTCCCGATTGGTGCCGCTCAGCGATACGACATCGAATTCACCATGCCAAAAAATCGAATTCACCATGCCAAAAAGCGGAAAGGTCCAGTTGGTGAGCGGGGATCCAGACATGACGGAGCGCATGCAGCTTCGGGCCACCATCGGCGGTGCCATGGCTTCCGGCACAAGTTCCATGTCTGATATGCCGGACGTGCAAAATGAGCCGTGGTTTGACTTCACCCGCTATGGCAGCGGATCGATCCCCGGTGTGCAGACGTTCAGCTTGGATCAGAAGTTCGACAAGACCTTCAACATGGACCTTGGCGTCGCCATGAACCAAAGTGGCATGGTCTATACCATCAACGGACAAGCATTTCCGAGCGTACCGCCGTTCGTCGTGAACACGGGAGATACGGTCAAGGTCCACATCGAGAACAAGAGTACGTACATTCACCCGATGCACCTTCACGGGCACATCTTCCAGGTGCTCTCACGAGATGGGAAGCCCATCACCGGCAGCCCCATTTTCCTCGACACGTTGCAAGTGCTGCCCGGTGAGACATACGACATCGCCTTCAAGGCAGACAACCCCGGTCTGTGGATGTTCCACTGCCACGACCTGCACCACGCTTCCGCAGGGATGGATGTCGTCGTGCAATATGCAGGCGTCACGGACCCGTACAATTTGAAGGACATGTCGGAGTGATACCGAACGTACGGGCAAAGGGTTTGGACCACGATTCCGACTCGCAAATGGGCAGCGTAAAAGCTGCCCATGTTTCATTGCACCACGTGCTCCTCACAACCATTCGGCGGCCAGAGTTCCCTGGTTGCATCGGACGAGGTCACAAGCGATCACGCTCCCCTTCTCTCTGGGTGTGCTCGTCCTTCACCAACCCTGCCGCAGGACTCATCCCCGCCACGTCGTACCAAGCCTCCACGGAGATTGAGGCCGCCATGATCAACAAAAAGGTCCACTGTGAAAGGTCAAACACGGTGTACAGCTCCACATGCGGAACCAGCAGAGATGTCCCAAACAGCACCGTACCGGCAACCGCCCAGACCCGATGCGCATACATGCTGGCACGCCGGCTGAGCAGATACAGGATCACCGCAAACCCACACCGCACCAGGTCCTCGAAGCGATATGGATGCAGATCCACATAGGCACGATATGCAAAATAAGGAATCGCACCGACCACCAGCGTCTGTGCGACCAGCTTGAGCCCAGTTTCATCCAGCGCCTTTTTTCGCCACAGGGAGATGATCAGATATAAGGTACTCGCCGCCAAGCCCACGAAGATTCCTCCTGGAGGAGTCCCACCGATGACGGCCATCAGGTTGTCTCGCAGGCTCAAGCTTGGATGCAGCAAGATACCGGAAAACCGGGTGAACACCACAAACACCAGCACGGCGCCGGACAACTTGTCCGCCACAATCTCTCGTGCTCGGTCCTTGGGTTGCAGGTTGAGAAAGGCCCAGCCGCCCACACAGCCCAACAGAAGCGCCATCCATGCGTCGGGAACTCTTTGCAATAGCGCCAGCATTACTTCGAAATCCTCTCCAGTTCCGCCATCAGGTTCTCTTTCGATACAGCACCCACGTTTGTCGCCACAATCATCCCTTGGCGGTTTACAAAAAAGGACGTCGGGAAACCAATGATGCCATACTCGTTCATCACCGTCCCCTTCGTGTCCAAGGCCACCGGCCACGTGATCCCGTACTGTTTCACGAACTGCTCCATGTCGGCCATGCTGTCCTGAGCAGTGACATTGATGCTGAGGAAGACCACCTTGTCACCGTACTGTTTGTACGCCTGCACGATGTCAGGCGTCTCCAACTTGCAGTAGACACACCACGACGTCCAGAAATTAATGAAAATGGGCTTGCCACGCAGTTTGTCCGTGTCAATCGTCTGGTTGTCCGGGTATTCCTGCAGTTTGATCGGGGGCATCTTGTAACCCGTTTGAGGGGCCACCGCCACGGATGAAGCGCCCGGAGCAACATTCGCCGAGGCTGCGGTCTGAGATGCGGCCAATGAATTTTGTTTGAAGGTGACCGTTCCCACGATGGCAATGAGCAATGCGGTGCCGGTACCAATCCCCAACCATTTGTGTGCCTTTTTCACACCACGACCTCCCTTAGAATCCCGTGAACCCGCCATACAGCCGAATCAGTGCCACGGTGATCTTGGACATGGTATTCGTCAAAAGAAGCACCCCGAGAACCATCATGGTGTATCCGCCGATTTTGCTGAGCATCGCCCCGTATTTGGCCAGCCTGCGCACGGAGCCCAAGGTGAAACCCAGAACAAAAAAGGGAATCGCAAACCCGAGGATGTAAGCGAGGATGAGCGGCAATCCAAGCGCACTGTTCGTGGCTGTCATCACCAGTACAGCGGCGAGAATGGGGCCAATGCAAGGAGACCATCCGGCGGCAAAGCTGACCCCGACCAGGACGGATGCCAGGTAACCCGTCCTGTCCGATCTGAACTCCCATTTTTTCTCCATCATCAGCCATTTCGGCGTGAACAGGCCACTCAACACGAGCCCCATCAAAAAGACGATGACCCCGCCGACAATACGAATGACGCCCCGGTAGTTCACGAACACCTGTCCGATGAGACTGGCCGACAAACCCAGGGCCAGAAAGATGACGGAGAACCCGATGATGAAAAACAAGGTGTGTGTCAACGCACGTACACGATGATTCCAGGTGGTTTGACCCCCTTGCCCAAACGTCACCCCGGAGATATACGACAGGTAGGACGGATACAACGGCAAACAACATGGCGAGAGAAACGACAGGATTCCAGCAATAAAGGCCAACCAAAGTGTCGGATGCGTGCCGAGCGTCAGGGTGTCCGCCCCCATTCCTTCACGTTCATGCCTGCTGCCTTGGCGTACGTGAGCATCTGGGATTCCGTAAGCGGTCCCAGCAGGTGGCTGACCACCTTCCCGCCCGCCGTAATGAAAAACGTCTCCGGTTGACCGGTCACGCCGTAAGGGCCCGACCACTTGTCATTCTCATCGAGCAGCACCACCACGCTCGCTGGCAAACGATACTGCGTCACATACCGCTCGACGAGACCCACTCCATCCCCTCGGTCAATCATCACCACGTGGATGTCATTGCGGTATTTCTCTGCGAACGCCTTCAAATCCGGCGTCTCCTCGATACAAGGTTGGCACCAAGGCGTAAAGAAGTTCAGCAGCACGGGTTTGCCTCGTAGGGACTGTAGTGAAAATGATTCACCGGAAAGCTCCTTTGTCTGAATGTCGGGGGCGAGGCCACCCACCTCAACCGGTGTCATGGTATTTGTGTACAACACAATCAGATACAAGAAGACAAAAAGAACTCCCGCTGCAACGGCGAATACTGTGATATTCCGGCGAGTCTGCGTGACCATCTCACCACCGCCGAACTTGCCCCATTTCCCCATGACCATACCGCACAATTATGAAGATGGTATGAAGGCCATGAGCACTGAAGGATGCACGGTCCACATGGGAGTCGGGGTTTGTTGAGGATTCGTGCTGTGAGGACTGCGGCGGGGGAAAGCGGCGTACGTACGCCAGTGGTTTCGTACGCCGCCCGTAAAGCCCTCATACGTAGGTGACAGTGGTAAACATCCCGCCCATACCTGGCTGATGTGCGTTCGTGGTGTGATGCGGTTTATGACAATGAAACGCCCAGACCCCCGGGTTGTTCGCATCAAACTCGATGTCCCACGTCTCTCCCGGTGCCACGTTGATGGTGTTCTTCGACCATGGGAACATCAACTCCGAACCATCGGCGGCGGCCACTCGAAATTCATGACCGTGCAAATGCATCGGATGAGAGTCCATGCTGATGTTCCCCATCCGATGCGCACCCGCTCCCCACGTCGGACCCGCAGCGAGGCAGTGTCCGGGTACGCTTTTCCGTTCAGGGTAAAGTAGTTGAAATCCATGCTCATCGGATTGATGTCAAACCGCCTCCCTTGGGTCCCCGGCTCTCCGTGAGTCGGATGCTCAGACATGGATAGCGTACCCGTGGTCTGGGTCAGCGGAAGGGGCTGCCCGCCCATCTGCATGCCCGCCATGTCCATGCCACTGTCCGTCTGCACTGCCCATTCTTGGAGCAGGATGACATACTCCCGATGGGTCGACAGCACCCGAGGAAGCGAGACAATCATCCCCGCAAGCCCCATCATCTCCTGTTTGGCGTCCATGGTGTGGGCATGATACATAAATGTCCCGGCTTGACGCACCACAAACTCGTACACATACGTCTCCCCCGGTCGAATGACTGGCCCCGCCCCGATTTCCGGCACACCATCCACTTCGTTGGGGACAATGAGGCCGTGCCAATGGATGGAGGTGGCTGTTGGAAGGCGATTGACAAACACGACCTGCACCCGCTCACCTGGGCGCACAACCATCACCGGGCCTGGTGTGGAGCCGTTGTAACCCCACGCTCGGACGATCACGCCGCTCACCAAGGTTTGTTCCACGGGCTCGGCCACCAAGTGAAACTGTTTGACTCCGTGCACCAGGCGATGCGGCAAGAACTTCAAATTCGGCGCAATCAGTTTGGTCATCCCCATGCGAATGGACCCCATATTCCACGCCTCCTTTCCCCAGCAGCGATATGCGGAACGGAAGACAATTGCCCACGGATGACCGTCTTTTGGCCACCCTGTGCGTGAGTGGATATTGACACATATACAATACGGGGGTATGGTTTTTTAGAGCATCTGAAGGCGAGGGATTGTCATGTGCCCCGATCACCCGGAACACACTGGACACAGTTACGCCCCACACAAGGAAGACCTCCTGCGCCGGCTGCGGCGCCCGGATTGAAAAGAACGTGGCCAAATTGCCTGGGGTCAAGCAGGTCAACGTCAACCTAGCGTCGGAGCGAGCCCGTGTGGTCCTGGACCCAGAGACGCCTTGGACAGAGGTCGTCTCCAAAATCGAGAAAACCGGCTACTCAGTGCCGATGCGAGAGGTGGACCTCAACATCACCGGCATGACGTGTGCCGCTTGCGCCGCCCGCATCGAGAAGGTCGTCGGACGCCTGGAGTCGGTCAAGTCCGTCCACGTCAACCTGGCATCGGAGAAGGCGCATGTGAGCTATGTACCCGGCGTGATCGACGAAGGAGACATCATCCGGGCGGTGGAAAAGGCGGGGTACGGCGCCACCCTCGCCAGCGAGGCGGCGGAAGCCGAAGAGAAGCAGCGGAAACTGCAGGCATACCGCCGGGACCTGGCGAAGTTCTGGTTCTCCGTCCTGTTGACCCTGCCCCTTGTCGTGCAGATGCTCGTGATGCTCGTCGGAGGGCGACCGTTTCTGCCGAACTGGCTCTCCTGGCTCCTCGCCACGCCGGTGCAGTTTTACGTACGCTGGCGGTTCTACAAAGGGGCGTACCATTCTCCGGGGCGGGGCCGCCAACATGGACGTGCTGGTGGCGCTCGGCACCAGCGTGGCGTACGTGTACAGCGCCATCCTGACCATCCTGGGCCAGCCGGACGTGTACTTCGACAGCTCCGCCACCGTCGTGACCCTGATTTTCATGGGCAAGCTGCTCGAGGCCCGTGCCAAAGCGAAGTCGAGCGCCGCCATCGAATCCCTGGCCAAGCTCGGGGCCAAGGTGGCCCACGTGCTGCGCAATGGCGTGGAGACGGACGTGGCCGTAGAGGACCTGTGGGTGGGCGATCTCGTCCGGGTCCGGCCTGGGGAAAAGGTGCCGGCGGACGGCGTGATTATTGAGGGGACGACGTCGGTCGACGAGTCGTTTCTCACCGGCGAGTCGATGCCGGTCTCCAAGCAGCCGGGCGATCCGGTCGTCGGCGCATCCATCAACCAGACGAGCGCTTTTGTCATGCGGGTGACGAAGGTGGGACGGGACACCGCCCTGGCGCAGGTGATCCGGCTGGTGGATCAAGCGCAGGGGTCGAAAGCACCCGTGCAGCGGCTGGCCGACACCATCTCCGGCATCTTTGTTCCGATTGTGCTCGGGGTGGCGGTGCTCACGCTCCTGGCCTGGGGGGTGTTTGGCAACTGGTCGCACGGGCTGCTCGCCGCTGTAGCCGTGCTGGTGATTGCCTGCCCGTGCTCCTTGGGGCTCGCCACCCCGACCGCCATCATGGTCGGCACGGGCCTTGGGGCAGAATCCGGCATCCTCATCAAGGGCGGCGAGCACCTGGAGCTCGCCCACCGGGTAAACACAGTGATTTTCGATAAGACAGGCACCCTCACCGCCGGCAAGCCCGTGGTGACCGACGTATGGACCACGGAGGGGGTGGGGCGTGACGAGCTCCTGGCTGCGGCGGCCGCTCTGGAAGCGCAGAGCGAACACCCGCTTGGCCGGGCCGTGGTCGCCTTCGCCCAGGATCATGGCGTCGAGATCCCGATGGCGTCCGAGGTGCAGGCGGTGCCCGGCCATGGCATTCAGGGCACGGTGAAGGGCGCCAGAATACGGATTGGGAATCGTACCTGGCTTGCCGATGCGAATCTGGCCATCCCCGGCGATGTCCTGGAGGCGTTTGAGCGTGCCGGCAAGACGGCGGTGCTGGTGGCACAGGATGGCCGATTGCTCGGCGCAATCGCCATCGCCGACACCCTCAAGCCGGATGCGGCCGGAACGGTGAAACAGCTTCAGGAACTCGGCATCGAAGTCTGGATGATCACGGGTGATCAGGCCCGCACCGCAGAGGCCATCGCACAGCAGGCGGGAATCACGAACGTGATGGCCGGTGTCCTGCCCGCCGACAAGGCGGCCAAGGTGGAAGCCCTGCGCAAAGAGGGGCGGGTGGTCGCCATGGTGGGCGATGGGATCAACGATGCGCCTGCATTGGCGGCAGCCGACATCGGGATCGCCATGGGTACCGGCACCGATGTGGCGCTCGAGGCGGCCGACATCGCCCTTATGCACGGCCACACGCACGGCGTCGTGGACGCTCTGCGCCTGTCCAGGGCGACCATGCGCAAGATCCGCCAAAACCTGTTCTGGGCGTTTTTCTACAACGTCCTGGGGATCCCGCTGGCGGCGCTGGGTGTCCTCAGCCCCGTCATCGCCGGGGCGGCCATGGCGCTCAGCTCTGTGAGCGTCGTATCGAACAGCCTGCTGTTGCGCCGCTTGAAGCTCGGAGAGGAGGTGCATGCGGCGTAGGAGGAGAACGTGTCGACGCCAACACACAAACGGGCGACCTGAACATACACGAACCATGAGAGGAGACGATGGACATGGCAACGGCGACCATCACTATTAAAGGCATGACGTGCAGCGGGTGTGTCAATTCCGTCACGAAGGCGCTCAAGGACGTGGAGGGTGTACAGGAGGCGAGCGTGGATCTGCAAGGACAGAAAGCCACGGTCACCTTCGACGAGTCGAAGACCACCGTGGCCAAACTGAAAGAGGCCATTGAGGACGCCGGTTACGATACAGAGTGAAACATTCTTGCGATGAAGGGAGAGCGGATTGCTCCGCCTCCCTTTTGCCATATCACCATGTACGGCAGGCAGAGAACGCTCCAGCCATCTAGTCTCGCAAGTCTTTGAGACGCTGCAAGTATTCCTCCCGGTCAATTTCACCACGGGCGTAGCGTTCTTTGAGCAGTCGAACAGCGTGGTCATGCTCTTTATCGTTTTGACTGAGAGATCCTCTTCTGACCACACGAACGATGGTCCAGAGGACAAGCAGGATCCCGGCAATCAAAATCAATGCGGAGAGTATCCAATACAGGCTCATGAACCCGAACCCCATCATGCCCATCCCATTCATCATCATGATTGCGTTTCCCCCCAACTGTTTCGACCTGCCCATAGTGTAACGCACATGTGGCAAATTAACCCATGAGAGGTGGAAATGTGGCCAACAAGCGAATCACCCGGCGGGAATTTCTAATGGCCTTGGGCGGCCTTACGTTGATTGGGCTTGGCAGCTACCCGTTCATTCGTTCTCCCATTCCTGAAAGACCTATCCCTCTGGTACTTCCGCAGAAACCCACGGTCCCGTGGAACGGGAACGTCAAATCGTTCGTCTTCAACCTGTCCCGAGGAAATGTGACGCTTCGGGATGGCCGCCGTTTCAGCGGATATCTCATCAACGGCCAGTTCCCCGGCCCCGAGATCCGTGTCCGAGAAGGCGACAAGGTTCGGGTGATGGTGAACAACCATCTCGACCAACCCACCACGCTGCACTGACATGGTGTGAATGTCCCGTCTCCGATGGACGGCGTACCAGGCATCTCCCAGGACCCCATCCTGCCAGGACAGTCGTTTACGTACGAGTTCGTCACCGGTCCCTCCGGCACTCGCTGGTATCACTCGCATGTGTTCGAAATGGATCAAATCCCAAATGGATTGTTTGGCCCACTCATCATTGAACCAGTAAACAGCAAGGATCCGTACCCTGAAGACCGTGACATGACGCTCACCCTGTCCACGTGGGGATACCAATCCAATCCCGAATTCGATTACGGGATGCAAGCAAGCGGCGGCATGGGTCAAATGATGATGGGGGGCGGGACCATGACCTCCTCCAGCCAAGGCCTCACCTATTTCATTAACGGAGATATCCCAGAAGCCCTGGCCCCTGTCACCGTACACGCAGGTGAGAAGCTTCGCCTTCGCCTCATCAACGCCAGCGCTTCCGAGTCTTACTGGTTGACCATGGACAAAGGTAGCTTCTTAGTTACCCACACCGATGGCAATCCGCTGGATACCCCTATACCCGTGAGCGATTTGTACATCGCTCCGGCGGAGCGATACGACATTGTGGTCACGCCACCGCAGACAGGAAAGTGGTATCTGCGGTCCAAAATCGCCGGTCAGGAAACTGTCCGAATTCCCTTTTATACACAAGGGCAAGTCAGTGAAGGGCCTCCGCCCGCCCCGTCATGGTCCTACACCAACTCCTCCGCCGATGGTGGTTCTTTGGCGAAGGTTGATCAACATTTTGTTTTGACGCTCAGTGGCGGGATGATGATGGGGCCAAGCTGGACCATCAACGGCGCCTCTTACCCAAACACTGCCCCGTTGCGAATAGGCAAAGGTAATCGGGTGCGCATAGAAATGCAAAACATGAGCATGATGGAGCATCCCATGCATCTGCACGGACATTCGTTTGAAATTACCAGTTTCAACGGCAGGGTCTTAGCACGGCCACTGATCAAAGATGTGGTCAATCTGCGGCCAATGGAGCGCTGCACTATCGAATTTTTAGCCAACAATCCCGGTAACCGGTTCTTTCACTGCCATAATTTACAACACATGAGAGACGGCCTGGCCACGGTGGTGGAGTACGCCGATTACCCGCTGCCGCATGTGGATAAGTGGATGTGACACGGTCTGACGAGGCGAGCAGGATCACCACCACATCGGAAACAGGTGCAGGTTACGGTTCAGTTTTATCCCATCGAACAACAAAATAACCTGCACCCTGTTGTTGGCCATCACACTCCCGCTCCAATTGCATGGCGGAGCCAAAGTCCTGAAACTCATCTGGTCCGACATACAATCCAAACCGAACCTCGGACGGACGAAAGGGTAACATAGCTGATACTTCGTCCACCGAAAAGAACCGAGCGTGCCGAAAGACACTACCAGGATCTTTTCGGCCACGCTCCGAATACTTTTTGGCCCAAGTTCCAGACGAATTGATGAAACCGACCACCAATCGACCACCAGGTTTTAGGACACGGAGCCCCTCTCGCAGTGCAGCGACCGGGTCTTGAAGGAATTCCAAAACGGTGTTACAAACTGCCAAATCAAACGTGTTGTTGTCGAAGGGAAGGTTGAGGAGATCAGCTTGCACAAAGGTGACGACTTTCTCCCGTTTGTTGCGTGCAACCTCCAACATCTTTTGTGAAATGTCCACACCCACAACCGAAAGTCCCAGATCACTCAACCAATACGTGTAGGAACCTGTCCCGCAGCCAAGGTCAATGACCTTTTCCCCTTGCTTCGGCTTCGCTGTCACAGCGACGATTTCACGTTCGACGACATCTACGAAGTGGCCGAGCGGAGTGCTGCAAAAATCATCGTATGAGCCGGCTTTCTCGTCGAAAAGGGCTTGTTCCTCCATGTCTTCACCCCCCGCTTCAGTCCACTCACCTTCGCCTGATGGGTAGACATTGTTGTGCCCTCGTTTCAGTACAACTTTATCCCGCACAACACGATAGCTTCGCCACATCCTTGTCGAATGTCAGCGCCGCCAGTTTCAACCCCTCCGCCATCGTCAGGTACGGCGCCAGGGTCGACTTCAGATCCTCAATCGTAAGCCCAAACTTCACGGCGAGCACACCAGCGTAAATCACGTCCCCGGCGTTCTCCGCCACCACGTGCACGCCAAGCAGCTTGCGGGTCCTCGCATCCGCCACCAGTTTGATCACACCTGCCGTGTCCCGGTTCACGAGCGCCCGTGGCACCGCCTCAAGCGGCAACACCGAGGTGAGGACCGGATACCCCTTCGATCTTGCCTGCGCCTCGGTCATCCCCACCGTGGCAATGGCGGGTGACGTGAACGTCACCGCCGGCACCACCGTGAGGTCCACCTTCCGCTCTGCGCCACCCACAGCATTTTCAGCCGCAAGCGCTCCCTCGTACGCCGCCACATACACGAACTGAGGCCCCATCGTGACGTCACCGGCGGCGTATACGTTCGGATTGCTCGTTCGCAGATACTCGTCGACCAGCACCTCGCCCTGCTCGCCGACCCGAACCCCGGCTGCCTCCAGGTTCAACGCCGCCGTGTTTGGTTTCCGCCCCGTCGCTACCAACAGCGCATCGGCTTCCACGACCTGCTCCTGCCCGTTCACCGTGAGATGAACCCGTTTCAAGTCCCCGTGTTGTTCCACCCGTCGATACGTGACGCCCGTCAGGAGGCGGATCCCATCAAGGGTCAATGCGAGTGAAACGGTCTCGGAGACCTCCGGATCGTACGCTTTGAGCAGCCGGTCGCTTCGCTGCATCAGCGTGACCGCTGAACCCAGGCGGTGAAACATCTGCCCGAGCTCCAGGGCGATGTAGCCGGAGCCAATCACGGCCAGACGCCGTGGGACCTCCTTCAACTCCAGTGCCGTGGTGCTGACGAGGTAATCCACATCCGCTAGCCCTGGAATGTCGGGAACGGCGGGTGATGCGCCCGTGGCGATGAGATACCGGCGGGCTCGAATCGTGCGGCCGGCGACCTCGATGGTCGACGGGTCGACGAAGTGGGCCTCGCCACGAATGAAATGGAACCCGTATTCGCCGATGAGTTCGACATACTTGTGCTGCCGCAGTTCCGCCACCAGCTCGTCTTTGGCGCCGACAAGCTGTTGAAGGTTGACCGGCCGGGCCGAAGTGTGAAGGCCCGGAAACGGATTGTGGGCGGCCAGGTGATGGATTTCGCTGGCCCGAAGCAGGGGCTTCGACGGTACGCATCCGACGTTCACGCAGGTGCCGCCGATGGTGCCCCGCTCGACCATGACCACCCTGGCCCCGTACGAGACGGCTTGGATGGCGGCAGAGAAGGCGGCCCCGCCCGACCCGATGATGCAAAGGTCGTATTCGCAATCGGCGCCGTCGCCTTGGATAGGCCCTCGCACGCTCGGGGCTCCGTCCAGGATTTCAGCCTCTCCAGGCGCATACCCCGAGTTGGCCACGGCACGTTTGGCCTCCTCGAGACGAGCGGGATCGATCTCGAACGTCGCCTCCCCCCGCCGAAAACTCGCCACCACGTCTTCGGCGCCCGCACGCTGCAGGGCCTCCGTGACGTGTCGCTCGCAATCCGGACAGGTCATCTCGTGTACGGCCAGTCGAACCCTTGGCTTTTCGTCCCGCATCTTGACAGCACCTCGCTTTCTGTCATACACCTTGCCCCAGATGGATAGATGGCAGCCAGTAGATGATCAGGTACACCCCCGTCTCCAGGGTGATAACGCCGCTCAACCGGCCCATCCAACGGGCGCCGGTCCGCACCCACTTGCTGACCCACTGCTGCGAGAGGGTCGAGGCTAGGGAAATGACCGTCACCACGAGACCCATTCCCAAACCATACACCATGAAATCTACGAGGCCCCCGGCCACCCCTTGACTGTGAAATGAAGACAGAACGAGCACAGAGAACAGCGGCAGCGTGTAGCCCAGCGATCCCAGCGCATACGCAACGCCGTAAAGCAACACGGACCACGGGGTGCCTGGCTTGATGTTCCACTCCCCGCCCAGGTGAAACGACAGCCCGCCGTTGCCCAACATCATCAGGATGCCCAAAACGAGGAAGAGGACTCCGACGCCCTCCGCAATCCACACCACCGCCTTGCCGAGAAGTTGGGCGAACATGACCGAAACCAGCCCGGCGAGCAGGACACCAACAAATAGCCAGCGGTCATGAGCAGCCCAGCCCACAAACCATCCCACGCACGGCGCTCACGTCCCGCAATCAAGTGAACGATGTAAGAGGACAGCATGGCCACTCCACAAGGATTGAAAGCTGCCATGATGCCGGCGCCGAGTACGACGGCGAGATCCCCCATCATGCCAACACCTTCTGTAACTGGGCTGGCGTCGGTGCGACGCCTTCAAAGATGATCTGGTTGTGGTACAAAACCACCACCGTGTCCAGCCCCGTGACGTGAAAGCGCTCGAGCAGACTTGCGTCCGTAGCCAGAACGTACGGCCAGTGCGCACCGGCTGCTTTGGAGAACTGCTGGATGGTACTCGCATCATTCGCCTGAGGCGTAACGTCGATGGAAATGAGCCGAACGTGAGGGTCATTTTGGAATTGCGCCAATGCGGTTTCCGTAGGCAAACAGTCCGCACACGACGTGGTGAGAAAATGGAGCACCGTCTTCTCGTTTGGATCGATAACCATGCGCCGCCCCGCTGTATCCACCAGGGTGAAGTCGCTTGCAGGGGTGGACCCGTCGCTGGTCGCCGCCGTTTGTGCGGACGGCTGTAACGCCGGACGTGGCCCCCCTTGTTCAAAGTGAACTATTCCGTAGACGCCAACTCCAATCAACACCACCAAGGCGCCTCCCAGCCACATCGGCCTCTTCATTTGGCCCGCCTCCCACTGAACATTTCACTTTGTCACATCCGGGTACAGCAACGGATATGCTCGGCGTTGTCTGCCACAATCGCCTTTGCCAACTGCAGAATGGTGCGGACACGCTCGTCCGAGATCCGGTAGAGTACGTACTTTCCCTCCTGGCGAGAGGTGACGTACCCGCACCACTTCAGGCAAGCCAACTGGTTCGATACCTGGCTCTGCGTGGCCCCGGTGGCCTCCACCAACTGGGTGACGTTCTTCTCCCCATCCAGCAAAATCTCGACGATGCGAAGCCGGGTGGGATTGGAGAGCCCATGAAAGAACTTCGCATAGATCTCCGTTTGGACGACCTCTTCCGGCTGAAGCTTCAGCTGTGCCAACTGTGTCCCTCCTCAGCGCTCATCCTGCGGAGTATGCGGGGTCTGGTTCGTGTTCGGCATACAACAGGCCCCGTGGCCACAATGCTTTCCCCTTCTCGATCCGATGAACATCATGACCCCCATCAAGAGCACCATCCCGCCCAGGATGAAGTACCGATTTGCCTCCAAAAATGCCCCGGCGGCGGTCAGACCCAATGCCGTGAGCAGCACCGGCAGCCCGCAACAGAGGATGGCAACAATCGGTATACCAAACAGTGCCCATGACGATCCTGTGGAGCAAGTCGACTTTTGCGACCGGTCATGCGGATGTGCCATAAAACCACGCTCCCGAAATTCGTCTTTATATCATAATACCTTAATATATTGAGTGGTCAATACGAGTGCTGCCATGAGTCATGAACTATTATCATTTGCGCCCCTAAAAAAGCGAAATTCGTTCACTTCGTTCCCCAGAGCATTACGCCAACGCCAACCAGACAGATGGTCGCTCCAACCCAGTCCTGCAGCGTTGGCACATCCTTCGCAACCCACCAACCCCACAACAGCGACATCACGATGAACACTCCGCCATACGCCGCATACACCCGGCCGAACGAAGAGAACTCCTGACGGGTGGCGATAACGCCGTATAAAAACAGCACGACACCACCCGCAAGTCCGACCCACAAGGGTTTTCCATTGCGCAGGCACAGCCATACCGGGTATCCGCCGCCGATCTCCGCCAGTCCGGCAAGGATAAACAGTATGTACGCCCGAATCAATTCGCCACCCCTCCCCATACAGCAAACGTTGCGTCCACTGTAGACCAGACGAAGTTCAAACGAACCGCCAACCAAGCAGTACCTTCCTCATTACAAAAAGGGTATCAAAATCCACTCCATTGCACCTCAACGGCCACGTTCTTCGACGAACATAAAAATGGAATTTTTTGTTGACTAATCGCTCCTTCCCGTCGAACAATGGTTGAGGCCGGACCTCGGCCATTTATCCACAAGTGCAAGGAGGGTGTCGACATGTCTATGCAATATCCGGCCACCTTGGGCAGCGTTTCAGAAAACCTCGCCAGACTTTTGGGACGGGAGCGCTGGCATAAGACACACACCGCCGGCTGGATAGGAGACGCCATATACGGAGTCAACGACGGCTTGGGAGCCATTTTCGGCATCATCGCCGGTGTGGCCGGTTACACGGCAAGCAGCAACACAGTGCTCATCAGCGGCCTCTTTGGCGCTTTGGCCAGCACCCTCTCCATGGGCGCCGGTGCGTGGCTCGCCACCAAATCCGAGACGGAACTACGACAGAGCGAAATTGCACATGAACGGCGGGAGATCCTGGAGGATCCAGAACACGAAATTGAAGAGCTCGCCCTGATGTATCAACTCAAAGGGTTTGACGAAGCCGAGTCCTGGCAGATGGCACGGCGAATCGCCCAGGATACCGAGCTGTTTGTCAAGACCATGGCTCAGGAAGAGCTCGGGTTTCACGACGAGTCGGCGGGAAGTCACTGGAAGTCTGCCGTCATCGGCAGTTTGTCAACGCTCGTGGGCGGACTGGTGCCGTTAGTCCCCTTCTTTTTCATGACCGGGACCGTGGCGATGGTGGCAGCGGCCATCGTCAGCATAGCCGCCCACTTCGCCGTGGGCGCCGCCAAGAGCCTGGTGACTGCCCGAAGCTGGTGGGCGAGCGGCATGGAAATGACGCTCGCCGGGGTCATCGTCGGCGTGGTGGCGTACGGCTTGGGCATTCTGGGGACAATGCTGGTTCATGTCTGATATCCATCATGAGCCCACCCGCTCCAGGCGGGGCGGTGTGGGCTCTGTTCCAGATAATGGTGTCTAAACCGAGATTGCAATCCGCCTTCAGTCCTCCAACGTTTGCCTACAGGCTCTCCGCCCGTCCCCTTCATGCGATCACAGCCGGTGACCACAAGATGGAAGGGACCCCAACTTACTTCACTGGACTTGCATATTCCGCTCAACAGTTCCTACCATGGGCATTGCATTCAGGTGGTTTGACTGGAGAGCTGAAGATGGCAAAGGCCGGTGCTTAGCCCACACCTCTCCTGGGCCCCGGCAGAGATTTGCCGCACAGCCAGTCGAACGCTATCGCCAATGTCCATTATGCGATGCTCTACCGTGTTTAATCGACTCTGGGTATGGCTTAGTGAGGTTTCTATGTGATCTAGCCTTTCCTTCACCGATGCCTCAATACGGTCTAACCTCTGCTCGATAGGCTGTAACATTTCCGCCAGAACATGTCGTAACTTCTGCTCATCCATTACACGTCCCCCGTTCTGAAACTATCATATCATGCTTTTACTCTGAGCACGGGCCACAGTTTGCCACTCCTTGTATGATGATGATATTGATGACTGTACTCGCTCACCACCTATTGTGCCATTGAATTATGGTAGTGTATTCCTGGAATTGTGTTGGTGTCTCGACCGAGACTTCGGTCAGCTTCCAATCCTCCACCGTATCGAAGTCCCAGCCCTCACTCCTTGATGCGAACGCAATCAGTGACCACAAGAAGCACCGACCTCAACACCGCACTTGCATAATCCACGTATTGAACCCGACTTTGTCAAGACAGATGGGATGGCTTTTAAGAGAGAGATGATAGACTTTCAATTCAGATAAAAACTGTCTCACGCTGCGTTTTGTTGCATTTTCCAATTTCTGAATTCCAACGGCGAGCGATAACCTAGTGCGGAATGCGGTCGATCCGTGTTGTAAAAGTGAATGTACGACTCAATCGCCGCTTTCGCCTCGGCAAAGCTGCTGTATTCCTGCAGCCAGACCTCCTCCTCCTTCAGCGACCGGAAGAATCGCTCGATGTATGCGTCAGCATCGGGGTTGTTGTAACCCGTCCGCTCATGGTTGATTTGGCAGACCTTCATCGCTTGGATGAACCGTCGACTCGTCATCTGGCAGCCATTGTCCGTTCGTAATGTCAAACCGGCACCTTGAACGCCGTTCGGGAAGCGATAGTTCAGCGCCATATCCACAGCCTTCAGCAGGTCCTCCGTACGGCAGAACCGGGAAAACGAGTACCCCACAATCTCCCGGTCATAAGCGTCAATTACGGCAAACAAATATCCCCAGCCGTCCTTCCCACACCACACCTTCGTCATGTCGCACTGGAAATGCTCGTTGGACCTGGTGACCGGTATCTTCCCTCGCCGTTTCGCTCGTGCAGCGCCCCGCCTCGGAGATTTCACCAGCAGCTCCATTTCATTCATCAGCCGATACACCCGCTTATGGTTCACCCGCAGGTTGTATCGGCGACGCAGCATGACTTGGATTCGCCGGTATCCGTACGTGGGGAATTCTTCGCACAGTTTCCAAATCCACTGTTTGACCAGAGCGTCCTTGTCCACAGGAGGCCGCTTCGGCTTTGGCACAGGCGGCTTCAGCAAGCTGTAACAGTACGTCCGGTTCAGCCCTAACGCTTTTGCAATCACTGGGACCGGAAACCCTTCTTTGGCGAGCTGACAGACCAAAGAACGGCTATTTACTTCCGGCCCCAATTCGATTTTTTCGCAACACATCCACCTGCATCGTAAGTTCACCGATCTTAGCCCGAGCCTCCTGCAACTCCTTCTCCAGCTCCTGCTCCCTCGTAGAGGGTCCGGACTGAAGCCCAGCCCGTCCACCAGCCAGGAACGCTTCACGCCACCTGTAATACAGACTCTGGGCCACGCCATGCCGCCGACATACCTCGCTGATGTTCGCACCGGGCATCATGCCCTCGAGCACGATGTTCATCTTTTCGTCCACTGTCCACTTACGTCCCGGCATCATAAACACCTCGTCTTCACTCTAAATTCTAACCTCTCCCTTCTGTCTGGGTTGACTCTGGGGCAAGTATACATGTCTCTTATCTTCGATGTGCTATGCACTTACAGGGGCTTTTCTAGGGACTGCCGAGGCTAACGTTTTGCTCGCCTCCGAAAATTCATCACTATGGCAGCTAAAAGGGGAATACAGATTAAAGTTAGCACAAAATACGCTGGCGCCACACCAGCGATGAAGTGCTCCATTTCCTGCGTGCTGCGGAAAAATGTAAAGCTGCCAGCCCACACGAACAAGCCTCCAGAATACGCCACAATCCGGTGCGACGACAGCTTGAACACGTCCTTCATACCCTCACACCAAGCATAGTGAAACACGGCCAGTTTGATGCATACGGTGGACATCACTCCCATCACGTACAGCGTGTCCAGACGCTCCAGAAAGCGGCCGACGCGAATGCTGCGGACGGTTTCAAGCACCGGATACGACAGATAACTGGTGGACTGCCCCACCACCCCTGTCGTGATTACCAGGACGCACGTCAAGAGAACGGTGAGGATGGCCGTAGCGGTGATTATGTCTTTGGGAAGGGTCTGGCTATCACGCAAAGCTCGTACGAACTGCAGGCTAATCAAAAATTCCAATGCGTAGGTCAGGTCCGGCGTTATGGCGCCGCGGAGCACCGGCTGCCAGCCGTAAGCGAGAACAGGCATCAGTTGGTGAACATCCATGTGCTGCATGGACAAGGCGAAGAGAAGCGGCGCCACAATGAGCGCGAGCGGTGTAATGAACTCGCCGTCTCGCACGAGGACCTCCGCGCCCATGTACACCATGTATGAGATCCCAGTCATGGCCAGCAGCCCGATGATGTACTCCGGTGTCTCAGGCAAGATGGTGATACTCACAAACGATTCCGCTTCCCGAAGAACGGTGCAGTTAATCAGGTACAGCCAGACAAGAAACCAGAGGCAGAACATGCGCCCCAGCCATGGTCCGAATGCGTCAATCAAGCCGCTGGTGAGATTCCGGTCTGGCAGCGCACGGAGGAACATCGCCGCAACACCGGCGGATATCAGGCCCCCGGCCGCAAACAGGAGGCCCGTAATCCAGCTGTCGCGGACGGTGAACTGGGCAATGACGAACGGGACTGTGACGATGCCGGTGCCGAGGATGCTCCAAATGAGCACGATGACTAATTGAAACCGGGAAATCTGTGCGTTCGACATGGGGCGCGGACCCCCTTCTAAATGATCTCGTACATCCATTTTGTTACTGGACCAAACGCGGCGTCGAACGGAGCCAGAAGATGCACGTTGGGCCACAGATGCCAAGAGACAAGCGCGGACATGGCGACCGCCAACATGACGAGTAACCAGTACACTGTGACTTCACGGCGGTTTGCCCGGCGAAGGGCGTGTTTGTCAAGGATTGCTATGGCAACGGCAGTGAAAAGTGCGGCCCAGATCACGGTGTGGTCACTCCGCGCCCTGCCGGCGGAGCCAAGCCGCTGCGCGAGGCCGCGGATTCGGGTGTATTGGAAGACAGAGCGGTCCTGGTAATGTGTACGCGTACATTGAACTTGACCTGCGCACGAGCAAAGTAATCTGGCCATTGCTGGCTGATCTGCCGCCACCTGCGCGGGTTTTCGATAAACAACCGCGTGCCGAACTGGCAGGCGTCTACACCGTCGGATTGGAGTTTTGTCATCACTGCCTGCATCTGCCGTTCCATGTACTCGGCAGTTTCCTGCTCGTATTTCTTGTACGTTTTCTCACTCAACCGCTCATACGGACAAAGCCGCTCGATCTCCGCCCGTGCTTGAACCTTCACCAGAAAACTGACTCCATCGTTGCCAAACTGCGGAATGACCTTGGTGTGGGAAACCAGCAGTCGCACGGCACTTCCAACGCCGTTGTCCTTGCCGTCGCATGGTAGGAGGATGGCCACCTGGCGGGTGTCCCCCATAAGCCACGCGAGCGCCTTCGTCTCCTCCACAGTCAGGACATCGGCCATCTTTGCGCCGCGAAACACAGCAACCCCTTTCATGAGCAGGTGGCCCGAAGCGTCTCTGTCTACCAACGACAAAACGGGGGCCTGCGACGGCGACAGGTACTCCCTCATCACCTCCAGTTGCCCGCTGTCGACAACGCGGAACATCTCGCCTACCTGCTCCACCAAATCACGAAGGCCCAGCGCGTTCAGAGGCTCGGGATCGGACGGAGCCGAAAGGACGTCCCGGGCCTGTCCCGGTGTCACGAGGAACAGTTGATTGCGGCGAAAGTACCGGTTGCGCTCGAAGTAGTCAAATGCCCTGTCAATTCCTTGTTTTGCGTAGTCACTCCCAAATACCACCAGGGTATTGTGTGCCAGGTACATTCGGTGTGGTACGTCTTCCTTGAATCTTTCCACCGCTTCTTCGATAGAACTGCCCGTCTCATCCCGGATGAGGAAGGGCTGGCCGCCTCCTGAACCTGACTGGCCCCCACCCGCCGAAGGTACGGCATTGGGATTGACGATCTGGGCCGTCACCCGTACCAAGCCATTGTCCGTCCGGTCGATGCCGAGGGCGATGACGATATTCATGTCATCGACCTCCTGAATATCAAAGCACCCTGGCAACGACAACGAACCAATGCTGATCACCAAGAAGAAGGCCAACTTGCGAAACAGGTACGACCTCATCGCTGTCCCTCGCCAGAGTCAGGCTTGTTGGGGGGCTGCGGTGTCGGGCTGCGATTGCTGACACTGTCAACCGGTTCAAGCTGCTCAGGGCGTCGTTTGATCGCAAACCAGGGAGCCCGGATGAACATATCCTTCATCTCTGACCAGGTGAACGGTGCGATGGGGGCCATGTATGGAACTCCGAAAGAACGGAGCGAGACGAGATGCGTCACAAGGACCAGGCCGAGGACGACGATTCCGACCAGTCCAAAAACACCAGCCGCGACCACGAATGCAAACTGAATGATCCGGCTTGAATTCACAAACCCATACGCCGGCAGAGCAAACGACGCGACCCCGGTTCCTGCCACCACAATCACCATGCCGGGAGAGACCAAGCCTGCACGTACTGCGGCATCGCCGACAATCAGCGTACCTACAATGCTGACCGATTGCCCAACCGCCCTTGGCAGACGCGAGCCCGCTTCACGCAGGGCTTCGAAGGCGCACATCATCAAAAGCGCTTCCAAGATGGTTGGAAACGGAATGCCGCGGTGTTGGGCAACCACGCTGACGAGCAGCGGTGTCGGCATCAGGTCTTGGTTGTAAGACAACAGCGCCACGTACAAAGACGGCAACAAGAGGGAAGACCAATAGGCGATGTGGCGCAGAATGCGAACGAACAGCGTCAGTGAGTAATTCATGTAGTAATCTTCGGCTGATGCCAGGAAATAGATGAACTGCGCAGGCACCATCATACAGCTTGGCGCTCCGTCGAGCATGATGGCAATGCGCCCCTGTAACAGACTGCCCGTCACCCGGTCCGGTCGTTCGGTCTCTTCGGTTGTGGGAAACAGAGTGTACGGCGCGTCGCCGATCAGTTCGCGCAACTTGTTGATGTCATTCACTCCGTCGATAGAAATCTTGCGCAGCCGTTGGCGCGCTTCTTCCACCAGAGTTGGTTTGGCGATGCCTTCGACATAAACGATGCACACGGTGGTTTTGGAGTACACGCCGATGCGCATCGATTCGACCTTAAGGCGCGGACTGCGAATCCGCTTGCGGAGAAGCGCAATATTGAGCTCCAAATGCTCGACAAACGCCTCCTGCGGGCCCAGTAGGGTGGGCTCGTTGTCCGGCTTTTCGATTGCCCGGACCGGGGGCTTGCTAATGTCAAGGACGAGCGCCAATTTCGAACCGTCCGCGCAGAGTACCACCTGGCCGTCCGACACAGCTGTGTTCAATTCTTGCCGTGTCTTGATCCAACGAACGTGCACCGTGTGCAGGACGGACTCCATCTGCCGTATATTAGGCCGCGGTTGTGGCAAGACCTCAAGGGGTTCGAGAACGCCCTCTTCAATGCGCGCAAGGTCCACCAATCCGCGCAGCCAGACCAAAAGCACGCGCGTACCGTGCACGTCAACGTCACGGAGCTGCAAATCGTCGCAGTTTTTCCACTCCGCCTTGACCCAACTCCGCAATTGTTCTACAGAGGCGGGGAGCGGTTTGTCCGGCTCAGACAGCGAAGTGTCGACCAGGCTGGTTATCCTGCCGGGATCATTCCACAGGTCTTTTCTCTTCGTACGCCGAAGCTTGTCGAACATCATCGCATACTCCCCGAGACTGCTTGTTCCACTTAATTGTTATTTTGACCAGATACGTCCAAACCATGTACGAGCGTAGCCTCCCCTGCGTGTACGGCCGGACCAACTGCAGGGAGTGTTCGATCCACTCCTCGATGTGTCGGTCATTCACGCAGCGCTGGCATAGGATCTCCGGCCCCTCGTGTCGCTCATACGAATACGAGCCCTGAAGCGGATACGTGATGACCGGACGGAGGTGACGAATTTCGTCCACCTTCGACCCCTCCATTGTGGTAGGATGGTACATCATATTCACATGGACGTGAAAAAGTACCGTCTGTGTAAAAAGATTTCGGGTGATTTAAGGTGCCGAAACCCACGCGGCTCAAGCTGGTGCTGGTCATGAGGGGGCTGAAGCAGGAGTGGCTGGCGGAACAGACAGGGCTTCCGTCCACGACGGTCAGCCGGATCGTCAACGGGGCAACGCCGACCCTGAGAAATGCACAGAAAATCGCACGGGCGCTGGGGGTAAGCGTGGATGATCTGTGGCCACTTGAGGAGGGCGAATCAGATGAAGGATAAGGAGAAAGAACACGGGCACATGGACAGTTCAGGATCTATTGCTCTCGATTGGAATACGATACGAAGCCGTATTACAAATTCAACTGTTGGGATCCAAAGCCGGAAATTATGAAGAGGATTAGAGCGGAGACAACAGATGACACCGGATTGCGATCCACGTAGTGGGCAGTACGTCCAGGGCGAAGACGGACTGAGAACCAAAGCCAGCACCCTGTGATATGCTGGATCTGCACGTGGCGGACAACGGAATACTGCAGGAGGGTGAGACATGGGATTTGTAAGCCCGCAATTTGTAACGCTGCCAAATGGCACGGCTTTGACCTTGCGCACCGCAGAACCCGCCGATGCCTCGCAGGTACTGGAGCATACGAAACAGGTCACAGCAGAGACGGACTTTCTCGTGACCACCCCGGAAGAGGTGACCTTGACCGTGGACGAGGAGCGAGTCTGGATCCAGCATCATCTGGACGATCCCGGCAGCCTCCTCCTGCTTGCCTGCGCCGGGCCTCAGGTGATTGGGATACTCAGCTTTCGCAGAGAGTCCCGTGTGCGTCTGTCGCATCACGGCTCCCTCGGTGTGAGCGTGCAAAAGGCGTGGCACGGCCAAGGTATCGGGCGCAAACTGGTGGAAACGCTACTGCGCTGGGCAGAGGCGAATCCCTGGTTAGAGAAGGCGTGCCTCGAAGTCTTCACCACGAATGAGCCGGCCATCCACCTGTATCATAGCCTGGGATTCCAAGAAGAAGGCCGGCGAAGGCGCCATGTCAAGCTGGGGCCTGATGCCTACGTTGACGTGTTGGTAATGTGCAAGTTCGTCAAGTGACCCCGTCGTTCCCGGGTTCCAGGCGGCGGCCGCCAAGGCTATCGATCCGCTGTTCGATCAGAGCCGGAAACCAGGGTCAAGACTCATTTCGGGGCGCGAAGATTAGCAAAAGATTTGCAGCGTCCGAGTCCGGCGCCACATACGCGAAATGGCGCGGGCTGACAACCCGCGCCACCACTGGCTTTTTTGGTGCACCCGGAGGAACTCGAACCTGCGCAAGATGCGGTTTAGGAAAACGACGAAGCTCATCCGAGATAGTGTTCAAGCGTCCCAATGAGTCCAGAAAACCCGCGTCGCGACAGGGTTTGGTGGACTCATCATTACACCGCGTACTATCGCGTGCTTTGTTTTGGATTTTCATTTGGATTTTCACGTCTGGTGCTTATCCCGGCGCTTATAGATTCACCCTTTACGGCACTCGCCGTGTGGGGTAGGGCCTCCCTAGTTCCAGGCACAACTGTCACTGCATGCCGTTCCCCATACACCGGAGGGTTCTTCCGCGCTGCTCGTCCAGATTCTTCACGCGTTCCGTGGCCTTCACCATCAGCACCGTGGCTCGGCTCCCTCTTGTCCCTTTCGGGATTCAAATAACGATGCGGCAGGATTCACTTTATGTTACGGCCTGCAGTTTTGCTTCACCCGCTTTGGGCTTTTCACAGGGCTTCACCCTTAGGCTCTCACCACCAGGTGCCTGCTAGCTACGAGGCGGTCTGGCCCCTACCTCAGCCGGACTTGCACCGGCTAGTTGTGCCTAGCTTTGCTAGGCGCGCTGTGCGCGGTTTGACGCTTACGTTACACGTAATCAGAGGTGGCCTGATGTTCATCTGGTCAACCCTCGTGAATACGAACATGTCATTGTATGGCCTTAGTCGTCCGCAGAAAGACGCTCCTTCATTTGAGCGGAGCCTGCTATACGATGGAATTTTACCAATACGACCGCACTGATGCTTCCACCAATGAGTCCAAATACAAGAAAAGTCAGAGCAACCCCTATCTTTGCAGCTATAATGCCGGCAAGCATCGCGCAAAGTGCAGACGCGAGAGAACTTAAAGCATTATTAATCATCAGCGTACGGCCCAGCAATTCGTTACGAACCAACGATTGAAACATTGTTATTGAGCGAATATCAAAGAGCCCTGTAGAAATGCCTGCGACGATCTGTAATAGGATAGCCCAAAACATGTTCGGTGCGAACGCCATACATATGGTGGCCGCACAAAAGAGAGGAACGCTTCCCCAAGTCCACACTTTCCGACGGAACCCCCCGAATTTGCCGATTATTATTGAAACTACTAAAACACCTCCAGACAATGCCCCCTGCAGTAATCCAACAACCCCAGCGTCTCCATGTACCACGTGCGTTACGTATGGAACCACCAGTACCATGAATGGAGTGTCAGCAATTATAACTGCTGTACTAAATATAGTCAGATTCAATAGAATTCGGTCTTTCATCAGTACATTAAGTCCCGTAATCAGTGCACTCCAATAAGATTCTCTCATCTTGGGTTGGGTCGCCGAAACCGGCCGATGCAAGCAAATAAAACTTATTAAAATAGATGAAAATAAGAATGTCAATCCATCCATTAGGAGGGCGATTGCCCCACCAAACCGAGCAATAAAGATACCAGCCACCGTGGGCCCGATCAAGTACATGCTTTCAGTGGCACCCTGCATCCATGCATTTGCCTTGTTCATGGAATCAGAGTTTACAAGTTCTCTAATTAGCGCACCACGCGATGAGACATATGGAGTACCGAGAATTCCAACGACAACGAAAATTATATAAAGTTCCCAAACTGAAAAACACCGAAGATAAACCAGGGCCGCTGGTAAAGAAATAATTATCGAACGGCTGAGATCTAACCAGATCATCAATTTTTTCCTGTCAAACTTGTCGGCAAGCGGGCTGAATAGCACTCTCGCTACAGCAAGTGCAATTGTATATATAAAAAAAAGATCCCCGAGGACTAAGGACGACCCCTTTAATTGGTAAACAATCCAGGATACTGCCATAATGTAAAATCCATTCCCAAACTGATTGACGAGTTGACTCCACCATAGCTTCCAATATTCATGTGACATTGTTATCTCCCCAGTTGTTGGAATGCGACGAGCGCGCCCCTGACTAAGTAGGGTCTGCTGAACGGTTCACGAGTTCGCCAGAGCAATTGAAATCGGACAGCGCTCGAGCCGCGCAAATACAAGGTACAGAAGAAGGCGGAGTCGCCGCTCCAAGTTCATCACCAGCAGTTGCAGCGCGATAACCGTCTCGCTCGTGGCTCGTAGACGCGCCCGAATCAGACCCAGACCGTACAAACGCTTGCCTTCGCCGAACTTCCCTTCGATTTCGTTTCGTTCCGCTGCATCCTGTCTCTCAATCCGTGCCTGTTCTGCCCGCGCCGTCTTCGAGGGCCGACACAGCGGAGGTCCACTCAGGCGAATGCCACGCTCTTTGCAGTAACGCAGATTTTCCCGACTCCGGTAGGCCCTGTCGGCCAGCACGGCTTCCGGATAATGGCCATACCGCTCCCGGTAGGCCTCCACTGCCGCCTGCAGGGTATTGCCTTCGTGAAAGCTGTCCCAGTCCAACCGCTCCAGCCTTGCGTACCCGTTCACCACACTGATTGCCACCTTCGCACCAAACTCCACGTTGGCGCGTACCTTGCCACGAACAATGGGACGCACATGAGGTTGCGAAATGCTGACGATTCGGTCCTCGATGCGTCGGGTCTTCCTGCGGTACATCTCTTCCTGTTGACGATACAGTTCCTGGATGACCAACAGCTGACGGTACTGCCGAGCGCTCAGAGCGCCCAGCCCAACTTCCTCCTTCAATTTACCGATGATGCGCAGGTCCCGTGCGACCACCGCAGCTGCTTTCCAATTGCCTTGCGCAATGCACGCGGGCTCACGCGACGCTGCTTTGCCACTGCCAGGTACGCTCTGCGCGCCTTCTCCCGATAGGTGCGCGGTTTGCGCTTACCACGCTCACGTACCGCATGCAGAACGTCAATCATCTTCTCCAATTTCTCACGAGCCTCGTTCAGAAGGGACAGGTCGGTCGGGTAGGAGATGTCCGCCGGCGCGCATGTGGCATCCAGCAGGAGCTTACCTTGGTTTGCGGTTGTCTGCGTCTTTGTCCTGGGCTGGGAAGAGGTATTCACACCCGGTTGCCCTGGACCGGCATCATCTCGGTCATCCGAATCATTATCGCGTTCGGCCTGCTCCATCACGATCCATTCATTGACCTGACTCAACACGTCCGGACCCAGCCGCTTCCGAAAATGCGTCATCAACGACGGATGAAACGGTGGCTCCTCCTGGAAACGCGGCAGCCCGATGAAGTATTGCAGATACGGGTTCTCCGTGATCTGGCGGACCGTTTCGCGGTCGCTCAGACCCAGACGTTCCTGAATGATGAGTGCACCAAGTGCTACACGGACAGAGTACGCTTGTTGTCCCTTCGTCCAGGACTTGAAGCGCTCGCCGTAGTGCTCTTCGACTTTCCACCACGGAATCATCTGAGCGAGCTTCACCCAGCGGTTTTCCTTGTTCAACTTCCCACCAAAGGGCAGGAAGAACTCATCTGGAAGCAGCATCTGTCGTTGGGTCGGTCGATACACTGGCAGTCCCTCAGGTGCAAGGATTTTGACGGATTTCAGCGAAAATCCGTGCATGAGATTTCGTCACGAAAGGCTAATAATCCTTGTTGCCACTGGGCTTTTCAACTGTTCAGCAGACCCTAAGTAAGCAATTTCCTTCCCCGTCGTGATGGCAAAGCTGGTACGCCACTTCGTACAAGATGGAATCTTTCTAGACCAGGTATCACGCTGTGAAGGCATGTTGTACCTAAGTCCGAAGTAAAGTAAGGAACGTAGTACGCTTTATAACCTTTAATATGAATTCTTTGTACCAAAATAGAAAGATATTCATGCAAACTGTAATCTTGGACATTATACGTCGGAAGGTTCTCATAAGAAACGGACTCCTTAGCAACGTCGGCAAAATCCAAACGGACACAAGCCTGATATCTTGGCAACTGATCGAACAGGTTAAGCACCCGAATATCCTCTTCAATCATGCCATCACTATATAGATGGAACATCTGTATGGTTTCCAGTATTGCCCTTTCGCAAGCATAGCTTTTTGATAGTGATGCACCCGAGCCAACGTACGGTACTGGAACAACGTCACTAGCTGCTACGGCCAGTATCGCAGGCACTTGAAAGTCCGTACAAATATCTATCAATGTAATCTCAATGCCCATCACGGATTCTGCTTGATCTATCAGTTGTAGTAAGTTCGGCGGAAGCGTAGCTTTATCAATCAACCTTACAGGTAATGGTTGTCGAGACACAAAAGTGCTCAGAAGGAAACACGACAACGCATCGCGTTCAATTAACTCAGAAATGCTATGAATCAATGCTTCCGTGCGATTTACACCAATCGCGGTTCCGTTATTGGTTGCATATTTGGAAACAATGGCGTAGTCAAATGAATCCTCCAGGAAGGGCTGATTAACATATGATGGTGTCGCAAGAAACACAGGGTAAGCAATTTGCTCGCTACCGAATACACTCTGATATCGACGACATGGAATAATAGAATCTGGGTATTTTTGTAGCAGTATCTCGAAAACGACCTCGCTAGCTAGTAGATCCTGAGAGCAAACTATATGAATTGGAACGTATAAGATGTCAGTATCTGGTGGATAAGTACAGAACAAGTGCTCAATTGATTCGAACATTGCGCTCGCCAATGACTGGTCTCCTAATCCCTTGCCGTTACCCACACTTAGAAGTTCCCCATCATCGTTGTACAGAAAACACCTGTAGGTTCTGATAGTATCTCCAAACATCTGAATCTGAGCGTTAAGTCCTAACATACTCGTCTCGCTTGAAGCTATTTCTATAGCTACAGACGGAGTTATCTGACGTTCTATCGTTTTCATACCATAATTCACCCCCGATTCGACAACGAAGCAAACGTGCCTACAAATTCGATAGCTCGTGCAGCGTAAAGTTGTCTTAACAACTGCTTAACGAGTGATTCATCCAGCGAAAACATGCGGGCAAGTGACGACACAGTAGTTGTGCCTCCTCCATTCAGATACTCCAGTATCGGTATCAATTGCGGCTCCTCAACAACGAATGAATATCCATTAGCAAATATTGTTACCTCCTTGCCATTCAAATCCCAAAGCACAATACTAAGTTCTTCCTTCGTAATACATTGATCGCTACTGATATCGTCAATAGGACGCATCCTTGGATGCTTTCTAAACCCATAGTTTGAGCAGCGTTTTAGAAATTCTTCTTTAAATATTTGTTCAATATATTGACTATTCATTATTCCTCGAAAAATAGTTAAGGATTTTAGTTCAGATTCGGGTGTTTCGTATGCGTGAGTCAAAGGATACACCTTGGTTAGATGGAAATCTCGTAGAACCCTGTTTAACACTTGGTTCGTAACATCAAATAGTAAAGACTTCTGCTTTTCCCCAAAGAATACTCCAACATTTAGTATCGCCGTAGTGTTTTGTGGATTATCAGAAGTACTGATATGCCAGTAGCTCGATGGCCAATAAAGTATGTCCCCCGTATTACCTTCAAGGACAGTCGCCTCGTTCGCAACATCTCGATAATCAAAGTCCACAATCGTCTTTCTTAAATGGGTCCCCACTATCTTCACATTCTTGTCATTAAAAAAGTCGGGCGGCCATACGAGCATTCTCTTAGTGCCCTCAATTACATGCATGAACGTGCTAGCTTGGTCGGTATGGATTCCCCGTGGTGTAAAAGTGTACCTACCTATAAAAGTGTCAACATCAACTTCATCGGTGGGAATGCCGATCCTCGAAATAAGCCCGTGTATAAAACTTCGAGCTCGATACCAAATTTTCTCGGAATGGACCTGCATGTTGTTCTGTGCATAGGTAAATTCTCTGCTCACCGGTATTCCAGTAATGCGATCTAAGTAGGACGCTAACGTCTTGTCCGATTCGGAAGGCAAAAATTTTGAATACTCGTTTACGAGTTGATTGTTTATCCACATGCTGAACGTGCGATTCCCTGTATCTAACCAATCATGGGCAGCACATATCATTGCCTCGAACAAATCGTCCGGCGAAACAATTGGTTCCTTCAGCCATCCCTTCAGTACGGCCGGCTTCTTTTCCCAAAAATCCGCCAAAAAGCCAGACCAGTCCGCAAATAATTCAATCTTATTTGGCATTGCCGACACCTCCATCAACTTATCTTCAATCCGGATCGACGAAGATACAGATCGATTCTTCTAAGGACATTGGAGGGGGGTACGTAATCACCATATCGTACAGCCAGACTTACGTATAAGTCCTTCTCCTGATAAACCAGTCCTTGTTGAACCAATCGTTTAAGTGTATTTTGGATTTCACTCAATTCGTATTTGTTATCCAAAATGGAAACTAAGGTGGAGGGAGATTGAATTCCATCACAAGCTAGGTATACCAAACGTTCAAGACCATCCAAAACAGTTAACGGTGCAGTACTAAAATCCGGTCTAAAATCCCAGATCATTAGATAAGGTTCTTTGTCAACGTAAAAAAGAGCACTGGCCCTGTGCAGACGACGCCATCGCTTGAATTGGTTCGCCACAGGTCTAGTATAAGTTGCTGTATCAACAAGGGCAGGATGTTCAAACTGAAAATATACTTGCCCCAGAGTCAACCCAGACAGAAGGGATGGGTTAAGATGAAGCAGAGGTGTTTGTGATGCCGGGACGTAAGTGGACAGTGGACGAAAAGATGAACGTCGTGCTCGAGGGCATGATGCCCGGTGCGAACATCAGCGAGGTATGTCGGCGGCATGGCGTGGCCCAGAGTCTGTATTACAGGTGGCGTGAAGCGTTCCTGGCTGGTGGACGGGCTGGACTTCAGTCCGGACCCTCTACGAGGGAGCAGGAGCTGGAGAAGGAGTTGCAGGAGGCTCGGGCTAAGATCGGTGAACTTACGATGCAGGTGGATGTGTTGCGAAAAAAATCGAATTGGGGCCGGAAGTAAATAGCCGTTCTTTGGTCTGTCAGCTCGCCAAAGAAGGGTTTCCGGTCCCAGTGATTGCAAAAGCGTTAGGGCTGAACCGGACGTACTGTTACAGCTTGCTGAAGCCGCCTGTGCCAAAGCCGAACCGGCCTCCTGTGGACAAGGACGCTCTGGTCAAACAGTGGATTCGGAAACTGTGCGAAGAATTCCCCACGTACGGATACCGGCGAATCCAAGTCATGCTGCGTCGCCGATACAACCTGCGGGTGAACCATAAGCGGGTGTATCGGCTGATGAAGGAAATGGGGCTGCTGGTGAAATCTCCGAGGAAGGGCGCTTCACGAGCGAAACGGCGAGGGAAGATACCGGTCACCAGGTCCAACGAGCATTTCCAGTGCGACATGACGAAGGTGTGGTGTGGGAAAGACGGATGGGGATATCTGTTTGCCGTGATTGACGCTTATGACCGGGAGATTGTGGGGTACTCGTTTTCCCGGTTCTGCCGTACGGAGGACCTGCTGAAGGCTGTGGATATGGCGCTGAACTATCGCTTCCCGAATGGCGTTCAAGGTGCCGGTTTGACATTACGAACGGACAATGGCTGCCAGATGACGAGTCGACGGTTCATCGAAGCGATGAAGGCCTGCCAAATCAACCACGAGCGGACGGGGTACAACAACCCTGATGCTGACGGATACATCGAGCGATTCTTCCGGTCGCTGAAGGAGGAGGAGGTCTGGCTGCAGGAATACAGCAGCTTTGCCGAGGCGAAAGCGGCGATTGAGTCGTACATTCACTTTTACAACACGGACCGACCACATTCCGCACTAGGTTATCGCTCGCCGTTGGAATTCAGAAATTGGAAAATGCAACAAAACGCAGCGTGAGACGGTTTTTATCTGAATTGCAAGTCTCTCATTTCTCTCTTAAAAGCCATCCCATCTGTCTTGACAAAGTCGGGTTCAATACGAAAATAATACGACAGATTGTAAATGGCCTGCTCGTCTAAACCATGATATATCAATTGCGAAGCGCGATACGGATGCAGTTGTACAAACCCTATTTTGTCCGCTTCATTAAAGTACGGACTGAACCGATCTAATCTAATGTGGGTTGCTACTGCTGGGGGATCAAGATGAAACAATAGCGGCATCGCTTGCGCAAATTCCGAATAGTCTTCAGCTGTTTCTCCGGGGAATCCCCAGAGAATATTCCATCCGACGCTAATGCCTAGTTCTTTGCACCACTTCAGTAGTTGGACATTCTGAATGCCTGTGACACCCTTTCTCATCAATTTTAGAACGTGAGAGCTTAAACTTTCGATGCCGGGCTGGATATCCCGCACACCGGCCTCCCTCAACAGAAGCAATTGTTCCTTTTTGAGGTTAGCCTTTACTTCATAGAATAGGTTAACATTCAGTTGTCGTGATGCCAGGGCGGGCAAGAATGTATCGAAATACCTGTAATCAAGAATATTATCAACTACAGAAATTGAAAGATCCGGATATCGTTCAACAAGATATGTTAATTCCTGAAGGGCTCGCTCAGCCGCCTTACTGCGAAAAGACATCGTAAGCCCATTTAACCCACAAAACGTACAGTGATGTTTTTCTCCCCACCAACATCCGCGAGAAGTTTCAAATGGTATCGAGGTAACTACCGCCGGATCCACATTATATTCTTTCACCTGGTCAAAAAAGTCGTCATAGTCGCAGAATGGAAGCTTATCTAAACCCACCCGTGGTGGTTCTTTCAATGCAGTGTTAACCAACCCGGGCTTCGACTGTACGTACATATTGTTATACACAGACAGTGTACCCTCAGACAGAAATTGTTTCACTAAATGAGGGAACACAATTTCCCCTTCCCCAGAAACAACAACATCCACAAACGGGAACTGCCTGATGAGTTCCTGCCCCATTTCTCCTTCGCAATTCGCTCCACCAAACACAATGAGACAGTCCGAAAGTTCGGCCTTAATCATCTTTGCCAGTACAAGGGAAGCCACATGCTGCTCAAAGACGCTAGTAAATCCAATAATCTTCGGTTCGATATCGATAATCTCTTGTAAACACTGCGTCAAAAAGTCAGGAATCTGTTTCCTCAGTTCCAAAATGTCGGTGATGTATTCTTCAGGATAAGGTTTGTTTGTAAAATGAGCTTCTAATGGAGAAAGCACTTTTCCTCGCAGTATGTCATCCACGTATTGCGCAACGTGTGTGGGCTCTTCCACTGAAAGCCCGCTGCTAAAGAGCCAGTCTCCAACCAAATCCACTGTAGAATGTTTAGTAAGTTTTGTGTAAAATTCTACACCTATCAGACCTGCGAACTTAAGATTGAAATACTTGGTTGTTGGAATGATACCTTGTTCCTTTAGGCACGAACTGAGAAGACCTAACGCAATGGATGGTGTCCAAATTGGACCCATCGGCATGCTTACCAACACCACATCGTTATGTTTTCTACTGTGTAACATGAAAACACTTCCTTTAGCTTACACTAGCTGCACCATGAGGTCCGAAGTCGGCATTTAGCTGGACCAAGGCGAGCTGGTACCCGCACCCAGGTATCCGGCTCGCCTTGACGCAGTTACTTGTTCAGTTCCATGAGTTTTTGCACTTCTTCCTTTGAGCACGACTGAAGCCATTGCTTCACGGCCTGCTCAGCAGCATCCAACTTCTTTGAAACCTCCTGCGGAGCATCAAGGTCAAACGTAATTGCTTGAACGATTTCGGTCCGAGCGCTTCCCATGATCTCACCTCCTTTCATTGGAGGTTGAGCTAAAGCAAAGATGCCATATTAATAGAACTGTTGATGCAGAAGGATTATTCCCTATCTCAAGGAAGCCTTGTTATTCTCCCGTGAGTACGACACTAAATCTACAAAACTGCTGCACGTGTCTCTAAACAGAACATAAGTTCCATTACACGAGAATGCAAAGAGCATAACTGTCAAATCTGTCTCGAATTTGACAGTATTATGTTGATTTCTTGTGTATTTCATTAATTTTCTCTCGATTTCTCCGGTTCCCAAACATGACCATAACCTGGATACGCCTTTCAAATCGCCGACCGGTCGTAGACGACCGGAATTATGCCTCCATCAGCCAACCTGCATCAGAGGCTGAGTAGCATGCCATCATTCCACTACGGAAGCTCAGCTATGTCTGTATCGTTCTTTCATCCGTAGTCGACCGTAACAACAGCCCGCCACTCGGCGGGCTACGTCGTCACTACACTGCCACATGAACCGTCGCCATCAACTCCTCCCGGCACTTCTCACACACCATCTTCCCACGAAACTCCCGGACGTCTTCCGCCTCATTGTAGAAAATGCACCCCGGTTCGTACTTCCGCAGGATGATGCGGTCCCCTTCGGTGAATATCTCCAAACCGTCCTTCTCTTGGATGTTGAGCGTTCTCCGCAATTCAATAGGTAACACAACACGGCCCAGCTGATCTAATCTACGTACCACGCCCGTCGACTTCATCCGGCATTCCTCCTCAATCTGTCTCCACACCGCGTTTTGTGATTTCCTTCCGCAGTTCCTTCAACCACTCGGTTTCTGTGCCGTCCACCTCAAACAGCGCCTGCGCAGTGTACGGCGGGATGTAGATCATGTCCGACTCAATCAGCACATACCGGTCCGCGGGCGATTTCTCCCGCTTCAGCCGTGGGTAGAAATCCGTGCAGCACGCCCCAATCGGCGCGTCGTCCGCTGTCCGCTGGTAGTACGCCGTGCAAAGGCCCCCGTCCGGGTCGTCCTCACGGTCGCGCACGAGATACCGGCAGCTCCCGCAGTGGCCCTGTTTCGCCTTGCGCAACGCCGCATCTCCGCGAAGCACGAACACGTCAGCGCGCTCCATGACGGTCAGTGCCTCGTTGCGAATCAGCGACTGGATGAGAGTTCGGTCGTTGAACAGGTTCCATTCGACCGGCTCTTCGTCGCTCCACTCCATATCCTCGTACTCCGCCGCTTCCTCCGGGTCGGCATACGGCGGGGCCTGGGTGTTGTCAAGCAGCGTCACCGAGCCGTATACAATCCGTGACCGGACGCCTTGCATGGTCAGCGCATGGTGCAGGGGCTTGACAATCTCCAAGCGCATCAAGGTCTTCGTGATTTCATCGTCCGTATCGAAGTACGGGTAGTCCATCACGTACGTCAGAATCCCGGCGAGACAGTGTGTCTCAGCCGCCTCGCGGTCGAGGTATTTCACGATGAACTCCTTCGTCGCCTTTCCTTCCTCCAGCGGTGTGAAGAACTTCGGCCGCCAGAGCGTATCAAACGTACCGTCGTACACCCGCTCCGTGATCTCGTACACCGGTTCAGCCATGCATCATCACCCTTTCCCTGTTTCCTTCTCCGCCTTCCCACAACGAACGCACATGCGCCAACACCCGTTTCCGGTACACAGAGTCCTGGATTGAATCCACAATCAGTCCGGCGTACTCCTCCGACGGAGGCACTTCGACCGGCAGCGGGTTGACCAACTCATACGTCCACACCCACATCGGCGTCTCTCTCACGTACACTTTTGCCCGTCTTCGACGGTATACGTACGGGACTCCCTCCCGCCTGTCGAGCGCCACGATCTCGCGCGGGTCTTGGACGTCCCACAGCACTCCGTGCACCACGTGCCCTTGCGCACGCTGGATGTTCGCTACCCCGCCGCCGCGCGCCATCGACCGGCCGTTGAACACGAGTCTGTATCCGCGAAGCTCCGCGCGCTCAGACAAGAGCCTCGCCGTTGGACACGTCCTCGCGAAATCGTTCCAGTTCATGCAGCTTCCGTACGCAAAGTACCGCATTGGACGTCCCTTTCCACCTCCGTTTCTCATCTCCTCGCCTTCCAAAGTTGATTTTTGCTTCCTCTAAATACCTTTTGAGGAAGTATACTCTGTCCTTCCAATCCTGTCAACGAATCTCATACATTCAGAAGAAATGCGGGTACGGCCCCGCGAACCCACAACCCCGCTGCAATCCTGCGCAGACGGTCGCTGCCGAACGTGTCCAGATACAACCGGAACCGGGACTCTGGGCTCTGCGCATGCAGTTGCTCCAGTTCGACACCTCGGTCGCTGCTGAAGAGTCGCGGCAGGCGGTCGGCGCCGGGCTTGTCCTTGCGCAGGTATGCGGATTGCATCAAGGTGGCGTTGGCAAGCTGCACCTGGCGCTGGATCACGACCGGATCGACCGTGCCGTTCGGATACCGGAACTCCACCGTCGGAACGCCATGCTCCACGAACTTCGCGGTATTGACCATCTTGTAGCGTGAGTTGTGATCGATGTAGCCGATGATCTTCCTGGACGCCTCCAGTGCGGTATCGCTTTTCCGGAGCTTCACCACATGGGTCTTCCGAAGAGGTTGAGTATAGTGTGTACCGCGATGCTGATTGGGCATTTCAGGCCGCGTCAGACGGCTTCTCGTCGCCCCCATCTGAAGATACTCGCGGGAATAACCCACCATGTACCGGCCGAGCCGTTGCCAACGGTAACCCCGGTCGTCGAGAATGTCGTGAGCCATGTGGATATGGAATCCTGTGCGCTGACTCGTCCGTGCACCCTGTTCCTGCAAGATCCTCGTGACCTCCGCTATCGCCTGCCACGTCTCCGGCGTATCCCGGAGCACGGGGGACACGATTTCGCAGCCTCCTACCAGGCTGGCGTCGCTTCGGACTCCCCAGGTCCCAGGCGTAAATCTGGTCGTGTAGCTTCCCATCGCCAATCGGTCGGACAACCCTGCCCGGTGCAGGGCGAACGCAACATCATCGCCACGCACACCCTCCACTTCGAGTTCAATTCCGAACGTGGTATTCACGCCGTCGAGCACATCTTCTGTTTCGTAGTCTCCTAGGCCGCCATCACGGGCGACGGCATCGCGCAGGGCAGTCCACGCCTCGTCGCTCTCGCTGACGAACACCCCATCGTGGGTATGACGCTCCTGCCAAACGTACAGATTCCGGTCGCGCTCGTTCTCCCACGCGGCTTCGCGGTCCACAACCGAACCGATTATGGTTGGCACAGACGTGATGCGGTTATCACTACGAAGTTCCGATTCCGCGGTGCGCTGTTCAGCGGACGACAGTGCGTCTTCACGCTGGCGGGCAGCCAGCAGCTCATATGCCTGCATGTGCCGACAGGGACGGGAACGAAACCAGTGATCGGGGCAGGAGCAATGCTCGGCATGAGTGCCCGTCCGGTCTGTGGTGATGACGTAATCGCGTTCTGAGCCGGAGTGAACTAGCGCTGCGCCGCTGCCAAACCGCTCGAACAGGATGTCTTCGTTTCGATGACGGGTCGCGGAGTATTCGGACGGCACCAAACCTGCGCTTACAGGCACCTCTCTTACGCGACGGATGCGCGCCAGATACCGCGCCTTGGCGTTGGCAATGGCCATTTCACCCACACCTAGCATCACGGTGTGCTCGACCTCTTGGCCATTGACCGTCACACGCCGCCTGGTCTGCGCCCAAGACTCACGCGCGTTTTGAGCGCGCTCGGTGGAGATAAGGGCGATGAACTCGTTGACGTGCCGGGCGCACACCGGCCCAGTGCCGCGCTGGACAGAGACCGGATTAGTGAGATGCTTGGCACAGACTGCGCAAGACACGGGCATAAAAAATCCCTCCTTCGCTGGAAGGAGGGGTGCAGGGCACCGAACCTAACCGATATCCTCCATACATTCTCGAAAACCTCAGTCCATCGCGATCTGACTCTCTGGCAGGAGGATGAACGATTGCAACTTCGCAAGAGCATCTACTGTGGGCCTAAGCCGTACGCGAAGTCCCTTCTCTTCCAGGTAGGCTGCAACAATCAACGCATATGCGAGGGTTTCGGCGCCATGCCTTTTGGGACGAAGATACGGGAAATCAAAATTTCCTCGGCCACGGCCGCTCAGGCTTGCGATACAGATGATCTCACACGAGGATCTGGTACGAAGTTCTACTTTGCACTCCACACCGATGGATGAACGCTCCCATTGTGGCACCACTTCGCAGTCCATTGCCTTATGATGACGCTGAAGCCACATATCTAGATTTTGAAACAGGTTGCCAACGTCAAATTCGTATTGTTCCAATATTAACCTCATCAAGGATTCACCCCAGTCGTTATTTGATAGCAGGAAACACTGAACCAAACGCAAAATCAGTTCTTATGATGCGTAGACTCTTTCGTCGAAATCGAACACTCACGGCTACTGGCGCCGGTGACACGCCTAACAATCCACTTATCGTCTCGCCCGACAGAGTTGCCCTTTCACCGGGTTCTCCGGATTGGGAATTGTTTCTGCAACACATCGACCAGCCTAGAAACTCTGTCTTGCATGTCGGATTCGATAAAGAAGGCATTCCGTTCTACGTAAAGGCGAGACCTTCCGGGAATTATGTTTATATTGAGTTTTGTTCACCACGGTTCGATTACAATCCGTCATGGATACGTGCCGACCTTCGTTATAACAAAGAAGATCGGTGCAAAGGGAGACTATACATCGTAATCATTGACGTGCCAGCCAGCCACATTAGCAAAGGTTTCGGCCTTATGCGCGGCATCCTTCGATATGCGCAAATGCAAGGCGTCGACTTCGTTGAAGGTGAGCAGCGCTGGAACGATGATGAACAACATCAACGCCAGGTGTCATACTACTCAAAATACGAATTTGAATTCATCCGAGATTCCGAAAGGGGCAAGACATACCTCCGCCTTGACCTCCGAAAGAGGATTGACTCGACAGATTAACTCCACGCGCGGCTGATGATACGGGCGTTGCGCCGCTGCTTCCTGCACATACAGGCATACCATCCATGCATAGGCCAGCATTTCCATTTCATCCATGCGTCTTGAATGCGGCGGATTCTCCAGCCTGCGCCGAGTTACAATCATGCGAAAGCGCTCGGAATGTCCTGGCCCGTCATCAGGCATCAGTTCCACAACAAACTCTTTATATGGTTCCTTTTGGAAACGGTGATATACGACCCGGCACACCACAGTCCACGAATCGTACACGTAATTGCGTTCGTTTATCCAAGACCAAACCGTGTCAAACACGGTCTCTGGGTTAAATCTGATTTCATCTGGTAATGTCTGCGGTGCTTCAGACATGGAAAAACCCCTCCTTCACTCGAAGGAGGGATGCAGGGCAGGGCATACCACCGCTCGGGGTAAGTCAACGGGCTTTAGGATGAAGGCGGCTTATGCCCTGTTCCATAATTTCCATGTTATCCGAAACCTATGCTCCATACTTTCGGACGAACGTGGCCCAATCCATCGTCCCAACATTCACCTCGTCCTTCGCCAACAACCTCGCGAGCTTCCCCGCCCGGCTCGCCCGCCAGTTGTACACGTTGAACAGCCAAACCGAAATCAGACCCATCTGGTCGCGCCAAAACCGCACCGGTTCCGTGTGCTGCTCAAACCCGTCCCGCGCGTAATCGATCCACAGGCTGTAACCGCGTACCTCACGAATGTCCGGTCGTCCGCTTTCCGCCAACCTCCGGTATGCCTTCTCACGTTCTCTGAAGTACCGTTCTGCGTCCATCCAGTACCAAGGCCATAAGGGGTGCGGCGCATGATGCAGCACTGCCACCCCGTCGTGAATGGTCACGGTGTAGTGCCGGGTAAGACGCATCGTTCTCGGTCCTGGGTTAACCCATTCACTTGCTGCAATCAAACCTCGATCACTTCCCCGGCCCTCCAGATCGCCCACGTGCAGGCCAGAAGAATGAGCAGCACCACCCAGAATCCCGTGTTTGCAATCGGGGTCATGTACGGGTGTGCACGCGGATACGCCAAGCCAAACATCGCCACCACGATCCCCGAGTAAATGAGTCCGTTGCGACGCCCGGCCAACGTCTTGGCCCGGAGCTTTCTCCGCTTGTCCTCGTCCCGCTCGATCTGCTCCCGGTACTTCAACCACAACTCAGCCAGGTTCGCGTGGTACTTGACCGCTTCCTCCGTCGCCCTCGCAAGCTGCACCATCTCGTCGATCTCCCAGCGGGCCGCCGCCAGCCCCAGCGCCTGCTCCGGCGTGACGTGCAGTCCGCGCCACGTCTTGGCCAGGGCCTCGAACTCGGACTTGACCCGCTTGTCCCGCGCGATGGACGCCACGTCCTCAAACGCCGCCTCCAGGCGGTTCGTGGCCCGAAGGGTTGTGATGGCTATCGGCATCGCCTCACGCAAGAGCGCGTCAAAGAACGCCCGCTTACGCCTCCGATACCGGTAGCGAATCCACCCCACCGCCCCGCCGATGGTCCCGGCGAGACTCACCAACACGCCGAATAGGACTGATTCCTCCGCCAGCGACAACAGCACCGATGCCACAACGAACCCGGCCGCGGAAACGAGAATGAGCGGGGTTGTCTTCACCCCGCCCTCCTTCATCTCATACGCAAGCCGGTCAAGCGCAGGAAGACGAGTCTTGACCGGATGGTACCGCTCGCGCAACGACGCGAGCCACAGCGACTCACGGTGTGCCCGGCGCAGGTCGCTCTCGATGAACAGACACAGCAGCGCCAACCCCGCCAAAAGCCCGATCAATTGCGCAATCATGCCGGTTTGCTCCTCTCGTTGTCTTCGCCGTCACAGATACACGTACCGGACATCCGGGTGCTCCTGAACGGGCAGACTCGAAATGGTGTAACCCAAAATGCTTGCCTCATCGAGCATGCCGTTTGTGATTCCGTTGAAACGCCAGGTGTCCGTGGCCGGGTCCCACTTCGCAATCACCACGTAGGGAATCCGGCGCTCCCGCGGCTCGTAGGGCAGAAGCTCGCTGATTTCCACCACCCGCTTGCCGCCTTTCTCCGGCACCGACATCATCCCGATGATGTGTTTGACGCCCATCGTAATGAGATCCCCGATCATGGACGCCCCCGGCCTACTTTCGTGGCTGGAGATGAGCGCCGCAAGTCTGCGAATCGCCGCCGCGGTGTCCGGCATCCCGCGCACATGCAAGGTCGTGCCGGTCTGGTAAGTGACGGTCGAGGCCGCCTGCAAGAACTCCCACGCCACCGGGGACGTGCGCACCTCACCGACGTACACGTTGTCAAACTGCATCCGAAGCGTGTTGACCACCTGCTCCGCCATCCGTACCGCGCCGTTGCCCTCCGCGTTCGCCGGACGTTCATAGAGTCGCGCCGCCCGTTCGCATAGAGGCTGAAGCTCGGGCATCTCCTCGATAATCCCGGAGACTCGGTCAGGCGGAACCTTGCCCAAAAGCGCCGCCATGAGCGTCGATTTCGATGAACCTGTGCCGCCCACGATGACAAACGGCCGCGCCAGGCGCTGCATCCACTCGAAGAAGCAGAGAATCGTCTCATCAAACGTGCGCAGCTGCCACAACTCCTGAAGAGTGAAGTTCCGCAGCGGCTTGCGGATTGTCACGATGAGACAGTCATGCTCCAGACGCCGCCCGTCCTCGTCCGGTACTGTCCACCCCGCGGGGCCTCCCACCACGTGCATCCGGTATCCGTCCGGGAGAATCGCGTCACAAGAGGGCTTGGACAAATCGAAGTGGTAATTGGTCCCGGACAACTTCTTCTGAACGAAGGCGTACAACTCCTCATTCGACATGCGGGCCTCCGTCGATTCGTACCGCTTGCCCGCCCGGATATAGAACGTCGCAAATCCCCCGTAAATTTGGATGTCCGACACAAGCGGGTCGTCGATGAGCCGCTGGATCTTGCCATAGGAGTACATGTCATTGAGCACGGTGGTGATGACGTACTCCCGATAGGCATGCGGCACGTCAATCTCGCCCGCGATCCGGCCCAGGTACGCATACGCCGACTTCCTTGGCGGAAGCTCCCGCCACCACTCGTTGCGGCGACGAATTTCTTCGAGCAGGCGCTGGTAATGCGGTTCGGCTTCCCGCGCGAGCCGTTCCAGTTCAGGCTCGCCCCGCAACACCTGTTCCATCTCTCGTTGAGCCTTTTCAATCTCTGCCAAGTGCATGGCCACGCCTCCTTTCACTCGAAGGCGAACTGCACGGCAAAACAAAAGCCGCGCACCACAACGATGCGCGGCTCGTCTCTCACGGGAGGATTATTTGGAAGCTGCCGGATTGGTCTGCGGAACCGTCGAATTGATACCCGTTGCTGGATTGGTCTGCGTTGCCACGGGATTCGTCGCTGCTGTCTGCCCTGCCGACAAGAACACCACGTGCGCCTGCCCCGCCGTCAACGCGGGCGCAATCGCCGCGTACTCGTCGCTGGGCACGAACAGAAACAGTGTCTTGCCCGAGTTGTTGTTGTTCAAACTCAGGGGACTGCTTTGCTGTGTCTGCGGCGCCGACACGGCGAGCACATGCACCGGGTACAGCTTCGGCACGGCATTCTGGCCCTGCGGCGTCACCACCAGCGCCACGTCCTGCCCCGGCTGCGCGGCGCTCGCCAGTGCCGAGTTCGCGGGATAGTCCACCAGCACCCCGTCCGTGTGGTGTTCCGTCGCGTACTGGGACGCCAGCGCCTGAAGATCGTCGGTGGTAGCCAGCATCCCCTTCATAATCGGCTCGCCCGGCACCACGGACACCGACAAGTAGTGTCCTGTCACGTCACCGGCACGGGTCAGTGCACCCATTTGCCGCGCAAACGACTTGGGGACTTGCGCCGTCGTCAAGTCCCCAGCCTGCACCGGCGTATCCGCCGGGATGAACGATTTTGCTGTCACCACCGGCACCGTGTCGGTGGCCATTTTGTAGCCAAAGGCAAAGAGTCCTCCCGCTACCACGGCAAGCCCCACACCCATCAAGAGAAACGTGCTTCGTTTCACAGTCTCCACCGTCCCTTCTTCTCGAAGTTCTCCGGAGCGTCCGACGCCGTATCCGTCACACCTGCCGCGCGCAGCAGCGCCCGCACCGCATCGCCCGTCTTGCGCGAACCCATTGGCGTCAGGCCCTGCTGCACGCGCTCGTACAACGTCTTGTCCTCGTGCACGACGCCCAGTACCCGGTACCCGGTTTCGCGCTCCAAAAACCTCGCAATCTCTTCTGCGCGCCGCGGCCGCTCCCGAACCCGGTTCATGACCAGATACGCGGGCTTGTCCGTCCCCTGCAGGAACGGCCGCAGGTCCGTCCACGTGGTGCGGTCGGTTGTCGTGACTCCCATCACTACGTCCGCCTCGTGCAGAGCAACAAGCGTGGAGACCAGTCGCGAAGCGTGCGTGTCGAGCACAACGTAATCGGCGTACTGCCCGGTCAGGTGAATCAGCCGCCCAGCTCCGTCCCGACTCAGTCCCAGCGGACGTTCTCCCTTGGGAATCAGCCACCAGCCGCCTTCCGTACGCATCATGTTCTGCTCCAACTCCGGGTCAGCCAGGGTGTCGGGCAGGGTCTCAAATCGGTCGGATGTCACCACGCGCTCCACCTTGAGCAACCCCGCCAGGTTGCCGTTCGGGTCCAATTCCACGAGCACCACGCGACGGCCTTTGGCCATCAGCGCGTTTGCCATGAGCACCGACAGCGTCGTCTTGCCCACGCCGCCTTTGACCCCGGCCACACAGATGACCTTGGCTTGGCGGGTCAGTGACGTGGTGGCAAACGGCCGCGTGTCGCGCAGGTCAGTGTAGGAAGACTTTTTGGGACCCGCAACGAGGGATTCGAGCGTCACCTTGCCGTCGGTCTCGGGCTCGCGTTCCCACCGCCGGACATACTCCGGAGAGGGCGGGTACGGGATGACGTCGTCATACCCGGCTCGCAACAGTTCGGTGTACCGCTCAGACGGTACAGTATCAGGCGTGCAAAGCAGCGCCGCTACGCCAAAGCTGTCCTTCACACGCCGTACCGTCGCCTCGTCCCAGCCCTCCATGAACACCGCCACCGTGGCACCGCAACCGTCGGCAGAGATGTCCTCCTCGCGCGCCACAAGCTGCGCCGTAATTCCCTGCCGCTCCAGGTACCGCCTCAATCGCTCACCACGCACCGGGTCCTTATCAAACAGCGTCCACATTCCGGATCACCTCCCACAGCCTCTCAAACCGGAGCCGCCAGACGGGGTCGCGCAGGGTCAGCGGCGCACCGACAAGCGGCGACGTTGCCTGGCGCATGTCCCACGGTACGGTGATTGCAGGGCGGAACTCAGGCGGAAAAGGCCAGGGCACCCCCGTTTCCTCATATCCCACGAGCACCAGAACAACAGTCCGAGTACTCTGCCGCTGTGCCTGCAGCGCCAACTCAATACGGCCCAAATCCGGAGTGACGCCGTACACCACGACGTCCGGAACGACATCCGATTCCTCGTGGTCCACGCACACCAGCGTTGGATTCACAGTCTCAACGTCCGCCCACCGTTCATACACCGGTACGGTCCGGTTCCACACTCGGTACGGCGCCCGGTGATCTGCGTAAATCACGCTTCCCTCCACCGTTCCAGCCAGGTTCCACGACAGAAAGCTCTTCCCGAACCCCGCAAAGCCGACTTTTCTCATGCCGCGCCCCCCTCAATCGGGACGGGGCGACCATAGTAGAAGCCCTGGCCGTACTGTACGCCGAGTTTTTTCAGGTACACGTGCTGCTCTTCGGTCTCCACCTTCTCCACCACCAACTCGGCGGATAACTCTGCCGCGACCTGAACAAGCATCGGTAAGAACACCTCCACCCCATCCGTCAGACGCACCTTCACGAAGTCTGGTCGTAGAACGCTCCACCGGGAGATCCCGTTGAACCCGTCTCCGAAATCGTCCAAAGCCACCTTCAGGCCCCGCTCCCGGAACGGGGCCAGATACGTTGCTGCCGCCTCGGCGTCGAGGCGGCTTCGTTCCGTGATTTCCAGGACCAGTCCCGTCAAATCCTCGTCGGGCGGAAACGGAAGCCTTCGCTCGGTCAACAACTCCGACGTGACGTTCACGAACACCAGTTCATCACTGTTTTTCGCCCGCTGCGCCGCCACGTCGAGGATGTACCGGTCAAGGCCCGTCAACAGTCCCGCGTCTGCCAGCAGCCCCAGCGTCTCACGGGGATGAGCAAGCAAAAGTTCATGCCCGAACACCGTCTCGTCCGCGAGGCGGACAATCACCTGTTGCCGAAGCGCCACGCTCATCCCCTCCCCGACTTTGTGACGCCGTAGATCCAGTACCCTTGCGCGTTGGCCATCTGGGGATTGGGAACAACGTACACGCGTGGGAACGCGTTTTGCAGCGCCGGGAGTGCAATCGCATACCCGCCTCCCGCAACAAACACGGTCTGCACCCGCCGCATCGCCTCCGCTCCCATGCGTTCAACGATCCGTCGGACGATGAGACCGCCGAGGCGTTCCATGTGCCTTGTGCGCTCCGGCTCCACAGAGACGGTATGCCCGCCATACGCCACCTCGCCTCGGGCAAGAAGTTCGTCGTAGATTCGATCAGACAAGGTCGGTGTCTCGCCTGTCCGTTGCCGGAACACCCCGGCCAGTGCCACGTGCAGGTCATGCACCCCCACGTCCACCGAGTCCGACAGGCGGTTCACCAGCGCCAGTTCGGGCTGCGTCTCAAAGGTGACGAAACCCGTTGTCCGCGTCCCGACGTCGACCAACAGCAGGTACCCGCCATGCTCCGTCCAGGCAGAATTGCGAAGCTCCAGGGTAACCGGATCGAGGAGGCTCGCGATCATCGCGCCCATCGCCTGCGGGATCACTCGCACGCTTCGCACCTGTACGTCCACCGTCCGCCCCTGCACTGTCACCCGCCCGGTGGTCTCCTCCAGACGTTGCCGCAATGCACGCCGCTGCGTCTCGTAGTGCGCCAGCGGCAACCCCGTCACCACGTCCAGCGGCTCGCCGTCCTTGGCCAAAAGCGCCAGCGTCGTCAGCCACAGCGCCGACGTGTCCTCGTCTTCAAACTTGCGCGTAGACAAATTAAGCGCTGCGTCCGCGCTCTCCCGCCGGGCCAACTCCCCGACGAACACGCGCCGGGTGCCCGACGGCGTTTCCAGGGTCACATCATACTCTGCGGAACGCGACCCAAACATCTCTTGCATCACCAACTCGTGCGCTTCCCCAACCAGCGCTGGAAACCGCACCTGGCGTTCTCCATCCGTCGCCTTCACCCATCCATAACCCAGGTCCACACCAAGAATCATCCGCATCCCCCTCCAACACATCTCACCGTGCATGGCAACCACTTCACCGTCCAAGCAGCCCGAACCACCGCCGCCGCTTCCGCGGTGCCACGAATCCAAACACTTCGTCCCAGAACGGCTTCATGGCCCGGACGATCCGCTTGCCGTTTATCCCGCCTCGCTTTTCGATGGTCGGGTCGAACGGGACCACGGCCCGTACGGAGAACGGCAGCAGGTACTGCGCCATCGCCCGCTCGTCTGACCGTGCCTTCTTGCTCTTGTTGAGGATCGGCGACACATCCGCCTTGGACAGTCCCGCGAACACCAACTTGTCTGCGTGCTCCTGAATCCGGGCGAGCTGGTCCACCGCTGGCACGACGACAAACAGCACCTGCGTCGTGTACGGCAACACAGCCTGGTGCACCGGCGTCCATCCCTGCGGCATGTCGAGCAGCACCGCATCCATTTCCTCCAGGCAAAGCTGCAACAGGTGCAGGGCGTCCTCCGGGTCCTGGAGCACCACTTCCGGGCTCTGTGCTGACGGAAACAGGTGCAGGCCGGATTCGTGGACAAGACACATCCCGTCCCGCACCGCCTCCTCCACCGAATTTCCGCGCCAGCCCCTGACATCTGGAGCGTCGGCAAATCCGAACTTCTGGGCGATGTCCCCGTTGGTATCCAGGTCAATCACCGCGACCCGCTTGCCCCGCAGTGCCCCGTAGTACGCCATGTGCGCACCGAGCGTCGAACGCCCGGCTCCGCCTTTTGGGCTGTCAAGCATGATGACTGGCGTGCGACGCCGCACCGGCGCAGATACCGTGTGCCGGAAAGGCAATTCGACTGAGCGAGGTCTTTCTGGATTTGGTGATTTCGGCTTCGGTTCAGGTGGAGGAGACGGAGAAGAAGTCAGTGTAAACGTCTGCGGCGCCGGAGATTCAGGCACCGCTTTGCGAATCTGTTCATGCCAGCGCATGGCATCCGCGAGCCGAAACGGTGGCATGTACTCGTACACCGGAACTTCCGGTAAGCGCTCCTGGATCGCCGCTGCGACGTTTAACCGGGCATCCACAAAGACGCCTTCCAATTCGCCCTCCGCCGCAAGCCGTTTCAATTCACTCATCGCCGTGACCACGTGCACCTCGAACACCCCGGCGCACTGGGCCTGCACGTCGCTCGCCCCGTCCTTGCAGACCAGTGCAAACACCGCCCATCACCTCCCCATCGCGTCAGTCGTCGAGCACGAATCCTCCGTCCTCGTTGTCGTCGAGGGCCTCATCGTCGAAGACAAATCCGTCCGCAGACTTGCCGACGCCAGGGCCGTGCGCTATTGCATCCTTCACTAGGACCGTCGTTTCCATGTCCGGGGCCAACACCTTAGCCTGGAACCCTCGATCCCCTTTCCAAATGGCCTGCCACAACCCTGACAGCGCCTCCGCAAATGCCGGATACTGCGCCGCTGGCGGTATACCTGTGGTCATGGCCTCGTATACCCGCAATCCCAAGTCCTCAATTACGAGGTGCACCGAGTCCGCTGGCAACGAAACTCTCACTGGAACCCGGTTGACCACCACCCACGCATCCGGCCCCGGCGGTGCCGAGAAAGCCTTCGCCGGGTCGCAGTCCTGGACAGCGATCACCGCGTCCGCCTCCACGTCCGCCGTCGTGTCGCTTGCGTCAAGCACCCACATATCGCCCCCATCCGCCTGCGCCGCCCCAAACACGATGTCCCGATAAGGCGGCGCAAGCCAAGACGCCAAGGGACTCGCACTGGATACAGTGACAAGCTTTGCATCCATCCCCTGCTCCCGCAGCACGTGCCACAGATTCCAAGCAAAAAAGGTCCCGCCGGATTGGCGGGTAGACACGACCTTGACACGATACGGGCCGCGCGGGATTTCAACCCGCGGCACCTCCGGTAACGTCTCTGCGAGAAACGCGAGCACACGGGCAGCCGAAACCTCTTCGCCTTCCGGCCACGCCAGCACGTCCCGAATCCCCAGTTCCTTTGCCTTCGTCACCATGTCCCGACCTTTCGCATCCAAGGTTCCGGCCACAAACCGAACCGGAACCCTGGACTCTACTGCCGCCTTGGCGTCGGTCAGGCGAGAAACCAGCGCGATATCGGCGTGCATCAAGTCGACCCAAGCAATGCTTGAAGACAAGGTATTTTTTAGCCACGCCTCCGTCGCCGGGTCACCGAGTGCCAGGTACACCCGCACGTCAATTCAACCTCCGTTTCAGTCCTTCGGAAGCTCGGAACCGAACCGCGGCACGCTCAGGGACAGAAACGAATTCTCCGGTTATTGGGTTGCGAGCCATGCGCGCCGCACGCTGGACTGGAATAAAACGCCCGAGAGGCGGCAAGGCAACAGACTCCCCAGCCTGTAGCCGCTCTCCGATGACTTCGCACAGCGTTTCGATCACCCGGCCGGCCTTCGCTTTCGTCAATTCCGCGCGCACGGCCAGCTCCTCGATCAATTCCGTCTTCGTCACGACCAACCACTCCTTCATCTGAAATGGAATTGCCTTCACTCTGTAGAGACGTGCATGGCATCTGGCAAAAAGAAAAGCCGCCCGAAGGCGGCCAACCGTCAACGCACTCAATCAAGCACTTGCTGCCATGTATGTACATCAGGGACGAACCCCTTGAGTACATACCACTTACCCTGTTTTCGCACAAGCAAGTCGGGAACGGCCTGGATTTGGCTATCCATCCCGTCACTCGGCAAGGCGTACAGCATATCGTTAGCTTTCGATTCGGGTACCCCGGCGCTTTTCAATGATTGAGCCATCAAAGACTTAGCCTGCTCAACGGACGTGACCTGGACAGGTTTTTGGTCCCCTTCGCTGCTGTTGAAGAACACCGCTAGAATTTGCACCTTGTCCAATAGATGGTTCTGCGAAAGAAGTTGCAACGCCTTGTGGCAGTACGGGCACCAGTACGCCACCACAAGAACGGGCCGATCCGAAGACACCCGAACGACATGCCCCGACGCGTCATGCACAGGAGTTTTGAGTATCCCCTCCATCCAATTGTCGTCGGCACTCACAAGCCCCGGTAAGGCTGATGAAGCCGTCGTTCCTGGATCCGCCTCGCCAGCGGGAGACAGAGTCGTTGCGCTTGTCAACGCCTGCCCTGCTGTTCGCCAACCGGCAACCGTTCCTCCCGCGTATCCTGCTCCCGCCGCTAACACCAGTGCGCTGAGACCCAGCAATTTCCGTTTCCAACTGGACTTCAACTTCATCGTCATCCCTCCACATCTACACGAGAAGTGAATGACGAAGGCCACCCCGATGGGGGTGGCCTTCGTGTTAGTGCTTAATATCAAGAGATATGCGGCGGCACATATGTGTAGCTCGTCTCCCAGTGTCCTGGTGTACAGGTGGTGACAGGCGTGCAGGTGGTTACAGGCACGTGCATACACTCCTGTCCCCCGAATGCAGGTTCCCACCAACATACTAACTGATCTGTCGTGGTGCACTGCTGGATTGTCGTGCACGACCCGGGCACCCAGTAGCTGCCCGTGGCTTGGTTGTAGCCCGGATACGCAGTCAGCGTGTGGCTCGATTGCAACAGGTGCCCCTGCGCGTCATACAGGTTTGCCGCGTACGTGTGGGCACGTCCATCCGTGATGGTCGTGTAAAAGGTCTGGGATGTTCCCTGCCGCATGGTTCCCACGGTCTGCCCGGTGGTCTGATCCATCAGGATCACGGTATACCCTAGCCGCTCGACCGCGGTGTTCGTGCTCACCGTCCACGAGAACTGGTTGGAACTGCTGTTGGCGACCTGACCCTCCAGTTGCACAGTGACATCTTGCCACGTCACCGTCACTGCCTCCGACTGCGCAACCGTGCCACCGCCCGCATCCTGAATACGAGCCACATAGGTGTGGGTACCCGCCGCGTTTTGCGACAAGGTGGTATTGAGAGAATTACCACTCGAAACTGGACCGGCCACTCGCTGACCAGTTGTCTGGTCCAGGATGTCGAGCGAGAACGGTGACACGTTTTGGTTCACTGTCGTACTCAGGGTGACGCTTTGACCCGCCACCAACGTCTGTGTACTGGCCTGAAGTGACACTGTGAACGCCGGGCGCACCTGGACCGAAGTGGTAGCGGTCTTTCCAAGGAAAGACGCCGTGATTGTGTACGTCCCTTGCGCAGCGGGCGTAAACGTCGCTGTGAAGTTACCGCTTTGGTCTGTGGCAACCTGTGATGCAGACAAGCTTCCGCCGTTCGCAGATAGCGTCACTGTCTCACCGGATACACCCCTTCCATCGGATGTGACTTGTCCGATAATCGTGACATGTTGACCGGGCAAAACATTCGTGTTCGGGGTTGCCTGGACACTGAGGCTCAGCGTAGCCCATGTAACCGTCACAGGTTGCGAGAACACCGCTGCGTCGGCCGAGCTACCAGGACGCCCTACATAGGCGATATACGTATGCGAACCCGGTTGGGATTGGGAGACTGTAGCCGTGGCTCCTGTTCCGCTCGTTATAGGCTGCCCGATCCATTCGCCGGTGGTTTGATCGAAAATCGTCAATTCATAGCCGTTCACGCCTTCGCTTGCGGTCGCTGTCAGAGTGACGCTCTGACCGACATACGCCCGCTGCGAGCTTGCTGTCAGGGTAACGTCCATACCCACGATACCGGTTTGAATTGCATTTCCGACCCCATTGTGCACGCTTACCGTATAGCCAGGCGTGTGTTGTCCCCAAAGCCTTTGTGCCATATCGTCTGCAGCCACCGCTTGTTTGTGCCCGCCATGGGCGTAAGTCACCCACATGCCTGTCACTGCAGCGCCAGTGATGCCGATGGCCGCCAGGATCAAGACGATGCGCGGCACCATATTTTCTCCGCCAGCGGGCCGCCAGCGTAGAGGCCTCTTCAGGCCCTCGAACATTCGAATTCACCTCCCGAATCATTGCGTTATGCCCGCAGCCACTCACCCCGTATAAGCCACGGCACCATGAGGACTGTCACCAAAGCCCCAACCGCCAAGTAGAGTCCCATGGGTGCCAAGTGACGTTCACCCGGCGGCGTATGACGGCTCGACAGCCGTGGCCACCAGGGTTTGGTCAGCAGAGCCAACGCACATGACGTCGCAATCGCAATGATGCTGAACGGTCCAAGCCCAAGCCCGGTGAGCGCGGCCATCTCAATGTCACCCAAGGCGGCATTGCGGCGGTCTGACACCCACCACAGGGCTGCGCACAACAGACCACACGCGACGGATACCAAGGAAAAGTGGACAGCTAATACCGCGAGAGCGAAACAGAAGATCGCAGTCTCACTTACACGTCGGTAGAGCACATCGGTGATCGCACAGAGGACAAGGAAAGCAACGGTCAACCAAGCGGCAGAGGATGACCAAAGGTGCAGCAAACAAAAATCCCCTCCCTTCAGTAAGGGGAGGGGTGTATGGCAAGGTAAGAAGCAAGTGAGGAGGCAGTGAAAAAATGGACTTCCTCCGCAGAGGAAGTAATTCACCTCTAAAATCAGCGTGAATACAAGGATTTTCAGGGTCTTCACCCGCAGGCTGCCAGCAGCCTACCCGATACGCTTCCACCCACGTTCCAGTTGATAATGCTCCTTGCTACCCTACGGTTTTCCTGCAGAATAATCCCTCGTCGTTCTCTACATAAAATTCCATTTGAACGCTTGAAGTTTCCGTACGCTTCCAAATTGTTTCCAAAAACCGACGTCTGGCTTCATTCTTGGTTACCCAAACCACTCGTTGGAATGAAGCATCCAAGGGTTCGAGATTCACTGCGTACATGTGGTACTTCCGCCAAATCTGGCGTGAGTTCTCCGTCGCGTTGTCGTACTCGATCCACCAGAATCCGTCCGGTGTACGAAGGGCTGCGTCAGGACGAATAGCAGTACTGCGAAGATCCGTATCCAGCTCTCCACTGGTCATCTTTCGCAAAAACCACAGTTCGTCTGCCGCTTCACGAGTGCTGAACCATCGTACACCTTCAAAACCATGCATCCGAAGATAGCGCATGAGAATCGCATTCAGTCCCAAGGTATGGTTCGTCTGAGCCTCTATGGTTACTGGCTTAGTGTCAAGGCCGATCATCTGGTGCACGAAACGGACTCCGACTTCAGTTAGCAGGTAGGCATAGGTGTTACGTCGCACCCAAAATCCTCGAAGTAACGGTTCTGGCCACATGTTTTTAAGGCGAGTAACGTATCGTTCCAGTTTCGCTTCACTCCACCCCAGCACAAACAGTGCGTCCTGCCGCAAGATGACTCCCGCGTCGAACACCACTCCAAGCAATTGCTGCTCCGGAACAAAATCACTGTCTCGCCACTGCAGAATCACTCGTCGCCCCACCTTTGCAGAAACGATATGACAGGGTTCTGTGGGACATCCTGTCCCACATTCTCTTGACCCGATTTCTTGGTGTTTCCGGAAACGACCAGCCCCTGTTCCAACAACCACTTGCCAACTTCCTCCGCCACTCGGCGTGGTAAATCGCCGTGAATTCCGTCCGCCCAGTTCTCGTCCATCGCCCGGAGCAACATCTCCTCCAGGGTCCTCGACCGTTGTCGAGCAGGCAATCGCCGAACGAAATCAATCACTCTGGGGTCACGAAAATACACGTGCATTCGCAGCACTTTGCCTCACCGTCCCTTTGTGGGACGTAAGCGCCCACATTCCGTAACCGACTGGTGTGACCTGGACGGAGTTGTGGGCGTTTTCGTCCCACAGCGCTTTAAGCGCCCAGCCACTCCAGCACGCGACGTTGCTGTTCGCGCTCCACCGCTTCCTCATCCTCCATCGTCGTGACAGGCATCAGATCGTCCAGCCAAAACGTCTCCCGGTAGCGGGAAAGTTGAACGACAGCGAACCGGCGGCCCACAAAGATGATCTCGCCTTCTTGCACAGACCGTTCCAGCTCATCCTCTGACGAGCGCTTTTTCTTCGCCGTCTGCACACGAACCCAATCTCCCACCCGCCACATCGTTGTTGGCATTTCGATCCCCCCTTGTACCCACGTTTCCTGCATGGCAAAAACGCCGCCCTCAAACGAGAGCGGCGCGGCCTGTGCCGTCAGTACAAATCATCCGCCGACAACTCCCGCCGACGACGAAGGCTACCAGTCTTCGCTTTCTCTTCGTCAGGCCAGTACCCATGCTCCAGATAAAAGTTGAGCCGTGCTTCCGCCTCCGCCGCCGGGCGGCCCAACTCCTTTTGCAACTCGTATCCGAACGTGCGCAACTCGTCATACCGCCTGCGAAGCGCTGGCTTGTCGAAGAAGTTCACGGGCTTGCCGTTCGGGTGCCAGCCCTCGTACACGTCGGGCGGCGGTGTCTTCGTCTCGCACGACGAAGACTTCCCGCCCACCGTCGTGAACACCGCTGCCACGTTGTCATCCAGCGCCCGTAGGTAGTCCGGTGAAAAGTGCCCCTGCGTGAGTTCCGCCAGCACCCTTGCGCTGTCCGCGCCAACGCGAAGGGAGATGAAGTTGCCCAGCACATCCTTGATCGCTTTCTTCAGTTCCCCGTCGAACTGTTCGACGGACTGGGTGATCATCCCCAGGCTCAACCCAAACTTCCGTGTCTCCGCGATGATTTTCGCCATCACGCCGGTCTGCACCCGGTGGCACTCGTCAACCAGCAGAAAATGCGTCAGCGCTGTGCTCTCCAGCCTCGTGAGCGCCACCTGGTAGTACCGCTCGATGAGCCCGCCCATCAGCAGCCCCATCAACTCCCCGCCCAGGGCCTTCACGTCGAGAATCAATATATGACCCTCGTCCATCCACTCCCGGATCGGCAGGGCGTACTCCGGCTGGCCGAAATACAGTGCCGTGGAGCTTGAGACAAACGGGCGCAAACGCCGCTCCACCGGGGCGTAGTAGTCCGGGTTCTTGGCCTGTGCTGGATAGGTTTGTTCCCAGTAGGACCGCAAGAGCGGCGTCTTGAGTCGGCGCACCACCGGCAGGCGCCAGTTCTCGTCCTTCAGCATCGGGATCATCCCGGCCAGGACATGCACCACTTCGTTGTCCTCCTGGAACGCCGCCACGCACTTGTCCACGATCTCGTCAATCCTCGCCCCGCCGCCATACGCACGGCTTATCGTCGCCACCAGCGCGTCTGCCGACAGCACCCGCAGCAGGTTCATCGCCACCGGATAATCGCGGTTCGAGAAAGAGACAAAGTGCACCTTTTTCCACAACGGGCTGTCTTTGGGCAGCGTCGCTTGCAGGCGCGACAGGACGATGAGCGCCGTCTCCGACGCCGGGTCCACCAACGTAAAACCGGGCTTTGGCGCGCCCGGCTTTTGCGTCGCCCACTCGTCGATGATGGACTGGATCATGAACACCAGCGTCGAGGACTTGCCGGCGCCCGTCATGCCGGTCATGAGGAAATGCCGGGTGAACTGGTCATACGGAATTCTCACCAACCGCGTGGCCTGCGTCGGATGTCGCAGGTATCCAATCGCGACCCCCGTGTTGAACTCCTCATCGCCCAGGGTGCGGGCGTGCTGCCGAATCACCGGCATCTTTGCCCATTCGTCCGGCGACGGAACGTGGACAAGCTGTGCCAACTCCTCGGCCGACATCACAAATGGCTTTAGCACGCGCGACACGACAAGCTGGTTCTCGGCCGCTACGTCCGTCAGCGCCCCAAGCATCCCCTGGAACCATGACTGAGCGCGTCCTGTGTCCTCACCCTCAAACTGAATCGTCACCTCGAATAGCTCGTCGAGTTCTTCATACCGCCGCAATATCCCCTGCACGCGCGCCTTCTGATGCGGGAGCATCGAGGGTTTGGACTGTTGCGATCTGCCTTGTCTCGGCTTTGGCGCAGGTTTTCCCGTGAACGCCGCCCCCAGCTCCGCGATGGTTTGCCGCCCAATCTCCGCAAAAGCCTCACGAGTGCCAGCCGCTCCTGAATGGGCTCTGGCCGCCTCCGGGTCCACCTTGGCGTGGGCCTTGCGCACCCGTTCAAACGCTTCGCCCCCGTCCATGGGACTGAACGCGATCTCCACGGCGGTCTTTGGTCCCATCGCCCGCAGCAGCGTCACCAATGGGTCGGATTTGCCAGGACGGGCGAACGGCAGCATGGGGTGTTTGGCGGTGATCCGCATTCGTGTCTTGCGGTTCTCAGGGCTCGAGGCCTCATGGCGATTCTCCTGTGCCACCACATGCCATTCCAGCGTCGGTGGCAGCGTCCCTCGAACCCCTTGCACCCGGTCGTCCGGCACGATAAACCAGAACCACACCTCACCGCGCGTGTCCTTTTCCACCCGGAAGGTGAACCATACCCGTCCCTTGGTGTACCGTTCGGCCCTCGGCCGCCGGAAATGCGTCAGCCGCGCCAGCCACGCGGCGGTCTCCTGTGCGTTGTACACGTGGTTTGAGCGGGCGATGAGCGCTCGCGGCTCACCCCTCCAGCGCATTCGCTCCATCGCCACGCTGTCTTTGTCTCGCATGGTGCCGTATCCTACGGCACTAGCCAACCCAACAACACCAGCACCGGCCAGGATGTGTTCAACCAACGGATCCATGGATGTTCACCTCCCGCTCATTGACTCGAACCAGTCACCGACACCCGCATCGGGACTTGAAACGTCACGGCATACTGGCCGCCAAACAGCGCCCGAGACGCCGTGTCGAGCCAGGGCACATGAAACATCCCGGAGGCTGTCACGGTGACTTGGTTGTTCTGTACCGTCGTTGTTTCGTTCAGGTTCGAAAACATCGACGACAGGTGCAACTGCTGCACGCTCTTCTGCCACTGTGCCTGCGCCGCCGCAACCGGGTCGCTCGTTTGTTGGGGTGCTGCGAGGAAGTATCCCTGATTACCCGTGGTGGAGATCGCCTCACGATGGATCACGGTCTGACCGGACCATGCCGCCGCCTCCGCCGCGGCGCGTAGATGCCGGTATCCCGCGTGAGCGGACCCAAACGTCATGAGCATGACCATCAGCAGCAGCCCTATCGTCACCCACACCAGTCCCTTGTACAGCGCAGCCATCGCACTCCCCCCTCAATTTGGCGGCCCCGTGAAATACGTCTCGTTCGCAGCCGACGCGCTCACGCTCAGTGGAATCGTCAAGGGAAGGCTGTTGGGGTGACCAAGCGCGCCAAACAGATCTGGGAGCAGTATGGGGGCCTGGTATTGCACGGTGACTTGCGCCTCAGGTTGCGCCGGGCCGTTTGTCACTGACGTGGATGAGACCGTCCACAACAACTGGTCATGGTACGTCTGTGGGAGATTCGCTTCTTGCAAGGTGTCAGCTACCGCTTTCTGCACCGTCTGAGTGTCTCCCGTCAGCGCCGCAACCCGAGCCCCGTTCTCAGCCGCGGTCACGAGCACCTGCCGCACGTGGATGAGTGACGAGAAGATGATGATCAGCCCCAACGCCACCAGCGCGGCGGCGGTAGATACCAAGCTCGCGTATAACATCCCCGTCCCGGTTCCGGCACGCCGCAGGCGTATCCACTTGCGCACCGAAAATCCCCCCTATGACACAACAGGGCGGGCAAGACTTCTCGCCCGCCCGCCCCCAGTGCCAACAAAGTCAGTTGCCCGAACCGAGTGACGGAAGTGAAATGCTGCCGCCGCCCGTGTACGACCCCGTGTATCCGCCGACGGTCGTGGTGCCGCTGGTGGAACTGACAGAGTTCATCGCGTTCGCACCGCTGGTTTGCGCCTTGTTGATGCCAAAGATCATGAGCGCGCCAATCGCAATGACGAATAAGGCGGCGATCACCACGCCAAACATCACATACACCAGCTTCGTGATATTGCTGGATTCCGCGTCCGCGCGCCGCCACCGCAGCCACCGATTAGAACGATACATTCGTCCCGCCAGAGTGCCCAACTTGTTCATCACGTCACATTCCTCCTTGAAGTTGTGAATTGGATTGTGGGATACCCCTTCACACGTTAGAGCGGTGCATGGCAAACCCATTCACGCTCCGAACATCGTGGTAAACGCCTGAATCGCCGCCGGAAACACAGCATTCAGCAGGGTAGCGCCAAGTAGCAGCCCGCCGGCCGTAGAGAGTGTGATCGACGCGACCGTCCAAATGAGGTTCGACAACATCCCAGCCGTCCCGGTGCCTGCGCGCCGAAATCGAAGCCAGCGGCGAATCAATCGCCCTCGCCGGACCGGATCCCGGACTGCGACACGTCGTATGAACCTGTGCATAAAAAAACACCTCCCTCAATCGGGGGAGGCGTGCATGGCGACACCTTTACAAAGATCCAAACCCGAACGCGCCGCCAAGCAACTGCAAAAGGTACGAAAACATCGCCAGGAACATGTATCCGAATACCGGAATGCCAAGGCCCAGGGTGGACAGATAACTTATCTTCGAGATCGCGTTGTTGTACTTCGCCTCCGCCTCGGCGTCCCGAATGCGCTCCTCAATCTCCAGCGACGTGAACATCATGTCGGTCAGCGGCGTATTGTACCGGGTGGACTGGGCGAGAAGCTGGGCGAACTGTGTGGCCTCCGCGAGTTTCAGCCGCTCAGCCATCTGCATGAACGCCTCCACCACCGTCTGCACCCGCATCCCGGTGTCCCGCTCCCGCTCGTCTGTGTCTGTTGGAACCTGGCCAATGGCGATACACACGTCGCGCAGATACGGCTTCAGCGGATACGCCGCGACCGTCTCCGCCGCCACAATCCCGCGCTCAACCGGCGCGCCTGCCTCCGCCAGCAGGGCAATTAGAAGTCTTGCCTGCCGAAGCTGGCGACGAAGTTTCAGCCGCGCCCGCCTGTACGTCCGCTCCAGATACATGTACGGGAGAAAAAATGCCAGCAGCGCCAACGGCAGCGCCCAGTACCATTTCACCAACAGGGCCACCGCCGCGACGAGCAGGGGCATGGCAAACGACACCCGGTAGGCGATGTCTGCCCATTCCGGTTTGCCGATCTCCTGCGCATACCGCACCATGTCCCGGTGCATGGTCTCCAGAAACCCGGCCTTTTGCGCGGTTCGCCTGTACGTGCCCCGGATGGACTGGATGCGAAGTGCCTCCTCCTGCGCCTGCACCAGGGCGAAGCCCCACACCACGACGAACACCGCTAGGAATCCGAGTACCCCTAGAATCAATGCCACCACGGTCCATTCCCCCCTGCATTGGCGCTGTTCCCCGTCTGCAACCATTGCTCTTCGTGCGCAAGCAGCCACTCAGCGAGTTTCGGGTCAAACTCCGTCTTAGTCTTGGCGATGATCTCCCGGCGAACCTGTTCATTGGACCACGCGGACTTATACGGGCGAGCATGAAGCAGCGCGTCCAACACGTCCACCACCTTGACCACCCTCGCGGCAAGCGGAATGTCCTCACCGGCTTTCTTCTCTGGATACCCGGTGCCGTCCCAGTTCTCGTGATGGTATCTCGCCACGTCCTTGGCCAACCGCCATGTCAGTTCGTCGTAAAGCCAAGACGCCTGGCGCTTGACGTGCCGCTCGACCTCTTGCAGCACCGCCCATCCCTTGTCCGTGTGCGTCTCCACAAGCGTGCGCTCTTCTGGGGTCAGCGGAGCGGGTTTGTACAGGATCTCGCGCGGGATCGCGGACTTACCCACATCGTGCACGTAAGCAGCGACCGTCAGGCGCGCCACGTCCGTCTCCGAAAGCCCGAGCGCCCCACGGGCAATCCACGACGTGTACCTCTCCACGCGCTGCAGGTGTTCCAGCAAGTCCGGGTCTCCGTACTCGGCGGCAAATGCCAGCCCCCGGAACAAAGCGTACTGAAACGCCAACCGCGCCCGCTCCGTTTCCCCGCCAAACACGTCTTGCAGGTGTGCTTTGCACTCACCGGACGCTGGATCTTTGTCCACAAACGCGTGAATGAGCACTGTCTGCCCATCTCTTCGCCGAACAAACAGCGTGTGCAACCCCGGCTCGGAGAGTTCTGGATGCAACAACTCACAGGGCAGCCCCACCAACTCCTCGGGCCGAAACCCCAGCAGCGGTTCGGTGTTGCCTTCCGCACGCTCGATTACGCCTTCAGCGTCAATCCAAAGCTCCGCCATGCGTCCCCTCCTCTCCCGTGTCGTGGCCGATGTCAAACACAATCCGCCCACGACCGTCTTGCTTACCGCGATACAGAGACAGATCCGCCTGTGCAAGAAGCTGTTCGAGCGTCCGCCCGTGCCGGGGATAACAGGCCACGCCCATCGTAAGGTCAAGTCCATAGTCCTTGAGGGGCAAGCGTTGTTTGATGCCCTCAAGCCTCTGCACAATCCCCGGATGACACGCGCATGCCTCGAAGATGAGCACAAATTCATCTCCGCCCAGACGTGCCAACACGTCGTATGTGCGAAGCTCCGCACGCAGTGCCTCCATGATCACCTGCAGCGCCTCGTCTCCTTTTGCATGACCCTGTGTGTCGTTGAGCCGCTTAAAGTGGTCGAAGTCGAGCAGCACCAAAACAAACCCCATGTCGTCGGTGTACCGCCGCACCCGGTCGGCGAACCACTCCTGCAAGCCTTTGCGATTCAAACACCCGGTCAACGCATCATGACGCGCCTCCGTCATAAGCCGTTCGCGGTCATGCAAAAGCGCGTCCACTGCCTGCGCGAACCGCGCCGCCTCTGAATACTCGGCATCGGGTTCCGCCCGGAAATACACCCGGTACACCCCATCCGAACAGGGGACGTCCAGTACGGCGAATCTCGATTTCCAATCCGGCTGCCCCGCGAGGATTCCACGCTCATGCACCGTCCCGTCCGGTTCGTGAACCTCCACACCAAAGGCCCGCAAATCCATCCAGAACGCCATGTGCGCTTCCCGCCAAGACATGCCTTGCGCCAGCCGCTCCAAAAACCGTGTGAACACCTCCGTCACCCGCTGCCACCTCCTGTGCCGATGGCATGCCCCGGCGGGCGCAATACGCCGCCGGTCAGTTTCCCGCCGGGAATCACCCGAGCTAAATCTCCCGACACCTCGAAACCGTCCTTGGCGTCGATGAATCCCACAATGTCACCCGCTTGCGCTGCCCCTACGCTCGCGCTTTTGGGCAGCGCCCACTTTATGGCCCCGTCGCCCCGCGTGCGAAGCGTCAAGGTCCCTCCATCTGGTAGCGGCAGGGTGATGATGGTCGTGCCGCCAGACGTCTTCCACGTCACCGACCCGGACGCCGGGGCCACAATCGGCAGCGAAGGCAAGAACTGCGAGACGACCGGGTTCTGGCTCTCGCCTTTGACCGACCACCAATCGTTCCCCGCTGAACTCATCGCCAAGTCCGCCTCGCCAAACGGCCAGAACCCGCCGCCGTCCAGTTGCAGGGGCGGCGTGTCCAGCACGTAGGCGTAGGTGTACCGCATAACGCTCGCCACATACTGGTCCTGGCCCGCTCCGCCGTAGTAATGGGCGCTGGCCGACGCCCAGGTGCCGAACTGGTTGTAGAGGGCCGACAGGTACTTCGCCCCGGCGGCCAGCGCGTCCGCCGGGTCCCATGGGCTCGCATACGGCGCGCACCCTGTGTTCCCCCTGGCCTGGCACTGGGCGTTGAGCGTTGCGATCTGACTGGCCGCGCGCGACGGCGTACCAATCGGCGCCCACATCCCATCCGCGTCCACGCCGTACCCTCCGTATTGCTGAATGCGCTGCGCGTCGGTGTCCGGTTCGTCGATCCTGCAGTACGGATTGCTCCACCCGCTCCAGGTCTCTGGTTCGAACTGCATGAGCCCCATCGCGTGGCTCCCACCGTAGTCCGCGTACGCGGTCGGGTCCCAGGCAGACTCCACCATGACTTCACCCGCGATGAGTTGCATGGGAACGTGGTACGTGAGACTCGCCTGTTGGACATATGCCACGAACATCGAGGGGATGCCGTTGGCGGGCGAGACATCCTTCGGGATCTCGCCATTCCAGAAATCGGCCATGTACGCCGCCCCTCTGCCCAAGACCGCCACCACCAACACGAGCCCGAGGGTCGCCGGGGCGAACATCACAAGCAGGATTCCGAGCACGATCCACGCGGCATGACGTCTCAACAACGACCGCCGTAATGCCACACGCAGCAGCACCTGCAAACAGAAACACCCCCTTCAATCTAAAGGGGGTGTGCATGGCGAGTACCGTTTCTCAGGCGTCGAGTAGGTTGTGCCAGAACTTCATGTCCGCCACGAACCCAGGCTGGACGTACCAGTGGCCGCCGTGCGGTATCAGGATCTCTGGATACCCCTGGATCACCCTATCCACCGCCGTCCCAGGCATGGCGTACAACACGCTGTCGGCTGACATGTGTACGCCCAGGGCCTCAAAAGACTCCTGCACCGTCTGTTTGGCCTCATCAAGCGTCATCGTTCCTACCGATCCGGGCGCCCCGTTGCTTCCGTAAGCGAGTCCGGCGGCCACCAGTTTGACCCTGTCCAACAGCCCTTCTTGCTGCAACAACCGAATCGTTTCGTGACAATGACCGCACCACGGCGCGAACACCAATACGGGCTTGTCCGCCGGAAACGGCACGACCGCGCCATTCGCCGCCAGCAATGGGGCGTCCTTTATGGCCGACTCCAAGTTCGGAGCGGCCTGTGCAAGTCCCTTCCACGTTGACACTGACTGTGAATTCATTGATGCGCGTGAGACCCCGGTACGGTGCCCAATCTCATAGCCGACACCCCCGGCCAACAGCACCACGACCACCCCAATTGCCGCACCAACCACCTTGTCTTTGCGCATTTATAAGACCTCCTCAGTTCTTGGAGAAGAAATTCACCCATTGGTTGACTTCGCTGCTCTTGAGCACTCCAGGCACCTCTTCCCAGCCGCCCGATACCTTCCGGTATGCCGCTGGGACTGGCACTGAGGCTTTGTCGTACAGTGTTACCGGGCTTGGGAGTGGATCGCCGTGATAACCCAGCTTCGACCACATCTGCTTTGTCTGCGCCTCCGTCATCCCAGACCACACAACCGCGGGCTTAGGGTCCAACTTAGGCCAGACCGATTGGAATTGTGAGATGGCGTACCCGACGGCGGGACTAATCACGAGCACCCGATCCACATTCGACGGGACTTGTACCGGGAGCTTGTCCACCTTTTGGATCCGGCTGGAATACGAAGACAAATGCGATTCAACGCCGGATGGCAGGGATTTGATCGGCGCCGCCACCGCACTGTTTGCCACTGCGTTGTCGGGCGTCGCTGAATTGGTGGGCGCCCCTCCGCACCCCGCAAGCAACCCTCCAGCCACAGCCAAGACCGCTCCTGTTCGGACAACCCTGCGCATCTTTCACGCGCACCTCCTGTGCACTGGTTTCCACTCCAACGGGACTTGCAGGGCAAAATAAGAGCGCCAGGACTCAGTCATCCCGACGCAATAGCCGTCTCTCTTGCACTGTGTACCGCCCCGGCCTCAATCCTGACACCCGGTACCGTCCCGGCCTCCGGAACCGGCCAGCCTTCGTCAGCACTGCCCTACCTCGCCGTAGGCGGACATCCAGGTGTATGCCACTCTCAAAACTCCAGTTCTCCCCGTACACTTTCAACGGCAGCGGCAAGTCCCCGCGCGTCCACACAACCTTCGCCGCCTCTTTCCGTCGTGTTACCTTGCCTCGGCGCCACACCAACTGCCGTGCCTTTTTCGTCCACCCGTCGCTGACATGACTCCGAAACGGATACGCCACCGCCCCAAACAGATACCGCACCAACGGCTTGCCGTCCGGGTCGAGCTTTCGTGCGGCCCACGTGAACAAGAAAGCGCCTCCGGCGATGAACAACCAGCGGTTCATGACGAAGTTGACGAGAATCAGCGGTGTGTACGAATCAAGGAGCATGAGAATGAACGCCGCCAGAAGGAACGTGACCAGGTCGTCTGCAAACAGCCTGAAACCCAGGCTGTGACGATTGAGATTGGTGATCACCGTCTTCTGTTTGAACAGCTTCTGATAGCTGCGCGGCACCGCAACCCTCCCCCTCTCCACAAAAAGGCCGCCCGTACAGAGCGGCCCGTCCTCACGCGTGCGGCAGTTTTCCAATCAGCCAGTTCAACACCCCGAAGAACACCGTGGGGTCAATGAGGAAAACGAGGGCGATCATCCCGAACAGCACCTGGACAATGATGTTGTGGTGCTCGCCTTTGAAATACTTCCTGACGATCAAAACCGTCATCCAGACCAGAATTCCCACGGCGAGCAGATCAAAGATTGGTTGAACCAGGTGCCACGCGGGATTGCTCGTGATGTCATTCGCGTTGGCTCCCAAATCCCGCTCTCCCCTTTCCGAGGCTCAAATTCAGGCGGTCAAGTGCAGCCACCGGCAGGCGTCCGCCAACCAGGGCAATGAGACCGCCTCAACCAATCGCGACGCGTATGGCAACACAAACCTCCCCGTTTCCCTAACCGCCCCCGGCAGATGCAAATAGCCGTAGCTCGCCCCTAACGCAACGGCGTACACCTGAATCATCAGCCGAATAATCGCCTCTCCGGTGCTCTCCACCCCAATGGCCAGCCACGGTATGGGAGGCTTGACCCATATGGGAAGCGGGTAAAAAAGCTGCACCCCCATGGGGTTGAGCAGGTCGATGAGCCAGTGACTCGTCCACCCGACCACAATGCCCGTCGCCAGCCATGTCGGCACGTGAAAGCCCATATCGAACAACACCAAGTACAAGGCCACCGTGACCGCCAATGAGTGGGTCAACGTTCGGTGGCGGATGAACATGGACACGACCGATCCGAACGGAATGTGTCGTGAAACCCAGGACTCGGGATGGTCGATGTCGGGAAACGGCGCCACAGTGAAAGCCGTAGCGATGGCGGCCGCGGCCTGCCACGTGACCGGTGCATGCTCGGAGACGAGGATGGTTTCCATGAGGGCAGCGCCGAAGGCCGCGTGCGTGGTGTGGATCACAAATGAAACGCCCCCTTTCACACACAAGAGGGGCGCAGGGCAGGAATTTATATTTACGAGGCCGAAAGTTTCAAGAAGACCACTATTCAACAATTCAGGGTGACTGATATGGATCTTCTGGAATTAGAAACATCTGTATGCGGAGTAGGTTTCCTGAATCCGTGACAAGCAGGTGTAAAAACTACTGAAGCACTTGTGATTTGTCGTGTAGAATCGGGATCGTTGGGATGTCCGTTCCCTTCAATCCCCCTTCACCTCAGAGGTGAACCCCCTTGCGCTTTATCATCGAAGAATCCGACGAAGTCATTGTCACACATTCTGGAATGACCCTTGTCGGTTTATTGCTGGACAAAACCACTCTCGGTGAACGCCTGAATCGGACTCGCCTGTCAGGCATGGGAAAACCAGACATTTCAAACCGAGATGTGGCGTACTCATACATCGGCCTGCTTTGTCAAGGCAAGACGGACTTTGACCACATCGAAGCCTTTCGTGATGACGAGTTTTTCACGATCGCACTACAGATGGACAGCGTGCCTTCGAGCCCAACGCTGCGCCAGCGTTTGGATATGGCCGCCGGAAAGGCCGGCTGGGAGAGTATTTTACTCGAAGAGTCCGCAAACCTCTTGAGAACCCTGAATGTTACACTGCATCCGATTGTGCTGGGTGAGTCATCGAAACGCCGGGCTTACATTCCCCTGGACCTTGACGTGAGCCCATTTGATAACTCGGGAACGAAAAAAGAAGGCGTCTCCCGCACGTACAAAGGCCACGATGGATACGCCCCAATCTTTGCTTACCTCGGCCAAGAGGGCTATGTGGTCAATGTTCAGCTGCGTGAAGGCAGTACCCATGTTCAAAAGGATACAGCGGCCTTCTTGCGCAAGAGTATTCAGTACGCAAAGCAGATTTCAGCCCTTCCGCTGCTCGTTCGCATGGATGCCGGAAATGACAGTGCAGAAAACCTTGCCGTGTGTCGTTCTCAGGACAGCAGGGCCGAGTTCATTATCAAACGGAATCTGCGAAAGGAAAGCCCCCAGGCCTGGCTCGTGACCGCCCAGCAGCACGGTGTATGCCACGAACCTCGGCCAGGCAAGAAAGTGTATCACGGTTCGCTGATGTGCCCGGTCAAGGGCCTGTCGGAACCAGTTCGGATGGTATTCGAAGTCATCGAACGGACCACCATGGCCGACGGGCAAACCCTGTTGGTCCCAGACATCGAGGTCGACGCCTACTGGACCTCACTGCCCGACGACCCAGATGTGATCATTCGTCTGTACCATGACCACGCCGTGATGGAACAGTTCCACAGCGAAATCAAGACGGATCTGGACGCTGAACGGTTACCGTCAGGCAAGTTCGCAACCAACAACCTGGTACTGCATTTTGTATGCATGGCTTACAACTTGCTGAGGGTGATTGGCCAGGAAAGCCTAAAACGCAACGATGCACCTCTGCGTAAGAAGGCAGAACGTCGTCGTATCCGGACGGTGATTCAGAACTTGATGACCTTGGCTGCGAAACTAGTCCGACATGCCAGGCAGAGCAAACTGAAGTTGGGGCATGGGAACCGATGGTTCCCTGTGTTTCGCCGTTTGTATTTGACCTTCGTATAACATGTGCCGTCTTGTGGCCTGGGAACAAAGCCTGACGATGAACAGGCCGGGGAAGTTATTCGCTTCTGCGGGAACTGGCGTTCCCTTACGGTTGAATTCGATGGAATCGCTCCACGCACCAATGCAGTCGCAGCCCGTTCGATGCAAGATAAACGCCGCATGAGTGCTCGACAGGTACCCTGTCACGGATTCAGGAGGTTTGCTGTTAACGATTATTTCTAGCATTTATGTCACCTTCTACTCTAATTCATGCAGACAAATTGAACGTCAATTGGTAAAGAAATTGAAACCCGCTCCAAAAGATATGCGGTTTTCCTTCGCTTCGAACAAAAAAAGGTTTCCCCATACCATCAAGAAGCTTTACGTGCTCTATCGCAATGTAAATGATGTGGAATTGGCATTGTGCAAGCAGCACATTTCCCTTGACGTCGAAGCTGTTGAATCCAAAAATGTACTGGGTTTTACCGTATTCAAAAATGCCACCACAGGTGCAGAGGAATTTTCTAAATTCGTTTCACCAGTTAGTTTTGCTACAATCATTTTCGCTCTTGTACAAAAACTTCCTAGCAGTCTTACAAACACTATCCAAACCTGGTTAGAGTTTGCGGGTTTTCTATTAGAGGTTTTGTTACCATTGATGGCGTATCTGTACATAAACATGGCTCTAATCAATATGTTTACTTCAATCAGGTACTTCAGATATAAACTTCATCTCGCAGCAATAGAACTTGTAGAATCAGAAAGAAGTGCTAAATCGCCACCCTGAAAAAATGAAGATACCTGTTTAACCTGCAATGAACGGGATAATAAACTGAAACATCAATAATGCCACCACCGTAGTCCAGAATCCCACCGAAAAAGTTGTTTCTCCCCAATCCGGAAGCTCCCATTCATGATTACGGATATAGTGAATGCAGATAGACATGCCAAGCATGACCCCGCCAAACACCATGGGGGTCAAGGCAAACACGAAACCATAGTACCAATCACGCATCACCATGGCAGCCTACTTCCTTCCCCTGTTGGGTAGAGTGGGTTCAAAGAAACCCCTCCTTTCAAGCGAAGGAGGGGTGTAGGGCAACCCATGTATTTACGATCTTGGCCGCGGAGACCGAGAGCCACGCAACTGTTTTGTATCTTTCGGTCGGGGCCCGCGCGGATCCGGTGGCAGCATGTAGGGTTGCTGTCTCTGCCACGAACGGGGCGTCGGGCGAGCTGGGGTCTCCGATGATTGACCTCCCTGCTCCTGCGGTAAACCGGGACGCTCCGTATGCTGCACCGCCCCGTTCCCGGTGCGCCCTGTTTGCACCGTGGTCACGTTCTCAGCCCCGGTAACACCGGGCACTCCAAACCCATCCCCCAGCCTCGACGTCTCAGTCTCCGTGCCGCGCCGCTCATGATCACGCCACTCCGTCTCCTCGCGGCCGGAGCGCGCCGGGGTCTGCAACGTACTGTTGCGTCGTTGCGCGCTGCCAACACAGTTGCTTGCGGCCTCGTCGTCGCTCGTCTGCAGCGCTGCGCCGGATTCCTGCCGATCTGATAAAGTCGTTTCATCGCGAACCGGCTCAGGCGGCTCCACGCCTCTTGTCGTGTCCGAGCCCGGCTGTGGCATCGAAAAGCCCTCGGCCAAGTGGTGATCCTCAAGCTCGGCGTCTGGTCGCTCCGGCATCGGAACACTGGTGCGCATAGGCCGTTCAGGTTGCAGCGGACCCCGCCCAGCCGGTTCATCCGGCGTCCGGGATTCCATACGTCGCACAGTTGCACGTTCGGCAAGCTGATCTACCACCGTGCTCGGTTGAGGACCCTCAGGCCGCTCCTGTCCGCCGTCAACGTCCACGCTTGCCGCAGGAGCTCCGTCAAACGCCTCGGACAGCGAGCGACTGTCGTCTTCGCTTTCTTCCAGTCTCTGGCGCACCCGGCGCAGCGTTCGATTCTCCAACTCTGACCGCAAAGCCTGACCTTGCTCGACCGCGGCATCCACCTCGCCGGTTGCCTGGGTCTCAGAAGGCGGTGGATCTCCCGGCAAATCGCTTAACTCGGCAGACGAAGACGCCGAGTCGTAAAGCGACCGACCGGCTCTGACGGCCTGCTTACCGCCGTGAGCCAACGCATCCAACGTCCTCCCATGTGCCGCACGCTCCAGCGCAATCAGGCGGTCTGCACGGCTTTGCGCCCGCTCCTGCCACGTCGACGCACGACTCGGATTACGCGCCTTGTCGACCATCGTCGCGAACGCCGCAGCGAGTTTCTGCCGCGTCGCCCCTGCGCCCGTGGCCGACGTCGCTCCAGCGCCCGTTGTCCTCGCTGTCACAGCGGCAGCCCCAATACCGGACATGCCGACACCTTCGGCCGTCGCCCCGCTTTCTGTGCGAAACCTGCCCGAAAGGGTTCCGCGTCGGGGCCTGTTCGCCCCGTCCGCCGTACGTTCCTCTCGCGTGTCGCCGCCTTGTGCCTCGGGCCGGGTTTCGTTCTCGTTCTTTCGTTCGATCCCTTGCACCGCCTCGACGTGTGGCCGGATGTACGCGTGAAACGCCTTCTCTCGGAACAACAGCGCTGCCAAAAACACCAGCGCATTCGTGAGCGCCGCCAGCACCAGCGACGACTCGTCCCCAGTCACCGCCACCGCGCCGACGACGATCTGCGCCAACGCAAACGTCGCCGCCATGTACACCACGTTCGCGAGACGCAGCAGAAGATACCCGGCCGCCTCCCGCAGCCAGCGCAGCGTCACGAACCACCCAACCTCGGGAACGAACGCCACCGGTACCGTCACAATGCCCAGGAACACCATGAGCAGGAACATGAATGCCAGCGCGAACAGCAGAAATGCCATCATCCCTAGGAACACAAGGCAGGGTATGGAAAGCAGCAACATCACGAGCAAGAACACGATATTGTCGTACGGGTTCGCGTTCTGCACGTCCTGGCTCGTCCAACTGGAGTTGGCAAACGGCCGCGGGACGCTGGTTATGGCTCCGAGCAGGCTTTGCCGCGCCTGATCGGTCGTATTGGTCATGAACAGCTTGACCCAGTTGTCGTTTGCACCGATGGTCTGCTGCTGACCTTGGTCGTTGGTGTACGTCTGACCCACCGCCGCCGACGATACGTCAAAGTCGCTCAGGTTCTGCGAAGCGTGCCCGAACTGCGCCGCCTCCCACGGTTCCAGCACGTACACGTTCCACAGCGCATCGTACAGGGTGCCTGCTTGCAGGCCCGCCGTCGATTCGACCGCCGTTCCAAGCTGTGTGGTCACCGCCTGTGCGAGGTTGTTCACCGTCTTGAACGCTGGCGCGAAGTTGAAAAAGAACACGTAGATGAGCGCTCCGGACAGGGCCGTGCTGACCACGGCTGTGAGAATCTTCGTGTGCCGGGCGCGCAAAAACTGCCACACGACGTACAGCGCCGTCGCAAGCACAAGAAACGGAAGCAGCCGGACAAACACGTTCTTGTACCCGAGTTGAAAGACGGTGCCGATTTTGTCCGCCACCGGATTGACCACCCACGCCGGGTCGCTGAACTGGGCGGCGAGCAAAATGGCCAGGTGCATGACCCAGGCAACGGCCTGCATGACAAGGTTGGCCAGGAAGTTCGCCAGCTCCTTCATGGCCCCGCCACCGAACAATGTATTCCACCAGCCCTGCGCCGGAAGCGTGAACGTGTAGACGTTCGGCGCCGGGTTCTGCCAGCCGGGAAACGGCGGATTGGGCGCGGTGAAGAGTTCAGTGCCCAACGGAGTCACCTCTTTTTTCTCCGAAATCGGGGCTAAACATTCTACTCATCCGCTCATACCCGTCACTCACGGGAGAGGTGCAGGGCAAATCCGGCCACAAAACAAAACCGCGCGACCCGTCATTGTTCTGATGGCGAAACGCGCGGCAAGCTCACCTGACTCCACCGACCGCAGATTCAGTTCTCGTATGGTCGCGTCGGTTCCAGCGGGCATTGCGCCCCTTCTGAATGCACTCTACGACACCTTGGCGGCATACGTACAAAGTTTATCCATAAATGAAATGAAAAAGCGGCCCCGTCGATGGCGGAGCGGCCATTCTTCCTCCTCCTGAGCCAACTCCCGTCTCAGGATTCCGAGCAGCTTTTCCCTTCCCCGCTCGTTGTACCGGAACGCCGAAACCTGTTTGTCACTGTATGGTGATTTATCTAAGACGTACTATCCGTACTCCGGCGTCTTCAATCCGTACCGGTTCGCGACCCGACCAACCATATTAGCAGTGACGCCCGCCTCCGCCGCGATGTCCGCAGCCGTGTACATTCTCTCCGTGGCGGGGAGCGGGATAAGCTCTAGCCCCGTCAACAACTTCGCGCCGACCGCCAGCACACTCTCGATGGCCTTGTCCGACAAACGATCCCGAAACCGGTGCGCCGTGTCGAATAGCAGCTTCGCCTGCCGTGTCTTCGCGTTCATCTCCATGATTGCGAGCCGTCGAACTTTGAGCTGTTCTGTGTGGTCGTTGCCCGTTGTGCTGCCAGGAACGTCGTACCGCCCCGTCTTGCGAATGAACGGAAGCACCTCGTGCGTGACCCAACGCTTAAATGCTTTGGCCTCAGGCTTACGGCTTTTCAGGATGAGCGAGTACAGTCCAGGTTCAGAAACAGTCAGTACTTCCTGTGGCCCCTTAGGGGTACTGACAATGTCAGTACCTTTCTCATCCTCATCCAGACCACCACTTCGGTACATGTTCCCATCCCGATCAACACGCTCTCGGCCATTTACCGCGAGACTCGTATCGAAGTCGAGGATACGACACACATCTGTGGCCACAAACCAAGGTTCTCCGTCACGGATAATCACGCGTACCTCATATCTTCCGAAAAAGAATGGTTTAAGGTATCGTTCCAAGTTAAATCACCTGCCATTTCGCGTGACCAATTCGGGAAAAAGCAATTCCTTGAGTACATTCACATGAGCTTCCGTCCTTTTGCGGAGCATTTCCACGTCATCTCGGAATGTCAGCCCAAATTTACCTGCCATGAACTCATCCAGGGTCATGGCGAACAGTTCTCCTCGTACCCTGTGGTGACTTAACGCTTCGTGGATGCTCCGTTCATTCTCGTTGAAGTTGGTGTGAGGACGAGACACAAGAATTCGGCCAATTGTTGTGTCACCGTAGTTGCGACCGACTGATTTGATGGACTTCATCCGTTGGTGTGGGTTTTGCGTTTTGCCAATCTTGATGAAAGAGCCGTACTCAACCACATACACAAACCCTAAATAATCACGCATCTTATTGAACGGGGGTTGATTGAGCTGAGCATTTGACTCAGCCACAAACCACGGCTCACCATCCACCATCACGACCCGAACAGACTTCTCCTTGTACTCGAACGGAATCAAGCGTTCCATCCGAATCTCCTCCTCCAAGGTTCCTACGGATTCCCCGCTCATTCATCCGCGTCTTGCATGGCAAGAAGGCAAAAATAAAACCGCCCCGCGTTCTCAGCGGAGCGGCCGCATCTCAATACCCAAGTCTCGAACTGTTGCCCGGCGGAATCCCGAGCGACGGGTCACTGTAAATCATCCCGAGCGGTCTGTACGATTGAGGCGCCTGCGCCTGCTGCAACAGACTGTCATCCACGATCCGCGTATACCACCACGCAGGCACTCCTAGCGTGCTCGCCACATTCGGCGCGCTCACCGTAAAGTCACCAGCCGAGGTGTTCACGGTAACCGTGAAAGAGATGTGCGCCCCCTGCGCGAACGCTGTCGCGGGATCGTTGCTCAGGCTCCACGCCGCCTCCTCCGGCTGGCCGTTTTTATACACGCCCTTCGGGATGTCCGTCCAGCAACTGAACACCTCTGACGCGGGCGGCGGAGGCTCGTCCAGGCCCAGGAGATTAGTCCCTTGCGTCTGCAACGTCTCCGTGTTGAGAATCAGCGGCTTCGTCCACGTGATACTCCCGCCGTCCGGATTCGTCATCGTGAACGTCACCGTGCCACTTGTAGGAATGGCGTGCGGAGAACCCGTCCAGACGTACCGGAAACCGAACCCGCCATCGACGCGCACCCACACCGTCGGTGTCTGCTGGCCAATCGGCGGGCCGTAGGTGTGGAACAGTTGGCCGTTCACCCAAACATCGCTGGAAATCTGGTTGGCGTTGGGTCCGCCCACTTCCCACCCGGTCCAACCATGCCGTTGGTACAGGTCACAGAAAAGCCCTGGGCACTGAGCCGGGTCCCATTGCCACGATGGTACCGGCATCCACATGTTGGTCGGCGTGCCCGGGTCGTAGGACAGCCCGGAGATCTGACCGTTGGTCACCGAATGCCGGTAGACTTGCGTCTTCTGTGTGGTGTTGTCCCCGCACCCGACAAACACCCGGATGGTGGTACACTGCTGGTTTCCGTTGGCGTCCGTCGTGCATCGCTGTTCATTCTGGTAGATGGGGTACGGGTCATGGCGGGTCCAGACCAATTCTTCGTCCCCGTTCCCGAGGCTCACCCAGTGCGCGTCCGAATCGTATGGCGCCGGACATTGGCCAGATCCGCCGCCACCTGATCCACCGCCACCGCCCGTACCACCGCCTGAACCGCCATCCGAGCCTCCGCCGTTGCCGCCTCCTGAATTATTCCAGGTGACCGTCACGGTGTTGGAGGCGATCTGTTGCCACGTCACGGTGTCAATCAGGTACGCGACATACGTGTCAGTCAGAGGACTCTGCGACGTGGCCGTAGCATTGAACGACGTGACGTTCATGTCCGACCAGGCTTGGTTGGAACCGCCGATGGTTCGGTCGCTGCCCTGATCGACGATCTCAATCCCCCAAGCGTGGCCGTTGGACAACCCGCCCGTTGTGGCAGTCAGGGTGGAGGATTGTCCGACCGGCAAGCTCGTCGGATTCGCAGTCAGGACAATGCTGTCCTTACCTGCGCTGCCACCACCGCCGCCGGATCCACCGCCACCGCCCAAACCGCCGCTGCCCACGGTGAACGTGGTTGTCACAGTGTTGCTCTGTCGGTCAACGCCATCCCAAACAGAGGCGGTGACTGTGTAAGTCCCGTTCGGGAAGGTCACTGACGGCGTGATGTCGTCCACGCGGTTGGAATATTGACTCCCGCTCTCAACCTGAACATTCGTGACGCCAGCGTTGGACGTGTCGCTCGGCTGCCACACCACCTGCCCATTTGAATCGAGGATCGTGATCTGGTCGAAGTGGTGCGTGGCCAATTGGTACCACAGGGGCACGGTGTTGCTGAAGTGCAGGGTGACGGTGTTGCCGTTCACTGTCGCCGAAATGCTGTTCGCCGTGGGCGGTGCGCTCGGGTTCACCGTGAAGTTGTGGTTGTACGTCGGGTAGGTCTTCCCTGTGCTTGGATCTGTGTACGTTCCGCCGTTTGCAGTGAACCCGGAATCGGAGACTGTGGCTCCCGATTCGTTGGCCACGGTGGCGAAGGGGACGAGGTGGGTTAGGCTCCAGGTATCTGTATCCACTATGCTGAACTCCTGTCGTTGTACCTGTGCCTGTACGAAGTCCAAATTTCCCTGTAGGCTATTCACCCACGACGCGACATCCCCCTGATAAATCGCCAAGTAGCCGTTGTTGGCTGACGCGTTCTGAGTGTCAATCTGGAGGATGTTTCGCCCATTAGCTTGGGCGAAAGCAATGTTTACGTTCCCCCAGAAATTCTGCCACCCAGGAGGCGGCGTGGACGGAGGGTTTACACTGAAATTGTCGCCCCCACCGATGGCGTAGTAACCCCCGGAAGCATCGTAATAGAACACGCCAAGATTATCCGCGTATGCTGGCGTCGCCACCGATTCCGCCAACAGCGCGGCAGTCAGCGCGGAAGCGGCGGCAAGCCGTCGTCTCCTGCCAAGCAATTGACATCACCTCCATCACACTGCGACTTGCAGGGCAAAGAAAAAAGCCCCCTGCCCGGTTGCAGGAGGCACAAGATCCGGAAGTCATGTTCCAATACTTTGTCCATTGAGGTCTTGGCCAGCACCGAAATCAAATGGTTTCGTGAAGTCAGGTGAGCCGTTACTATCATCGTGATAACCGACAGTAAACCCAATCCCTCCAAGAGACGTTTCGTTCATGGTCAACACCTTCAGCATGAACCCGTAGTTCCCGTTGGTGTTGGAGATGGTCAGCGTCGTACCTCCGTGGTCCGGCCCCGGCGGATACAACCCGGCCATATTTCCGTAAATGAAGTTGTGGGCCGCTACCCCCAACGTCACATTCGTCCCGGACGTATCCGGCAGTTTAACGTAAATCTTCGACCAGTCCGAGTTACCCCAGACCTGAACCTGGTCGAAGTATTTGGTCGCCTGAGCTATACCGTCCTGATACTTGGACAGTGGAACTGGATTGTGAGCAACGAGTGCGGACCACGGAAGCCAATTGCTATAGAACGGCACATGCAACGTGTAGACCCCGTTGCTCACCTTGTATCCGTTCAGCCACCACTTCAGGTTGTCGATGATCTGCGCCGCCTCATCCGTGGTGATTTGGTCGCTCGCGCTGGACACGGCGGTTCCGTCATACAGCCCGTTGATCCGCGCCCATGTGAACGGGTCACTGGACGCCTCGTACTGCAGGTCATACGGATGGAACTGCCCCGCATACGTAACGCCCTTCGACGCCGCCGCCCACTTCGCAAGCCAGTTCGCAATATCGCCCGCCGTCACCGGAGCGGTGGTGGGCGTCACCCCCGCATCCTGCATCGTCGCGTACTTCACAATGTCCCAGTTCGACGTGGCATTGAAGGCCGCCCACATCTGATCCGCCATATCCTGCTGCGTCACGGCCGACGGATTGCCAACGGTCATCGTCCAGTTGGTGCCGTCCCACCCCGGCGTGATTCCGAGCCGCTTAACGGCCAGCTCCAGGTAGTAGATCGGCACATACGTCGTCGGCAGACCGCTGGCCGGGTCCGTGGCCGCAAGTCGCGGCGCGTACAGCACCGTCTTGCCGTTGATCTGCACCGCCATCGTCTGCGGCGTCACCTTGCCGCTCGTCGGCAGGTTCGTCAGATCTACGTTCATCCCATCCGGCACGGTCATCGACAACACACCGCGCACGCCGTCCCACGTGGTGTGGATTCCGGCCTGCGTCAGCGCGGTGTACACGTACCACACTGGCAGCCAGCTTGTCGAAGTTCCACCCCACGGATCCGGGGCAACAGTGTGCTTCGGCGAGGACTCGACCACGCCGTTGTAGATGATGTTCGTCGCGTACTGCGCCTTCGCGGTCGCCGCCATCGCCTGTGGAACGAAGGAAGTCGTGGCGAGGATCGCAGCGCTTCCCGCTAGAAGTGTTCCGAGTTTGGTCTTCATGTTTCATCCCCTCCTATGTAGGGCCGTGCTGTATGGCAAACGTCAGACCGTCTATTTGCTCTCGTATTTTATGGCTACAGTATACTACTATTCCATTTGTATGTAAATATCCTTTGTTTACCCAAAACCTCTAAGCACACTTTCGTCATCATTATGGCGCCAGCACGGCAAAACGAAAAAGGCCGCCCACGCATTCTTGTGGACGACCATCCGCCTTGCAAGCGAAATCAACCATTTATTGAGAAATAATGAAATCTGCGATAGAATTTCCGTGGGAGGGGCAAACCTCTCTCTGCCACCCCCTTTGTCGAAAGGGGGTGATAGGGATGCTGCGAGACATCGCCTTAATGCTCGCGGTGTTTCTGTGGGGGCTAGCTCGTGTGGGCTACGCTGTCGCAGAAATCATCAGAGCATTAAATGGCGAACCCCGCCGCAAGGTTGGCGCCAAGGCGGGGCCGCACTCCCAACGCAGGAGGGGTTAACCCTCCTGCCATTTTCAGTGTTATTCTACCACGCCCCTGTTTATTCCGTCCATAACCGCAAGCCCTCAAACACGTCTCCTCAATACCTCCAAGACCGACGCCTTCCACCGAATGACGTACTTCGTCGTCGAAACCCGCCGATTTGGGTGGAAAATCTCAACCGGCATCAACTTCGCGTACCGCTTGCCCGCATCAGTAAGCTTCCATTCCCTATCGGCCTCGTCCCAGCGCTGCAGTCCCGCCTCCGCCAAGAGCCGGTTCATCCGCTTGCCGGACATCGGTGGATTCATTCTACGCCCAAGCTCCGTGGGCGAATACGTCTCCTCCGTATCGTCTTCGCGCACTAGCCGCTTGAACTCGCTCAAATCAACTCCGAACTCCTGCTCTGTGTGCGACACCGCGACGAGCGCCGCCGTCCCGTCCGACACGCCCAAAAGTTTGCAGAGGCGTTTCTTCTGGCTGACAGCGGTGACAATGTTCCGCCACGAAATGCGGTTGACAGCTCGGGCCACAACCTGCGGCGCAGACGCCCGCGCTTCCTCTTCGACGTTGAGCAAATACGACCGCACCGTCTTGGCCACTACGCTGTCCCTCAGCAACATCCCAATTCGCAGGATTGCGCGACGGGGGATCAGCGTCAACGAACGCGCTTTGGGAGACACAATTCCAGACCTTGCCTCCGGTGAAATACCGGAGACAAACTCTGTCAACTCTTGCCCCCGTAATACGTGAAGTCCGTCAGATTCCAATTCCCCTCGATGATTTTGAATCACCTCTTCAACCGCGTCCCGGTGCACTTCGTAGTAGCCCGCCACCATCTCGACCGTCGCATTCACGTCGTCCGGCAGCAGCGACAACGCCTTGACCTTGTTCAACACGTCCACCCGATCCGACAAACGGTCCCGCAGCTCTCGGACCTCCAACAACACGTCCGCATTCACGCCGCTTCAGCCTCCTGTGAGCAATGTTTCTTCATTCGTCGGAGGCTTGCAGGACAAAAAAAGCGCCGTCTCTGACGGCGCCCTGAACTCTCTTCCCCTACACCACCACGGCATCCGCGGTGACCCCGTTTTGTTCCGAGAACTGCAAATCCACCCGCACCCGGTGCGGCGACACGGACTCCCGTTCCGCAACAAACTCCGCCACGGCGTCGACTAAATCCTGCTGACTCAGGTGCCGGTGCCGCCATCCGCCGATTCTTGCATCCGCCGCAAACCGGCCATTGTCGAACTGCAGGTCAACCTCGACTTGCTGTGGTGGACAGCCTTCCCTCCGCGCGACGTATTCGCAACAGGCATCGACCATCGCCTGTTCGTCCAGGTACATCGCCATACCAGCCCCCGAATCACCCGCCGCGCCCGACGACACTGTGGCGAACACGCCCGCGCGCTTCTTTCGACGACGCCGTACCAGTGCCACGACAGCCAGCACCACGGCGGCCAACAAAATCAAGTCAAGGATCGTGCCGACCCATGACCACCCCGAAGCAGCCGCTGCCATCCCCGCAGGCGCTGCCCCGATCACCCCGGAAGCGTATGCCGGCGCTGCGGTGTACGGTGCCGACCATCCCCAGCCGAACGGATGCAGCATGCTGCCGAGCAACATCCCGGCGCCGAATGCCGCCACGTGCCCGGCCGACAGCGACGGCCTCTGCACCGTGCCGGACGAGTACCCGGAAGTGGGCGTCCGGACATTTGGCGACGGCGACTGGTAGCCGGAATGATACGTGGAACTCGAACCGGCTGTCGTACCAGCGCTCGAAGACGGAGCGGTGTACCCGGAACGGTACGAGGAACCGGACCCCACCGTCGTTCCGGCGCTCGACCCGGTTGTAGCCCGGCTCCCCGATACACTGCCAGTGCTAGAAGACGGGGTGGTGTAGCTTGAGTGGTATGCGGAACCAGAGCCGAACTCTCCACCGCTGAACGTCGCATGACTCGACACCCTTGACGAATATGTGCTTCCACCTCGATAAGTGGCTGCGTCAGCCACCGTCGGCTGAACGAGCAGCAGACATGCGGCCATCGTCAAAACCCATCGGCGCATTTGCACGAAATCGACCCTCCCTCACCGCGCAATGATAGCACAGCCCACCAGCCTCGGATTCGGCCATTCGTGGGATTGCGCAATCCGTTGCCGTCAAGCGCTGAAGTTCCGCGTCCGCTCCGCCTCGGCCTCGGACTCGCGTTCGATCTCCTCGATGATTTGACGCGCCGTCCGTGTGATCCGCTCCATACTCTCGCGGAATAGCCGCTTGTGCCCACCGCTCCAGCCTGCCACGTACCCGACGCTCTGGTCCGACGTGTCGAACCCGAACGCCTCGCATACGACGAACGCCACCGCCTCGGCCTCGACCTCCTTTTGCTGGCGGGGCAGTCGTCGCCCGGCGTCGGACGTGTGCAGCAGCGCGTGTGCATACTCGTGGATCAGCGTCTTCGCGTTTTGGTTCGGAGTGTTCTTTTCACTCAACGCGATTTCTCCGGTAAGCGGATCGTACCATCCGCGCGCGCCGTCCATCTGATCCTCGGGCAAGTGCTTGATCGGGATCGTGCGGCTCACCACCCGCGCCAAACGATCATACAGCGCCTGGTGCCGGTCGCCCTCAATGTTCATGTTCACGTCTAGCGTCGGCAACGGATTCCCCTCTGTTTGGGAAACATCGAACACCGTCACAAGCTTGAACCCGGACAGGCGCCGCACCACCACCGTCTCTCCGGTCTCGTCCGCCTCCTCCACGTTCTTGAACAACGGCGCGAAAATTTTGATCCCCTTCTCGCCTCGCATGACATGTCGCCCCATCTCGGTCCACTTCTTGTATCCGGCGACAAGCGTCGCGTTCGGACGCTGGCTGAAGATGAGCAGTTGGTTGTGAAAGCTGTACCGCGGCATCGACGCGACGAACTTCAGATACTCCCGGAACTTGTCCGAGTCGTACAGTTCATCCAGCAACCGATTCATCCGCTCATACGCCTGCCGAACTCGCTCGTCCCTACTGCGCGTGACGAACGCCTGCTCCTTGGTGCCGAGATCGAGCGCCGACGCATCGTACGGCTCGTCCTGAAGCGGCGCTTCGTCAGTATCCACTGCTGCTGCCCCGGTGGACAAGGCTCCGCGATCCGCCAATTGGGCGGCGCTGCTCTCACTCAGCCCCATTGCCCGCGCCCGCATGTACAGTTCCTTGTTCGGGCCGCGGTACGGCTCGTCAGCAAACGCGGCGTACTGGTGCCTCGGGACCCTCTGTGCCGCTTCCTGTAATTCCTCGGCGGAGTACTCTTCCAGTGGCCGGATCGAAGGCGCCAAGTGTAGCATCGCACCCTGCGTCGTTATCAGCGGCGCCCGTTCGTCGGGCACGTTTGTGCGAACCAACGGCCTGCGCAAAAACCTCTGCACACGTTCGTCCGTGAGCGCGCTCCAGCCCCTTGGAATCCTCGGCTCCAGACCGGCGTCGCGGCGCAGGTTCTTGGCGCACACCGGCCCGACGCCGCGCCGGATGCTCGGCACCGCCAATAACTTTCTGAAACAACGTAGGCAGTTGCTCATCTCGATTCCCTCCCGGTGAAGGATGTTTGGCTTCACCGAGATGCGGGATGCATGGCAAAAACAGTGCCGTTCCACCAAGCGGCGCGCTGCAAGTTGAACGCAATCGTCCTTTACATGCAAGGTCTACCGTAAACACCAAAATAATGTATGATAATAAGAAGCGTCGAGAAAGGAGTTTTACTATGAATTCATCGTCTTGGTATCCAGATCAGCCGGAATTGGATCGTTACGCCGACCTCGCCGTGCGCGTCGGTGTCGACCTACAGTCTCGACTGGTTGCTCGTCCGCAGCAGCACCGAAGCCGAACCTTTGGTGCGCTCCATCGTCGCACGTGCTTATGCTTGCGGCGCACGGCGAGTCGAAGTGGACTGGGAATCCCCATATGTGGACAAGCTGCGACTTCTGCATGCCCCGGAACATGAACTGCGCCGCCTGACACCAGGGCGCCAGTTACTGTACGACACTGCGACGACAGAGCGCGCCACGATGATCACCATCCATTCACCTCATCCCGGTCTTATGTCCGATGTGGATCCCAAGCGTAGCGCGCTGTTCGCGGCTGCAATGAGAGAAGAACTCGCCCGCCACCGTGAGGCTGTCCGGTGTTATGACGTTCGCTGGGCTATTGTCGGTTGGCCCAGTGAGAACTGGGCTACCGCCGTGTTCCCCAATCTGCCACCGGGTGAGGCGCAGGCGCGGCTGTGGGCATGCATCCTCCAGGCGAGCCGTGTAAACAATGATCCGGTCGTAGAATGGGAGTGCCACCTTTCGCGTCTCAAGAAACGAATAGAGTGGTTGAATGAATTTCGCCTCCGTCGACTGTACTTCCGAGGCCCCGGCACCGATCTGACTGTCGAACTACCCGACGGCCACATTTGGCTGGGCGGTGATGTCGCAGATCCAAACGGCATTCGCTTTGTTCCAAACATCCCCACGGAAGAGGTGTTTACCGTGCCGCACCGGACAGGTGTCGACGGCACGGTACGCGCGACTCGACCGCTTCACTACAACGACCAAGTGATTGAAGGCATGGAACTCGTCCTCAGAGGTGGCGAAGTGATTGAGGCGCGGGCGCAGCGAGGCCAAGAGGCGCTTGACTACCTGTTGGCTGTGGACGAGGGAGCACGACGACTCGGAGAAGTTGCACTCGTTCCCGAAGATTCACCGATCACGCAGATGTGTGTCGTGTTTCACAATACGCTGTTTGACGAAAACGCCTCGTGCCACCTAGCTCTTGGATCGGCGTACCCCAATTGTCTGCCGCGCGTGATGAATCTCTCCCCGGACGAACGGACTGCACACGGGGTCAATCGTAGCCAGGTGCATGTGGACTTTATGGTCGGTTCACATGAACTACATAGGGTCTGCTGAACAGTTGATAAGACCAGTAGCAACAAGGATTATTAGCCTGTCGTGACGAAATCTCATGCACGGATTTTCGCTGAAATCCGTCAAAATCCTTGCACCTGAGGGATTGCCAGTGTATCGACCGACCCAACGACAGATGCTGCTTCCGGATGAGTTCTTCCTGCCTTTTGGTGGGAAGTTGAACAAGGAAAACCGCTGGGTAAAACTCGCTCAGATGATTCCGTGGTGGAAAGTCGAAGAGCACTACGGCGAGCGCTTCAAGTCCTGGACGAAGGGACAACAAGCGTACTCCGTCCGTGTAGCACTTGGTGCACTCATCATCCAGGAACGTCTGGGTCTGAGCGACCGCGAAACGGTCCGCCAGATCACGGAGAACCCGTATCTGCAATACTTCATCGGGCTGCCGCGTTTTCAAGAAGACCCACCGTTTCATCCGTCGTTGATGACGCATTTTCGGAAGCGACTGGGTCCGGACGTGTTGAGTCAGGTCAATGAATGGATCGTGATGGAGCAGGCCGAGCGCGATGATGATTCGGATGACCAAGATGATGCAGGTCCTGGGCAACCGGGTGTGAATGCCACTTCCAAGCCCAGGACAAAGGCGCAGACAACCGCGAACCAAGGTAAGCTCCTGCTGGATGCCACATGCGCGCCGGCGGACATCTCCTACCCGACCAACCTGTCCCTTCTGAACGAGGCCCGTGAGAAATTGGAGAAGATAATTGACGTTCTGCATGCGGTGCGTGAGCGTGGCAGGTGCAAGCCGCGCACCTATCGGGAGAAGGCGCGCAGAGCGTACCTGGCAGTGGCAAAGCAGCGTCGCGTGAGCCCGCGTGTACTGCGTAAGGCAATTGGAAAGCAGCTGCGGTTTGTCGCACGGGACCTGCGCATCATCGGTAAATTGAAGGAGGAAGTCGGGCTGGGAGCTCTGAGCGCTCGGCAGTACCGTCAGCTGTTGGTCATCCAGGAACTGTATCGTCAACAGGAAGAGATGTACCGCAGGAAGACCCGACGCATCGAGGACCGAATCGTCAGCATTTCGCAACCTCATGTGCGACCCATTGTTCGTGGCAAGGTGCGCGCCAACGTGGAGTTTGGTGCGAAGGTGGCAATCAGTGTGGTGAACGGGTACGCAAGGCTGGAGCGGTTGGACTGGGACAGCTTTCACGAAGGCAATACCCTGCAGGCGGCAGTGGAGGCCTACCGGGAGCGGTATGGCCATTATCCGGAAGCCGTGCTGGCCGACAGGGCCTACCGGAGTCGGGAGAATCTGCGTTACTGCAAAGAGCGTGGCATTCGCCTGAGTGGACCTCCGCTGGGTCGGCCCTCGAAGACGGCGCGGGCAGAACAGGCACGGATTGAGAGACAGGATGCAGCGGAACGAAACGAAATCGAAGGGAAGTTCGGCGAAGGCAAGCGTTTGTACGGTCTGGGTCTGATTCGGGCGCGTCTGCGGGCCACGAGCGAGACGGTTATCGCGCTGCAACTGCTGGTGATGAACTTGGAGCGGCGACTCCGCCTTCTTCTGTACCTTGTTTTTGCGTGGTTCGAGCGCTGTCCGATCTCAACTGCTCTGGCGAACTCGTGACCTGTTCAGCAGACCCTACATATCGACGGCGAAACCCCCGACGGCCGACGCATCGCCTTGTTTCGACATGGGTTGTGGACGAATAATTGAATTAACAGTAAGGCGCGCCGCCCACCGGGAATGGGCGACGCGCCGTTAAGTTTCACGGATGTTACGACCTCAATTGATCTTCTTCCGAATCTCCTCCGCCTCTACCTCTGACAACCCCGTCAACTCCACCACGTCGGAAACGGATGCGCCTTTGCGGAACATTCGCTCTGCAATCTCTTTTGCCTTCAGCAATTCGCCCTGCTGCATCCACTTCTCCTTCAACTCCTCCTCAAACTCCCGCAGCAGATCCGTCATCCTCAACACCTCCCTGAGCCGTTCCTTTTGCTCCGGCGCCAGAACCCGCGCGCTGAACCCCAGAATCAATGCCGCCACATAATTTTGTTCGTCCCGGTCGGGCACGCGCCGCACCACGTCCACGATGTCCTCAAACGCTTCGTCCCGCGTCCTCGTCGTGAAACGCATATGGAACGCAAACGACAACCGGACCCGATCCCGCTCTGTCCATTCGTCGGTGTCCAGGTGCCGCTTGACTGTCTCCAGCGCGGCATCGCCGTCCAACCGGTTCAAGTACACATTCTCCACGCTGTACTGGAAACTCCCAGCATCGAGCTGGGACGGCGCTTCGTGAACATCTCCGGTGTACAGCACCACCGTCCGCACCTTGCGCCGGTGACGCTCCGCTATCGCTACATCATACGCGGCAAACCGATACAAGGCGGGTTCGCGCGATGTCTGGAATTCAATGTGCAACAGCCGACCGTCGTCCAGTTCCAACATGACGTCGGTGTACTCCTGCCGCACCTCGACCTTTGGAATCTCCGTCGGCAGCGCGCGCACCACGTTCGCATCGTGGATTCCGATCACTTCGAGCGCACCGTTTGGCACCGCGCCCGTCAAATGCTTCGCAACGATGTCGTTTGCATTTCTCGCTAGTCTCATCGTGACCTCCGTTTGTCACCAGTATACCGCCGCTCCGGTCCATCACACCAGCGTCAGTGCACGGCTCTCCTTTCATCCTCCACCATCGCGTCCTTCATCGCCCGCACAGCCGCCTCGACGTGCGCGCACTTGCCGGACGCCGCGAACTCGGGACACGTGCACCGGCGATGAATCGCATCAACCGCGTATGTCTCATGCGCCAGAAAGAACCCGAACGCTGTCGGCTGCAAGAAGACGCTCGCCTGCGTGGGCTTGTCCTTAGGCAGTTCGCCTTGTTGCAGTAGGAATCGGAGACACGGCTGGCCCGCACTGAGCGAATTCAGGTACTCCGAAAACACCGCCGCCTGTACCACCGGCTCGCGCGAGAGCGCATGCGCCGCGACGTTCTGGTGCCTTGGAACGTGCTCAATCGGAACCAAGCGATGGATCACCGGCAACAGTTGCACGTCCATTCGTATGCTGTTTGGCAGCCGCGCGCAGAGGGACGACAGTTCATTGCGCTGGATTAGGCCGACGACGCTCTGGCTGTCCAAGCAGATTGATTCCACCTTCCACTGCTGGTCGTTAGCGACATGGATCGCTGTCAGGACAGCCAACAGCTCTGCGAGCGTCGAATCCGGCGTCTGCTGAAGCAACAACCCTGTCCGCTCCGTCCGCAATCCATCCATCGCGAACACGCCCAGGCGCGCGATTTTGGCCTTCTCGTCGTAAGAGGCATCTGTAAAGACCCGCATTCAATCATCCCCCGGTTTCCTCGTCATCCGGTCGTCCAAATGCCCGCTCCCACAGATACTCCAGTCCACGTCTCGGCTCCCCGGTGCGCCGCCAGCCGTAGAACGTATCGACCTCTTCAACAACTTGTCCCGCTTCATCGACGATGGTAGCAACGGATGAAAGTCCAGCACGCGCAAATGCCGCTTCCTCGTCCGAACTGAAATACACTGTCGCATCACAGCAACCGCAAGCCAATTGTACCTTGTAGGCTTTCAGTTTCATCGCGCCATTCCCTCTTGCATGACGCGCTTTACGCGCACCGTTTGTCGCTTTCCTCGTCCTGCCACTCCGCCTCGACGTCAATCGTCTCGCCCTTCGGCATCCGCGCAATCCTCCGCTTCCGAACCGCGTCACGGGCGGCGATCCAACCACTCCGCACCGCCCACACCGCAGCGCACGCGACAAACACCACACCACGGAGCGCCTGTACCGTCATCCACCAAGCCGTACGCAACGTGAACTGTCCCGTGCGTACAATGAGGCGCGCCAGCCCCTTCCAGAACATCCCCGTGTAGACCAAGGCTATTAACGCGAACAAGAACGTCAGGAACAGATAGAAGACCCACCGCCCTGGCGTATGGCGGGCGAATCCAGGCAACTCCGGTGAATTCATCGGGATCACCCAGTAGTGGATCGACAGCGCGACAAAGCCGACAAATACAAACAGCGTGATGAAATTCAGTCCCCGGATCAGCGGCCAAGGAATCCGCCTCATACCCGCACCTCCTTCCGCGACCGCAACCAGGCAACCCAGTCGCCACTGTCAACGCGCGGAGCGCCGGCCGGAATACGGCCTGTCATGTGGTAAAACCACCCTTCCACCGCGCCGTTTAAGTCCCTCACCATCGTTCCGTCGTAGAAGCGCGGATAACCCTCCAGCCTGTCCAGCGCCGCCAGTCCGTCGTCCGTCACCTCCACCCATTCGCCCACCACTACACCGTCTCCGTTCAGCGACACAGCCGGGTACGCGCCGAGATCGTACATCTCTCCCGGAATGCATCCCGCGCCCAACTCGCGCACCAGATGCGGCTCCATGACCCGGCGGTTGCCCTGGCCCTTTCGCAACGTTCCGTACACGAATACGACATGATCGGAATCCATTACATCGTCTCCCCCTAATTTCCTGTTCTAGCATCAAGATACTTTTTATTGGTGTTTTTGTAAAGACCTATAGAATAGAAACGGACCGAACCCGCTGGGGCTCGGCCCCGAAGTCTCTCAGTCAGGCGAACGGGGCGCCGTCGCGCCACAGTTCAACTCATCGCGTCCAATATCTCCGACATACTCAACTCGGCGCAGGCCAGCGCGGTATCCGCAACCCCGTAGTGCATACGGATGACGAGACGGGGACACAAACGGCGTCCGGTTGGGGAGGGCGGGGACGCTCGGCAACACGCAAGACCAGCAGCACTTCGTCCGCCACTTCCGCTACACGGGCGTTGAACACGCCAATGACCTCATAGTCCTCCCGGTGCGGCGGAACGTCTGCTGGAGTAAGGGTGGGATTGTCCGGGTAGGTATACCTAAACCGATGGCATAATGAAGCCTCCTTTCATGAAGGGGGCAAGTAGATAGCAGGCAGTGATTGTCGTAGCCTCCTCAACACCTCATCCTTTCCTGGAGCAACGATGTCATCGGTGTGAAGCACTTTTACCAATTTCATCGTCGAGTCGCAGAATAGATCATGCAGGAGTTCGCGCGCCGATTTGGCTCAATGTGGACAGCGATGACGAGGATACGGTATGGTTTGTATGTGAGAAAAATGGGGTGGCGTATCAGTATGCGGTTACTACACGTCACGCGTCCGAATAAAAAAGCGGCCCCAACACAGAAGTGGTGCCGACGCCCGTAGTTTCCGACCTACCGAATTTCATAATGACAACCAATTCTCTATACCGGCCATCAAGCTTCTAAAAATCCCCTTGCCAAGTCAAATAACGGCATTGTGATTTGAAGCAAGTGTAATTCGGTAATATTAGAACGGTATACCACGCAATTTCCGTCACGTGTAATTAAAATTTTAATTGACTCCTCTTCTACATCGATTGTTGGGAAATCCAATCGTAAGGCAGAAATGGTTCCTCCGCTGTTTTCATACCTATCCCAGTCATCACTTTCAACCACAGAGCCTCCACCCAGATATGCCACCTCAACATTTTCTATTTGCATACCACGAAACCATCCTCCACGGATGATGGCATCTTCATTGTTCTTAATTCTGTCCTTCAATCCTATAAGATCGATACGAACTGGCTGTGCAATCAGCTTGTTATCTGAGTTTGGGTATCTTCGCAATCTACGCAAAGCTTGTTCTGAAACAGTTCGTTTCGTTCCTGACGTATAAAGAAACTCCCGTTCCTCCACGAAACACGGAAATATCTCTGATGTTGAGACGGCAACAATGTCGTATTGTGACCCATCTTCAATGTATCCCTTTCCGCGAAATTCTTCCCCGATATCATGCCTGATTTGCCACTTTTCTAAGTTCTTATCGGGATACTCGCTTCGCCCTAAAGAGGTAACCCTTGTAATAAATGTCACATTCCCAATACCAGGACTTACTTGTGCGGATTCTACAGGCAATTGATTTGGAAACTCGACGATTTTGTACATCTTAATCGATGCAGGCATGTCTTCTCTCCCCCAACCTCAAGAAATTCTAAGCAACAATGAAACAGCATTAGAAATCTCGTCTCGTTTGGTGGTTACAATGCGGAGCTCAGTATCAGTAGCTTCTTGAAATCCTCTTGGTTTGTTTATGCGAATGAAAAACTTTTCTATCTCGTCAGGGTCAAATTCTTTGACAAACTGCTGTTTCATAAAGTTCTTAGATACCCCTTCTACTGTCACCTTAATTACATACTTCTCATTACTCGATGAGAAACTCCGACCTGTCTCGGAGAATAAATCAATCAGAAATCCGTTTATGGCATCTCTTAAGGTTCGATATCGCAATGAAGTACGCGCTCTGATTGTCAGCCATTCAATGGGTTGACCGTCCTCTGCATCCTCGTCAGCATCCGCCAGATCGACTGTAATATACATGGAAAAATAATCGCAATATAGCAACAATCGACCATGTTTATCAGTCGTAAGTTCCACAGCTTTCTCCTTGGTTATCTTTGCGACGTAAGGATGAAGGGCATTGAATACAATTTGTCTGAATTGCTCGCCAGAAAGCCGTGCAATGCCAACAACGCTAAATGTAGCAGTCGCATCCAGCTTAAAATGTCCAAACCCCATAAAATACTTCATCCATCTGATCCATTTTCGAAACAACGGAACGTTAGTACTAAGTGTTTGCACGATGGCGACAATCATTGCGATCCCGACGGGCTGCACTAATTTACTGAGCCCACTGGAACAAACATTGATAATGAGCGATGCCAAGTAAAGCAAAGTGGGGACAACCCACCAAAAACGTTTTAATATTTTTACAATATCCACAGATAAGTCCCCTCCGCCTTCTTGACAACATCATATATCTTCTGCGACAGAATTAAAAATCCTTGTGGTCGACCTATCCTCTAGTCGCCTTCCGAACGGTTATCGCCAAATTCTTATGCAACTGTCAACGGCGGCGGTCGTGGTTCCGCCCGCAACGCACGGCAACACTCTAATGAGCCGCAGGACCAGCGTCCGTAGTCGCATGGAGCCAACAACGTCGACATGATTTGCACAACGGAATGCTCCACGAACGACGCCACCTGTGCTTCGACGTTGGCAATCACTCGCCTGGAGATCAACGCCAACTGTACACGTGAAAACAATATACAGGTGGTCTGCTCAGAACGTCACTCCGGCGTCGTGCTGAACGCCTTCAACAACCCCTCATCCACCACATCGATCTGCACCTCGCCGATCCGCCCCAGCGGGTCGCGCAGGAATCCACGGCCCTTCTCAAACGCCTGGAACACCTCAACGTAGTGGTTCAGGTCCGCTTCCTCCTCCATTGGCAGGCCGAGCAGCCGCACCGCGTGCTGCACTTGGGCGCGCGACGTGATGCGCCCTACGAAGCACCAGCCCAGGCTCGCCGACACGTCGTCATTCTCCGACTCTTCCCTCGGCAACAGCACGTCCGGGTTCTGCACCGCCATCATCAGGACAAGGTTCATCGACCGGCCGAGAAGCAACATGCGGTTCAGAAGCGCCCGACCTTCCGGGATCGAACGCAGAATCCATGCCTCGTCCACCGCGAAAAACTTCTTGACAGATTGCGGTGCCATGACCAAGCGTCGGAACGCGATCTGCGTCACCAGGTACAGGATCGCGACCGCGAACCGCTGCGAATCACGCCACGCGTCCGGCACGCTGCCCGGATCCGGGAATTCCAGCCCCATGATGGAGGCCACCACCAACCGCGCCCGGTCGTCCATTACGTTGTCCTCGCCATCCTTGCCGAACAGCGCACGGCCCGTCTCACCGTCACGGTAGTGCTCAAGCAGACCAAGGAACAGATCCGCAACGTCACGCTCCTCCTCCCGACGCTGTTCGTCCCTTCGCTCGGCGTCAAGGCAAAGCAGGAAGTGGTCCATGTCCCACTTCTCACCCTCGTACAGCGCCGCCAACGCCCGCTGCAGCACGAGCGATGCCCGCTGGTCCTCGCGCCGAGTCGTCACGTTGAGCAGCACACTCAGGAACCCTTCCGCGATAAGTCTGGACTCCCTCGCGTCGCGCCCAAGCCGGAACGGGGAGAAGCGCAGGTCACTTCCCGCGCCAAACGTCCACCAAACACTCTCATTTGGCCACAACCCAACCAACGCGCCGTACTCGCCCTGCTTCGGGTCCACAACCGCGCCCATCGCGTTCCACTGCAGCATCGTGTCCGCTGCGTACTTCATCCCGACCGACTTGCCGCTGCCCAGCGTCCCGACAAACGCCGCCGCACCGCTTCGATTCAACTCCTGCATTGCCCGAAACCAGTTCACCCATACCGGCCGGCCGCTATGTGCCATCTTGGCAAACCACATCCCCGCCGGGTCGCCCACCTGCGCTGTGCCCAAGGCACCTGACGCCGCAAGCATCGTCGGGTCCGCCGGGATCGACCATGCCTTGTCCACGCCCCCGGACTGCCCCGGAAAGAACGTCTGCCAGATTTTCAGGGCATCGCCCGGCGGGTGCACAAGCTGAATGGCCCCCTGTAGTTTCTCCTTCAACTGCTCCTCCCGGCGCAGCATCTCCAACTCGCCGTCCGCCCCGACAGCGAAGAACGCATGAAACACCGCGAACGCCATACCCGCTTTCAGTTTGGCCTCCAGCGCCTGCGCGTCCTCCAGCCCGTCGTAGATGTCCCACGGGACGTCTCCCGCCTGCGCGTATTCCTCGCCCTGGGCGGCCACGATCTTTTTGCGCCGGTACACGATCTCACGTGCTCGCTGCGGGGAAAGGATCTCGAAGTGCACACAGGCGTCGACCGGGAAGTTCAACTTCTCCAAGGGCAGATACAGCCACTCGTCGCCAATGGCCTCCAGCCGCTCCGGCATGCTCGCCGCGGCCATCACCGACTGGTACGACACCCGCTTATCACTGTGCTCCACCCGAATCCGGAAGGTGTCCTCCCGCACCGCCGCCGAGGCGAGCGCCAGGCGCATCGGGCGCGGCCGAATCACCACTTCGCCGCCCTCGATAGTCACCGTACGAGGCAGGGGATCGGGCAGCACCACCGGCCACGGCGCCAAACCGCGAAAATACGGCGCGCGGTGCAACAGTTCCAGGTCATGTGGCATGGCTCTCGCGAGCGCCGGGATGACCGCCTGCAGGCGGTTGAATGTGCGCAGTTCCGCGTGCGTCGCCGCCTCGATGTCGTGCTTGGTCAACACGGGAGACCCCACCCGTGCCACCTTGCGTTTGGTGTAACCCCAGAACCGCAGGAACTGATCGGCGACCCGCTCTCGAATCCGGTCAGGTCGGTCCAAAACCTGACTCCAGGCCGCGGCAAGCGGCGAAGCCAGCGGCAGGATGAGGAACGTCAGACGCTCAAACGAAGGATGCTCGCGCAGTTGTTCGGCCACCAGGTCCATGTGCGCGCGCCAATACGGATGCTTGCTGAAGGCGGCCATGCGCGAAGTCACTTCCTCCGCTGGAATCGGCACCGCGACGCTCAGGATCTGGCCGCTGCCACGGTACGTTTGGAACAACACCTCAAGCTGGCGGTAGATGCTGCGCTTGACGGCTTCCGGCTGGTTCTCGTATGGCAACGCGGGCAGCCGGTACACGCCGTATGCCATGCCGTTGTCGAGGAACAGGATGTTGTCGTGCCAAAAGTGCGTGTGCATGAAAAAGCCCCCTCTCGTATTGGGGGGGATGAAGGGCAAATTACGGGGAGAAGAGAGACGACAGGTGTTTACACCTGTCGTTTAAGCCAATATCCCGAAGCGAATTGATCGGGTCAACAACCTCGTAGCACTCCGCGGACGTACACGTTGAACACCCCGAAGCCCAGTAAGATGATAGACCTCACGAATGACAAACCAGTCGTCAAGAAGGACGGAATCCGAAGGCACACCGTCTCCATCCAGAGAACGATATCCCCGAGGACAACGGAGCGACGTCTGCCGGTGAAACGCCATCCATCCCCCAATGGGGGCCGTTAGTGTAGTTTAGTGCACACTTGCACCCACAAACTCTTGTCCTGACAAAGATACTGTCAAACTCGAGGTATAGACTCGACAAGATTATCATATAACTTCTATTTATAATTTGAATATACTAAAACAATGATTAATAAAACGCAAGACCTTTGACCTATGTTCTAACGATAATGGTACCGTTATTATTTTTACGTACATTAGGAATCGACATCAAATAAAAGAGCTACCCAGAACGTCCGGCAACTCTATCATGGAGGGACTGTATAATGATCCGATCAGTTAGAAAAGTACTGCTTGCTGCTGCATCGGTCTGTTTGCTGGGTACACCCGTGGCTTTTGCAGGAACGAATTTGCCCCAACCTTCATCGTCAACGTATTTTACAGTTCGTCACTCAACACCGAACTCCAATCCATCCAATTCGGGTAGCTCAACACCACTGCCTTCCGGAGAAGCAACCACTAATACACCGACGTCTGGAGGAGGGTGCGGTGCCAACGGATATCCGAATACAGGTTGGAAGGAATTTGATTCGTCGGACGGATCGTCTTCCCTGTTCATGTGCTCATACGATGCAGGAAACCACACCATGGTAACCGATTGGCAAATTCAAATGAACGATGGTGAGTACTATTCTGAGGTAGATATGTATGCGAAGTGGGACGATGATTTCGAAGACGGACAAGTTTATTACCCCCAATTACCTTCCAGTACTGGGCAATTTGAACACACGTTCTCCAAGGGAGGAACCCATACAATTGAGCTTTTCGGCCAATTTTGGACGTATGAAGATTCATGGGGGATGTGGGACGAAAAGCAGAGTATGAATATCAAGTAACCGATGGCTACACGAACACACCCCACCCAAATTACTTTGGGTGGGGTATCGTCTTATAACTATGGCCACAGCGCTAATGTTGCTTTTGAATCCAATTTCTAACACTTTTGTTTATTGCGTCCAGATATAACTCTGTGTGATTTTTTCGAAGTTTCCTCTGAAGCGACAGGTTTTCAGGGATACTCGAGAAATCGCCATCAACGATGGTGACAGAATCTTCGTTTAAATCTACGATCACTGTGGCGACATGGCGATCCCCGTTGTAGACAACACATTCAACCTTATCTTGTTGTAACCAACGATGTTCGAATCTCAATGTCGTAAACATCAGTACAACCTCCATTTCACCTCACCTACATATTTAACTCAAGTTTCGCACCCTTAGGCAGCTAACTTTTCCTTGATAGGCCTGGGCAAACGGTCAATAAACTGCTGTATAACGTCCTCTGTAACGACGCTGCCGTCGGATAGCACCGCCTGTAGGGCTGCCCTGAGTAGATCCAGGAGCAGGCGCAGAGCGTCGACAAATCGGATGTCATCCAGCTAGGGCACCAATGGTCCTGAGATCCTGGTTCTCTCTGGAGGCCATCGACAGCATGATGTATCGAGTGAACACGATGGCTGTGTGGGCGAACATCTGGTCGTACGTGCGCCCCTGCAGTTCTTTGGCCAATCTCAGGTACGATTTGCTGACCTTGAAGAATGTCTCGATCTCCCACCGCTTCCCATAGATACGGATAATCTCCTCGTCGCTGAGCTGGGTGTTTGTGGACAGCAGGGCCAACCACTGACGGGAGCGATTCCGATCTCGAACGAACACGATCTTGGCTTGTACTGGCTGGTCGTTTTCGTCATGGCCCAGCTCCACAGTGACGGAGGCCAAAACCTTGGCCCTGCCTCTGCGCTTACGGATGGAGCGGTACAACTGGGACAGCGTCAGCCGCTGGCCTTCGTAGCCGTACCGAACATTGGGCATGCCTTTGAGCATGCATATCACGTGCAACGAATGACCGAGTGCCCGGATGATGGTCGATGGGTAGGCGAACCAACTGTCGAACAACAGGTACTTTGCTGAAATCCCCATCGCCTGAGCTTGACCGAGTAGCTGGAAAACAACGTCGGTAGCCTTACACATGGCCTCCTGTCGACGTTTGTAACCGCATGTGCGCTTGTCGACGGAGTCGTTGATGGGACACAGACGATTCCGCTCATTCTCGGAACTGAGCAGTGAGAAACACAAAGGCACAAATGAGTTGCCATCGGACCACCCCAGCGTCAGCATGCGGAACCCTCGAACAAACTTGTGCGAGACGTGGTCATACACCCTGGCCAGCAGCTCCACCTTCTTACTGCGACTACGGTTGAACAGAGAGTCATCGATGATGAAGACGTCTGCCCGCTCTTCGGACGTCAAACGTCCGAAACGCCGCACTACCTCAGCGCTCAGCAGTAGCAGAAACCTGCGCCAGTTGTGCCGAGGCGAATTCAAGAACCGATAAACCGTGTCCTTGCCTACCGGGTCTGTGGACGGTTGCTCCAGCACCCGCTTGAGACTCCGCTGATGAAACACGAGAGTAAACAGAAGTTGGAATAGTTGGAGTACAGTGATCCCAGCCTGCTTGGTGATATTGGATTGACGGAGCAGTCTCCCAATGTGGAATTCCTTGAAGAACCTGGAGACCATAGATTGGAGTTGATCTTGATGCTGGCTATCACGTACCATGTAGGAAACATCCTCGCTTTCCAGTAGGCTACTTGGTTGGGCGACCTTAGTCTACCAGAAAAACGAGGGTGTTTTTACTTTTACATTGCCCAACCACCTTGTAAAATCAACGGATCACAGTCGATTCCGGGGTGCGAAACTTGAGTTTAACCGAAACGCGACAGTTCGTTCATCCACTTTTCGGTTCAGAGTAGAGCACAAGTTTGACCACACTCTTGATGTAGCCGCTCACACTCTTTGGCGGTGAATTTCTCACCGGCGTGAGAATGGTATCGCCCATTCCGCCACCTCTGTGACCACCGTACCGTCAATCATTCAGAATGTAGAGAAGCAGCCGGCTACCCGGCCACCCCCCGTTGCCACTCCTAGTCCGCCAAGACCCACCGGATGTGGGCATCCTCCACCAAATCACTGTTCTGTATGCAGCAAAACTCATTTTGCTTCTTTGCACGCTCACGCCGCGAGCCACAGGGGCGGGCATTTGACTTGTGACGTAGTGGACGACAAGGACGGTACAGTTGCAATGGTTACGCCGTCGCCATGGTGCGCACGCCGCGCGTGGCGCAAGGGTGTCAATAGCGGATTAAAACTCCCCAAAAAAATCGCGCTCGATTCCCCAAAAATAGCGGATTCAGTTCCCCAAAATCATCGCGCATGATTCCCCGGACATATGTTCGGTCTACGCGGTCACCTCTTCCTTCAGCGCGTGTGTCACCCCGGCGCGCAGCTTATCCTTCATTCGGTAACTATTGCCCCGGATGTTGATGGTGGTGGCGTGATGTAGGAGCCGGTCAAGTAACGCCGAGGCCAGCACCTGGTCACCGAAGAGTGTCCCCCAGTTGGTGAAGCTGGTGTTGGACGTGATGATCAGCGACCCGTGCTCGTAGCGCTCCGACACGAGCCGGAAGAAATTCGCGGCGTCCAGGGCATCGAGGGGCAAGTAGCCCACTTCGTCGCAGATCAGCAGCTTCGGCTGGGTGTAGATACGCAGGCGCTTGTCCAGTCGCCCCTCTTGGTACGCCCGTCGCAAGTCGGTTACCAGCCGCTGCATGGTCACGAAGTACACGCTCATGCGCTGTCGAATCGCCTCCATCCCCAGGGCCACCGCAAGGTGAGTCTTACCCACCCCCGGCGGTCCCAGGAAGATGACGTTGCTGCCCTCCTGGATGAACGTTAGGCTGGCCAGTTCCCGTATCTGACGCTCATCGATGGACGGCTGGAACGAGAAGTCGAAGTCCGCAAGGGTCTTGTGATACGGGAAGTTGGCCATACGGAGTCTGGCGTGCATGTAACGGCTGTATCGCTCCTCCTGCTCAGCTTCCAGCAGCCTGTGCAGGAACTCGGCATAAGTCGCCTGGTGACCCGCTGCCCACTCCACACACGCCGGCAACACCGCCGCGGCTCGCTTTAATCCCAGCTCCAGCAACTGCTCCTCAGCCTTAGCCAGAACCAGCGCCTCACTCATTGCACCTGACCTCCCGTTGCAATTTGCTCATAGACGGACAGCTCCCGTTGTTCAACCTCTGGCCCGATTTGCACTCCTGGTACCTTGCCTCGGTCCGGATAGGAGGTCCCAGTCGGGATGCCCTTGAAGTGCTCAGGGTTGGTTGAGACTTGGTGACTGCCAGAGAGGACACGGTGTTCGGCGATGACTTGCCCGCCGTACTCGATTTGCAGGCTGCCTGACTCAAACTCCCTGACCAGAACGGTATGTCCCACATACCGCCACGGAACGGTGTACATGTTCGTGTTCCACGAGATGCGGCAATCGCTCGTGACCTTGCGCATATCGGCGTACACCAGCGTGTACCGGCTCTCCGGCAGGGGCTGCAGCTTTTCGGCCTGAAACCGCACCACCGGCTGCTCCCGCGTTGTGCCGTGGATGCGAACATTGGCCACCGTATCCCGCCAGATGGCGCCTTGCCGGTTCAGGTCGTCATGGTCCACGAACGATACCGGCCAGAAGCTGGACCGGATATACCCGATGGGCCGTTCAATCTTCCCCTTTGTGCGGCTTCGGTAGGGCTTGCAAGCCTTGGGTACGAATCCGTAGTATTTGGCGAAGTCCATGTACGCCAGCTGCCAGTCCACGTGCCCATGACCGTCGTTGGCCACGACGAGCGGGGAGCAGTTGTCGCTGAGAATGACCTTTGGGACCCCGCCGAAGAACTCGAGTGCGTTACGGAGCGCTTGGAGAATGTGCAGTTGGTCCGGTGCTTTGATAAACTCCAGGTAGAGCATGCGGGAGTAGGCGAGTACCATGGCAAAGCACCATACCTTTCGCCGATGGCCCTGCGGGTCCAGGTAGGGGAATGCGCCTAGGTCGATTTGCGCTTGTTCCCCTGGAGCCGTCTCAAACCGCACGGTTGCCTTGGCGGAGACAACCGGGCGGAGAGGGTGCATGAACTCACGCAGGACGGTGATGCCACCGGTATATCCCTGCTCCCGGATCTCGCGAAAGATTCGCTCCGCATTGAGCACACCGATACGCATGCGTTGCTCCACATAGGCCTTGTATGGCTCCAGCTTGTGGCCTTTCACCCTCCGGCCACGCGACCTCACCACGCCCTCCTCCTGCTGCACGGGTTCACTCACAGCCTTTCGGATGGTTTTGCGGTCGTGGCCGAATCTTCTGGCCAGTTCCGAGATGCTGACGCCCTCCTCATACAACTTCTTGATTTCCATCTTCTCACTCTCCCTCATGACTGGCACCTCCACAGACGTGATGGCAGGTGCCATAATTCGACAAAGGGGTGGGGAATTCATCCCGATGATTTTGGGGAAATCATGCCGGTGATTTTGGGGAATCGCTATCCGCTGCTATTGGGGATTTTACATCCGATGTTGACAAAGGGCGAGTGCTATCGCATACAGCCTCATGGAAACAGCGAAGGAGAACGGTCTGGACCGATATCTATACCTGGAATACCTGTTCGAACGACTACCGAACATCCAAGCTGATGACCAGGAGGCATTGGGTGAACTGCTCCCGTAGTCAGACCGCCTGCCGGAAAACCTATGTATGACAAAAGAGCATAGTACGCAACCTGCCCTCTCGCGGGGTTGCTTGTTGTGTACGACTGTCCCACGGCGCATACATAGTACCACATTTAGTGGCAAACTAGTGTTCAAGCCCTTACACTGAAAATGCCTCCTCAATCGCCTTCTCCAACTCCTCCTGCGTGGGCTTCGCGTAGCGCCGGGTCATGTTGACGTCCGCATGCCCGGCCAACTCCGCCACGGCCGCAAGGTCCACACCGCTTGCCACCAGCGTCCGGCAGAACGTGTGCCTCAGAACATGTGGGTGGGTCCCGTACTTCGCCATTATCCTCTGAACTTGCCGTATAGAAATCCTCCGGCCGTAATTCGAGAGGAAGAGGGCTTGATCTGTGTCTACACGTGTCGCCAAATACCTCGACAGATGGTGCCGAGCCTCCGCCGGGAGCGGCACCGACCGGGCCTTGCCACGCTTCCCTTGCCGGACAATCACGCGTCCGGTTCGTTCCCCGATCACCACATCGTCCCGGTCGAGATTACACAACTCCGACACCCGCAGCCCACAGTACAACAACACGTACACCATCGCGATGTCGCGCAGGTTCCCGTCCCGCTCCACTTCCCGAAGCAGGCGATTCCGTTCGTTGCGCTCCATTGCTTTGGGCGCCACCTCCGTCACCTTCGGGACAGGAGCCGTTCTCAGGTTGAGAATTGCATGCTCCTGTCCCGTCCAACGAGCAAATGCCCGGATGGCCGACACCGCCACGGATACGGTGCTCGGGGACTTCTTGTGCGCCGTCATCCAGTCGATGAACTGCTGAACATCCACCCGCGTCAATCGCGCCATGTCCCCGCCGGCACCATCCAACCAGTCCCCGAACCGACTCAGCCAGTACACATACATTTGCTTCGATCTATCACTTTTACCCGCCATGTGCTCGTTGACGAACGTCCGCATGTCCACCCCGGCACCACTCCTCGATGAAGTGAGCGTCATGAGATTTTAACGACACAATTTCGGGCCATTACGGTTCCATTTTCTGGTGAGCGTACGACGGTGTAACAAGGGTTCAACGGCATGCACGTTCGGCCAATGTGACGTGAAATGCTTTTTTTACGCCGGAATTTAACGCCATCCATCCGCTGGTTAATGGGCAGCAGATTGAACCAAGACCCATACCATCAATGCACCAACCACACCCATCATGGCCAATACAAATCGTCTCAATATCGGTTCCAAGGCTTCTGCGATAAGGAGAACACTCCGTTTGAAGAGCGCCGTGGTAGACAACCCGTGTCCCTTCGGGAGATGTATCCGTTCCATCGCGTAACGAAGTCGACTGATTCCTCTCATCCTCCTATCCATCTCGTCAAAAGCAGCCCTGTAATCCAAATAAGATTTCACAAACGTCGCACACAGCCTGCGGAACTCCTTGTCTCCGTCTGATGTAGACAAGTCCAATAACCGTATCTGTTCATATGTAAGGCTTCCAACCACATCCTGGTTGGCATCCACCAACTGTTTCAGTTTCGTAAGAACTTCTTCCCGCTTCAACACGTACATCTTCTCATCCCAGATGATGAGTCCAGACACGCTGTACGGGCTAATCAAAGGACTGACAATGTCGTAACTCGGCTTGATGAAATGTTCGAATTGAGTCTTTGTGACCGAACTGTACTCCATGCGCTTAACCTCCCGTTTGGAAAGCACGATGGACGATGTCATGGAAAAGAGCATCGAAAAACGTCGGTCAGAATAGTCGTCCGAACATCCCACAAAACGCCGCAACCCCCTTTTTTTACTGGGGGTTCGACACAAGTTGACATAATCATCTAAACTACTGCATTTCCCTAAATCGGAAGCCATCCCATTGCGGCGTATCACATCATGCCGCTGCCCCATGAACCCCGAGCACCCTGCCAAGAGCAACCAAGTCCCGCATCCCCTCCGCAAACTCATCCTCCGTGTTCGGCCAATCGTACCCGAGCAGCCGCTCCCATAAGACCCACGGGTCATGACTGACAGCGGCACCGTCATTTAACACCGGCTCGTCGTATCGAAACACCAAAGCCACCTCGTATGCTGCATCCAACACGTCCTCATACAGCGCCCGCAGCCAACGCTGGCGGCTCGCGCTGTTCGCATGCCGGGTCGCAAGCCATACCTCAGCCAACACGCCGAGCTTCGCGTAGAGTCTGACCACCGCCTCCCGCTCGCGCTCAACCTGTCGAGTCTCCAGCCTGTTCGTATCCATCTTCTCACGCCCCCAACGCCGGACTGTCGTCCCACAAGGCCAACTGCACCCACTCCAGCTTGTCTAGCTTCGCCCTGGCGCGCTCAACGTAGCTCTGCACCGACGCGCGCGTAATGCCAAGCGCCTCCGCGATCGCGCTGAAACTCATCCCACGTTCATACGCGAACAGGCAGGCCGCCTCCCGCTTCGTCAAAACGCTGTTCCACGCAACCGGCATGTCATCGTCCTCTTCTTGCCGCTCGTCCTCCGCCTCAGTCTCCCACAGCATCTGACTGCGTGCCGCAAGCCTGTCCAAGTCCTTCACGTCCCCTACCAGAATCTCGCGGTGGGTGATCCGTGTGCATCCCTCCATTTGACAGATGGCGTAGTCCACCGTCCGCACCATGCTCTCGCACAGCCGCGCGTCCCGCTCCAGGCTCGGGTCTGTGCGAGCCAGTCGCTCAAACTGGTTGCGCGCCGCCTTCAACTGCTGCAGCGTCGCTTCGTACTGGGCGATGAGATCTTCCAAGTCACGACGCCCCATTCCGTATCACCTCCACTCTGTGGTGAACCGCATGGCAAATCCCATAATTCAATTGCCGGTGCATCAGACCGCTCCCGCAAGCTCGCAGGCCTGCATCACCGCATGTGAAACTTTCCTTGGCCACCGGGTCACCATCGGGGCCATGACATACTCGGCCCAATCCGTCGTCACTCCAGCGACGCCTTCATTCGAAACCCAAAACCGCAGGGTCTCAGAACCTTTGGCTTGCACCACATCGCGCAGGTACAACACATTCAGTCCCATGCGTACCGGCGCCCCTTCAAACCGAACGGGCTCAATGACCTCCTCCCCCCGTATGATGTCGGTCTTCGACGTCAGTCGAACAGGATTCCCCAACTCGATCTCCACCGCCGACAGGTCACGCGAGGCGATAGCCACCATCCGGGACAGCACCGCAGAAAAACGTCTTGCATCCACATCGGCCACCGCCGACCGAGCGACATCCAACGCCCTGGTCACGTTCTCCACCGGGTACCGGACCTGGACGCCGTGTACAAAACATGTCCACTCCTCCGTCTGGATGAGGACGCCCCGAGAGCCAACCTCCACGTCGACAGGCCCTTCTTCGGCCACCAGCGTGCGAATCAGCATCGACACTGCGGTGACGGGGAGCGTAACCTCTGCTTCGGTGAGCATCCCTTCACATGGAATCACCACGCGGGCCGCCCGTGTCTTGTCGCTCGCCAGAAGCGTCATTCCATCCTCTGCAACGCGAAGATGTACGCCCGACAAAACCGGGACTTGCGGTTTCGCCGCAGCGGACACCACCGCCCGTAACCCCCGTTTGAGATCTGACGCAGCGACACGCACCCCGGCGCCATACGAATTCCGGTCCACGTCCGGAATCTCGTGCACAGGCCGATAGGGAAAAGAGGCGGTTGACTTCCCCATGCGAACCACCACCCGGCCCTGGTCCTTCGCCACATCAACCAACTCTTCTTCCGAGGCGCGGACCCACTCCAGCAACGCTCTCCCTGGCAAATCTACGGCTCCCGTATCACCTTGCAATACCGCGTCCTTCGGCATCCGAACCACAATCCAGGCGCCAGGGTCTTGCGCCGACAAGACCACACCATCCGCCGTAACCTTCATGCCCACAATCTTGCCGCCCGCTGTCCTCGACTGCATGACGCCAACAGCGGTGTTCAATGCCCGCAACAGCGCCGTTCGTTTCAACGTCAGCCTCATTCGTCGCACCCCTTTCTATCCACAACCGGTGTCGAGTTATGCACAATTTGTCCACAGAGTTGTCCACAGCTTTGTATTCTCAAAACCACGTCCCCCACAACAACCAAAGCAACGTCATCAGCATCAACCACATCGCGGCGTACACGGCTGCCGCGAACACATATGGATTCCCAGGAGATTTGGCTGAATCCATCGAAAATACGTGTCGTCCCAACGCATGGATGGTTGCAAATCCCAGAACCGCCAACGCTGTCGCCGTGATCATCGCAACCATGGCTACTCCTTTGTTGGTCCGTCGGATTGATCGTGCGGCTCCTGATAAAGCTCAGGAAATTCTTCCACCAATTCAGCCCCAACACCAAGAGTACAAATGATGCCGGTGAGAACGAACCCCAGCCACGCCAATGCGTCCATGGTCCAGTGTTCCGGCAGCACGTGTACGGGATAACCGAGCATCGCCAGTACAAAGGGGTCGTTCAATAGTCGAGGCATATCACCAGCTCCCCCACGCGTGAACCGATGACCTTAGCCGTGAATCCTATGTCCCGCACTCCCACGACACCGCCTCCCAAACCGCCTCGCACATCTGCTGTTCAGACATCTCCGTCGTATCAATGACCACACCCCGCGCGTCCCGCCATGCCTGCTCGGTCTCATCCTCGAAGGTCCGTTCATCCGGCAACTCTCCGTCTCGCGCCAGCACCCGCCGCTCGCGCACATCCCTGGCCGCAGTCAGCACAATGACCACAAATCCTTGCTGATGCGCCCAGACCGCTTCTTCCAGCGTTCGGCCATCGTCGATAACCAGCGGTCTTGCCACTGTCCGCAGCCGCTCCTCCGCCGCGAACAACAGCGGGTTCGGCTGAAACTCCCGCAGAAACCGCCCGACCTTCTGCAGGTACGGACGCCGTACCGCCTTACCTGCTCCTTTCAGCCACGGCACCGCGATGTCGACCACCGCATCTACCGGCGTGGCGAGGGCATACCGCGTGTAACCATGCCGCTCGCACAGGCACCGGGCAACGGTCGTCTTGCCCGCGCCCATCGGGCCGATCAGGAAGACATGGCGCACGGCGCATCACCCACCGATACCTCAATCTCCACCCTGGGCCGCTCCCGGTCGACATCGAAGTCCATCTCCCAAACCAACACCCAGCGGTCATCCGGGTACAGCACACCTTCCAGCGCGTCGAGCAACACCTTATCCCTGTTGTTCGCGTCCGCCCGACGCCAGTCCGGCCAGAAGTACCAGAGCCGCAGATACACCTTGGTTCGGGGCGGCGGCATGGCCCATCCAGTTTTAATCGCCCAAGCCTTCGCCAACCACGCGGCCTCTTCACGAAACCGTTCCGCCTCACGGGTGAGCACCCGCATCCTCCTGCCAGAAGGGTGCACAAAGTTCCGATAGGCATGATTGAGTGTGGGCGGAAGTGGAAGGACCAGACGACGGCCGAAGTCTCCAACACCCGGATCCGTTCGCAGGTTCACACTCCTCACTTCCTGGTCTCTACGATTTGAACCTGACTCAACCGGGGGCAATAGTAATCCCATCCCAACACTTGACCGTCTCTCTTCCGGACCCGAGGTACCCTGACCAACACCCGGTCGATTTTCGCCACGTCCGTGGTGAACATGGGCCGCCAATCCTTGTTCGGCTTGCCGGATGGCAGATACCGGATGCTGACACTCCCTTCGGAATCACGGCGACTACCTCGCCGCGCTTGTCCCGCCACGTCCCTTGCGCCTGGCTCGTCCAGCGCACGCGGTCACCGGGTCGCACTGGCGCCTCAATCGGCCGGATCAAGTTCGCGTTCGTCGACTTCTCCATCCGTGACCACCTCCACACATGTTTGCATTGCGCGCAGAACTTACCGCCACAGCCAAGGTACTCGCTCACGACTTCCCGCATTCCGGGTACCTGGGGAGACATGGTCCCAACGGCGTCTGGCGCATCCTGCCTGGTACGCGGCTTGTTTAAGCTACCGAATGAGACTCACCCTCCCCTGTTCTGCTGCCATCCTGCAAACGATTCCCGTACGCCCAAACATTCTCAGGCTCCGCGTACTCCGCCGCGCAGTCCCTGCACAACTCGCTCCAGCGCCAACCGTTGTCCTCCGTCAGGGTCACACCGCACAGCCTGCACCGGGCGCCGCGCTTGTCCACTTTGAACCCATCAAACCGCTTCATGCTTCGATCCCGCCTCCTTGTCCAACTCGACACGGATGATTCCGTCGTCCAACAGCACCTCACGAACTTCTCGCGTCGAAGGTTGGTGGGCCAATTGCGCTGCCAGACTTTCAAACGTGACACGCATACTGCCCGCGGTTTTCACGGCCGGGAACTTCACCCAACAAACGTCAGGCATTTTCGGTCGATCTGGAATGTCCAGCGACCTGCGGCGTGTCGCCGTCGCCCTCGTGCCCTTCGCCATTTCTCTCCCCCCACCCGTGCTTTCCAGGGATACCGCCCTTCTATCAAACAGCGGATTGTACGGCATCGGCGGTGTCTCTCGCTGCGGAAGCCCCTGCCGCGAACAGCTTCACCCTGTGCGGCAGAGCCCTGGCGTAACTCCCCAGAAACGCAGCCCGGTCCCCGCGCCGGAGCCGCGCCGCCTCGTCCAGCAGTACCGCCGCCTCGTCCATCGTGTCCGGCAGCAGCGCATCCTGCAGGCGCATCTCGGCGAACATTCGGCGCAGCACCGACATCTGCCGTGGGGTCGGCAGCGTCAACATCGCCATCGCCTCCCAGCGCGTCGTGGGTGGCAACAGACCCCGACGCATCAACGCCTCGACCTGTTTCTCCGTCGGAGGCAGGTCCATCCACAACGCGCCTTCCTCCACCGCGCGCCGCTGCAAATGCACCCGTGCATAGGTCGCGGCGTATCCCCAGGCCATCTCCGCGTTCGCACCCTGGTACACCACGTCCACGCCCGCCGGTACCGGTTCGAGGCCGCTGTCCGCCCTGCGCGCGTTCTCCCTGGCCGACGCCCAGCTTCCCGCAGCCACCTGCCACACGTCCCCAGGAAGCCGCTCCACGCGCACGAACCGCCCGGCGAAGTCCCGCGCCAGCCACACACTGTCGCGAACCTGAAGCCAACGAAACCTGGTCGGTGGGACAACCTTCGACGAACCGCCACCTCCGATTCCGACCGGCCCCTCCAGCCCAGCCCCCGGCGCGGCTTCATCCGCCCCGGTCAGCAGCCGGTCCACCGTCATCAAGCGGTGCAGTTCCGTGACGCCTACAACGTCCAGCACCAAGCAGTCCGTCTTTCCGACATGAGGCGCTAGACGCAAGCCCCGCCCGACCATCTGGGTATACAGCCCGTGGCTCGTCGTCGGCCGGGCCATGATGAGGCATGACACTTCCGGTCTGTCGAACCCTTCCGTCAACACCCCGTAATTGCACACCACCCGGACCTCGCCCCGAGAGAACGCATCCAGCGTCGCCCGGCGCTCGTCCTTCGGCATCGCCCCGGTTACCGTCGCCGCCTTCACCCCTGCCGCCTCAAACGCCACCGCCAGAGCCTCGGCGTGCTCCACCGACACGCAGAACGCGATGGTGAGCCGGTCCTGCACGTGCTCCTTCCACGCCTCCACGATCCGTTCGTTGACCGAAGGCGTATTGACAAGACCGCTCAATTCGGTGTCCGTCCAGTCCCCTCCCGACCGCGCCTCTTCCAGCCCCTCCACAATGGCGAGTTGCATGGCTTTCGGCGGTACAAGATACCCTTCCTCGATGAGCCGAGTCACGCCAATGGCGTACGCCACACCGTCGAACACTTTCCGCAGTCCCGCGCCGTCCGCTCGGTACGGCGTCGCCGTCAGCCCGAGGTGTAGCGTCCCTTCGCGCACCCCGTCGCCAAGGAACCCCAGCGCCTCGTACACCCGCATGTACGACGCGGCCCTGGCGTGGTGGCATTCGTCGGTGATGAGCGTCGGGGTCGTGTCGTGGGCGGCCATCCAGCGGGACAAGCGTACCGGCTGCGAGATCGTCTGCACCGACGCCACCGCGAAGTCCGCCGCAACGTCGTCCGCCTCCGCCTGAATCCGCCCCACCGTCACCCGCCGACCCGCCTCGCCGAAGGAGTCGAACACGGCCGCGAACTTCTCCAGCGTCTGGTCCAGCAGCTCGTCCCGGTGCGCGAGGAACAGCACCGGCCCGCGCTGCAGGCGGTCCACGGCGATTTTGGAGGCGATCACCGTCTTTCCCGCCCCCGTCGCCGCCACAAGCACAGGGCGCGGCTTGCCGTACTCGTGGACGGCCTTGACCGCGGCTTGTTGGTAGTCGCGAAGACGGAAACGTTGTTTGCCGGACGAAACCAGTGTTTTCATCTCTCACCACCTCCGTTCATGCGCAGCACCGTCATGCACTGGCCCCTCCTTTGCGTCCCCCTCGAATTTGTTCGTAGGCTTCGGTGACAGGCAGCGTCGCGTACACGATCCGCCGCGTCTCCGGGTCCACCGTCTCTCGTTTGATCCGAAGTTGTCGGCCTCCCGGTCCCAACCGAACGCCACGCCAAACGTTCACCCGCTCGCCCCCGACTCGGACACGCTGGCCTACTATCGGCACCGGTGAGGCGTTGCGCAGTCGCTCCATCAGCTTCGCGGCACCAGGAGACTTGCGCCCCAGGTCCTTGGCGTAGGTCTCAAACGCCAAGTGCAACAGTTCACGCGGAACCTGATACTCCTCGCCAAATTCGATGATTTCGTCCTCAATCGCCATCTGGATGATGTCGTTGGCCCGGCGGTACTCCGCCAGCGCCTCCCGCATCTCCTCCGACTCACACAGCCGCCCGTCCCGCATCTGCATTGCCACATACGCCTGGATCCCCAGCCACGCCCAATACGACAACGCCTCGGGAGTCATTAAGCGCGCTTCCCAGGACGGGTCATACCTTTCCTCAAACCGTTGGCTGTAGGGAAACACGAGCGGTCGCCGGAAGAACCCGTAGCTCGGGTCCGGAGTTCCAGGCAACTCGTTGAGCGCGTACCACAATTTCACGCGCGGCCTGAAGTTAAAGGCGTCTTTGAATTTCCGCTCACCCGTCAGGACATCGTTGCCTGTGAGTTTCTTGATAAGTTCCGTGTCCTCCAACCTCTCACCGCTCATGTCACCCACCAGGTTCACTGCCGCGCCAATCAGCCGGTATGCGGAAAACCGGTTCTTTGACAAATCCTGCAAAGACACCGTGGCATACGCCCCGGAAAAGAGTTTCGACAGCACTCGAATCATCACGCCCTTGCCGTTGCGCCCGCCGCCGTACAGAAATGCGTACCGCTGTTGCGAAGTGTCGAACCGGCACAACGAGTAACCCAGGTACTCCAACAGCGCCTGCCGTGTCACATCGTTCGGTAGCGTCGTAAGCAGGTATTCGTCCACGTCCGCCGAGCGTGCCGAGGGGTTCCAATCACAGTTGACCATCCAGGTGCACTTGAACTTCGGGTCGTGGTCTGCCAGACGCAACCGGGGCAGTTCCGTGAGATCGAGCACGCCATTTTGAAACACGATGTGCGGCGTCGAGTCCCACTCTTCATACACGTCCTCTTCCCTGGTGTTACTGTCCCCTTTTGCGTGCGTCCGAAGACCCTCGATAATCTTGTTGACCATCACGATTCGCGCCCACTCCGGGTTGACCACATTCAATGCGCGATAGACAAACTCTCCCACTTTGTCTTCAACGGGTGTATAATATTTTCCGTTGAAACCGAAGATTGTATCGTACATGAAGTGAACCCCGAAGTCTTGGGAAAGTCGGTTCACAAAGACGTATTCCAAGAAGCGTTCTTTGCCGGTCTCAGGGTTCACGCTGATGAACAAATCCCGGTTCACGAACGCCCACGCCGTGGCCACGTCCGTGCGAAAACCGCGACGGCGAAAGTCCAGTTGAACGGCACGCGGAGCATGCTTCACCGCGTCACCGGGTTGTTCGTCAGCCGCTGAGACAGAGGCTTCCGGCTGTTGGCGTTCAGAACGCTCCGGCGCTCCAAACGGACGCCGCAGTCCCAATTCCCTGCCATAGAGCTGTCGCACCAGCATGGCAGGGCTTGTTTTTTTGGCGAAGTAGGGACAGCCCCGGCACTCGCCGGTGGGGTCGTCCCGCTCGAACGTCGCGCACTTGATGGGCGCCCCCGTGTTTTGACGCCACTTGCGCTCTGCCTCCCTGCGGTTGTACTGCCGCCCTGGCCCCAGGTCGTAGCCCTCGCTCCAGCGATGGAACAGCGTTGAATCCGGGTTGAGCGACTTGAGTGTGGCCGCCATGTGGTGCCAGACGGGTTCGCTCACGCTGTTCGGCTCATCGATATACCTCTGGAACCTAACGCATATCCACGGCAGGATCCGCTCCACGTCCTCCAGCGGCACCGGTTCCCATGCCTCACTTACCACACCGCGGTCTTCCTCCGGGTCGTCCCGGTCCAACTCCCGACTGGTCCTCCCCATCCGTGCGATCATGGAATCCAGCGCCGATTCAAACTGGTCCGCAAGGTACTCTGCCTCCGGCCGGGACTGCTCGATTGACACCGGCACCGCCACGCCCGACTTTGTGTGCAGCGTCCCAGGAATCCTAAGTACACGCGCCGGGTCGGCAATACTCGCGTCTGACTGGAGCACCAGCGCCAGCTTCTTGACGACTCTCCGCCCCGTTACCGCATCCACAGGCTCAGTGAACCGGTAGTAGACGTGCCGTCCTCGTCCGCCACCGGAGCAAACCACGAACGTCGGTGGATAGCCCATGTCGGCCAGCATCCCAAGAGCCTCCGATGCCTGTTCCAACCGGAATGCGTCGTGGTCACCGTGATCGTCGATGTCGGCCCACGCGCCTGGATAAATTGCGACGTCCTCGTTTCCGCCGCCAATCCACCGCGCCCGGACATCCGCGTCCACCACGCGCCGTAGTTCTGTCTTGCGAGGACACACGCCGTAGTACCAGCCAGCGCGGTTCCGCAACACCGGGGATCTGTACCCTTGCGCCACATAGGAAACCAATTCGTCAATGTCCGTCACCGGGAACGACCTCCGATGCGCCACAGCCTCTTTCGCCGCGGCAGTGTCCTCGCGCCGGTTCGGGATCGGTCGCACCTCGATATGACCCACTTCCACGTTGCTGAACCAGGCCGCCAGGAACGTACGCATCGTTTCAAGGTCCAGGTCAGCGGTTTCTCCAGGCGTCGCGGACGAAAGGATGTGTTGCGTCATGTGCCGGTGTACGGCGCTTCGGCTCACGGGTTCACCGATTCCCGCCAGCCAATTCGCGATGTCCCGCACGGACTCGTTGGCGGCAAACCTCGCCTCAGCCTCCGCGCGCAGTTCTGATTCGCACAACTTGCACCCACGCGGCATGTCGCTCACCTCGCTGTCCCTTCGTCTCTCGCCGCTCGTATACCACTCACCGGATATTCGCACCGGGATGTTCCTGTCATCCCTCTGATCGGAGAGAACCGTCTCGCTATTCTCCAGTGAATGGAACTGAATCCGTGGTTTGGGCGAATGTCTCGTTTCGAAACCCTCCTAACGTATTCCATCGAATGCAAACGTTAGTGTGTGTCTCATTTCGAAATGCCTCATAAAATGGAAACCACGTAGGCGGTTAGGTGGTGTCTCGTTTCGTTATCTGGTAATCCTTGTGTAGTGTCCCGTTTCGATATAACCCATATTCTTACTTATTACCCATCATCTATTTCGTTGTCTCGATTCACTGGTCATAGAGAAATAGATTTGGTCAGGGAGTGGTCATAGATTGGTCATACCAAGATCGGACGAAAAGTCTTAAAAAATCTGGGTGGTCAGGGTGGTCATACATAGATCCCGTATCTCCATATGTAAGGGTTGTCCCGTTTCGAATCGTTTCGAGACACGCGTATATATAGGGGAGATAAGAAGTATCTATGACCACCCTGACCTTCCTTGTGGCACAAGGGATCCCGGGTTTTTTCTCCCTGACCAATCCGTGACCAGTCTCTGACCACACCCGGGGTCTCCCTGACCAGGGAATCGAGACACTGGTATTCAGTTGTCAAGGAACCGGTGTCTTGGTCGATTTGTCTCGGTTCAAGCTCACATCCCGGCGTGCTCAGTCAGCACATTCAGCGCCTGTGCAATTCGCCTCGTGTCCAGCGCTAAATACCGGTGCTTGAAATCCTGCCACGCCTCGTCACTCGCAAAACCCCGCGCAGGGTCGATGAGGGGCTTGAGCCTGGGCACGCCATCCTCGCACAGAACGATGGTCGTCCCCGCGGCGCGCATCCCGTGCAACAACCATCCAGTTTCCGCATCGTCTGTTCGGCTAAGTAACGTCTGCCACAGCGCATGGTCCGCGATGATGTCCGGCCTCGGGTCAGCGTGCCAATCGGCCATCCATTTCATCCCCTTTGCAGGGAGTGTTTGTCACTCCACAAACACGTCGTCCGCAGCACGCGGTGCAGTGTTCGCCACTCCAGGCGCAGGGGTGTTACGCTCCAATCGGCGAGCGAAATAGCAATTCTGGTACGCCTTCGACGGATCTTGCTTGCTCTGCACCGTCCTCAGTGACACCTCCAGCATGACGCCGATAAGCTCGTGCAACCGGTCCTCCAGTTCGGACAACGTGTTCAGCGACAATCCGCAGGTCTCCAGGTCGCCCTTGAGGAACGGGAACCGCTGCTCCTGCTCCAGGTTGTGACGCTTAAAGATGTGCCGGTCGGCGTAATCCCCGTCGATAATCACCAGGTCCAGCACCAGTTCGAGATCGCCGCTGAACGTGTTGGGGCGGATCTCCGCGCGTTCGATCTCCACCTTGTAACGCCCGTCCGGTAAATGGTTTGTGGCAGCCTCGGATTGTTGGTACGCCGAGTCGTACTGCCGCAGCCGATTGCTCCATTGGCCCATAATTTATCCCCCTCTTTGATGGGCACAGGGCCGGGCTGTTCAGGCACAGCCCGGCATGGTACTGTGCGTATGATTACGCCGATGTACGTGATGCCTCGTCCGCGGTCACGGAGGCTTCGTCGCCCGCTCCTTGCATGTAATCGTCCAGTCCGACGGTGTACCGCTGCGCAGCCTGCTCCAGTTCCTCGCGCACCGACCGGACTTTCACGTACTCGACAGGCGACAAGCGCCGGACGATCTGCGGCGATTTCAGAACCGACCAGGTTTGCGCGCCGTTCTGCTTTGCCTCCAGCGAAAGCTCGACTTCAACGGCAGCCAGCGGCGTACCCTTGTAAAGCAACCCGGAAACGAACCGATCCCAAACTTTGAGCGACGTCGGCGGCAAGGTTACGACGCTTGACATGTTGCTGCCCTCCTCCAAGAGGAATAGGCGGCGCATCTCCTTGCACGCCTTGCCTTTTCCGCCTTTTGGATCAGAACCGTACTTGTTGAATGGGCACGTCGCGCACTCCCGGCGCTGTTCCCGATTCAGTTCCACGTCGAAGTAAACGCCGTACTTTCCGTCCATGCTGCTGCAATCCGGGCGGTCCTGCCCTTCCCCAAGGAACAGCGCACGCGTCACGTGGAAGTATGGCACCACACCCCGAAGCGTCTGTCGTACCTCACCCGTCGCCTCGTTCGTGAACGCCCGAGCGGCGTGGACGATCTGCCAGCGAACCGGCCGGGCGTCGATCTGATCTGCCTCAGAGTCCAGATCGCTGCCAACCATCTCCGCATATTCCTGAAGCGAAACTCCGTTGGCCTCCAATTCCTGCGCCTCTTGCTCGCTCAGCCCCAATTTCTGCAACAGCGCCGCGTCGTACTGCACCAGATTGCTCATCATGCATCCTCCTTCGCGAGTTGTTTCAGTGCCTTGTCGATGTCTTGCAGTGCATCAACACGCCGGAGCCCCAGGGCGTCTCCTCCACGGTGTCGGTCACGGTCTCCGTCGTCTTCACGCCGTCTTCGCCTCCTGACCGTCCCCGGACAACTCGTCGTGCTGGGTATCCGCCGTGTAGTACATGTCCTCCCAGCCCGGAAGTCCAAGGCAGATCGCCCGGAACGGACAGCCCCCAAAGTCGGTGCACGCCTGCGGGTTGCGCCGGATGACGCCGAGTCTCTGGTCGAACAGACGGCTCTGCACCTCAGCCCACAATTCCCGCCGTGTCTGCTCCAACTGCTCCGGTGTGCGAACAACCAAGTCCTCTGCGACAAACCGCTCGCTTTCCGCCTCGTATGTAGCTGTTAGCCGGGCCTTGAAGTCCTCCAGACTTTCACCCTTGCGCGGCTCGGAGCGGCTTTTAACCAGAACCCTGATAAGCGCACCCTCAACCTCAATCCCTAATGCGTCGCGCGCCGCCAACGTGTAAAGGGAAATCTGCGCGTCCAATCCGTACCGCAACCTGAACTGCTCCAATGTCTGGCCGGTGCTTTTGTACTCGACCAACCAATACTTCCCGTCCGGTGTCCGCACCACGCCGTCGATCTTGCCCGCCAGACGGAATGTACGGCTTGGGCGGCCAGTCAACGGATTTTTGATCGGCAGGTCAAATTGATGTTCCACAACGACCGGCTCGTACCGCGGGAACCGCCGAACCGCCTGCCGGACCATGACCTCGGCGCGAATCTTCTGCACGGGCAGCTTGTCCAATTCCGCTTCGTCCTCGATCCTCTCCGCCACTTCATCCAGTCGGGCCAACGCCGCCGTGACGGCCTCTTCCTCCGAACAGCCACGGTTCCAGATTTCCATGGCGTGATGGAATGCGGAACCGATGTCCAGCGCCCACTGCACCTGCTTCGAGCGAAGCAAGAGATCGTAGTGGAAATGCTCACGCTGCGGGCAACGGGCGCGCATGCTGATTCTGCTGTACGTCAGGGCCTCCATCCCGCTCTCCCCCTTGCCAGCACCGCGAAACCCGCGATATACTGGCATTGTTCTTGGACCTCTTTTGTGTCTCCGTTCAGAGAGACACCTTCTTTTGTTCCTCGCTGTTTGTCGATTCCGCCATTTCCTCCACATCGCGAATCGTGTACCGGCTCCGCTCCTGTGGATCGTGTCGGTCTCCGTCGCAGAGACGGGCGATCAGAGTGTTAACGTCGTCAAGTTGTTTAGCTGACGCGTGCATTCGTCGTCACCTCCTCCATGTCAACCAATTCGTCCAATGTGACCCCGAGCGCTTTGGCGAGTTTCGCAAGCACAGTGACTGTTGGGTTTTTGGCTGTTCCTGTCTCAATGTCGCTGATTACCGATTGCGGAACGCCTGACAGCTTGGACAGATCCGCTTGCGTCAACCCTTTGGCTTTACGAAACTCGCGAAGCCGAATCACCATGTGCACCTCCTTGCTTGATTTCATAGTATCGAATATCCGAACATGCGTCAACGGTTTTCCGATAATACTTCACTTGAATCTTGCTGTGGTTGTGTTAGCCTGCTCGATAAGACAATCGGAAATCCGATGGGTGTTGATACCTTGGACATTGCGGACCGCATCAACCAACTCCGCGAAGCTGCGGGAATGACGGCTAACCAGCTCGCTAAGGCCGCTGGGGTCGGCCAAGCAAGCCTGAGCGACATCCTAAACCGTAAGAACAAGCCGTCGCTGGATACGTTGGAGCGTCTTTGCTCTGTGTTCGGAATCACCCTTTCCGAATTCTTTGCAGAAGACCATCATGATGAAATGCCTCCTGAAGTTCGCAGACTGTGTGACAAAGTGAACCGTCTTTCTCCCGAACAACGAGAGGCGATACTCAGGCTCATTGAAGCCTTCACTCCTACCCGAAAGGAGTCCTGACCTTGACCGCGGCGCTCGAACGCGATCTGTCCACGTTCCTCCACTGCGACGTCCGGTGCCAGCTTGTCCTGCACGACAGGCAGGTCATCAACATGTTCGATACCGTCATTGACCACATCACCGTCCTCGACGACGGCGGTTTCTTTATCGTCTACGATGGTGGTGTCATTCAGATCGCTCACGGAGAACTCGTGCACGATCCAACTGCGCTCATCATCAAAGGAGATGATTGGAGCTTGTTTGTAACTCGTTGGATTGGCGACGCCGAACGTTTTCCAACAGCATCTCAGAGGCGGCCTCCAACGACCGAACCATAATCGCCGCTTCCGGCAGATCGTAGCGTCTCAGCCGCTTCGCTTCCGCCAGGTAAATTTGTGCCAGTTCGATCTTCGCGTCGTCCGTGGTCACGGGTGTCACTCCTTACGCGGTCTTGGAATCTCGGCCGGCCAGTTCGTACACGTTGACATCCAGGATGTCGGCTAGCCGAAACAACTTGTCGATGCTCAGGTTGCGTTCGCCGTATTCAAACCGTTGGTACGAACGGAGTGCGATCCCAAGCATCGTCGCGACTTGCTTTTGCGTGTAGCCTTTGGCTTCACGTGCAGTTCGAGCGACTTGGTTTAGCTGCTTCACATCACCACCGCCTTGTTGATATGTGACCTTATTGGTCACGTTGGTGTCTTTACTTTATATGACCTAAAAGGTCATGTCAAGCCATCGGAGTGAATTGTTTTGGCCAACTTTGCCGAACGGTTGAGTGAATTGATTGAGACAAACGGTGTGTCCAAAAAGGACCTTGCTGCGATTCTTGGTGTGACGTATCGCAATCTCCGTCGGTACGAAACCGGCGAACGCAAGCCAGATTTTGATGGCCTCATCAAACTCGCCGACTTCTTCAACGTCAGCCTTGACTACCTCGTCGGTCGCACCGATGACCCGACCCCTCCGCCACGCTCTTCCTCGTAGCCTCACGCGCTCTTCTTCGCCCGGTCCTCGGCGATGGCCAGTTCGCACAGCCTCAACACCGGTTCCGGGTCCCCGACCGCCCGCGCGTAGCCGCGCAGCATCCGCAGCGTCGCCCCGCGTGAACCAAGCTCGATCCGGGCGATCTGTGCCTGCGTGGTGTCCGCCAAGTACGCCACATACTCCTGCGTCACGCCCGCCCCCAAACGCAGCGCCCGCAACGCGCGGCCGATCTCCAAGTCGTTCATGCGCCTCCCCCCTTCTCCATGTCGAATTATGTAGGGACTGGAATATTCCTATATCTATCTAGAAACCCCTGATTGCGTGTACCTTGTAGTCAGAGCATCCGTACCCCGCTCGTGACCCGCTCCATCCCCGCGGCGCGCTCCCAAACGCCCGGCGGGTCCGGCCTAGGCCGAACAGCGTTGCGCCTTTTCGCACCGGCAGTCCTCCGTCCATTCGTGGCACTCCGAGCACCGGTCGGCGCAGGAGCAGTCGTCGATCAGTTCGCCGCACTCGTCGCACCGGTCGCAATCGCAGTGGTCGAGACGCTGACCGCACTCACTGCACCACTCAGCCTCGACCCATTCCATGCCGCAGTTCGCGCACACGGCGTACTCCTCGTAGTAGCCGCCCATACCGTAGTCAGAAAGGCGTTCGCGGCGGGTCTCGGTCTCTTGGCAGCCGCAGTAGGCGCAGGCGAGATAAGTTGAAGACATGTCGGCAACTCCTTTTCGGTGCAAAGTTTAGAAGTGAAGCGCCGAACGCCTTATGCCTCCTTCCGCCATCCACCAGGGAGTGCTTTTCCTCCGCCGTCGATCCAAGCTCTCAGCTTTTCGGGATCGAAGCGGATACTCCGACCGATGTGTACCACGGGAAGAATGCCTTCACGTGCCATGCGATAGACGGCGTGTTCTTTGAAACCAAGGATTTTCGAGACCTCCTGCGCTGTAAGCAGGCGGTTCAACTGCCATCACCACCTTTCCGGGGTGTTCAATTGCCAAGGAACAGGTCTGCTCAGATCATCCAGCGCACCCACCATTGAGCATCTTGTCGGCTGCGCGGAGGGTGTCTTCGAGTTGCCCGATGTGCGCCAGATACTCCGGCATCGTGAGAGATTTCACACCGTGCTTCGCCTTGTGGTGTTCCATCAGCAGCGTGATGTTGGTCCGATACGCGATATTGAACGCAATGCGGAAGTCTCGCCAGCCTTGCTGGTAGGTGAATCCGTTGCGCGCCACATACTCGCGGACCATTCACCTCCTCAGGCTGTGTGTTCCTTTCTGGTTAACTCATCTGCCAAAAAAACTTCGTCTGGGTTAGTTCCGAAAACAGACGCAATCTTTACCGCCAATGCATACGACAAACCCCTTTTGCCGTTCTCGATCTGCCAAAGATACGGCTTTGAAATTCCAACTGCATCCGCCACCTGTTGCAGCGTGAGACCGCGTTCCTCACGCATTTGGCGCAACTTCGTCCGCGGTCTTCCCGCCAAGGTTCTCACCCCCGTTAACCTCCGGTTAACCACAGTATAAATTAACTCTAGGTTAACGTCAAGTGGCGTGTTTCTTTTTAGCTAACCAGCCTTTAGTTAACGCAACGCTAACCTATAATGGATGAAGGAACTTTGAAAAGAGGGGGGTGATTAAATTGGCCTCATTTCCCGACCGCCTTCGGCAACTCAGGAACGAGAGAAAATGGTCTCAAGAAGAACTTGGACGTAGGATCAATGTGACGAAGGTATCAGTCTCTGGATATGAGAACGGGAACCGTATGCCTGACACTGATACGCTTCAAAAAATTGCAGATGTATTTGGAGTATCTATCGACTACCTATTGGGGCGTTCTGATGTCAAAGAACCCGGTGAAAAGATCCCAGACGAGCAGTATGTGTCGCCGGATGAACGCAAGTTGCTCGAAACAGTCCGAGGCCTTCCTCCGGACAAACAGCAGCAGGTCACTCAGTTTGCTGATTTTCTGAAGTCCCAGGAGAGCAAGGAGGACAAGCACAGGGAGGAATCTGCGGCGCTTGAGCCTGATGACGTGGACGCAGACATCACAGAAATCGCCGCCCACCTGGAAAGTGAATATGGCATAGATGATCCAGGCTTTGCCGAGCACATCCGAAACGTGATTCGACGAACCTTGCGCGAATACGACGAGACAGTCGCAAAGCAAAAGAACAACGGGTAACGGGTGATAGCATTGGAAAGACTGCTCGAAGTTATTCAGCGGGAAGGTATACATTTGAAATACGACCATCTAGATTACCAAGACCGTAAGCTGTACGGATTGTACTTCTACGATCGGAATCGGGATAAGTCATTCATTGTTTTGGATGTCATGCTCGATTTTCACCCTATTCTTCACCGTTGTGTCCTGGCCGAAGAGCTCGGCCATTATTTCACGGTTCCGCGTTCCAAATTCACCAAACCGTTCGCCTCTTACGGTGACCGGATGGAACTTAGCCGGGATGAGCGGAGAGCATTGAAGTGGGCCGCACGCTTCCTGATCTCTGATGAGGAACTGGATGTCGCGTTGAAGCGCACGTGCGGATCGATTGTGGAGATTGCGGAACATCTCTGCGTTACTCCAGAGATCGCAGCGATTCGATTAGAAATTAGGCGCATGTGCGCGTAGAGCACTTCAAGTAGAACCAATGGTCTCTTCAGCTTCGCAAGTGTTCGTGCTCGGTGTCGTGGTGGAAATGAGGCGGAGGTTGAAGTAGTATTCCCTGCGACACGCATACTTCCTTGCACTTGTGTGAACAGACGTGCATTTCGATTCCCGTTCCATTTCGAATGTAGCGAGGGACCAACCAATGCCAAGACGTGGACAGATACGGAAACGGGACAATGGCAAGTACCTTGCGCGCGTATACGTTGGAAAGGGACCGGATGGGAAGCGTCACTGGCTATCTAAGACGTTTGACAAGAAAAAGGAAGCCGAAGCATGGCTGGCGGAACAACTATCCGACAAGGCGCAAGGGACGTTCCTGGCCCCATCAAAAGAAAATCTGGCACAATACCTTACTCGCTGGCTGAATGATGTGGCTGCCAGAAGGATTCGGGAGCGAACCCGAGATGATTATGAGATCGCAATATCACAGTACCTCGTCCCCCGCATTGGTCATATCAAGCTCTCCGAATTAAGGCCAGACCAGGTTCAGAAAGCCTACAACGACATCGAAACAAACAACGGACCGCACATCGCGCGAAAATGTCATGCCATATTGCATTCCGCCTTGTCTCAAGCTGAGAAATGGGGATTGGTAGCCCGTAATGTGGCTTCCCTGGCTGAGCCACCGAAAGTCCCTCGCCGCGAGATGCGGCCGTTATCACCGGAAGAAGTCAGCAAGTTCATCGCAGCCATACAGGGCAATCGTTACGGTGCGTACTTCCTGCTGTTGCTCGACACGGGGATGAGGCCAGGAGAGGCGCTGGCACTAACATGGGATGACGTAGACCTGGAGAACGGCGTAATCCAGATCAACAAGGCCCTGAGCACTGGACGGCCAAAATTGTATATGGGCGAAGGAAAGACCGCAAAGTCCCGAAGAAGTGTAGTCATAACACCCAACACCGTGGCAACTTTGAAGGCTCACAAGGCGCACATTGCGCAGGAACGGTTAAAGGCAGGCCAATACTGGGAGGACAACAATCTGGTGTTCCCCAATTCTTTTGGGGGATACAGCGATCAACACAACATCGCGCGGCGGTACTTCAAACCGGTTCTGAGGGATCTCGGCTTGCCGGAATCCATTCGGATTTACGATTTGCGTCATACGGTGGCAACGCTCCTTTTGGCGGCGAACACGCATCCCAAGCTTGTCGCGGAACGCCTTGGGCACGCGAATACCACGTTGACCTTGGACCGTTACACCCATGTCCTCCCCACAATGCAAAACCAGGTTGCTGCAACCATGCAGATGTTCCTCGGTGCACAGGAGGCGGACAAAAGAAAATAGGCGCACTGAAGGCGCACAGAACGCGAATGGCGCGGTGTTCGTCGGATTCAAAGATCCTCGAAACACCGCGCCATTTCTGGGTTTTTCGTGGAGCCACCTGTCGGATTCGAACCGACGACCTGCTCATTACGAGTGAGCCGCTCTACCCCTGAGCCAAGGTGGCGTTTGGTGGCGGCGGGTGGATTCGAACCACCGACGCCACGGGTATGAACCGTGTGCTCTGACCAGCTGAGCTACGCCGCCACTCGTGGCGGAGAGAGAGGGATTCGAACCCTCGAGGCGGGTTTAAGCCCACCTACACGATTTCCAGTCGTGCTCCTTCGACCAACTCGGACATCTCTCCAAGTGCTCGAAACAGGACGGATGGGTAACGCGACAGTGAGTATGTTAGCATGATCCGCTCGTCCTATCAAGAGGGGCGCCGCAAATTTTTTGCGCTGCGCGCACGCCAAATTTTGCCTGTCCTCAACCTCGGAAAGGGTCAGCCGGACGGCCAATCGCCCAACGGACCCGGTATAAAATTCCGCCCAGAAGGGACCTTACATCTTATACGTGACATCCAGCGGAAAGCACGTGGTTTCAAGGAGGAAGTTGGCATGCAGCGTTCACACAGCCGCCCTCATCGTCCTGTCCATCCTCGGCTCCACCGCATGGCCAGCACAGTGGCTGCCCTGGCACTCGTCGCCTTGGTCCCAGCCTGTACGGACAGAATCAGCGAAAATGGGCGCGCCCTCAACGCAGCCGCCGGCTGGGCCTCGGCTGCCACCGACCTGCGAGACATTCCCGGGGATCGGCTGCCCGTGAACCCGACCAAGCCCGAGTTGTATGTGCGCCAACAGGTGATCGCCGATTCGAGCATTCAGATCGATCCCGCCCGCCACACCGTTCGCTTCCGCCTGACCGCGGCCGACCCCAACCGGCGTCAGTCCCTGCGTGCCTCCGCCGTACGCCCGCCCACACTCACCATCCCGCAAGGCTGGCAGGTGAACGTCGATTTCCACAACGACAACACCCTGCACAGCGCCATGCTGGTGACCTACGACACGGCACTCGGTGCGGCGGCGCAGGACCGGCACGTGATCGGACACGGTGCAGTCGGCGACACCCAGTCCTTTCTCTTTAAGGGCCGCACGCCAGGACGCTACGCCATCGTCTGCGCCACACCGGGGCACCGCGACGGCATTCTCGCCATCCTCAACGTCTCCACCGACGTCACCACACCGCAATTGCACGACGGCGGCCGCACCCTCGTGGCCGGCGGCTGACCTCACCGCCGGCTTTTCCCTAGGTCCCCGTCCGTGTCTCTCGCGCCCTCTCGAGCCCCGGCCCCGTCCGCTGCCTCACCGGCACGCCGGACGCTGGCCCCGATGCCGCGAAGCATCTCCATCATCACGCCGAGGCCGGCGGCCACATCCGGGTCCCGCATCGCGCGCCACAGGCCGAAGACTCCGCCTACCTGATGGGGCCGCCCGCCGCGCGAGGCCTCCCCTGCCGCCTCTCCCGCGGCCGACAGGCCGGCAAACAGGTGGCGCAAGGCCTGCGGGTCTGCCTGGCTCAATCCCTGTGTCAACGCGATCGCGCTTTTTAACAACCCCAAGGTGCCCGGCTTTTCCGCCTGGCGGACGATGATCTCCATCACCTGCCCGCCCTGTGCCAGCAGGGCATTGGCGATGTCGAGCAGCCCCGCGTCGTCCAGGTGCCCCAACAACCGCATCATCTTCTCCAAGGCCTGTGCTTCTTCCGCCGCCACATTGTGCAACCTTGCCCGCTGCGCCGCTGCCTCCGCGGCCGGATCCGGTTCCGGCCAGCGCACGGTCTGAATCGCCTTGGCCATCTGCGCTCCCCTCCTCACACCTCGACGAGCGGCTGGTAGTCCGCACGCTTCCACTTCTCCTCCACCCGCACGCCTGGCTGCGGATTCGGATGGCCCAGCCGGAAATTGCCCTTGACCATGGGGGACTCTCCGTCCGGCTCTAGGACCTCCAGCCGCACCTGGACCTCCTTGTACGCCGGGGTGTGGGTGACGTCGTCGTGGTAACTGCTCGTCAGGTAGTTCACGGCCTCGTCGTCGTGCCATGTGTTCATCGGTAGATACAGTTCGTTGCCCTGCACGCGGTCTGTGACGACCGCCCGCAGCTTCACGCTGCCGTACGGGGACGTGAGGCGCACCAACGCCCCGTCCCGGATGCCGCGCTCCGCCGCCAGCTCCGGCGAGACCTCCACGTACGCCGTCGGGACCTTGCGCACGATGCCCCGCACCCGGTACGTGAGATTGCCCTCGTGAAAGTGTTCCAGAATGCGGCCGTTGTTCACGTGCACGTCATACTCCGCGGGCATCTCAATCGGGGGCTTCCACGACACGGGATACAGACGGGCCTTTCCGTCCGGGAAGGGAAACCCGTCCGTATAGAGCAGCGGCGTGTCCGTTCCGTCTTCATGCACTGGCCACTGCAAGCTGCGGTACCCTTCCAGCCGCTCGTAGGAGACGCCCCGGAACAATTCCGCCAACGAGGCCGCCTCCGCCATGATCTCCGACGGGTGGGTGTACGTCCAGTTCGCGCCCAGGCGGTTTGCCAGCTCGCAGAAGATCTGCCAGTCCGGTTTGGAGTCGCCGAGCGGATCGAATACCTTGTACAGGCGCTGGATGCGCCGCTCCGTATTGGTGAACGTCCCGTCCTTCTCCAGGCTTGGACAGGCCGGCAGCACCACGTCCGCGAATTGCGCGGTCTTGCTGAAGAACACGTCCTGGACGACCAAGAACTCCAACTTCTCGAACGCCGCTTGGACGTGGTTGGCGTTCGAGTCGACGAGGGCCATCTCCTCGCCCATGATGTACATCGCCTTCAGCTCGCCTGTGTGGATCTTCTCCACCATCTGATGATTGTCGATCCCGGGGGTCTCCGGCAGCTTCACACCCCAGGCACGCTCGTACTTGTCACGCACCGCTGGGTCGTCCACCCGTTCGTAACCCGGCAGGTACAGCGGTGCGCAGCCGAAATCCCCCGCGCCCTGGACGTTGTTGTGGCCGCGCAGCGGATACGCGCCGGTGCCCGGTCGGCCGAAGTTGCCGGTCACCAGCAGCAGGTTGCAGATGGCCGTCGACGTCTCGCTGCCACCCACGTGCTGAGTGATGCCCATCGCCCACAGGATGCAGGTGGTGCTCGCCTGGTGGATCATCTCGGCGACGCGGATCAGATCGTCCTTGCCGATACCCGTCACTTCGGCGGCGTGATCGAGCGTATACGGTTCGAGGGAAGCACGAAATGCCTCCAAGCCGTTGACGTGTTCGCGCAGAAAATCTTTATCCTCCCAGCCCTGATCGAGGATATATTTGGTGACCGCGCTGATCCACACCAGGTCCGTACCCGGATTGGGGTGCAGGTACAGGTCTGCCCGGCGGGCCAGGTCGTGCCGGCGCAGGTCGGCGACAATCAGCTTCTGGCCGCGTTTTTTGTGCGCCCGCCGGACGCGCGTGGAGAGCACCGGGTGCGACTCGGCCGGGTTGGCGCCGATCACGATGACCAAATCGGCCATCTCGATGTCACGGATGGAACCCGAGTCTCCGCCGTACCCGACGGTGCGGTGCAGCCCCTCGGTGGCCGGGGTCTGGCAGTACCGCGAGCAGTTGTCGATGTTGTTCGTGCCCATGACGGCGCGGGCGAACTTCTGCATCAGGTAGTTTTCCTCATTGGTGCATTTTGACGACGAGATGTACCCGATGGCATCCGGCCCGTACCTCTGCTTGATCTCGGTGAGCCGCTGCGCCACCAGGTCCAGGGCCTCGTCCCAGGTGGCGGGCACGAACTCGTCCCCTCGGCGGATGAGCGGCGTGAGCAGTCGATCCCGATGGTTCACCCACTCCCACCCGAACTTGCCTTTGACGCAGGTGGAGATCTGGTTGGCCGGGGCCTCCATCTGCGGTTGGACCCTCAGGATCTTTCGGCCCTTCGTCCAGATGTCGAAGCTGCAGCCAACACCGCAGTACGTACAGACGGTCTTCGTCCGCTGGATGCGGGCCTCGCGCATCTTCGCCTCCACCTCGGAGACGGTGAAGATGGGCCCATAGCCCGGTTCCGTCTCCTTGGTGAGGTGGATCATCCGTTCCAGTAAAGCGGGATCGATCCCGGTCAAAAACCCGGCCTCGCCCAGCATCGACTTCTCCATCAGGGCGTTGCACGGGCACACCGTCACGCAGTGGCCGCAGGAGACGCAGGACGATTCGTTGATGGGCACATCATTGTCCCAGATGACCCGCGGGCGCTCCCGCGACCAGTCGATGGACAGCACCTCGCTCACCTGCAGGTTCTGGCACGCCTCGACGCAGCGGCCGCAGAGGATGCACTGGTCGGGATCGTAGCGGTAGAACGGGTGGGAGTTGTCCTGCTCATACGGCTTCGGTGAGAATGGGTACTTCTGGTGTTCGATGTTCATGGCCATCGCCGTGTTGTGCACGACGCAGTTGCCGTTGTTGTTGTCGCACACGGTGCAGTACAGCTCGTGGTTGTGCAGGATTCGGTCCATCGCCTCCTTGCGGGCCCAGCGGGCCGCCACGGCCTTGGTCCGAACCTGCATCCCGTCCCTCGCCTCCACGGCGCAAGCCCGCTGCAGTTTGCCGTCGATCTCCGCGATGCACGTGTCGCAGGTCTGAATCGGCCCCAGCGCCGGATGGTAGCAGATGTGCGGGAACCGCTCGTCCGTCTGCAGCACCGCGGCGAGCACGTTCGATCCCGCCGCTACCTCCACCTCCCGGCCATCGACGCTCACCCGCACGGTCGGCGCCGATGCCGCGGCACGGGCCGGCGTGGGTGCGGACGCAGGGCCGACGGCGAGTACGGGCCCGGTGGCACGAGATGTCTTGTCTTCCACATGGGTCGCGCCGGCCATGTTGTACTCCTCCTCTCCGAACGTCCGAACGTGCGGCCCCGGCCACGGGATACATACCGGGTCCGCAGCTTGCTGTCTCCATCAGGTTCCCACGGAGAGGAGGAAAAAACACCTGCAGGGGCGGCAGCCGCGCGCATCGCACGATCGCTACGAACGCTCAAGTACGATGGGTTACAGCACGGCCTGTAGCCGAACGGGTTGAGAATGGGTTGTTCTTAGGGGGGAATGGGGTCTGAATGGGTGAATTGGGATGTCCACGAGCGCCATCGTCGAGGCGGTTGTGAACGAATTTGTATTTATTCGACCAGGCCCGTGGGAAGATTGCAACCAAATCGTACGTATTCGAACGGCTCAGGGCACCCATAAAAACGGCTTTGCATTTATCGGGGCCCGCCGACGCCGTCACTGCACTCGATAAAGTAAGTTTCTCACTTTATCCGATTGGACGTATCCGGAGATAACGTTAAAGATGTTGTAAATCGACCTGCTCTTGTGGTCGATGAACATAAAATCGTTTTTAACCACCTCATCCTCCCCCACCCGCGGCCCCCCTCCCTTCGCCAATGCCTCCTTTAAATCAAAAAGCGCACCCACAGGCGCGCTTACCTTGCATATATCCAACATGTCCAACCCATTCGACCCCGCCTCAGCGGTCAGCCGACCGTATCTATCCAGCCGCGAGCCCACTTCACCGCCGGTGACCGGCCCGCTGACCGCGGCCTCAACGACGGGTTCACTCTGTCTCGATGAACGCCTCGTGCAATGCCTTGACGGCCCGCTCCAGCTCCGCGGCCGCGATGATGCACGAAACCTTGATCTCGGAGGTGGACACCATCTTGATGGGGATATCCGCGTCTGCGAGCACCTGGAACATGTGCGCCGCGACACCAGGGTTGCTGATCATCCCCGCGCCGACGATGGACACCTTCGCCAAGCCGTCTTCCCGGACCAGATCGCGGTAGCCGAGGTCCGTCTGCAGGTCGCGCAGGATGCGCATCGCCCGCTCCGAATCCTCTTCCTTGACGGTGAACGACACATCCACGCCCGCCTGTTGCACGACGCTCTGGACAATGACGTCGACATTCACATTCCGCTCCGCCAGCGTCCCGAACACCGACGCCAGCCCGTGGCGCTGCAGCGGCACGCCCACCAACGCGATGCGCGCCACCTCCCGCTCAAACGCAATGCCTGTGACGACGTTCCTCTTCTCGAATCCAACGGGGGTCTCGACCACGTACGTTCCTTCCTCCTCCGTGAAGCTGGAGCGAACCACCAGCTTGACCTCGAACTGCTTGGCGTTCTCGACCGCGCGCGGGTGCAGCACCTGCGCACCCAGGTTGGCGAGCTCGAGCATCTCGTCGTACGACACCTCGGTCAGCTTGCGGGCGTTCGGGACGACGCGCGGATCGGTCGTGAAGACACCCGTGACATCCGTGTAGATCTCACACACGTCTGCCTTCAGCACCGCGGCCACTGCGACCGCCGTGGTGTCCGACCCGCCGCGGCCCAGGGTCGTCACGTCATCCCCCGCAATCCCCTGGAAGCCGGTGATGACCGGAATGATGCCTTGTTCCAGCGCCTCGCGCAGCACCTTGGTCTCGATGTTCAGCATCCTCGCAGCGCCGTACACCCGCTCCGTGTGAATGCCCGCCTGCCAGCCCGTCAGCGATCGCGCGCCCAAACCCCGCTTCTGCAGCGCCATGGCCACCAGCGCTGCCGAGACCTGCTCGCCCGTCGACAGCAGGGCGTCCATTTCTCGGCCGTCCGGGTCCGGATCGATCGCGTGTGCTAGACTTACCAGCTCGTCCGTGGTGTGGCCCATCGCGGACACCACCACGGCCACCTGGTGACCCGCTCGCACCGTTCTCGCAATGCGATCCGCTACCGCCTCAATCCGCTCGATGCTCCCGACGGAGGTTCCCCCGTACTTTTGTACAATCAGCATCTCTCCAGCTCCCCGTCTCTCTGTTCCACTCATTATATTTTCGAACTTCCGCATCGGTCAACGCCCAAAAGTACGCGAAAAGCCCGCACCGCAAGCCAGATGGTGGGTTGCGCGGCTGGTGCCTTCGCTTGCGGTGCCGAGGGCTTCGGGGTCATATCTTACCTCGCGTCGTATTGACGAGGCATGGTGGCAAAACTGAAACGGCCCATGTTATGGATCAGATTCGCGAAGAGTTCGTGGTAGCGTTGTGCCACGCTCGGCCACGTGTACTGCGCGGCCCGCGATCTCCCTGCAACAACGCGTGCCGTCATCGTCTCGGACTGCTTCACAGCATTCCAGATCGCGTCCGCGATGGCATCTCCTTCGACCCTGGGAATGATGGCCGCGACCTGCTCATCGACAAAGTCCGAGAGCCCTCCCGATTGGGTGGACACCAAGGGTATCCCATATGCCATCGCCTCGAGCGCGACCAGACCGAACGACTCCCCATGGCTCGGGACCACCACGATGTCGTGGGAGGCGTACACGTCCGCCATGCCGTGATGTGAATACAACCCGCACCATCGCACGTAGTTCGCAATCTTCAGCCGTTGCGCGGTTTTTTTGAGGTACATCTCATAGTTGTGGCTGCCACGGCCGAAGACGTCCAAGATGACGGGGAGACCTCGCTGCCTCAGGAGGGCCACTGCGTACAAAAGCGGTTCAATGCCCTTATTTTCTATCAGACGCCCGGCGAACAAGAGGCGGATCGCCGAGTCTTCTTTCCGCGTGGCCATTCGGTTCACCGTTTGCACTTCCTCAGGCACATCGACCCCGTTGGGGATAACGATGACCTTGTCGGCACAGTGCGGGTAGGCAGCGATGAGGCCTTGGCGTTGCCACTCACTCGGCACGGCAATCCGGTCCGCCATCGTCAAAAGCCGTTCTTGACGCTGCATGACCATCGACTTGTGGCGTGACGGAGGTTCGTCGCGAACAAGGGAATGGCAGGTGTAGACGACCGGCATCCCGGTCCGCCGCCGCAGCCGCGATGCGAGGTTGGTAAACCCCACGCTGTGCACGTGCACGACGTCAGGCCAGTCCAGATGGAAATGCTTCGCGATCGAGAGGATAGGCCCACCCCGATAGCGCCGCCGGTCTCGGCGATAATACGGCGCCCGCTTGGGGATGCGCAGCACGGTGACGTTGTGTTCGCGGCGTACCTTTGGATCACCATGACCACGAGAGAACACGGTGACATCAAGGTCTAGGTCAGCCAGAGCGCGGGATAGCCGCGTCGCCACCACGCCGAGGCCGCCGATGATCCACGGTTCATACTCGTGCGTGAGGACCCATACGCGCATGCGATTCACCTTGCTCTCGTCGGTACGCCAGAGATTCTAACGCCTGCCCGCGAGTGACCACTCGGATATCGCGGCGCAATGCTTCATGCAAGAGGAACGCCAGCTTTCGCGCAGAGAACGCATCCTCCCACGTGTGCGTATAAAAAATGAGGAGTGCGCGCCGCTCGACCGTCTCGTCCAACAGCTTGGTGATTTGTTGTTTGGAAAGATAGATGAAATTCTTCGAACATAGCGTATACGGGTCGAGTTGTTGCCAGCGATTGATGGCCACGTGGTTACCACCGCGGGCGGATGCGTAGTAGGCGGCCACCAAGCGGCGGCACTCCTCATCCCATTCGTTGAACGGATACGTGAAGTGGTCGGCCTGGAACCCCAGCTTGCGCAACGCGCGTTGACTCTGTGCGACTTCGTACTCCGCCGCGGATTCGGTCAGACGCACCAGTGCGCCCGCGGGATAGTTGTTGCGCAGCGGGGTAGCCAGCGCCAGGTACCGGCCATATCGATCACGCCCTTTTCCCAAGGTGCGGATGATTTCTGCCCTGTCTTCGTGCCATACGCGGCATTCTGTGTCGGTCAGTCGGACCTTGCGCATATACAGTTTGTCGTCGCCCCTGTGCGCGCGCCGCGTCAGCGGGACAGAGACCAGGGTCTTGTGGCTGCATGTGTGAGAGATGATCTCGAAGCCAGCTCGCTCCATCTTCGCAATCTGCTCCGCCGTGAGGAAACGGCGGGTTCCCACCAAATCAGCCACGATGTTCAGTTCTCCCGGGACGCCGAACCGCCGGCGGATGGGGAAGGCGATGGAATCATCTTCTCAAGGCCCGTCGTCGTACGACAAGATCATCATGGGTGAGCGTCGGTCTGCCATCGGCTTGCCCTCCCACGTTGTTTTGTCCACACACTACTCATCTCGCACGCGGCTCGTCACCTGCGTCGGCCCGGTTCAATCGCGGAAGGGGAATTTGGAGGCGGAATCGGAGTCGCAAAGGGGATAGAACGATTTGCAGCGACCGCCGCTCGGTGGTGACCCACAGGCGCTATCCAGCCGGCAGCCTGGCGAGGACGAGGGCGCCGTCGATCCCGGCGGTGGTCACGGCGCCTTCGCTCAGGCCTGCGCCTGAGCCTTCGCCAGCACCTCGCGCGCGATGGCGAGCTGGCGCGTCACCGCCTCCAGGCCCGTCCCGCCACGCACGTTGCGCGCGTTGACCACCCGGTGCAAGGCGATGGCGTCATAGATGTCCGGGCCGAAGGCCGGCGATGCCGCCTCGTACACCTCCAGCGGCAATCCCGCCAGATTCGTGCCCGTCTGCACCGCGTGCAGCACCAGCTTCCCCACGATCTCGTGCGCCTGCCGGAACGGCACGCCCTTCTGGACCAGGTAGTCCGCCACGTCGGTCGCGTTGGAGAAATCGCGATCGAACGCGGTCACCAGCCGCTGCTCCCGAATTTTCATCGTCCGCACCATGCCCGTGAACAAGGTCAGGGCCGGCAGCACCGTGTCGATGGTGTCGAAAACCCCTTCCTTGTCCTCCTGCAGGTCCTTGTTGTACGCCAGCGGCAGGCCCTTCATCACCGTCAGCAGCCCCAAGAGGTGCCCGTACACCCGGCCCGTCTTCCCCCGCACCAGCTCCGGGACGTCCGGGTTCTTCTTCTGCGGCATCATGCTCGATCCGGTGCAGTACGCGTCCGCCAGCTCGAGCCACCCGAACTCCTCACTCATCCACAGGATCATCTCTTCCGAGAACCGGGACAGGTGCATCATCAGGATGCTCGCCGCCGACAGGTAGTCGAGCAGATAGTCCCGGTCCGACACCGCGTCGAGGGAGTTCTCGTACAGCTTCGTGAAGCCGAGCTCGCGCATGACGAACTCGCGGTCAATGGGCAGCGTCGTCCCCGCCAACGCCCCCGCGCCCAGCGGCATGCGATCCGTCCGCTTGACCACGTCCGCCATGCGCTCCGCGTCCCGCTCGAGCATCCAGAAATACGCCAGCAGGTGGTGCGACAACAGCACCGGTTGCGCCCGCTGCAGGTGGGTGTAGCCGGGGATGACCACGCCGAGGTGTCGATCCGCTTGTTCCACCAACGCCTCTTGCAGCGCACGGATGCCGCTCAGCGTCTCCGCCGCCGCCCGGCGCATGTACAGGTGCATGTCGAGCGCCACCTGGTCGTTGCGGCTGCGCGCCGTGTGCAGCTTCCCCGCCACCGGGCCCAGGCGCTCGTGCAGCAACCGCTCGACGTTCATGTGGATGTCCTCGTCCTCCACGCGAAAGGACACCGCGCCACGGCGGACGTCCGCCAGCAGGGCCTCGAGCCCCGCCACCAGCGCGTCCGCCTCCTCCTTGGCGACGATGCCGGTCGCCCCGAGCATTTTCGCGTGGGCAATGCTGCCCTCGATGTCCACCTCAGCCAGGCGTTGGTCGAACGTGATCGACGACGTGTACTGCTCGACCAGCTTGTCGGTCTCCTCCGTGAAGCGCCCGCCCCACAGCTTCATGCCGTCGGCGCTCCCGCCGCCGCGGCCGTTCCCGTCGCGGCCTCCTCCGCCTCGATGGCATGGCTGTGCACCGGATGCGCGTCCGCCGCCACCGCGCCCACGCCCTGGTGCACGCCCGCGTACACCGTCGTCGGCAGCCCCCACAGGGTGATGAAGCCGACCGCGGCCTGGTGGTCAAAAGCGTCCCCCTTCGAGTAGGTGGCCAGGTCATGCCGGTACAGGGAGTGCGGCGACTTGCGGCCGACCGCCTGGAAGTGCCCCTTGTACAGCTTCACGCGCACGTCGCCGGTGACGTCCTTCTGCGTCTCCTTCACGAACGCGTCCAGCGCGGCCTTGAGCGGCGAGAACCACAGGCCGTTGTAGATGAGCTTGTGGTACTCCAGCTCGATCCCCGCCTTGAACTGAGCCACTTCCCGAGTCAGCGTGAGGGCCTCCAACTCTTTGTGGGCATGCACCAGCACCACCCCGGCCGGGGACTCGTACAGTTCGCGGGATTTGATGCCGACCAGGCGGTTTTCGACGTGATCGATCCGCCCCACCCCATGCGCTCCGGCGATGGCATTGAGCGCGTGGATGAGTTCATGCAACGGCATCTGCTGGCCATTCAATGCCACCGGCACACCCTGCTCAAACGAGATCTCCACGTATGCGGGTTCATCCGGCGCCTTCTCCGGGCTCGTGGTCCACAGATAGGCGTCCTCCGGCGCCTCGGCCCACGGGTCCTCCAGCACGCCGCACTCGATGGCGCGCCCCCACAGGTTGGCGTCGATGCTGTACGGGCTGTCCTCCGTGACGGGGATCGGGATGCCGTGTTGTTTCGCGTACTCGATCTCTTCGTCCCGCGTCCAGCTCCACTCGCGCACGGGGGCGATCACCTTGAGCGACGGGTTGAGAGCCTTCACCGACACTTCGAACCGCACCTGGTCGTTGCCCTTCCCCGTGCATCCGTGCGCCACGGCCACCGCGCCCTCCTGAGCCGCAAGCTCCACCAAGAGCTGCGAGATGAGCGGACGCGACAGGGCGGACGCCAGCGGGTACTTGCCCTCGTACAGAGCGTTGGCCTGCAGCGCCGGCAGGATGAAATCGTAGGCGAAGCGGGCTACGGCGTCGATCCGGTAGGACTTCACCGCCCCCACCTGGATGGCCTTCTTCTGCACGAAGTCGAGATCCCGGCCCTCGCCCACGTCGACGCACATCGCAATGACGTCGTACCCGTATTTTTCCTTCAGCCATTGAATGGCGACCGACGTGTCGAGGCCGCCGGAATACGCCAACACCAGTTTGTCTGCCATCGAATTTCAGTCCTCCCCGAATGCGCCCGCGTCCGCCATCAGCGCGGACAAGATGGCTTTCTGTACGTGCAGCCGGTTCTCGGCCTGATCGAACACGACCGAGTGCGGCCCGTCGATGATCTCCGCCGTCACCTCTTCGCCCCGGTGCGCCGGCAGGCAGTGCATGAAGATGTAATCCGGCGCGGCCTGCGCCACCAGTTCAGCGTTCACCTGATAGTCGGCGAACTTTTCCTTGCGCTCCTCCGCCTCCGCCTCGGCCCCCATACTGGCCCACACGTCCGTGTACACCACGTCCGCGTCTTCGATGGCCCGCAGCGGGTCGGTGGTGACGAGCACCTGCGTGCCGTTGGCCTGGCCCCAGTGGATGGCCTCCTCCACGACCTCCCGCATCGGCAGATAGCCGCTCGGGCACGCCACGCGGATGTTCATGCCGAGCTTCGGCGCCAGCTGCAACAGCGAGTGGGCCATGTTGTTGCCATCGCCGAGATATGCGATGGTGATGCCCTCGAGGCGTCCTTTGTGCTCCAGGATCGTCAGGGCGTCCGACAGCGCCTGGCACGGATGATGCTCGTCCGTGAGCCCGTTGATCACGGGGATGGTCGCATACTCGGCGAACTCCTGCACGATCTCATGGCCGAAGGTGCGGATCATCACCGCATCGACGTAGCGGGACATCACCCGGGCGGTGTCCGCGATGGGTTCGCCGCGGCCCATCTGCGTCGTGCCGCTCGGCAGGTACAGGGCGTGCCCGCCCAGCTGCAGCATCGCCACCTCAAACGATACGCGCGTGCGCGTCGACGCCTTCTCGAAGATCATACCGAGGGTCTTGCCCACCAACAGTTCGTGGGTGAACCCGGTCCTTTGCGCTTCCTTCAGGACCTCCGCCAATTTCAGCAAGGCGCGCAGTTCGCCGCTGGAATAGCTGGAGAAATCCAAGAAGTCCTGACCGCACAGCGACTGGTGGGCCGCCATCAAGGCATTCTGCAGTCGCACCGACAGGTACCCTTCTCCCAGCGGCACCACCGTCGCGTGCCGGCGCCCGATGGAACTCCTCATGCTGCGAACGCTCATCGCCTCGCCCCTCCCCCGGCGCACCCGTCGCGCCATGTTCAATCGTTCCTGTGCATTATTATACATGATAACGTATGTTTATCAATACGGGATTTCGGTGAGGACAGAACGCTTCGCGAACGCCAGCCCTGGCGGGGACTCTCTCCGAACAGCCACGGGGCGCCCCCCGCGTGGGGTGCGCCCCGTGTTCCACTCCGATTCCGGTGCCTTCTGGCGGTGTCCGGATCGCCCGGCCATCGCCTGCACCGCGGCCGCGCGGGGGCCAGGGAACGCCCCTGCGGCGCCCCGGGCGGCACTGCCGGCCGCGTCACTCCGTCGCCATCGACTGATCGGTGATGTCCTTGCCCGGCCGGATCATGCGGAAGTGCTCCGCCGGGTGCGCGATCAGCGGCAGCAGCCGCTTCGCCGCCTCTGCCTGGCCGCTGCGCCGCAGCTCGCGGTGATACGCGAGCAACAGCTCCGTCACGTCGGAGATGCCCTGCTCGTCGAGCACCGTCAGCGCCACCTTGGCGCCCTTGGCGATCCGCCGGCGCAGCGCCTCCTCCGTCAGGCCCATCTCCGGGTCGTGCCGCAGGTACACCGAGCCCCCGGTCATGCCCGAGCAGATCCACGGCCCCGGGTCACCCAGCACCAGTGCCCGGCCTGCCGTCATGTACTCGAACGCGAAGCCCTTGATGTTCGCCCGGGCGCCGATCCATCCCTTCTTGTCCTCCAGCGGCTCCCGGACCTCGCCGCCGATCACCAGATCCGCGCCCGACAGCCGGATGCCCGCTCGCGCGTCCGCGTCGCCCTGCACGATGATGAGCCCGCGCTGCGCCCCGTACGCCAGGCCCTTGCCGACGGAGCCCCCGCGCCACCGGCCGTCCGCCGCGCGCTGCTTCAACACCACCACGCGGCCGCCGTACATCCCTTTCGCTGTGCCGTCCTGCGCGCCGCCGAGCGCCACCGAGTGCATCCCCACCGTGTGGTAGGCGGCAAATCCGTTGCCCGCCACCGCCGGGTGGATGGCGATGCCCTTGGCGTCGCCGCCGCGGTCACCCCGCACGTGTTCGCCGCTCTCCCGGGTGCGCACCGCCCGCATCGCGTGCAGCAGCGACGTGCCGCCGTTCGATCCCGCCGGTGCCTCCGCCAACCTCGGTCCCCGGCTCACCGCGCCGCCCGCCGGGGCCACGCTCGCCGCCGACGCCACCGCGTACGACTCCGTCCCGACCGCGTAGGCCAGGGGCGCCGCTGCCACCTCTTCCCACGCCTGCTCCGCGTCGTAGTCGCGGTAAACAATCCGCGTCCCGAGCCCCGCGAACTCCTTGCGCACCGTCGTCAGCCACGCGAGGTCCATCTGCTGATAGCCCTGGAACTGCTCGAGCAGATCGGCGCGCCCCACCAGGTCCTGTGTCCGCTTGGCCCCGAGCCGCTTGGTCAGCACCCGGACCTGTTCGCCGATGGCCCCAAAGAACGCGCACAGGTGCTCCACCGCTGTCTCGAAGATGCGCGGGTGGAACGACGCGACGCCCTTCTCGCGAGCCTCCTCGACGCTCGTCATCTGCGTCGCGATGCCCACGTGGCAGGTGTCCTTGTGGCAGGCACGGCAGGCTGTGCATCCGATGGCCACCATCGCCATCGTGCCGAAGCCGACCCGGTTGGCCCCGAGCAGGATGGCCTTCATCACGTCCACTGCCGACTTCATGCCGCCGTCCGCCCAGATCTCCGCCGAATTGCGCAGCCCCGCCTCACACAGGGCCTCGTGCACCAGCTTGATGCCGATCTCCGCCGGCAGGCCCACGTGCCGGATGGCGTGTGCGCGCGCCGCGCCGGTGCCGCCGTCGAAGCCCGACAGGTTGACGATGTCCGCCCCCGCCTTGACGATGCCCACCGCAATGGTCCCGATGTTGGGCACCACGGGCACCTTGACCGCGATCTTGGCGTACGGGTTGATCTGCCGCAGCTCGTGGATCACCTGCGCCAGGTCCTCAATCGAATAGATGTCGTGGTTGTTCGATGGCGAGATGAGGTCGATCCCCGGCGACGCGTTGCGAGCGTTGGCCACCTGCACCGTCACCTTCGATCCCGGCAGATGTCCGCCCTCACCCGGCTTCGCGCCCTGCCCGATCTTGATCTCGAGCACGTACGCTCCGTTGCACAACTCCGCGTTGACGCCAAACCGGCCGGACGCCACCTGCCGCCCGCGGTTGCGCGGGTACTTGGTCAGGATGTCCTTGATCTCGCCGCCCTCGCCGTTGAGGCCGACGATGTTCAACCGGTACGCCGCCTCTGCGTACGCCCGGTAGGCCACCTCGCTCTGCGATCCGAAGGACATCGACGAGATCACGATCGGGTACGCGTGCCCGTCGATGGTGGTGTCGATCTCGCCGGCATCCACGGCCTCCGCCTCGCCGGAGGTCTCGCGCAGACGCAACAGGTGCTTGATGTTGATGGGATGCTCCCGCTCGAACGAGAGCAGCTTCTCTTCGAATTCCTCATACGGGGTGTGGCCCGTCGCCACCAGGCCCGCCGACTTCCAGATGCGCGGGTACAGCTGAAACACGCGGTTCTTGGCCACCTGCCGTTCGTCCGCCGCCTCGTACACCTGGCGCCGTTTGGCGGCCTCCTCCTCCAGCTGCGCCAGCCCGTACCCCGCCGATTCGCTGCCGCAGAAGTTCGGCACCGCCAGCAGCTCCGCCACCTCGGACGCCAGCCCGATTCCGCTGAACAGCCGCTCGTACCCGCGCACCTCGTGGATGCCGATGGTCGAGATCACCTTCTCAATGCCCTTGCACAGGGCGACATACAGGTTCTCGAGCCCGGCGACGCTCGCCTTCTCCGCCGCGAACTCCCACATCAGGTACGGGTTGACCGCGTCCGCCCCGAGGCCGATGGCCGTCATGATGTCGTGCAGGTTGCGGATGCCGCCGCTGCGCAGGATGATGCTCGTGCGCCGGCGCAGGTGCTCGCCCCCCCGCTTGGACGCCGGGCGCAGCAGCGCCTTGTGGACGACCGCCAGGGCGAGCAGCGGATCGACCCACTCGCCGCGGGCGAACTGCAATCGATCGTCGAGCACCAGCGCGTGCGCCCCCGCCTGCACCGCCTCCAGGGCCTCCTGCCGGAACCGCTCCAGGGCCTGGTGCAGCGTCTCGCCCGGCTCGCGGTGGATGAGGATCTCGACCGTTCCGTGCGGATCGGTCCGAAGGGCCGCCAGCGCGTCCTCGTAACACAGGGTGCCGTGGCGGTGCGCGATCGCACGGACATCTTCGCGCTGGACGTCGAGATCGGCCGGGAGTTCCTCCAGCAGCAGCGGCGACTGCGTCTCGACTCGCGGCGCCTCCTGGTACAACCCCTCGAAGGACGGCCGCTTGCCGATGAGCGAGCGCGTGCTGAAGTGTTCGATCTCGCGCTCCCGGTCAATGGCCGGGTTCGTGACCACCGCGACGGTCTCCTGCAGGAAGTCGGACAGCTGTTTCACGCCCGGATCGAGCGCCGGCAACGGTCCGTCATACCCGAGCGAGCGGATGGGCTCCGCCCCGCTGTGCACTTCAAAATCGAGCATCTTCAGGTCGTCGTCGCGCCAGCCAAAGGCCGCCGCCCGGACGAGACGCGGCTTCCGATCCCGTGCCGGGTGCGTGGCATCCGCCTCCGGGATGGCGCCCGCAAAGCGGAGCGTCTCACTCTGCCCGCGGAACGCGTAGCGCTTCCGCGCCCGCTCCAAGACGATCCGCTGCAGGTCGGTGTACGGATGCAGCCGCACGCCCTCGGGCCCCAGCTCAACGCCGATCTTCTCGCCAGGGGCCAGCGGCTTCGGGTCCTCGACCCATTCGGCCACCGGGAGGATGCCCTGCTCCGAGCTGAACGCGTACCCGTCCGCCGTCTCCAGCAGCCACATCGGCCGCAGGCCGAGCGCGTCGATGCAGAACACCGCCTCGCGCCCGGCGCGCAGCATCATGGCCGCCGGGCCCTGGGCGAACGGGCCCCACAGGGCGCGGTAGAACATGTACAGGTCGGCCAGTTCGGCCGGCATCTGCTTGATCTCGTTGATGATCGGCGGGAACAGGAGCTCCGCCACCTCGAACAGGGACCAGCCCCGCTCCTTGGTGAAGTGATCCACCACGCCGTTGACCATCTGCGAGTCGCTGTAGCCAGCGTCCAGCGGAATGTCAATCATGTGCGCCTCTGCGAAAAAGCGCGTGATGGTGTTGATCTCGCCGTTGTGCCCGAGAGCGGAGAACGGCTGCACGCGCGAGAACGACGTGGCGGTGTTCGTCGAGTACCGGGTGTGCGCCAAGACGTACCCGGACGTGAACAGCGGATGACGCAGGTCCGGATAGTACGCCCACAGGGTGTCGCCGTCTCCCACCACCTTGTAGACCGCCGTGTCGCGGCTCATGGATACCACGTGCACCCCAGGGATGCCCTCGAGGGCCACCGTCAGGCGGTACAACAGGGCGTTGTCGCTGTCGGGCGTGAGGCCGCCCACCTGGACGAACACGGGATCCTCGCGCCGTGCCGAGGGGCCGAGAGCCTCCCGATCGGCCGCGTCCGTTCGCGCCACCAACACGCTGACGCCGCTCGCCGCCAGTTTCTGTTCAATCCGCGTCCAGCGGTCTTCCCAATCCGCTCGCTGCAGGAAAAGGTGGAGGACGAAGAACCGCTCATCCTCCGCCAGCATCTTGTCGTGGCCCGCGTCCTGCAGCCAGCGCCTCCACAACTTGCGCGGAATGTCGAGCAAAAGCCCGCACCCGTCGCCCTCTCCGTGGACGTAGCCGGCCCGGTGCCGCAAGGCGCGCAGCGCCTGGATGCCGAACTCTACCGGTTTTCGGCTGTGCCCTCCCGTCTTGTCGATCCAGGCAAAAATCCCGCAAGCGTCGTGCTCGCGGTGGAGCTGCGTCGTCAGTGCACTGAGATTCAACTACGTCACTTCCTTTCCTCAGGGTATTTGTCCCGGCGGATGAGGCCTTTCCCCCGAAGCCGGTTTGGCCCCCGCCGTTCCTCTCGCTGAACGGTTGCAGGCCGGCCGCGGCCGCCTGTCGGGCCCGCGTCCCTCCCATCTCTCTCGTTGCACCGCAGGGATTAAGAATGAATATACGACGAGTTGAATATAAATACAATCCCGTGTTATAAATATTCTTGCATGGTGCGCGGTGCGCACGGGCACGGGAGGGAACAGCATGGAGATACGGAAAGCCACTATCCACGACGTCGAACAGATGCAGCCGCTGATTCAACAATACGCCGACCAAGGACTGATGCTGCCTCGCAGTGCCAAGTCGCTGTATGAACACATCCAGTGCTTCACGGTGGCCGTCATGGACGGGAGAGTCGTCGGGACCGTGGGACTGCACATTCTGTGGAAAGACCTGGCCGAGGTGAGATCCCTGGCGGTCGACCCCGGGCATCAGGGCCAGGGCATCGGTCGGAAACTGGTCGAGCGGGCCATCTGGGAGGCGGAACAGCTCGGGGTGGAACAGGTGCTGTCACTCACCTACCAAACCGACTTCTTTCTCAAGTTGAACTTTCACATCGTCGACCGGGACTCCCTCCCGCACAAAGTATGGAAGGATTGCGTCTACTGCAAGAAATTCGACCGATGTGACGAAATTGCTATGGTGTATTATACACAATCTTTCAAGAGCGTGCACGCCCCCGTCGCGTCCATTCTGTGAACGGATAGTGCAGCCGCAGCGACCCCGTCCAGTCGCCTCGGTCGTTCGCCCCTGCAGGTTGCCCCTGTCGATCGCCGCGGTCGATTGTGAGTGTCGATCGCGCCGGTTCGCACCGGGGCGGGCGATGGCCACTTTGGCGGACCGCATGGACGCCCGGTACTGCGCACTCCCTCCACCACCGGATGTTATGGGGGACAAACCGAGTGGATGGCGGAACGGAGTTCTATGATACGAAACACAGGAGGGGCAGCCATGTCCCATCCTCACGCTTACAAACGTTTTCGTCTTCAATTTGTCACGACGATGGGAATTTAGGAAACGTTTTGCCCTTACCACGCGAATTCGCCTGTGAATAGTGACCATATTGACTTTAATCCGCCGCGTCTTGGGTCGCCGCAGCCGCGATAAAGCAAATTCAGTACGTATGTGCTCTCCACGTCCCCACGTTAACGTCGGTTCGCCACTTTATCCGTCGCGCCAGCCTCACGATAACGCAGATTCTTCATTTAAACGGTGGCGGAGTCGGCCGGGACCGCCCGGCCGACTCCACTGCAGCACCCGCGGCCTGCCCCCCTCCGGGCCAGCGTCGCACGCCACCGGGGCCTCTCACCGCCACCACCCCGTGCCTGCACCGCCCCCCTCACACCCGCGCGGCCACGCCCGACAACCGTTCCGCCATCTCATCGATGTGCACCCGATCCACCACCAGCGGCGGGACAAACCGCACGCGCGTCTCCCCGACGGCGGTGACCAGCACACCGGCCTCCTGCGCCGCCGCGACGAACGCCTTGGCGTCCGGCACGGTGATCCCGTACATCAATCCCAGCCCGGACACGTCGGTCCCGATGCCCTCCAGGCGCTGGCGCAGGTACGCCCCCGCCTCGCGCACATGCGCGAGGAAGTCCGCGTCCGACACCACGCCGACGACCGCCAGGGCGGTCGCCGTCGCCAACGGGTTCCCCCCAAAGGTGGATCCGTGGCTGCCCGGCGTGAACGCCGCAGCGACCCGGTCACTGGCGAGCACCGCCCCGATCGGCACGCCCCCCGCCAAACCCTTGGCCATCGTCACGATGTCCGGCTGCAGCCCCGCCTGCTCGAAGGCGAAGAACGTACCCGTGCGCCCGACACCGGTCTGCACCTCGTCCACGACCAGGAGCGCCCCCGTCTCCCGGCAGCGGGCCTGGATCGCCTGCAGCACCTCCACCGGCACCGGGTGGACGCCGCCTTCGCCCTGGACCACCTCCACGAAGCAGGCGGCCGTGCGCTCCGTGATAGCCTCGAGGACCGCGTCCCAATCCGGCGGCGTCGCGCACCCCGGTACCAGCGGACGGAATCCCTCGTGGTACTTCGGCTTGCCTGTGATGGACAGGGCGCCAAGCGTCCGTCCGTGAAAACCGCCCGGCAGCGACACCAGCTCCGTGCGCTCCGGCTCGCCATTCTGCCAGGCGAACCGGCGCGCCAGCTTGATGGCCGCCTCGTTGGCCTCCGCGCCGGAATTGCAGAAAAACGCCTTCCCGAGCCCGGACAGTTCCGCCAACCGAGCCGCCAGCCGGTTCTGCCACGGGTTCTGGTACAGATTCGAGCAGTGGATCAAGGTCTTGGCCTGGTCCGCGATGGCTTGGCTGACCACCGGGTGCGCGTGGCCGAGGGCGCACACTGCGATGCCCGCCGTGAAGTCGAGATACGCACGACCTTTGGCGTCGTACAGGTACACCCCCTCCCCGCGGACCATCGTCAACGGCCGCTCGCCGTAATTGCCCATCACATGCGCGTCGGTTTCGTATTGCACCGTCATCCCACCGCCTCCTCCATTTTCACCATCGTGCCATGCGCGAACGGCGCCGCCCCGGCGCCCTCGACCGGTGCGGTCAGGGCGCACGCGATGGCCAGCGGATCGCGCCCGTCGATCACAAACGCCGCCTGCACACCGCCCTCGAGGGCCGACAGGACCGCCGTAACCTTGGGAATCATGCCGGCGGTGAACCGCCCTTCCTCCAGCAGGCGCACCAGGCGCTCGGCCGTGGTCTCGTACAGCAGCCGGCGCGCCGAGAAGTCCTCATAGATGCCCGGCACGTCGGTCAGAAACACCACCCGCTCGGCGGACAGGGCACCACCGACGGCCGACGCCACCAGATCGGCGTTGACGTTGTACCGCCCGCCGGCCGCGTCCACCCCCACCGGAGCCACGACCGGGATCGACCCTTGCGCCATCATGGCGCGGAGCACCGCGTGGTCAATGCCGGTGACCTGCCCGGTCCGCTGCAGCCCTGGCATCGGCTCGGCCCGCACCACCCCGTCCGCGCTCGTCACGCCCACACCAGGCAGCCCAGCGGACCGCAGGGCATTCACCAACTCAGGATTGACCTGCCGGCACAAAACCGCGTCCACCACCTCCACCGCCTCCGGCGTCGTCAGGCGGTGACCGTCGACAAACGGGAGGTCCATCCCCCGTTCCTTCAGGGCCTCCGTGATGCGCGGACCGCCGCCGTGCACCAGCACCGCTGGGCGGCCGGCCGCCGTCAGCTCCGTCAGTCCCGCGACCAACGCCTCGCCCCCCGCGCCACGCAGGGAACCTCCCACTTTGATCACCACGACGCCCTGCATCCGCATCCCTCCTCGCTTCGCGGGCCTATACGGAGTAACCGTCCAGTGGACCGTTACCCTGGGGACCAGACCACGTTCACGGGAACATGGGCCCGCCCGTCAGGCCCATCGCCTCCGGCAGCCCGTGCATCAGGTTGAAGTTCTGCACCGCTTGGCCGGCCGCGCCTTTGGTGAGGTTGTCGATCACGCTGAACACTTGCAACACCCCGGTGCGCCCGTCGACGAACAGACCGATGTCGCAGAAATTCGATCCGCGCACATGCTTCATCTGCGGGACATGCCCAGGCGCGTGCACGCGCACGAAGGGCACATCCTCGTACGCTTCGCGATAGACCTCATAGACTTGCGCCACGTCGGCCGCGCGGTCCAGGGTGACGTACGCGACCACGTAGATGCCGCGCGCCACCGGGAGCAGTTGGGTCGTCATCAGCACCTTCGCCTCCGCGTACCGGCCCAGCTCCTGTTCGATCTCCGGCGTGTGCTGGTGCGCCCCCACCTTGTACGGGAAGAAGTTCTCATACAGCTCGCCCAGATGTGTGGTCAGGGTCGGGGTGCGGCCCGCCCCGGTGACCCCGGACTTGGCGTCCACCAGCACCGGACGGGCCGGGTTCAGCCAACCCGCCGCGGCCAGGGGCAGCAGGCCGAGCAGGATGGCGGTCGCATAGCAGCCCGGGTTGGCGACGAGCGTCGCCTTGGCGATACGCTCGCGATGCCACTCCGGAAGGCCATAGACCGCCTGCGCCTGGACGGCGGGATCGACGGGATCCCGTATATACCACGCGCGGTACAGTTCGGCGGGTACGCGCAGGTCGCCCGACAGGTCGATCACGCGCCGCCCGCGCTCCCAGAGCTGAGCGGCCACCTGCCCGGACACCCCGGACGGCAGGGCCACAAACACCGCGTCGCATTGTTCAGCGCAGGCCGCAGGATCGAACGGGTGAAGCGGCGCCTCGATGATGCCGGCGAGATGTGGAAACCAGGCGGTGAAGTCCGGGCCGCCCTCCTTGCTCCCGGCGAGATACGTCAGTTCCACCGCCGGATGGGCGGCGAGCAGCCGGACCAATTCCAAGCCGCCGTATCCGGTCGCGCCGACAACGCCGGCGCGAATGCGAGTCGTGTGTGGTGTCGTCATGCATGAACATCCCCGTTAATGTATTTTTATTCAGTATAGTCGCTGGCCGAGGAAATGTATAGGGGGGGTGGGCCCGCCCGGATTCCGCGACTGTCCGTATCGATCGGCGGATGTCCCCTCATCTGATGAGGTATCTCACAGGGGAGGGATGAGAAGCGATGTACGGTGTGTTCGGCTCTTACACCCGATGGGCGGTCGTGTTCCTGATCATCTTCGTGCTGTTCTTCCTGTTCGTCCCGGGGTACGGCTATGGGGTAGGCGTAGCACCTGCTGCGGTGCCCGCAGCCATGCCAGCTGCAATACCTGCTGCGATGCCGGGGTTCACGGTCTCCAAATTCCACGGGTACAACATGATGGCCGCTCCCTACATGGATTACGAGAGCCCGGAGAGCCCAGAAAGTCATTGAGGCTGTGCGGCCGGAGGCGAGAGCCGTTGATGGCCGCGGCCGGCGGGGCCGGGCTGAAGCGTCACACGGGCGAACCCCCTGGGGGTTCGCCCGTGTGGCATTTACAGGCAGAGCGGCGCAGGGGTATGATGGGAACGGGAGATGATGTCCGTGTTCCAGAATCCAGGTCCGGAAGAGATGGCCCGCATCCTTAAGGAGGCCAAGACCATCGCCGTCGTCGGGCTGTCCGACAACCCGGCGCGCGACAGTTACGCTGTCGCCCAGCAAATGCAACGCCGCGGCTACCGCATCATCCCAGTCAATCCGAATGTCACCGAGGTGCTCGGGGAGAAGGCGGTGGCCAAGCTCCCCGACATCCGTGAACCGGTCGACATCGTCAACGTCTTTCGGCGCAGCGACGCCCTGAAGGCCGTGGTCGAAGAAGCCATCGAGATCGACGCACCGGTGATCTGGGCGCAGGAAGGCGTGTACGACGAAGAGGCCGCGGCCTTGGCACAGGCCCACGGCAAGACCATCATCATGGACCGCTGCATCGCCGTCATGCACAGCCTTTACGTGCGCCAGTGACGAAGGACGCGGTCATCCATCAGCGGATGGGGGTGTACGGGATCCCATCCGCTGCCGGCGGCGTGCTCCGCCCGACCAGACCCGTGAGGGCCAGGATGGTGAGGATATACGGAATCATCGACAACAGGTCGGGTGAGACGCCCTGCCCTTGCAGCGCGACCCCCAGCGCCGTCGAGAACCCAAACAGCAGCGATGCCAAAAACGCACCGACCGGCGTCCACTTCCCGAAGATCATCGCGGCGAGGGCGATGAATCCGCGCCCGTTGGTCATGCCGACGTCGAACGAGTTGAGGATCCCGATGGACAGGTACACCCCGCCCAGCGCAGAGAGCATGCCCCCCACGATGACCCCGATATAGCGCAGGCGCCACACGTTCAGCCCGGCCGTGTCCGCTGCGAGCGGATTTTCCCCGACCGCCCGGATGCGAAGCCCGAGCCGGGTGTGGAACAAAAACCAGTGGGACAACACCACGATGGCGAACATCACGTACAACAACACGCTCTGATGGGAGAAGATCGGCCCTAGCCCCGGCAGGGAGACGAACGGCAGCGGCGGTGTATCCGGCGGCGTGCCCTCGTACCCGAACACGGTGTTGAGCAGGAAGGCGGTGAGCCCCGATGCGAAGATGTTGACAGCCATCCCGAGCACCACCTGGTCCGCCGCGAGGCGGATCGCCGCCCAGGCGAACACCGCCGCCAACAGCCCGCCCATCAACACCCCGAAGACCAGGCCCAACCACGCGGATCCCGTCCAGTAGGAGAACGCGACCGCGAAGAACGCGCCCATCAGCATGATGCCTTCCATGGCGATGTTGACCACGCCCGCCCGTTCCGAAAAGGTCCCGCCGATGGCCGGCAACGCCAGCGGCACCGTCATCGCCAGCGTGGAGGCCCACAGCTGCGGATTCGTCAAGACACTCACGCCTCACGTCCTCCTTCCCGCGCGGCGGCCACCTGCGCCCGCACGCCGCGCCGCCGCCTGTACCATGCGATGGTCAGCGGCACCAGCCGCTCGGCCGCGACGAAGAACACAATCAGGCCCGTCAGCACGTCCGTCAGGCTGCTGGGCAGTTGGGAGACCATCTGCATGTTCTGGCCACCCGTAGAAAGCGCCGAGAAGAACACGGCTGCCAACAGCACGCCGAACGGGTGGTTGCGCGCCAGCAGGGCGACCACAATGGCCGTATAACCGTACCCCGTGTTAAATCCCCACATCAGACGGTGGTCCAGCGCGAGCACCTGGACACCTCCCGCCAGGCCCGCCAACAGACCGCTTAGACCCAAGGCCAGCACCGTGTATGCCGGCACGTGAATGCCCGCGTAACGGGCGGCCCTGGCGTTGGCCCCGACCGTGCGCAGCCGGAAACCGACGGTCGTATGGAACATGACCCACCACACGGCCACCGCCGCGCCCAGGGCGAAAAACACCGCCGTGGTCAGTTGCGGTGGCACCAACACCGTCAACCACGCGTCCTGACGTATGGGGAAAGATTGAGCGTTGTATCCCGGCGCGTGCATCGGTCCGCCCGCGGCAATCAGGTACTGTCCGAAGTAGATAGCGATGTAGCTCATCATCATGGTCGTGATGACCTCGTGGGCACCCCGGTACGCCTTCGCGAGGCCAGGGATGAGCCCGCCCCAGAGGCCTCCGGCGACGGCCGCCGCCACGACGCACACCAGGGTGTGCAGCCAGCCGGGCAAGCCCGTCAGGTGGTACCCGAACCAGACTGCCACGATCACGCCGATCCAGTACTGCCCCTCGGCACCAATGTTGAACAGCCCCGCCCGGAAGGCGACGGCCACACCGAGTCCCGCCAGCGCCAGTGGAACCGCCCCGGCCAACGTGCTGCTGATCGCCATGGAGTTGCCGAAGGCGCCGGTGATCAGGGCCCCGTAGGCGACGAACGGATCGAACCCGAGGATGAAGGCGATGACCGCGCCGATGAGGATGGCCAATGCGGACGCCAGGACCGGCGTCAAGAGATTGCGTACTACCGGTTTGATGGCTGCGCCACCTCGCTTTCCCCAGCCCTCGTCCCCGTCATCAACAGGCCGATCTGTTCGCGCGTGGCCGTCTCGCCCGGCACGATGTCCACCACCCGGCCGTGGTGCATCACCGCGATCCGGTCGGACAGGGACAGGATCTCATCCAATTCCAGCGAAACGAGCAGGATGGCCTTGCCCGCTCCGCGCAGCCGGAGCAGTTGGCGGTGGATGCCCTCGATGGCGCCCACGTCCAATCCGCGCGTCGGCTGCACCGCGATGAGCAGGCTCGGCTCCCGGGAGACCTCGCGCGCCAGGATCACCTTCTGCTGGTTTCCGCCTGACAGATCGCCCGCCCGCCGGTCGGGGTCGCGCGGCCGGACGTCGAACGCCTCGAGCAACCGCTCTGTGTACGCCCGGGCCGCCCGGTGCTGCAAGAGCCCGCGGCGGGAGAAAGGCGGGTACGCGACGTCGCGCAGCATGGTGTTCTCGACCAAGGTGAAGTCGAGGACGAGCCCGTCCCGCTGGCGATCCTGTGGCACGTACGCGATGCCGCGCCGAGTCCTTTCGCCGGGCGGCAGACGCGTGATGTCCTGGCCGAGAAACTCCACCCGGCCTCCGGAGGCTGGCAACAGCCCCGCGATGGCATCGACGAGCTCCGTCTGGCCGTTGCCATCCACGCCAGCGATCCCGAGGATCTCCCCGGCCCGCACATCCAACGAGACGCCACGTACCCGCGGCCTGCGTTCCGCGTCCGTGACCGACAGATCATGGACGGAGAGCACCACGTCCCCGGGGGTCCGGGGCGGTTTGTCCACTCGCAGGACCACCTCGCGCCCGACCATCAGGTTGGCCAGCTCCTGCGGACTCGCGTCCGCGGTCGGCAGGGTGGCGACCGTGCGGCCCGCGCGCATCACGGTGATGCGGTCCGCCACAGCCCGCACCTCGTCCAACTTGTGGCTGATGAACAGGATGGGGATGCCCTGCGCCTTCAGGTGGCGGACCACCTGGAACAGCTCCTCGACCTCTTGAGGGGTCAGCACCGCCGTCGGTTCGTCCAGGATGAGCAGACGCGCGCGACGGTACAGGACTTTCAGGATCTCCACCCGCTGCTGCAGGCCGACAGACAGCTGTTCGACACGAAGCAGCGGATCGACCTCCAACCGGTACTTCTGGGACAACGCTCTTACCTGCTCGACGGCGGTCCGGCGCCGGTACCGGATGCCGCCGGGCTCGTCGCCGAGGACGATGTTGTCCGCCACCGTGAGGGCGGGAATCAGCATGAAGTGCTGATGCACCATGCCGATGCCCGCCCGGATGGCATCGCGCGGAGAGTCGAAATGCACCGGCCGCCCCTCGAGCCGGATCTCGCCCGCATCGGGCTGATACAAGCCGGAGATCAGCTTCATCAGCGTGGATTTCCCAGCCCCGTTCTCGCCGAGGATGGCGTGCACCTCTCCGGCCCGGAGGTCGAGGTTCACCCCGTCGTTTGCCTTCACGCCGGGGAAGTATTTTTTGACGTCGATGACTTCCAGAAAACTCGCCATGTCCGCCCTCCCCGCGCTTCGATCCCACTCGTCCAGCGGGAGCCGTCACGACTTGGGGAGTTGATCGCTGACAGTGAGGGAACCGTTCTTGATCTGATTCGCCAAGTCGTTCACCTGGCTGACAATGTCGGCGGGCACCACAGTCGTGGTCTTGGAGATGCCGACACCGTTGTTGGACAGGTCAAAGTACTGTACACCGGATTTGAACTGGTTGTTCAGCGTGTCCTTGATGACGTCGTAGGTGGCCGTATCGACGCCCTTGAGGGCACTGACGATCACGGTGTTCGGCGCTACATAGTTCTGGTCCGCGTCCACCCCGATGGCGTACACGCCGGCGCTCTTGGCGGCGTTGATCACGCCGAGGCCGCTGCCGCCGGCCACCTGGAACACGATGTCCGCACCGCCGGCGATCTCGGTCTGCGCCACCTGGCTGCCGCCGGCCTGATCATTGAAGCTGTTCACGTACTTGACGATGACCTTGGCGTCCGGATCGGTCTTCTTGACGCCCTGCAAAAAGCCGGCGATGTAGGAGTCCACGGGCGGGATCTTCTGGCCACCGACGACGCCGAGCACGTTCTGGGGATTGAGTCCCTGGATGTCGTTGCGCTTCTCCATCAACCCGGCCAGCGCACCGACCAAGTACCCGCACTGCTCCGTCTTGAACATGGCGGAGGTGACGTTGTTGATGCCGGTGATGGGATCGTCGATGATGAGGAACTTGGTGTTCGGATACTGCGGCGCGACCTGCTTGACGGCCTGGTCCATCAGGAATCCGACCGCAATCACCAGGTTGTACCCCTGCTGCGCGAACCGCTGCAGGTTCGGGACGTAGTCGCTCTCCGACTTCGACTCGACCACACTCCCGGTGACACCGAGCTCCTGTTCGGCCTTCTTCAAGCCCTCATCCGACAGGTGGTTGAATCCGTGGTCGTTCAGGCCGCCGGAGTCGGTGACGAGGCCCACCTTGAAGTTCACCTTCGGCGCCGCCCCCGCCGTATTCCCGGTCGTGCCGGCCTTGTTCGCCGCCAGTCCGCAACCTGTGACCACTCCCATCAGCAGGATGGCCGCGGCGGCCGTCGTGGCCATGTGTCTCATGAAAAATGCCCCCTTCAATTCCCTCGCTCCCGGCGCGGTTTCGTTTTTCTATGTTGCGTACAAAGCCAGGACCATTGTGCACATCCGGACAAAAAAGTGCAAGTACCTAGCAACCAACGCGGCGAGATTTTTCACGTACCGCCCGTGTGGGCATGAAGGTCGGCGTTCGCCGAACGTGTGTGACCAAGGCGCCAAGTCCGGCGCCGGTCCCGCGTTCGGGCATGAGGGCGCCCATTCAGGTGCACACTAGGCGAGACTGAAAATTGAACCACCAGGAGGGGATTTTGTGCCACAGCCTCAGATACCGCAGCGGCCTCAGCCGCAACCACAACCCACGATGATGCAGCGCATGCAGGCCCAAGCACAGCAGGCCCAACAAGCCGCCTTTCAACCTGGACAACAAGCGGGGCCGCAGATGACCACGCCGCCGCAGGTGATCACGACGAAGGACGCGTCGTATATCAAAGACCAGTTGTCGTGGCTGCTGGTGGCGGCGAAAAAGTGCGCCCACTATGCGAAGGAGTGCTCCGACGCGTCGGTCGCATCGGCGATCCAGCGGATCGGCCGGATGCACCAGCGTCACTACCAGCTTCTGTTGGGCCATCTGAAGACGAACAACCAGCAGGCGATGCAGAACGTTCCGCAGCCGCCGCAGCAAACGCACTGAGAGGGGTGATCCGAATGCCTCAGAATCCAAACAACCAGCAGATTGCGAATCCGAAACCGCCCGGAGAACCGCAGGTGAAGGGGCCGGAGATGAACGATCGGGATCGACTGCAGGACCTTCTCGCCACCGAAAAGTACCTCACCGACAGCTTCAACGTGGCGGCCCGGGAGGCGAGCCATGACGCCCTGTTTCGGGACGTCCTGACGGTCCTCACCGAGACACACCAGGCTTGCCGGGACGTGTTCAACCTGATGTTCCAGAAGGGCTGGTACAAGCTCGAGGCGGAGCAGCAGCAGAAGGTGGATCAGGCCTATCAGCAGTTCAGCGGCTACAGCACCCAGTTCCCGTATCCGGCACAGGTGCAGTAACGAGCCCAGCCGAGAACGAAAAATGCCTGCCGGTACCGAATGGGCGGCAGGCATTTCGATTTCACTGTGGTGCGCCTAGAGGGAATCGAACCCCCGCACCCGGTTCCGGAGACCGGTGCTCTATCCTCTGAGCTATAGGCGCAAATGACGATTAACAATATACCACACTCTGGACCGCCGCACAAGGGGAGTATGCGCCGGAGTCCGTGTCAAGTTCCGCCAGGTCAGGCCGCCATTGAAATTGAAATCAGGCTCGTCCGCTCGCCCAAAAGCTCCTGAAAAGGGGTGTCTTTCCCCCATATGACAAGCCGCCCTTTCCCACTTCTCTGCCTCCAAAAACCCGGTGAAACCGCGGGGCTGTCCCCCGTCCGCTCGTCTTGCGAGGGCTTTGGGGACAGCCCTGACACCCCACGTTGAACGATGAAGGGTACCCGCGTTAAGCTTGAGCGCAGTCGCGCGAATCGGCACTGCAGCTGCAGCAAATTAGCGGTACCACACTTCTTTCAGGACACGAAGAATGTTGCCACCAATCACTTTGGAGATCTCGGTGTCGGAATATCCGTGCTTCACCAGCCAGCGAACGATGTTCGGGAACGCTTCAACCGGGCTCTCAATCCCTTCGACGTACTCGACTTCTTCGAACTCGTTCTTCCCACGCGACGCAGAGATGGACAATGCCTCCGCGAATGCGTGGTGAAGTCCGACATGATCTCCGAACAAGACGTCCGGACCGAATGCGACGTGGTCGATACCCACCAAATCCACACAGTACTCGAAGTGCTCCATGACGGATTCCAGGCAGTGTTTCGGGTGGTTCTTGGTGAGCGTGGTATGCGGTGCCGCCTCGATCCCGATAACACCGCCTCGTTCCGCGCACGCCTTGATGACATGGTCCGGCTTGAGACGATTTGAGTTCCAGAGGGCACGCGCGCCCGCATGAGTAATGAACACCGGTTTCTCGCTCGTCTCAATCGTATCCAGTGCCGTCTGATCCCCAGAGTGAGACACGTCAATCGCCAGTCCCAGCTTGTTCATGCGCCGCACGGCCTTGCGCCCGAAATCCGTCAATCCACCATCGCGGCGTTCTTTCAGCCCGCACCCAAGTTGGTTCCCCTCACTGTACGCAATGCCGATACAGCGGACTCCCAACCCGTACAGAATGTCCAGCCGGTCCAATTCGTTTTCAATCATTGTGGCGGCTTCCAAGGACGGGATAAACGCAATCTGCCCATTTTCCTTGGCACGGATGATGTCATCGACCGTTTGTCCGAGAATGACCATGTCCTGATGGGCGATGTCGGACAGGCGCATGCCTAAATCGTAGATGATGTCGTCCCACTTCCATCCGTTCCGCGAAGTGATCATCGCGGTGCCGTTCATCAGGTTGTCGAACACGGCGTCCAGCCCGGACACACTGAGTCCCTCGTATCCCGTCCAGTCGCGTCCCCAGCGCCGGTATTCAAAGATTTCATTCACATTCTCAGGTACCACAAACATGTGGTCATGCAAGGAAATGACCACATTTTCTTCAAACAACCGCTTGACGCGGGCTTCCTCCGCATCGCTGAGCGGAACGGTGTAACGCGGTACGCGGTCAATCTCTTTCGCCAGCTTGAACGGCTTGTAGTCCACGCCCGGTTCAAGATACTGGAACGATTTGTAACCCTTGTAGTTCTTCTTCTTCACGTATGCTCCCTCCATCGCTCTCAAACGGGTTCACAGGAATGGGAGAGGTCAGCGGACGGGCAAGACCTCCGCCAAGAATCTGCGTACTTCAGTCAAAAATTTGTCGCGTTCTTCTATTTGCGGAGAGTGCCCACTGCGTTCAAACACCACCAGCCGACTGTTCGGGATCTCGCGCGCGATCTCCTCAGACGCTTCCAGCGGTGTGATCCAGTCGTGTCGGCCCACCAACACAAGAGTTGGCACTTTGATGTCCTTCAAACGGTGGACTAGGTTGAATTTTGGCTGGTTGATGGAGAATGCCCAGTTGTGGGTTTCATAGCGGAAGGTGATGGAGTTCAAATGAGCCTCCAATTGTTCAGGCGTGGATTCCACCCAGTACAAGGGCAGAATCGCCCGGTACATCTCCTTGAATTCTTCATTACTCGCTACCCGGCCACCGAACAGCCGGTCCAACATATCCTCCGATATGCCGGGGAGGCCGCTGGCCAGGGCGCGCTCCTTGGAGGTGTGCTGATACGCATTGGAAGCCGCAGTGTCACGAAGGACGATCCCCGCGAGGTGCTCCTGGTACTTCAATGCGTACTCCAAGGCGAGATGTCCGCCGTACGAACCTCCTGCAATCACAATTTTCCCAAGGCCAAGCGCCTTGCGGAGTTCTTCCGCGTCGTCAATGAACTGCTCGTGACTGTACGGAGGCTTGCCGTCTGATTCACCGTTCCCGCGTTGGTCGTAAGAGACCACTCGGTACCCCTCGTTTGCGAAGACGCCGAACGTCCTGGCATCCCCATGTCTCGACCCTAAGCCAGGGCCTCCGTGCAGCGTCAGGATCGCGGGACCCTGCCCTTGGTCTTCGACATGCAGCCGGACACCATTCACCTCGACAACCTTGTGCACTCCGTTCACTCCTTTCTGCTCTCGCGATGTGTGTCCCCCTCTACCCGCTGATCCGTCTACTGTTGTTTCAAACGGATCTGTCTATGTCAATCATTATTTCTTTGACAAAGTCAAACACAGTTGAAATTGATCAGCGGTGCAAGGGTTCGAATCTCGCGGGAGTTGATGAATATTATAATGGGTTTTCTCGTGAGTAACTGCAAGTCCGAAAAAATTTCTGTGATTCCCATGATGCATTCTACAAAATGTGTTTGACAGTCGAGGTCAGTTCAGATAAAACAGTGAATAACACAAGACATCTTGTCATACGCAAACACCGACAATACAGGGGTTAGGTGAAAGGGGGCCATCATGTCGCGTCCGTCTGCTGTGTCATCCAATCGAAGCTACGTTATCGAATCGGCCATCAAGACGTTGCAGGTGTTATTCGCGTTCCGGCGCCCGCCTCACAGGTTTACCTTGCCGGAGATAGAGGCCGCGGTTGGACTGTCGAAAAATCAGGTGTTCCGCAGCCTGAAGTCTCTCGAAGAGTTCGGCTTGCTGCGAATGGAGGCGAGCGGGCACTACCGCGTTACGCCACTCATTTACCAGGTCGCGTTCGCAGCGGACATGGACCTACCACTGGAAGAAGTGGCACAACCGATACTCGATGAGTTGCAGGCGGTGACGCGGGAAACGGTGAACCTCTGTTGTCTCGTTGAAGGCCAATCGGTGATTGTGGCTCGGCGGCACAGCGATCACAGTGTGAAGCTCACAGTTCGTCTCGGACAACGTACGGCTCTGCACGCCGGCGCGGTTCCAAAAGCCATGTTGGCGTTTCTGCCGCGGGAAGAACAGGAGCGCGTACTCGCCATGGTTCCTCTATTGCAGCGGTACACGGACAAAACCGTGCAGTCGAGCGACATGCTTCGCTTGGAACTGGAAGAAATACGGCGGCGAGGGTACAGCATCAGCGATGAAGATTTCGAACCAGGCGCCCGCGGCGTGGGTGCACCCATCTTTGACAGACGAGGCAGAGTGGTCGGCGGCATCAGTGCCGGCGGACCTGTCAGCCGCGTCGGATATGACAAACTCCCCGAATTCGGGGCGTTGGTGGTCGAGGCGGCCCGCAAGATATCCCGTTACTTGGGCTATTTCGATTACCCAGACGCCCAGCGCTCGGAGTTGCGCGAAGGTCTGGGTAAATAGGAGGGAATTGAGATTGACACCTAAACGTCTGGCGAACATGGCGGCCGGGTTCGCGGCCGTTGCATTCCTGGCAGCCGGCTGCGGTGCCGCAGGTACAGCCAATCAGACCCATGGTTCGTCTGGCACCGTGAACCCGAATGCCACGCTCACCATGGCGACCAACGCGGATCCAAACTTCAATCCGTGGTCTCCCACCGGCTATCTGGAGTCTGAGCCGATTACGGAGCTGATCTTCAGTGGTTTGACCAAGTGGGGCCTCGACTATCAACCCATTCCGGATCTAGCGACCAAGTGGACCGTGTCCAGCGACGGGTTGACATGGACGTTTGATCTGCGCCACGACGTCAAGTGGCAGGACGGTCAACCGTTTACCTCCGATGATGTGGTCTATACGTTCAACGACGTCGTGTTGAACAAGAAACTGGGTGCCAACGGGGCGTCCAACTACGCGGATGTCGAAAAAGTGGTGGCCAAGGGGCCCTATGAGGTTCAGTTCATCCTCAAAAAGCCTTGGGCGTCTCTGCCCACCTATCTGGCCTACTATACGAAGATCCTGCCCAAACACATTTTCAACGGCCAGGACCCATGGAAATTGACGTCGTTCAACAAGGAGCACCCGATCGGCACAGGGCCGTATGTGCTGAAAACGTATCTGCCTGGCCAGTATGTGGAGCTAGAGAAGAATCCAAGTTATTTCGGTGACCAACCAAAGATACCAAAAATTGTATTCAAGATCATTCCGGATACCAACACCCAGATTGCACAGTTGTTGTCCGGGAATCTGTCGCTCGTCACCGTCCCGGACCCGACGCTCGCGTCCAAGCTTGAGAAGAGCCCGAACATCCAGGTCAACAAGGTCATGACCAACATCTGGTACTGGATCGCGTTGAACCAATCGGATCCTCGTTTTCAGGATGTGCGTGTCAGACAAGCCCTGCTGTACGCTATCGACAGAGACGCCATCATCAAGGGAGTCCTGAAAGGGTATGGCAAGATTGCCACGGGTCCCATCGCACCCATCCAGCAACACTACTACAACGGGAACGTGGAACAGTACACGTACAATCCGGACAAGGCGAAGGAATTGTTGAAGGAAGCGGGCTATACCCCCGGACCTGACGGCATCCTGCAGAAAGACGGAAAACCGTTTGTGATCACGATGCCGACCGGTCAGTATGGGGTTTTGACACCGGCGAGTGAATTGGTCCAACAGTACTGGAAAAATATCGGCATCCAGGTCCAGCTGGACGTGATGGACTGGAACAGCTGGATTCAAAAGGTCGTCGTCCACCGCGACTATCAGGCGACGCTAGCGTGGTGGAGCACACCCACGGATCCAGACCAATATTCCTACTTCGCAAGCGTGAACGCCGGAAAGGGATACAACATCCCGGGCTACAAAAACCCAGAGCTGGACGACCTTCTGTTGAAGGGCCGGACCGCACTCTCCGACGCGGATCGGGTCAAGGCGTACCAGGATGCACAGGCGCTGATGGCGAAGGAACTGCCCTACCTGTTCCTGTGGTATCCGGAGACTATCATGGCGTCCCAGAAGAACTTGAAAATGCCGAATGCCAGCTTGATCGTGGCCGAAGATCACATTGCGGATTGGGCAATCACGGGCTGATTGAGACACTTGTGACTTGTGCGGCGATGGTGCGAACGTACCATCGCCGTCATCTAAAAGGAGTTGAAGAACCATGGCAAGGTATCTGCTGCGCAGGCTCGTACAAGGCCTCCTGACCTTGTTCATGGTCACGGCCTTAACCTTTTTTCTCATCAACCTGTCTCCGGGCGGGCCCGCGGCCGTGATGAACATGCAAACCACGGCTAGCCAACGTGAAGCCTTGGTGAAGGAACTGGGTCTCGACAAACCCGTCACGGTCCGTTACGCAGAGTGGTTGGACGGCGCCATCCATGGCAATCTGGGTTCGTCCCTGGACTCTCAGCAACCCGTCGCAGAACTGATCGCCCAACGGTTTCCCAATACTTTAATTCTGGCGGCGGCCACCCTGGCGGTCACGCTCCTGCTCGGCATTCCACTCGGCATCCTCGCCGCGGTGCGGCGCGGAAGTGTCGTCGACCGGTTCTGCACGGCGCTCTCGACCGTCGGGATGGCCATTCCGGATTTTTGGCTGGGAACCATTCTGATTATCGTTTTCGCCGTGACGCTGCAAGTGCTGCCGGCCTCCGGAATGGTGACCGCGGGCGCTGACTTCTCGCTTACAGACCTGGCGTCGCACCTAGTGATGCCGGTTCTCACGCTGGCCGTGCTGATGCTTCCGAACATCGTGCGCTTTACACGGTCTGCGATGCTGGACGTGCTGAACTTGGATTACATTCGTACGGCGTACGCCAAAGGACTCAGCTCCAGGACCGTACTGGTACGCCACGCGCTGCGCAACGCGCTGGTCCCCATCATCGCGATGGTGGGTCTGATCATCCCGCTGCTGCTGGGCGGTTCGGTCGTGGTGGAGAGTGTGTTTGGTTGGCCTGGAATGGGGAGATTGGCGGTTCAGGCGGCGACAGACAGGGACTATACCGTGGTGATGGGTGTAACGGTGGTTGTAGGGGTTATCGTCATCGTGGTCAATTTGCTGACCGACCTCATTTACTCGATCTTGGATCCGAGGATTCGACATGAGTAGAACTGTGAACGTGGTTCAACCCCCGCACACTCCGTCACCACGGATTCCGTCAGTTCAACGCACGAACGGTTCCCGCATCCGTAAGCTGTTGCGGTCACCTTGGATGGGAAAGATTGTTCTTGCGTACTTGATCTGCATCTATCTGGTCGTGTTTTTGGGTCCCGTATTTGTGCACCAGTCACCTACGGCGACGAACCCACTGGCGGCCATGATGCCACCCGGAGACGGCCATTTACTGGGAACCGACGAACTTGGCCGTGATGAATTCGCGAGGTTACTGGCCGGGGGCCGTATCACACTGACCGTGGGTGTCGCGGCTATGGCTCTGGCCGTTTTGGTCGGTGGTACACTGGGCGCGGTGGCCGGATTTTTCGGCGGCTGGGCCGAGACGGTCATCATGCGCGTGGTCGACATGATGCTGTCCATCCCATCGTTCTTTCTGATCTTGGTCGAAATCACGTCGTTTGGGCACAGCCCGGCCGTCATTGTCATTGTGGTCGGACTCACGTACTGGCCACAAATCGCCCGCGTTGTGTACGCCGAAGTATTAAAATGGCGGACCAGTACCCTGGTGGAAGCAGAGATCACCATCGGCGCAGGACCGTGGCGAATTCTCCGGCGTCACGTGTTGCCGCAGACGTTCTCGTCTGTCATCGTGTTGGCAACACTGGGCATCGGTTGGTCCATTCTGGCCGAATCCGGCCTGTCCTACCTCGGACTTGGCATACAGCCCCCGTTGGCCTCTTGGGGCAGTATGCTACAAAACTCTCAGAGCTACATTTGGACAGACCCCGTTCTCGGAATCTACCCAGGGGTGCTGATTTTCTTGACCGTGCTCGCCTTCAGCCTATTGGGTGAAGTGCTTCGAGACGTGTTTGACCCGCGAACTCAAGGAAGCCGCTGAATGCCGTAAAACCTGGCGCCACCCCGACAGGAGGCGCCAGGTTTTCATTTGCCGGCTCGCGGCGCCTGTCCATGCCCGATATTCACTGCAGGCCCAGCCCTTTCGCCAAAATCATTTTCATGATCTCGGTCGTTCCAGCGGCGATGGTGTCCATCCGCACGTTGCGAAATCGCCGCGTGATCTCGTATTCCTCCATGTACCCGTACCCGCCGTGGAGCTGCGTGCACTGGTATGCGACGCGGTTCGCCATCTCCGCAATCCACCACTTGGCCATCGACACCTTGCGGGTGATGTCCGTCCCGTGCAAGAAGTCGCGGATCAGGTCGTTCAAAAACGTGCGGCCAAGCTCGATCTCGGTCTCCATCTCCGCCATCTTGAATGCGATGTACTGGAACCGGCCGATGGGCTGGCCGAACGCCTGTCGCGCTTTCACATACTGCAGGGTCAGTTCGAACATCGCCTCCGCGTTGACCTGTGAACCGATGGCCGCAACCAGACGCTCCCGCTGGAGTTGGCGCATCATGTAGTAGAATCCTCTCCCCTCCGCGCCAATCCGGTTGGTCTGCGGCACACGGCAGCTTTCGAAGAACAGTTCCGCCGTGCCGTGCGTATGGTGGCCCAGCTTGTTCAATTTGCGCCCCTTGGTGAATCCAGGCGCGCCGTTCTCCACGGCGATGAGCGTGATTCCCTTGTGCGCCGGTCCTTCGCTGTCCGTGCGGCAGGCGACAATCACGAGATCACAATGCGCGCCGTTCGAGATGAACGTCTTGCTGCCGTCGATGATGTAGTCGTTCCCGTCCTTCACTGCACGCGTGCGAATCGCGGCCAGATCGGATCCCGCATCCGGCTCCGTCATCGCGATGGCAAGAAGCGTCTCTCCGCTCGCACACCCCGGCAGCCAACGCCGCTTCTGTTCCGGCGTGCCGAACTGGTGGATGTACGGCGCGATGATGTCGCTGTGCAGACTCACCTCGACGTCCACGCCGGCGAGCGCCATCTCTTCCATGACAATGACGGAGTGCGTGAAGTCCCCACCACTGCCGCCGTACTCCTCCTCCAACCACGGACACAGATACCCGAGTTCCCCGAACCGCCGCCATACCCAGCGCGGCACCTCGCGCTGCGCCTCCCACTCCGCCAGGTGCGGCACCAACTCCGTCGCAAGAAAGCGCCGCAGCGCCGTTCGAAAGCGTTCGTGCTCCGGGGAATCGTACACGCCCGCGCCGCGGACAAACCGGTCCGTGCGACCGTTTGCCGGCGGTGTTGTGTCCGGCATCTCGATCACGCTCCTTCGGCTTTGTGCACCCCCGGCCTTGCCACGTCAGGCGATTGCGCCGGACGCGCGCATTTTTGCAATCTCCGCCGGCGAGTATCCGGCCTCGCACAGCAGGCGCTCGGTGTCCGCACCGATGCGCCAGCGGTCGGCAGACGGCTGGACCTCAGGTGTCCCCTCCATTCCCGCGAGCGAGACCGGAAAGCGCAGATACGGCCCCTCGCCGTCGTCGCGCACCATCCCGCGTGCCCGCGCGTGTTCTCCAGTGATCGCTTCGTGAACATCCAGCACCGGCGCCCAGCAGGTGTCGACGCCGGAAAGCCGCGCGCTCCACTCATCCAACGTACGTGCTCGGAACACCGTTTCGAACGCCGCGATCACCTGGGTGCGCACCGGATCAGGCGCGTACTGCGCGTCCTTCCACTCCGGCAGGCCGACCGCGTCGCAGAGGTTGCGCCAAAAATGCGGTTCCACCGCGCCGATGCTCAGGTAGCGCCCTTCGCGCGTCTCGTACACCCGGTAGCAGGCGAAATCGCCTCCCAGGTAGCGTTCGCCAGGACGCTGGCCGCGGCCGAGCGCCAGGGCATCCGCCGCATGGATCGACAGCCAGGACATCACCCCGTCGACCATCGCGACGTCCAGGTGCTGACCGCGTCCAGTGCGTTGCCGCTGCATCAGTGCGGCGAGGATGGAAGTGACAGCCATGAGCGCCCCGCCTCCGAGATCGGCCACCTGCACGCCCGGTGGGTCCGGCGGCCGGTCCAATCCCCCCGAAAGCGACAACGCCCCCGCAACTGCCATGTAGTTCAGGTCGTGCCCTGCCCGGTGCCGGTAAGGTCCCGTCTGCCCGAATCCGCTGATGCTACAGTAGATAAGACCGGGGTTCTCCGCGGACAGCGCCTCGTAGGCCAACCCCAGGCGCTCCATGACGCCGGGCCGAAAGCCCTCCACCAGCACGTCCGCCCGGCGCGCCAGACGCCTGGCGGCTTCACGTCCCCCTTCCGTTTTCAAATTCAACGCGATGCGCTCCTTGCGCCGGTTGAGCAGGCGGTATTTCGCCGACACCTCCAGCTCAGGGTCCATCGGTGGCATCTGGCGCATTGCGTCGCCCGCCCCACATTCCTCCACCAGGATCACCCGCGCGCCGAGGTCGGCCAACAGCATCGTGGCGTACGGCCCCGGCAGAAGCCGGCTGAAATCGAGCACAACCATTCCTTGAAGCGGCAGTTCCACCGACGGCCCCCTTTTCCACTAACGCGGCTGCATGCGGATGGCCCCGTCGAGCCGGATCACCTCGCCGTTGAGCATCGGGTTCTCGACGATATGGCGCGCCAACATGGCGTACTCCCGCGGCTGCCCAAGCCGCGGTGGAAACGGAACCTGCTCCCCCAACGACCGGCGCGCAGGCTCCGGCAGGCCCGCCAACAGCGGTGTGTCGAACAGTCCCGGCGCGATGGTGACCACCCGGATGCCGCTGGCCGCCAGCTCCCGCGCGATGGGCAGCGTCATGCCGACCACGCCCCCTTTGGACGCGGCGTACGCCGCTTGCCCAATCTGTCCCTCGAACGCCGCCACCGACGCGGTGTTCACGATGACCCCGCGCTCTCCGTCCGCATTCGGCGGCACCTCCATCACCTTCGCCGCGACGCACCGGATGACGTTGAACGTGCCCACCAAATTCACGTGGATGACGCGCGCGAAAGCGTCCAACGGGTGCGGCCCGTCCTTGCCCACGACCTTCCGGGCGATCCCGATGCCCGCACAGTTCACCGCCCCGTTCAAGCCCCCGAACCGCTCGGCCACCTCGTCCACCGCGCGCATGACGCCCTCGCCATCCGTCACGTCCACCCGCAGGAACCACCCGTCCACTTCGGCCGCCACCTCGCGGCCGCGCGCCTCCTGCACGTCGAAGATCGCCACCCGAGCCCCGGCCTCCGCAAACACGCGTGCCGTGGCCGCCCCGAGCCCCGACCCGCCGCCAGTGATGATGAAGCGCGCCCCTTCCAGCTGCATGCCCTCGCCTCCCTCACGCCTCCAAGCGCTCGATCACCGTCGCATTCGCCATCCCGCCGCCTTCACAGATGGCCATCAGCCCGTAGCGGCCGCCGTGCCGCTCCAGGGCGTTCAACAGGGTCGCCGTCACCCGCGTCCCGGTCGCCCCCAGCGGATGCCCCAATGCGATGGCTCCGCCGTGCACGTTCACGCGGTCCCACGGCGCCCCGATCTCGTGCTGCCAGGCCAACACCACCGACGCGAAGGCCTCGTTCACCTCGAAGAGATCGATGTCCTCCACCGCCAGGCCCGCCCGCTCCAGCACCCGCCTGGTCGCCGGGATCGGGCCCGTCAACATCGTCACCGGATCGACCCCTACGGCGGCGAACGCGACGAACCGGGCACGCGGCCGAAGCCCCAGCCGCTCGGCCGTCTCCCGGCGCATCACCAAGGCCGCGCTCGCCCCGTCCGAGATCTGGCTCGCGTTGCCCGCTGTGATGAGCTCCAGGTCGCGGAACGCCGGCGGCAGCCCCAGCATCTTCTCCAGGCTCGTGTCCGGCCGGATGCCCTCGTCCTCCGCGAACACCTCGCTCGCCGCCGGGCTCACCCCAGGAGCCTCTGCGCCACTCGATTCAGTCGTGCCTGCGGTTTCCGCTTGGACCGGCACCGTCACCGGGACGATCTCCCTTGCGAACGCGCCCTCGGATCGGGCCGCCGCGGCGAGGCGGTGGCTGCGCAGCCCGAAGCGATCGAGGTCCTCGCGGGAGAAGCCCCACTCCTTGGCGATCATCTCCGCCCCCAGCGCCTGGTCGAAAAACCTCCGGTTCCAGCGGTCCATCCGGTACCGCTCGGCCAGCGGGCCGCTCATCGGCGATCCGAAAGCCTTCGTGGTGCTCCCCATCGGCACCCGGGTCATCGACTCGACCCCGGCCGCGATGGCGATCTCGTACGATCCCGCCATCACCCCCTGCGCCGCGAAGTGCAGCGCCTGCAGGCTCGAGCCGCATTGGCGGTCCACCGTCACCGCCGGCACCGACTCCGGCAGGCCCGCCGCCAACCAGGCATTGCGCGCCACGTTCACGCCCTGCTCGCCGACCTGCATGACACACCCGGCGATCACGTCGTCCACCGCCGCCGGATCCAGATGGTTGCGTTCCAACAGCGCCCGGTACAAGCCCCCCAACAGATCCACCGGATGCACCCCTGAGAGGCGCCCGTTGCGCCGCCCGATGGGCGTGCGCACCGCGTCCACAATCACCGCTTCGTACATCCTCGTTCCCTCCCCGTCCGCGCCCGGCCCTGGCCCCTCCACCCTCGTGATGGCACCCGCGGGCGAACAAACGGCCGGTACGCCCCTTTCACCATTAGTATAATTGAAATCTCCCGATGAGGAGGAATAACCAGATATCTCAAGACAAAAACATCCGGGCGGGGTCGCGACCGCTTCACCCCGCCCGGCACAGGCTCCTTCACACCCCCTGCGTCACCGGCCGCCGGACACCCAGCACGTCCATGACTGCGCCCGCCTTGTGGCCGCACTCAAGCCACTCCTGATGCGGATCGCTGTCCGCCACGATGCCCGCCCCCACCTGCACATAGTACACGCCTTCGTGTTCCACAACGGTGCGAATGACGATGGCCGTGTTGGCGTTGGCGTCAAAGTCGATCACGCCGATCATCCCGCCGTACGGCCCGCGCCGGTACCGCTCCAGCTCGTCGATGATCTCCATGGCCCGAATCTTCGGCGCCCCGGACAGCGTCCCCGCGGGGAACGTCGCCAGGAGCGCGTGAAACACGCTGACGTCCGGACGCAGTCGCCCGGACACGCGCGACACCAGGTGGAACAGGTGGGAGTACGGTTCCACCTCCATCAACGCGTCCACCCGAACGGAACCGACCTGGCAGACGCGGCCGAGGTCGTTGCGGCACAGATCGACCAGCATCACGTGTTCAGCCCGCTCCTTCTCATCCTCCAGGAGACGCCGGCGAAGCTGCTCGTCCTCCTCGGGCGTGCGCCCCCGCCCTTTCGACGTTCCCGCGATGGGCTTCATCTCCGCGACGCCGCCCACCGCGCGGAACTGGGCCTCGGGGCTGGCGCCGAACAGGCGAAACCCCGGATACTCCGCCATGAACATGTAAGGGGACGGGTTCAACCTGCGCAGCCGATCGTACGCGGCGTACGGGTGAACCCGTTTCTCCACACGGACCCGCTTTGAAAGCACCACCTGAAAGATGTCCCCCGCCCGGATGTACGCCTTCGCCCGCTCGACGTTGGCCTCGAACTCCTCCTGGCTTACGTCGTCGACCGCCTCGGCCGGTTCGGCCGGCGCTTCTGGGAAGCGAGGCGCAACGGGGTGTTCGAGGTACGATGACACCAGGGCACGCACCTGATCGATCCGCGCCGCCAACGCCTTCACCGCTTCAGGCGTGTACACTTTCGACAGTCCGTCCAAGGCGTCGAACACCCGGACCTGGTCCTCCTGGAGATGGATCATCACGGCGTGCCACTGCAGGCGGATATCCGGCAACCCCCGGTCGTCGACGGTGGTCTTTGGCAGCCGCTCCAGGTAGTGCACCGCGTCGTAGCCCAGGTAGCCCAGAAACCCGCTCGAGAACGGCACCGTCTGCGGCCCCTGCACGTCGCGCAGGATGGCGCGCAGCGCTTCGAGCAGGACCATCGGATCGTCCACGTGACCGATCCAGGCCAAGGGCTCGACCACGCTGGGCAAAAACCGGCTCGTCCCTGGGACACCGGGCTCCGGTACACCGTCCGCGTGAAAACCGGCCTCCTCCAGCCTATGCGTCACGTAGGAAGCCAGATCCGCCTCCGCAAACACGGCGACCTCGCCGTCTTTCACCTGAACCTCCAGCAGCGGCACTGCGCCGATCAGGCTCATCTGGTACTGCGGAGGTCCCGCGTCGCGCGCCGCGTCCAACAAAAACGCCTGTCCTTCCCCCAGCGTGTCCGAGACGTGAAGGTACAGGTAAAAAGGATCACAATACGAACCGCCACTCCTCATCCTGGCTCGCCTCCCGGTATCTTTGAATCCTGTCAGAGTCCCGTCAACTGGCCAAGAAATTGGCGAGCATTCGCTTCCCCTCGGGCGTCAGAATGGACTCCGGATGGAACTGCACCCCTGCCGCACCCGTCGGACGATGGCGCAGACCCATGATTACCCCGTCGCAATCGGCGATCACGTCGAATGTGTCCGGCAGCGATTCGCGCTCCACCACCAAGGAGTGGTAGCGCGTCGCCTGAAATGGGTTGGGGACGCCGGTGAACAGGGGATCGCCGTGATGGCGGATGAGTGAGGTCTTCCCGTGCATCAGGCGTGGGGCGCTTACCACGCGGCCGCCGAACGCCTGCCCCAACGCCTGGTGGCCCAGGCACACGCCGAGCACGGGGATGCGGCCCGCGAAGTGCCGGATGGCATCCAGGGAGCATCCGGCCTCATTCGGTGTGCAGGGCCCGGGCGACACGAGGAGCGCGTCCGGCCGCAGGTCCACCAATTCCGAGAGGGGCGCGCTGTTTCGGCGGACTGCCACATCCGCCCCCAGTTCCGCGCAGTACTGTACGAGGTTGTACGTGAAGGAGTCGTAGTTGTCGATCACGAGGAGCATGACATCCACCCTTTCAGCTCTGTCGAGCTGAATCGGAGGGAGAGGATTCACAAGGGGAGCGCCAAAAAAGCCACAGCATGGCTGTGGCAAGTGGGCGCGCAGAATCCAAGACCATTTCACTTGTCCCTCTGGCTCGACTCAGCTCACCTTGCTCAGCTCATCTAAGCTCAGATTACCCGCTCGCTGCCCGAGCGTCAATCCCCAACAGGACCACCCTAGTGCGGCGAGAGCAGATATTGACTCACTCTTGTTCGATGAGTGCCCGCAAATTCCGCTCATTTAGCCCGTTCTGGACGAACTGGAATGTCCTTCCTTTCATTCCCTGAACTCGATCAACGATTTGACCTTGCCCATCACACTACGTTTCCGGTCAATACACGCACAGTCACTATGTTAATTTTCCTCTAATGCTTGCTGCAAAGATGCTTTGGTTTCAACCTTTTCGGTAAATGGAATTCCGAGTTCAATCATTGTATTCGCGATTTCCGGGCGGATGCCTGTGATAATCGCTTTACATCCGAGCAAACCAATTCCTTCTACAATACGGAACAAATGTCCCACCACAGCTGTATCCATGAACGCGACGCCTGACAAATCGATGATGATCTTTTGTATTTTTAAGGCGGAAATCTGATTCAACGTCCGTTCCTGAACTTTCTTCGCCCGATAGGTATCTAATGTGCCAACGATGGGCAACACCGCCATGGAAGCGGATAATGGAATGATTGGAACCGACAAATCATCAATCGTTTCACGATGAGAACGAAGCAGTTCATCTTTGTACTCCAGATAACTTGAAAAATAGTGGAAAATATAGAGATCCAAAATCGAATTCGTCTTGATTCCAAGTTGGAAGAAACCTTCCATATCAAGCTCGACATTCTTATAATAGTAATGCAAGAAATTCCAGTATAATTTGCGGAACGCCTGAGATAACTCCAATTTAACCATCAAAGGAACACCATTTTTTGCAGCAGTCTTGCCAATTTCCTTGGCCAGCATAATCAGTTCATGCTGCCTATCCTCAACTAAAAGTCTTGCCTTCTTATCGAAAATTTCATGCGCATTCAATTTATAATCCTGAATCCGTGACAAGCAGGTGTAAAAACTACTGAAGCACTTGTGATTTGTCGTGTAGAATCGGGATCGTTGGGATGTCCGTTCCCTTCAATCCCCCTTCACCTCAGAGGTGAACCCCCTTGCGCTTTATCATCGAAGAATCCGACGAAGTCATTGTCACACATTCTGGAATGACCCTTGTCGGTTTATTGCTGGACAAAACCACTCTCGGTGAACGCCTGAATCGGACTCGCCTGTCAGGCATGGGAAAACCAGACATTTCAAACCGAGATGTGGCGTACTCATACATCGGCCTGCTTTGTCAAGGCAAGACGGACTTTGACCACATCGAAGCCTTTCGTGATGACGAGTTTTTCACGATCGCACTACAGATGGACAGCGTGCCTTCGAGCCCAACGCTGCGCCAGCGTTTGGATATGGCCGCCGGAAAGGCCGGCTGGGAGAGTATTTTACTCGAAGAGTCCGCAAACCTCTTGAGAACCCTGAATGTTACACTGCATCCGATTGTGCTGGGTGAGTCATCGAAACGCCGGGCTTACATTCCCCTGGACCTTGACGTGAGCCCATTTGATAACTCGGGAACGAAAAAAGAAGGCGTCTCCCGCACGTACAAAGGCCACGATGGATACGCCCCAATCTTTGCTTACCTCGGCCAAGAGGGCTATGTGGTCAATGTTCAGCTGCGTGAAGGCAGTACCCATGTTCAAAAGGATACAGCGGCCTTCTTGCGCAAGAGTATTCAGTACGCAAAGCAGATTTCAGCCCTTCCGCTGCTCGTTCGCATGGATGCCGGAAATGACAGTGCAGAAAACCTTGCCGTGTGTCGTTCTCAGGACAGCAGGGCCGAGTTCATTATCAAACGGAATCTGCGAAAGGAAAGCCCCCAGGCCTGGCTCGTGACCGCCCAGCAGCACGGTGTATGCCACGAACCTCGGCCAGGCAAGAAAGTGTATCACGGTTCGCTGATGTGCCCGGTCAAGGGCCTGTCGGAACCAGTTCGGATGGTATTCGAAGTCATCGAACGGACCACCATGGCCGACGGGCAAACCCTGTTGGTCCCAGACATCGAGGTCGACGCCTACTGGACCTCACTGCCCGACGACCCAGATGTGATCATTCGTCTGTACCATGACCACGCCGTGATGGAACAGTTCCACAGCGAAATCAAGACGGATCTGGACGCTGAACGGTTACCGTCAGGCAAGTTCGCAACCAACAACCTGGTACTGCATTTTGTATGCATGGCTTACAACTTGCTGAGGGTGATTGGCCAGGAAAGCCTAAAACGCAACGATGCACCTCTGCGTAAGAAGGCAGAACGTCGTCGTATCCGGACGGTGATTCAGAACTTGATGACCTTGGCTGCGAAACTAGTCCGACATGCCAGGCAGAGCAAACTGAAGTTGGGGCATGGGAACCGATGGTTCCCTGTGTTTCGCCGTTTGTATTTGACCTTCGTATAACATGTGCCGTCTTGTGGCCTGGGAACAAAGCCTGACGATGAACAGGCCGGGGAAGTTATTCGCTTCTGCGGGAACTGGCGTTCCCTTACGGTTGAATTCGATGGAATCGCTCCACGCACCAATGCAGTCGCAGCCCGTTCGATGCAAGATAAACGCCGCATGAGTGCTCGACAGGTACCCTGTCACGGATTCAGGTATAATCAGAGTCTTCCATAAGTTTCATCGTCGCTTTCGTTTCTAAAGCGAATAATTCATTGAAGCGATCGATATTCAACAAAAAGAATTCCTTAAAATTGTGCCCTTGTACATATTTCAGATCCAAATCGATCACTCCCATGTTTTCTTTAATCTCAGTCGGAAACTGGATGGTGAATTTCGTTCCGATTCCTTCTGTACTTTGTACAGTGATTGTGCCTCCATGTTGGTAGATGGTCGAATACACCTGCGTTAACCCCATTCCTGTGCCTTGATCTTTGGTCGTAAAGAAAGGGGTTCCCAACAAATGAAGTTTATCTGCCGGTATACCGACCCCTGTGTCGCCGATGATGACGAAAATGAATTCGCCCTTACGATAATGTTCGATGGTAATGGTTCCTTCATTAGGAATAGCTTCAAAAGAATTTTTCAAGAGATTGAAAAGCGCCTTCTTTAACTGGTTCTTCTTTCCATATATGACCTCCTCGACATTTTTAAAATTTTTTATAATGTTAACCCGATAAATCTGATCTTGAAACAAATACAGTAAAGACTCTAATTCTGAACAAAGATTAATCGCGATATAAGGCTCATCTTCCAAGTCAGGCTTAGAAACCTGTAACAAATCTTGCAACGTGGCAATTGCCCGATCTAGTTCTGTACAAGCAATATCTAAATATTGGTGTGAAATCTCCCTTTGCAGCAATTGCAGAAATCCCTTGACTGCCGTTAATGGGTTTCTAACTTCGTGAGCGATTCCGGCCGATATTTGACCTATTGAAGCAAGACGGCTTAATGTATCATCCGTAGGTGCCATCTTACTTGTTGCCCGCCCATTTGATTGCAACGACTTTCGTTCCTCTCGTTGAAGTCTCAATCCAACATTCGTCCATTAATCTCATCACACCGGATAATCCGAGGCCTAATCCACGCGACGACGATTTCCTTTTGCCCTTCAAAACTTCATCCAAATCGACAATTCCTGGCCCGTGATCTGTGACTGTGAAACGTATTCCCTCATCCATCAATTCACAACAAAAATTGCCCTTGCCATAGGCGTGATCCAAAACGTTTCGGGTTAACTCCGAAACGCTGACAAAAATCTTCTGCTGATCTGACTCAGAAAAAGGTAGTTGCTTCACAAAATGTCGTACGGTACTTAACGCATAATAAATATCATATTCCGACGAGATATTGACAACTTGATAGTTCATCGGACAAGGAATCCCCCAGATTACATGAAACCCATTTCTGAGTTTGATTATAAAGCCTTTCGTGAGTATATCAACGATTCCTTTTCAGTCATCCTCGACCAAAAGGTTGCCTTCATCTATGTCACAAAACATCATTCCTAGAGTTGCTGTGCTCGCCACGGCTCCCGGAGTTCTCTTAATGGCGCTTTTCGGCACTCTGTGGGCGGAGCTTGGCATCCTCGGGCTGCAGGGCTGGGGATTCATGGTGGGCATTTGTCGGCTTTGGGGCAGCCCTGATATTGCGGGGAACCGTTGCAGCGGTTAGCATGCAGGCTGCAGGCTGCTGAAAAGGGGGCAGCATGTATCCAAATAAGTCGCTCAATGGGAAGTTTTGTGAGTCTTCTTCATTGGCGATCACGTCCTGTTCCGCAATTTGAATCCCTGCAGCAGTTGCGGTACACGTCTTCTGTATTGAAGGCGCTGTTCACCAGACATGGAATCTCATAACTTTCTTCCTTGCGACCCTGACCTTGAGGAAAATGAAAAACCCTTGATACACAAGGGTTTTCGGAAATGTACAGGCTCGAGATGGTGGGCCTAAGAGGACTCGAACCTCTGACCTCACGATTATCAGTCGTGCGCTCTAGCCAGCTGAGCTATAGGCCCTCGATTGGCGGAGCTGACGGGATTCGAACCCGCGGTCTCCAGCGTGACAGGCTGGCATGTTAGGCCTCTACACCACAGCTCCAGTTTGGTTGCGGGGGCAGGACTCGAACCTGCGACCTTCGGGTTATGAGCCCGACGAGCTGCCAACTGCTCCACCCCGCGTCGCATCCCGTCTCCGGGACGATTCAATTGTGGTGGGCGGTGGCAGGATCGAACTGCCGACCCCTCGCGTGTGAGGCGAGTGCTCTCCCGCTGAGCTAACCGCCCGCTGGTGACCCCAGGGGGACTCGAACCCCCGTTACCGCCGTGAAAGGGCGGTGTCTTAACCGCTTGACCATGGGGCCTCGTCGGCCGCGGCACGCATATCCGGGAAACACCGCGGCAGGCGAACGCTGGCTCCCCGAGCAGGATTCGAACCTGCGACCCTCCGGTTAACAGCCGGATGCTCTACCGCTGAGCTATCGAGGATCGTGGTGGAGCTAAGCGGATTCGAACCGCTGGCCTCCAGAGTGCGATTCTGGCGCTCTCCCAACTGAGCTATAGCCCCACGCTGGTGCCGAAGGCCGGACTCGAACCGGCACGGTTTCCCGCACGATTTTGAGTCGTGTGCGTCTGCCAATTCCGCCACTTCGGCAACTTGGTGCGCCCGGAGAGATTCGAACTCCCGACCTCTTGATTCGTAGTCAAGCACTCTATCCAACTGAGCTACGGGCGCATGCTGTCTTGTTTTTTCACCGCCGCGCCAGCTGCCGGTCTCACTGGCCGCATCAGCCGAGCGACAAGGCTTATTATACGGACCTGCCTTTCGGATTGCAACACCTTTTTTTGAAGAAAATCATGGAAATGGAGGGTGTGCCGCTCCGCTTCTGCGCGAAAGCGAGCCGCTCCGCGGCACACCCCCCATTTCCTCCTGGGACGCGGAGGGTGGCCGTGCCGAACTCGGTGCCAACCATGAACCGCCACTTGGGCGACGGGTCCACTCCTGCGCGAAAGCGAGCCGCTCCGCGGCACACCCTCTCATCATAGCACCGCCCTGCCGAAGCAGGGCGGTTGTGAACAATTGTTTAGCCGCTTGACATTATGGTATCCTCAAAAAGGAACCTTGCCGTTCGGTGTGGTGCACCGTCAACGCAGCGGACCGGACAGGTGTTGCTCCGCGAACGCCACCAGGCGCTTGGTGATCTCACCACCGACCGACCCGTTTTCCCGCGATGTGGTCTCACCGCCCAAGTTCACACCAAACTCGGTTGCAATTTCGTATTTCATCTGTTGCAGCGCATTGCCCACCTGCGGAGTCACGTACTGATTCCGACTCGGCATCTTGGATCATCCTCCTCTTTGGTTGGGTGCAGTTGTAGTATCTGCGGCCCAATCCCCGTTATACGTGTGCCCATGCACATGAATCTCACCAAAAGGGGGTAACCGATGACATTGATCCCAACGTCTGTGACAGAAGGAGTCGGACATGCCGTGAACGTCAAACGAAGGCGCCGGGTCAAGATCATTCAGCGCGTGGTCGCGATGCTGGTGGGCGCCGCCCTGGCCGCTGTCGGCCTGGAGGAGTTCCTCATCCCGAACGATATCATCGACGGCGGAATCACCGGGATCTCCATCATCCTCGCCCATGTCACAGGCATTCGCCTAGGTGTGTTTCTCTTCGTGCTGAACCTGCCGTTTCTCATCGTCGGCTACCAACAGATCGGACGTACCTTCGCTTGGTCCACCCTGTTCTCCATCATCGTGCTGTCCATCACGGCCACCTTACTGGTGCCTGTGCCCGGCGTAACGGACGATCCGCTGCTCGCCGCGGTGTTTGGCGGCATCATTGTCGGCATCGGGGTGGGGCTCGTAATCCGCAGCGGTGGATCGTCGGACGGAACCGAAGTGGTCGCGGTCGTTCTAAACCGCCGGCTCCCATGGTCCATCGGACAGCTGATCATGTTTATGAATATCTTCATCCTCGGCAGCGCCGGGTTCTTTTTCGGATGGAATCGCGCCATGTACTCCCTCATCGCCTACTTTATCGCCTTCAAGACCATCGACGTGGTCACGACCGGCTTCGAAGAGACCAAATCGGTCTGGATCATCAGCGACAGATACCGGGAAATCGGCGAAGCCATGCTCCACCGGCTCGGACGCGGCGTCACCTACCTCCAAGGAGAGGGGGCGTTCACGGGAGACGACAAGAAGGTGTTGTTCAGCGTCATCTCCCGCCTCGAGGAGGCCAAACTCAAGTCCATCGTCGAAGACCTGGACGAGGATGCTTTTTTGGCCATCGCTCCCATCGCGGAGGTTCGCGGCGGGCGGTTCAAGAAAAAGAGCATTCACTAAGGCATGCAGACAGGAAAACAGGGTGCAGCACTCTGGGTTGTCGCCCCTAACGTCTGCACCCTGCGGCGTTCACGTGGTCAACGGGGAGGACCCCTGACGCCAAGTCGGCATATGCCTACCACGGTGCCATCTGCCAAATTCGCATTGCGGATTTCATCGAGCGGATCGATCCAGGGATTGTGTCGTTTTAATCTGTTGCTTAATCTGTTGCCGACGCCGTTGTATTTGGCCGATCGCCTGAGGCGGCCGGCGCGTTGAACATATCACTGTTCCTGCAGCGCAGCAGGCACCACGCGCGTCCGTGGCGTGAGCGCGGCGATCTCCTTCGAGGACACCGCTCTCTTCCCGTTCCACAACCGGTGTCCTTCCAATTCCAGCAGCCAGGCTTTGATGTGGAGCCCTCCGCTGTATCCCGTCAATGTGCCGTCACTCCCAATCACCCGGTGGCAAGGCACCACGATGGGCATGGGATTCGCTCCGTTGGCGGCCGCCACCGCGCGAACCGCCGTCGGCCGCCCGATGGCCCTGGCCAAGTCAGCGTACGTCCAGACCTCTCCATACGGGATCTGCATTAACGTTTGCCACACCCGTGTCTGAAACGGAGTGCCGTGAGGGGCCAACGGCATCGTAAACGTGCGCCGCTCCCCCCGCAAGTACTCCAGAAGCTCCTCCCGGCACCGCCTTGTCACGTCCGGATCAAAGACGAGGTCCGCCCCAGGATGGTGCTGATGAATCCACATCTCCATGGCCTCAAACACCTCGCCAGGGACAGTGACACAACACAGCCGGCCATCCTTGTGCACGACCACGTACAGCGTCCAGTCTCCGTGCTCCACCCGTCCCCAGAACACGGTCTCCTTCTCCACGTCCATCCCCTCCCGTCGTCCTCTTGGCCTGTCCCCAGTGTAAACCACCCACGCCTGGTTGTGGATGACGGAGAGGAGGAGTCCGTCGCTCTTTGCGAACCCAAATGGGACGGACATGCAGGAGCAGGACATCATCGTGCGCCGAAATGGAAAACTGATCATGTTTCTTCTGGTCGAAGTCGAAGATTGCGCACGTTCAGAGGAGGGATTCCGTGAGAAGGCGGATCATCCGGAAGCTCTTCATCGTCATGGTGGTTCTGTGTTGGGCAGGGAACCGACCCGGAGAGGGGACAGGGCCGGTGCAGGCGGCGGTTGACCCCGCCTCACAGACAGTCACCGTCATGAGCTACAACATCCACTGGGGAGAAGGTTTGGATGGACGATATGATCTCGGCCGGATTGCCCGCGTGATCGAACAGGTCCACCCGGATATCGTCGGCTTGCAGGAGGTCAATGTGCACTGGGACGAGCGAAGTCGGTTCGACGACCAAGTTCAGTGGTTGGCACGCACCCTGCACATGCACGCGTTTTTCGCGCCGATCTACAGTAAGGGAACCGCGCCGGGCAAGGGAATCGGTGTCCGTCCGGATGCGGCAGGCCCCTTCCCCCAGACCGGGGGCCCGTCGCCGGCAACAGGTGTGGCCATCCTGACGAGATACCCTATCCTCCGCGCGCAGAACCATGCCATCTGCCGGCTCTCTACCATCGAAAAGGCGCTGTTCCCCGCTTGGTACCCTGGATTCGCCGATGTCGTCGTCCAAATCGGCGGGGTATCCGTCCGCGTCTACAACACCCACCTGGATTACCGGCGCAACCCGTACATCCGGCGACTGCAGGTCCGCGACATGCTGTCCATCATCGACCGCCAGCCGGAACCTGCCTGGCAAATCCTATTGGGTGATCTCAACGCTGAGCCGAGCGCCCCGGAACTGGCACCGCTTTGGAAGCGGTTCAACAATCCGCTGGAAAGTGACCCGAACCTAAAGACCTATCCTGCGGACGTCCCAAGCCGACGGATTGACTATGTGCTGGTCTCCCCCGGCCTGGAAGTGAAGAAGGTGTGGATCCCTGAGACCACAGCTTCGGACCACCGGCCCGTCACCGCGGTCGTGTCTGTCGGGACGCGGCTCAACCGGGTGGAAGGGTGGAAGCCGCGCCCCCGTCTGAACACAGGTGGCGTCAAAAGCGGGTGATGATATTGAATCCGCGTGTGCGGAACTCGGTCATATTCTGGAACACCTCGTTGACATCGTCCAGCGACACCTGACGCTCCACCAATGTCGTGGGACGGAGCCGCCCGCTCGCGACCAACTGGAGCAGCCCGGTGTACTTAGGATGCGGGTTGCCGAGGCTCCCGACGATCTCCAGTTCCATGGCCGTAATGGCGTCAATTGGCAGCCCCACGATGCCGCCTTCCTCCGCGGTGGTCAGTCCGATTTGAACGTGCCGCCCCCCCTTTCGCAGCGACAGGACGGAATTCAACACCGTCTCGCGCACGCCGAGCGCGTCGATGCCCACGTGGGCCCCACCTTGGGTGATCTCGCGAATGGCCTCGGGTACGTTGTCCCGCCGGGCATTGACAACCGCCACGGCCCCTTCCTGTCGGGCCTTTTCCAGCTTCTCATCGTCGATATCGACCGCGATCACCTGGGCTCCCACCGCCGTCGCCACCTGGATGGCGGACAGGCCGACACCGCCCGCCCCCTGTACCGCGACCCACTGCCCGGGTTTGACATTGCCGCGCATCACCCCGTGGTAGCCGGTCATGTACCGGCAGCCGATGGCGGCCGCCGTCAGCGCGTCCACGCTCTCCGGGAGACGTATTAAATTGAAATCCGCGTTACGCACCAACACGTACTCGGCGTAGCCGCCGTCCCAACTGATCCCATACACCCTGGTGTCCAGGCACAGGTTGGGGACCCCGGAGTGGCAGTATTCACAGTGGCCACAGGCGTAGTGAAACGGTACGGTCACCCGGTCCCCGAGACGAAAAGACCGCACTTCGTGACCGACCTCTACCACCTCTCCCCCGAATTCGTGCCCAGGGATGATGGGCAGCTCAGGCGTGAGCCCGATCCACGACCAATCCCCCATCCAAGCGTGCCAGTCGCTGCGGCAGATACCGCTGGCCTGTACACGAACCACCGCATCATGCGGTCCGGGGGTCGGATCCGGCACCTCCTCAATCTGCAGAGGCTGCCGGTGTTCCACGATGCGCGCTGCTTTCATTCGCCAGACACCCTTTCTTCAATCATTTTTCATATCATTCTAAACTATCATACTAAAATTATTTTATTCGTATGCGCACATCCCGCGCAACCGTCGGGTCAAATCCTGAAGTATCAGCTGCGCCAGAAATTCGCGCGCGAGGGCAGGCTATGAGCATCAGGGCTCCGGCCGGTCGAAATGCTTCAGCGTCCTGCGTTCGGAGCACGTACGGCGCACACCCATACGCCCAGAATCACTGGGATAGTCTCTCGATCCGCGCCTGCACGATTCTGATTTCCGAAATTCACGACTTGTGGCCTGCGTTCTGCCAGTCCAACGCTACGCAAGCACCTGCCCGCTCAAGCAGCTGCGCGAGCGCCACGCATCTGCGCGAAATACATATTTGATGCCGACCTCGAATTGAAAATCCGCAAAATCCGCACGTGACGTGGGACTGATTGCCTATGCTTCATTGGCCAAGCATGCATATCGTAAACCATACCTCAAAGCAAGGGGGTGCTGGTACATGTACGACGGAGGCGTGTTTGGTGGTGTCACCCGTTGGGCAGTCGTATTTCTGATTATCTTCGTGCTGTTCATCCTGCTCATCCCAGGCGTTAGATACTAATCCAACAACTGAACAGCTTCTTTCGGCCATATTCATTTAGGCCGTTCCCATTCCGAACATATTCGTCCAGACAGTTCTGACGAATAGACAGACGGACCCCATGACTCGCTTCGGCGGGTCTTTCTTTCGCTCTGTTCGCAGTCGATGTTGTTTTTCGGTGTATTATTTAGGAAAAGGGGTGAGCGTGTAGCATAGGCAGATGCTTCTACGAACGGCATGCATTTCGGGTTGTGGACGAGAAAGAAGAAAATTTCTTTGGAATCAAGACCCACCTGCTCCAATACGCGTTATACCGAGTTCATGACTGATGCCGCCGACTGAGCTGGCAACCATGGCCTTACGTACGTTACGACACAGCGCCAACGTGTCCGATGGTGAGCAACGGCCGAGCAAAGCACATCCCCATTACTCCCTCGCACGCCATAGATCACGTCCACGCTCACTGCCGTTCCATAGATCGGGACGTCGGACCTGTTCTTGACCGCTGCGCTGCGCTTCACATTCTGTGCACACGCCAAGCGGGTGATCGACACCGTCAATTCTAGTGAATCCTGTCATGAATATTCGAGCCATATCGTCCTTGTAATGAAAGCGACGACAAGAAATACAATAGGCTGTATCCATTGATCATCCCGCCTTCCACCACCCCTATGTAACAGAGACGATGGTGCAGCACATTCGGCTGTTCACCTGGACGTGTATGTCACCCTACTCCTCAGACTTCGCGACGCTCGTATCATCGTTCCGGATGTCTCTCCACCAAAGCCTCAGGTGGGTACTTTCTGCAAATCTCCTCCCCTCGGTGGATCACTCTCAACATTTTGATTGAAACTGTCCGGCTGTTTGTGGAACTTATTGAGCCGAATCAAGCGCGACCTGAATTTTAGAAACCCGGATTCGTTCAATATCCGCGTGATGATTTGCAACACGTCGTTACCGTATGGTGTAAGTTCGACATGGCCATCGCGCACAGCCACTCTCGTGACGCCACTGCCTGTTCAAACTGGCTTCTTAACGTATCGGTAGCCGAAGGACGATGGATATCCCCTTTCGTCTTAAAAAATTTCGACAACGAACATCAAACTCCTGCTGCGGCGATGAACATCAATGAAAAACTGTCCACCTCAGCCACGAGGACCTGCCAGAAGGGTAACGGAAAGACCGGTTGTCGCGAGGATAGGCCTGGATATTGCAACCGGTCGTTCGCTCTGGAGAGGAAAATTCAGGACGCCACGCCAGACGAACGTTACCCAGGTCATTTGACACACTGCTAACCGGCGTTGGCCGCGTTTTTGGAGTGACTCGAAGTTGGTCACGAATGCGTCTTTCGGCGTTTCGGCAAGCCACACACACGTATCGGGTGGCGGTGCACCCTCTATTTCTGGTACCGCACAACCCAGGATACGGAAGACTTCGTTTGTTTACGGGACAATACTTCCTCCGACACTTCCCCAATCTTTGCCAAAGCCTCCAACTTCTCTTTGTCGATCACCTCGACGATACACTTCTTGCGGACGTTGGGTGGTAACAGACTAGCAATGTCTCCGGTGTCGTACGTGGTATACCTGGACGTCATGATGGGACGTTCTTGTACGGTGAGCTGAATGTGCCCACGTCCGTCCGTGTGATCCACCCGATCCAGCCCGTTCTCCTTCATATACGCCTCGATCACTTGTCGCAGCGCGTCCAGTTTCTTCTCAATCTTCTTCGCCTCTACATACAACTCCAAGTACTGATCTACCGCCACTTGTACATCAGCCCGAATACCCGCCATGGACAGTCCTCCTTTTCTGACTAACCCGTACATCCTATGTGCGGAACTGTCCATGAAGCACTGATTTGTACTGCACAGGTACCAACTACATCCAACCCCTTCTCGCGGGCCTGCGGCAGACAGAACGGTCATCCAAGCCACTGGCGGAATCGGCAAGGTGAAGTGGACGATCCCGTCGGCGGTGGCGATGCACCGCAGGATGTATACCAGAATGTGACAAACGGAGCCTCGCGGCCCCGTTTCCTTCTTGTTATCCATTACCTCCGGAAAGGCGTCTCGCTCGCCACGTTCTATGTTGTCCGTTTCAGCGCCGGACCCTTCCCAGATGTCCTCGACAACTTCGCCGTCCTTGAACATCGTGACCACATTGTCTATGCAACTACTCCCCATGCGGGCAATGTTCTAGCTGTCAAACTTGGGGTATATTAACTTCCCCTGGTCGTTAAAAGCCTCGATACTTCTGGGGCCGTAATGCATACCCGCTGTGGGGGGATACGTTACCGCGTCTCCATACACCCCGTTCTGGATGGGAAGATCGTCAACCCGACCGTCGTGCCATGTGATGCGAACGCGAGTTACTTTCTTGTCCTGAACCACTCCGCAGACCAGGAAGTAGTTCGGGTATGTGCGCGGGTCATCAGGAGACGTATATGCACTCATCTCGAAGTTATAGATAGGCAGGTGGCTATCCATCACTTGGGACAGGGGGATTGGGTCGACATGCAAGATCTCCCATGGGGAGGCGCTTCCTTTCATGGCAGCGACTGCAGCAAAATAATCGATTTGGCGGACCCGAAAGCTGATGAAGGCGAACCCGTATTCACCCGTGACCTGACTCCATCTGACCAACAAGTCCTGGACTACAGCTTGATGGGTGGTACCGGCCTCATTGGCAGGGCCCGCTGAAAACCGCGATTCCAACTCCTTTTGCATCACGTTACGAAATTCGCTCGTATCCAACACCGTATGTTGGACATCCGTTGCGATAACAGCCTGGTTGGAAATCCGCTCTCGGTCCGTGATGATCCCCCAAACGGCGATTGAGGCAATCCCTGCGACGACCAGTGCCGCTACGGTTGTAGCCATTGCAGGATAGTAGCGGCGGCGATAACCTTCACCATGCCGTACGCGTTCCAACACCGCGTTCCTCTGACGCTCCGTCAGTTCGCCACAAGGAAGAGATTTAATTTGCTGGCGTAGGTAGTCCTCAAATGCCACTCTCCATCATCTCCTTACCAATTGTGTCTTGCAACTGTTCTAACGCTCTTCTGTAACGGCTTCGGACGGTACTTTCGGATACATTTAGGATCGACGCTATCTCTTTGAACGTCAGGTCTTCGCGTATGTGGAGCAAGATGACTTCCCGGTAAATCTTTCGCAGACGAAAGATGGCCTCCCACAATGCGTGATTTTCAAAAACCTGCATAGCCTCATCCTCTGATGACCGAGCATGCGCCGAACTCACGTTATGGAGTTTCATGGCGTCCATAGGAATTACTCGGCGAAAGAAGGCGGATCTCTGGTGATCGCGACATATGTTCCGCGCAATCTTGAATAACCACGTCTTGCGAGATGATTCGCCACGGAACTGGTCCCAGTGCGTATAAGCACGTACAAACACGTCTTGCGCCAGATCGTCAGTTGTATGTGGATCCTTCGTCACTGCATAGATGTAGCCCCATATTCCGTCCCAAGACTCGGCCATGGCGGACAGAAATGTAAACTCTGTATCACTCAGAATGAGAACTCACCTCGCCTTCAGCCTCGTCGCGAAAACAGACGAAATATCTGAACGATTTGATGCAATGAAGGCGCGAAGTCGACACATCCAAAATCTCCACATACGAGTATCAGGCACAGCGAAGAATATGCGGATGAGGATTACACCATCTTCGTGAAGGATGATGCACATGGGAACCAAATTTGTCGGCGTCCGCAAGGACGGGCACGGTAACATCACGCACCTATTGACGAACGACGGCCGTGTGGTGTCCATTGACGAAGCACGCACCATGGCACTGAACGGCGAGGTGGATTCGCTGTCCGACGTGCACGCAGATGGCACGTGGGAGATCCATGGCACGGCCGGATCGGCGGAATACGCCGAGGGGAGTAATCTTGATCAGCTCCCGGAGTTCTAGACGTGGTCAACCCGGGACGGCCGGACGGCTCCGTCAGCCATAACCGTCAAACCGGACACACCTCGTAAGCCATGGGTTTGGGGCGGACTCGAGTTTTCTTCGCGAGGACGACACTTTTGTCGTCGGGCGAGATAAAGCCGAGAGGCGTACAGAAGCCCATATTGACAAAAGGAAGACGTCCTCCAAGTCTCGGACAAGTCATGCTCCGACACTTGGGCGGACGCCGGCGTCAACGTCATGCCCGCATCTCCTCCATCGCCTCGCAATGCTCCGGGAAGAGACTCGACGCAACAAATTCGACTTATCTCACCGTACATTTCCTGAATGGAATTCTTCGCTGCCAGCAGATGCTGCCGCCGATCCACGCGCTGTCCGCGCCATATTGGGTCTCTTGCCAAAGAGCGGCACGTTCACCACCAACGTGACACTGAGCAAAATGATGATGAGACCTACGATCATACTTATCGTAATTTTCTCACCAAGAAACACGGCACCCCAAAACATGCCAAAGACGGGGGTCAAAAAGGTGACGCTGAGTGTCTTGACAGGACCAACGCTGCGAATGAGCGCAAAATAGATGGGATAAGCCAGCGCTGTACAGAATATCGCAAGGCCCAAGGCGGCCAGGATAGCGGCGTTTGCAGGGGTGCTGTGCGGAAGTGTAGCGCCAACGGCTGGAATCAGGGCGACGCTTGCGCCGAACTGTTGTCCAATCGACACATGCATCGGTTTCTCTCCTTTGAATGCCTGCGACGAGTACACGCCGGCGAAGGCGTACGATATGGCCGCAAGAAGAGACAGCGACGCTGGGGCAAGCAGCCGATTTCCGCTCCCGTAAGGCTCCCACCCCACCAAGACGGCAACACCGATGACTCCGAGGACGAGCCCCGCGATTTTCTTGAGTGTAAGCGTATCCTTCACCCACATCCAAGCAACAAGGGCAGTAAAAAGCGGGGTTGTCGCGTTCAAAATGGCCGCCAGAGCTGCGGGCACATACAGCTCTGCCGTTGAAATCAGGGAAAACGGAATGGCGGCGTTCAACAATCCGAGAATTAGGTACTGCTTCCATTTGCGCAGAATGCCCGTTCGTTGCTGGCGGATCAACACATACCCCCATAGCACCAGGCCAGCAATCGCCACACGAAGAAAAGCCAACATACACGGTCCCAGATCAGGGGCGCCGATGCGCATAAACAGGAACGATGCGCCCCACAACGCAGCCAATGCCAACAGCATCAGAAGATCTCTCGGTTTCATGCGTGAGTTCTCCCTCTCGGAGATTTGGAGTCCTGATGCTGTTGTACCACGAAAGATTGCTGGCGGGCTTTTCCATTCTTGCCTTGTCATTTCCCACACGTTTTCTGGAGAGTGTTTTTTCCCCAAGCTCGACAGTTGAACTTCATGCAATGTCCCACGAATCCGGTTTTGGTGCGGGTTCGTGGGACCTGCGGATGACTCGTGTACGTCTACAGCCCTCTTAGGATCGATTGCCCCCGGTGGCATCTCCTTACCGGATCCAGTGTTGTCTGTGTGTCACTGCCGGACCCCTCCCCGGATATCCTTGACCACTTTGCCGTCCTTGATCACCGTGACCACATTGTCTGTGTTCTCCAACGATCGAATGTCCGTGAGCGGGTTGGTCCTGGTGATGATCACGTCTGCCAGCTTGCCTGTCTCCACAGTGCCGACCTTGTCTCCCCAGCCCATGCATTCCGCAGCGACTTTGGTAGCCGCCACAATCGCCTCCATGGGACTCATGCCGATGTCGCACATCAGCCCGAGCTCTCGGAGGTTCGTACCGTGGGGCATGACGCCGGCATCCGTGCCCATGGCGATCTTCACCCCCGCTTTGTACGCCCGCGCGATGCTCTCCCTGTGGCGCGCGATGACCTCGCGGGACTTGCGGATCCCGTACTCAGGCATCGAATCATCCCGCTCTGCCGCTTCCAACACGAATACTGGGGCGAGCAACGTGGGGACCAGATACGTGCCTCGCTGTACCATCAATTCTGCCGTTTCGTCGTCGATGAACACGCCATGCTCAATCGAGTGAACTCCGGCAAGCACCGCATTTCGCATCCCTTCCGCACCCTGGGCGTGCGCCATGACCTTCACCCCTCGGCGGTACTGCCCTTCCTGTACGATCACTCTCAGTTCTTCGAGGGAGAACTGTGTGAATTCGGGATGATCCGTCGGGCTCAACGCGCCGCCCGTCGCGTGCACCTTGATGACATCCGCGCCGGCACGCAATATCTCGCGAACCTTTTTACGGACCTCCTCCACTCCATCGCACACGCCGCTCGGATGGCCCGGATAGCCCCCAAGATTCATATCGAGACCGGACAACATCCAGGAGTCGCCATGCCCCCCGGTGATCGTGAGCGGCTCGATACTCACCTGCATCCGCGGTCCCTCGACCAGACCGTCCTCCACCGCCATCTTCAAACCCACATCAGCGCCACCAGCGTCACGCACCGTTGTGATGCCCGCATTTAACGTGTTCCGCATGTATGTCAGGGCCTTGTAAAAATTGTATACAAACGGGGTCGTGAGGCGCTTCTGGAAGTTTTCCACCTGAAACATGATATGCACGTGCGTGTCAATGAACCCTGGCAGAATGCATCCGCCCTGTGCGTCGAACACTTCTGCGTCGGCTGGTGCGTGCACATGCGCCTCTGGACCTACCGCAACAATCTTATTTCCATCAATCAGAACGGACGCGTTCTCAACTGGATCTCCACCACGGCCGTCAATCAATGTCCCGTTCCGAATGAGCTTGAATGCCACTTCTACAACACCTCTCGTCAGACGGTTTCGAATCTCACAGCTTATATTCCGAATATAGAAACGATCGACTCACTCCATCAACAGATGGACGGCGACACTCACGAACGCGCGTACGCCGATGCTGAGTGCGCGCTCATCGATGGTGAACGCGGGATGGTGGTGTGGGGCGCTGGATGGCCCACCGGCTCCGACTATGAAAAAGGTGCCCGGCGCGTGCTGCTGATAGGCTGAAAAATCTTCGCCAGCCATGCTCGGGGTGTATGTCTCGACGGCTTGCACGCCAAACGTCGCCTCCAGAATGGCGCGCACGCGCTGTGTTAGTTCGGCGTCGTTGATGACCGGGTGGTAGCCCATGTGGTAGGAGAATTCATAAGAAGCGCCAAACGCCTCTGCGACCGCGCGAATGACCTGCTCCATGCGGGCAGGAACCTGTGTACGGAGCACGGGATCGAAGCTGCGCACCGTTCCGCCAAACTCCACCACACTCGGGATCACGTTATAAGCGCTGCCGCCACTGAGTTGGCATATGGAGACGACCAACGGTTGGATGGGATCTGTTTGCCTCGACACCACCTGCTGCAACGCCACAATCGTATGCGCGGCGACGACGACACTGTCAACGGTGGTGTGTGGATACGCGGCGTGGCCGCCTTTGCCGATGATTTTCACCTTGAACATGTCCGGCGCGGCATTGACGGGGCCCGGGCATATATACACCCGCCCGACTTCACGCTGCGACTCCAAATGGATACCGATGACCATGTCGACTCCGTCCATCACCCCCGCGGCAACCATCTCCTCGGCACCTCCGGGAGGCAATTCCTCTGCATGCTGGAACAGGAATCGGATTTCTCCTGATAGCTCGTGCCTGTACTTGCAAAGCACCTTGGCTGCACCAAGCAGCATGGCGGTATGGCCATCGTGCCCGCAGGCGTGCATCACTCCCGGTCGTTTCGAAGCAAATGGAAGCTGAGTCGCTTCCTGAATCGGCAGCGCATCCATGTCGGCCCGGATAGCCAGCGTCTTGCCTGGCTTCGTGCCGATAAGGCGAGCCATGACGCTGGTCGGCGTCGGGCGGGTCACCTCCAGATCCCCGAACGATCGAAGTGCCTCATAGACAAGCTGCGACGTCTCGTGTTCATGAAACGACAGCTCAGGAAATTCATGTATGGCGCGCCGCCATCCAATCACATTGTCCATCACCGCGTTTACATCCGCCTCGAGCCGATCACGCGGAAACGTCACATCGTCATCCTCCCTTGCAGCTGTAAGGCAGGGTCTTGCAATCCCCTTCTTTTCCAGGAAGTCGCGCGGATCTGCTGCAACACGCCCGGGCGGTGCCGAAGAGCAACCGCCCACGTATACGTACTCTATTTCGCGACGTCCACCGTGGTGAATTCTGCGCCACCCGTACCGCTCGGAACGTATCCCGTCACATATTTGGCCGCGGCGTACAGCGGCGTGGTGTGAAAGAGCGGAATGAGCGGGGTATCCCGATGAATGATTTCCTGCGCCCGTTTATACAAGGCAGCGCGCTGTGACTGGTCGGAGACGTTCAAGGCCTGCTGCAGGAGTTGGTCTACCTGCGGGTTCTTGTAAAACGACACATTGTAGGCAGGCGGCTTCGCGTTCGAGCTGTGGTAAATGGTGTACATGAAGTTCGTCGGATCCCAGGTACCGGCGGACCAGCCCAGTAAGCACATCGAATGCTGCCCGCTTAGTACCTTTTGAATGTACGTCGCCCAGTCGTACGTCTGAATCTGAACATCGATACCGATTTGCTTCAGGTCAGCCTGCAGCGTTGCGCCAATCTTGTCAGGCTGCGGCATATACGGGCGAGGGACCGCCATCACGTACAACGTGGTCTTGAATCCGTTTGGGTAGCCAGCCTCGGACAGCAACTGCTTCGCTTTCGCGATGTCCACCGTGTAATCCTGAAGTTCTGAATCAAAACCCCAGTTTTGTGGTGGCAGGATGGTCGTGGCGACCACGGCGGAGCCGTTCAAATATGCGTCCACAATCGCCTTCTTGTCGATGGTCATGGCGATGGCCTGCCGCACGCGGAGATCGTTGAACGGCTTCACCTGCGTGTTCATGGCGAAGTACCCCACGTTGTTGCTGGGAGCCATGATGAGCTGCAAATTCGGATCAGCCTTGATGGCCGAGGCGTCCGAGGGATTAACCCCTTCCATGAAATCAATGGAACCGGACCGAAGCGCGTTCAATCGCGCAGAGTTGTCCTTGATGACCTGGAATATCAGTTGATCCAGCTTCGGTTCCCCGCTCACCCTGTAGTGCGGGTTTTTCTTGAGGACAATCTTGTCGTTCTGGGTCCAACTCACGAATTCAAACGCGCCCGTGCCAACCGGATGCTCCTTGATGTCTCCGTTGTACTGCTTCAGACTCTGCGGCGACACAATGGCATAGGAGCCCTGTGTGAGGATTGACATCAGCGGTGCAAACGGATGGGTCAAGTCCAGCTCTACGGTGTAATCGTCAATTTTTTTGACATCCTTGAGCACACAATTTTTATCACCCTTGAACCCGCCGAAGTCAGATTTGAAGTCCGCGAAAGTCCCGCCTTTGTGGTACGGATTCGACGGGTCCCACCAACGCTCAATGTTCTCCACCACTGCATCGGCATTGAAAGGAGTACCATCTTGGAATGTGACGTTTTGCTGCAACTTCAGTGTCCAGGACATTCCGTCAGACGACGGTGTCCAACTGGTGGCCAAATCGGGGGCCAACTCTGACGTGCCCGGTTTGTACCGAACCAGCGTGTCGAATATTTCATCGGAGACCATAAGGGACTCCGTATCGACGGCGTTTGCCGGGTCAAGCGTGACCGAATCCCCGCCCCGACCGACAACCAGTGTCTTGTTTCCAATGGGCGGACTCCCGGCAGTCCCGTTGCCGCTTCCGCTCGTCCCACAGCCTGCCAATAGTACGGCGGAGCACAGCGAGATCGCCGCAGCATGCACAAATCTCCTCACAACTCACACCCCTTTACATACTCCCGGCGAACGGACCCGATTCCTGTTCCGGAAGCCATCGACAACACCACTGTATGGGGCTGTCTGTACCTCCATCCCTGACAATCGGTCTGCGCCGATCCTGCCATCCTGTGGTGCTGACTCTACCATCCGTGATGACAGGAATGAAATGTTCGATATTTTCACGGATTGTAAAGGTCATGTCCGCATGATGTCAACCATGAGCCTTCCACACAGGAGGCGATTAGGAGAACACACAAGCGTTTTCACTCGTGCCCAGGCCAAGATTCCTTCGCTCGTGCAGTCCCTTGCAACTCCGGGGCGATACCTTGGTGACGATAGACTTCGTAGTGCCATTGTTGATAATTTGGATTCAGATCGCGCGGTTTGCGTCTCGGTCGTCGGCGGAACACCGTTGATCATACAACTGCTTTTGGTCTACTACGGCTTTCCGCAACTCGGAGTTCAAATTTCGGTCACGGGCGCGGCAGTGGGTTGTGAATCCTTACACGAACTGCTCCAGAAATCCTGGTAGTTCCCGTACGATATACAATATCGTACCTTCCGGGTACAGTGCGGGATTCAAAGTCGCACTGGCGATGAACTCGACTGCAGACCATATCTTGGCTACCTGCATCCATCGCTCCAGGTCGCCCAACTCTGTTGGAACGCTGCCCCGGTTCCTCTCCCAACATGTGCGGTACAATGCGGCAATTTTGGCCTCTGTAGTCCCGTTTTTCCTGCCGAGACCCGGCATTGTAATCGCCAAATCAATCGACGGATGTCCGTAACAAAACCGTTCCCTATCTGTGAGAACCAACTCTCCGTTGCGACGAACTCGCCAGTTCGTTGGATTCGGATCCGCTGACAAGCAGCATAGCGGCTGGAAGAGAAACCGTGCGTGCAGCTGTACTTCGATGAGACCACGTTCCACTTGACTGCGTTCCTCTTTATCGCTGAACCATTCACACGCTTGATGGGTCATTTCCTCGTTCCAACTCGGCCGGTATGCTGCTGTGTCCAACTTGGGGCGTTCACTTCCCCATGTCGACGAGTGGAGTCGGAACAACATCTCAATCTGTTCCGCATCGCACACCCAGCGTTCCTTCGGAAAAGGATGCAGTACATCCTCAAGAACAATCCAGTTGTTACCTGAATCGTCAGCGCCAGACCAGTACAATTGAGGTACTCCGACACCGGCACGCTTAACATGACCAGCATGGTGCTCGTAGAAGGAACGCTCTCTGGGCAATGGAGAGGATTTTACGATGACCGACCGTCCGTCTTCAAATGTGAGCCGATTGGCCCCTCCTTCGCCCGCAACACCGGACAATGGCTCGATCCGAGCGACGGTGCCAAAATTGGAATGGAGGAAGGTCTTCAATTCTTTAGGTATGAACTGCGTATCAGAATTCATTTTGACCCCCGGATCCGACAGAAGGTCGTTCCCGCCAATCGGTGAAATTTCGCCGTATGTGCTTTATACTGATATTGGAGTGGACTCGCTTCGTCAAGCGATTCTTCGTCAACAACAAAAACAGCCCGCCTTCCCGGCGGGAGACTCATCTCCACACAGAAGAATCACACGGCCTCATCACGAAACAGCGCTGAAAGACCACCAGCATCACCGCGCGAGCAACCGTGTGAACAAGATGACCCCAAAGCAGTAGACACCCATCTCGGCCAGCTCCCGAATGGTGCTTGGCGTCGTCGCCAGCCACGCATATAGCGACACGGCGAGCCCGGAGATCAGAGCGGTGAACGTGATTGCCGACCTGCGGCGTACACAGCCGGCTCCTGCACAGCGACATCTCGGAAGGCCGATGGTGCAGTAGCATCGTGCCGCCGAGCGATCCAGCAAGCGACACCCGCCCCCATTAACAATGCGACCGTCGCAGGCGGAGACAGGCGAAACAGTGGTGAGCGCGACAGAACGGTGGTTAACGAGTATGTGCAGACGGACAAGACGATCATCGCGGCAAGCCCCACAATGACGGTGAGGCGCGCGCCAGGCGCCTTTTCAAGCCATAGGCGTGGCGACATGGGCGTGGCCATCAGTACGACGACGACGCCGACGAGAATGAGGTATAGGAGCACCGTGCCCCAGTAAATGGGCACCGTCAAGGAACGCGCAACGACGATTGCCTCCAGTAACACAACCACAAGGCCCGTGGAGAGGATCGTTCCCCAGCGGGTCAGAACGTCTCTCATATTTGTCGGCTCGCCCGTAGCCCGGGCCCATTCTTCGGCAAACGCACCGAGATCGCGACCGACGACCGCCTCCAGCGACTTCCCGTCCTGTACCGCAACCGTGAGATGATGCCGAAGCTCCGCAGCCATCTCGTCGATCCTACGCCGAGGCAGACCCTTCAGTACCCAATAGACGATGCAGTCCGTCAACACCGCGTCAACGGGATCCGGGTTTGTGGCTTTCATCCAGGCATCCCTCCATTTCGCCTTGGCTCCGCAAAACGCCTTCCTTCCACGGCCTGAGTACCGCATCCACAGCCGCGGAGAACCGCCACCACTCTTCAGCCCATCGAGCTAGCCCTTCCCGGCCTCCCGGGAGTATGTGGTAGTATTTGCGCGGCGGCCCCATCTCTGACGGGACAAACCGCCCCTGAATCAGACCCGACCTTTCGAGCCGCGATAACAAAGGATAGATGCTGCCTTCGCTCACCAACTCCATCCCGTACTGTTGCAGTTTTTGGACCATCTCGTAGCCATAGCTAGGCGCCTGCGCGATGATGCTGAGAAGACACATGTCCAGCGTTCCTTTCAGCAATTGCGTGTACCGCTGGTCCATGCCCTCACCCTTCCGGTATCTTGTGCAGCACAATACCTGTTACCATGATATACTCCTGTAGCTTGTAGTGCAAGATAGGTGCGCACCGTGAGGGCACGTACAAGCGAGTTTCTGCCGAAGACACACGGGATCGTTCTGGAGCTACTGCGGACGTGGACCGTAGGCGGTGTTATGAATTCGTCACAGGGAAACGGTTATTGACGTTCGCGTTCACGTCATCCTCCCCACCCGGCCGCGCCAGTTGTACACGTTGAACATCCGCACTGAGATGAGTCCCATCTGGTCCCTTCGGTGTCCTCACTTGTGGCACACCTCAAGCAATTCCCTGTCCTCCAGATGGCCTATGTGTACCATTGGTACGCCAGTCTATCTCTCGAACAAAATGTCGCAGGTGACCCTGTTCCTTCGCGAAGACGGGCAATGATGTACGAGACACAAGCCGTCTCACCACTGGACGTCCTCCATACACTACATTGACTCTTGATTCGGGGGGAGGTGACACCGAATGTACGATGGCGGATGCTTTGGCCCCTTCACCCGATGGGCAGTCGTGTTCTTGATTATCTTCGTGCTGTTCATCCTGCTTGTTCCGTTCACCGGCGGATACGCAGGAGCTGGTTATTGAACAACCGGCGTAAACGGATTGCATCTCGTTGAAAGGAGTGACCCGAATGTACGACGGCGTTTTCGGTGGTTTCACCCGATGGGCAGTAGTGTTCTTGATCATCTTCGTGCTGTTCATCCTGCTGATTCCAGGTGGTTACGTGCGTACCTGTACAACCACCTCTGTCTACTGAGGGTTAATCGTCTTACGCAGAAATCCCCCGAATCAACCGGGGGATTTCTGCTAAAATCCCGGTTTGTTGATCACCCGCGCATCACTCACTTCGAGCGTACACAACCTCTCCGTCAATCATGGTCAAATCGACCTGAAGTGTCGCAATCATCTGCGGGTCCACGTCCAGGATGGGGGCGTTTAGAACCACGATGTCCGCCAATTTTCCGGGCTCGAGACTCCCCTTCAGGTGCTCCTCAAAGCTGGCGTATGCCCCGTTGTATGTAAAGAGCCGGATGGCGTCGAGTACAGAAATCCGCTCGGCTTCACCGGTGCTCCGGCCCGACTCGGTCTGCCGTGTAACGGCCGTCTGAATGCCACGTAACGGATTGTCCGTTGTAATGGGGGCGTCTGACCCACCCGCCGCCACAATGCCCTCGCGCAGATACGATGCGACGGGAAACATGTACGAGACCCGTTCTTCGCCGTAGTTGCGCAGGTAACCGTCGCCGAACTCGTGGAAGAAGGCTGGGTTCGGAATGGGGACGATCCCGAGCTTTTTGATCCTGCGTAGCAGGTCCGGCGGGACCATTCCAGCGTGCTCGATCCGATGGCGGTGGTTGGTCCGCGGATACTCGGCCAATGCCTGCTCGATGCAGTTGATCATCATTTCAACGGCGCGGTCCCCGATGGCGTGCGCGGTGATCTGCCAGCCCTGCCGGTGGGCCGCGCCGAGCACGCGGTTGACCTCTGCCTGCGAATAGTACTGGATGCCGCTGTAATCCGGCATGCTCAAGTACGGTTGACGAGTGGCGCACGTGGGGCCGCTGCTGCTGCCGTCGAGGAACAATTTCGCCGGTCCGATCCGGAAATAGGCGTCTCCAAGCCCTGTGCAGATGCCCGTCTTCAGCACATCGGACACGAAGCGATCGGATTCGTTCAGCGAACACCAGATGGCGTACACTCGCGTCTTGATGGCGCGGCTCTGTGCCGCCTGCTGCATGACCCGCATTTGCAACGGGCCATAACCACCCGCGTCGTGGACCGAGGTTATGCCTGCTTGATGAAAGTGCCGGTCGGCTATCCTCAGGCCTTCCAGGAGCTCGGCCTCAGTAAACATGGCCCGTTGAAAAGCCGCCATATGCGCGCTCTCCTTCAACAAACCGTTCGGGGTCCCTCTCGCGTCGCGGCCGATTTCACCGCCTTCCGGGTCCGGGGTGTTTTCGCTGATCCCCAGTAGTTCCAGAGCCCTGCTGTTGCAAACGGAAATGTGTCCGCAGGTACGGACGAGAAGGATGGGGTGCTCCGTCGACACAGCGTCCAAGTCCCAGCGTGTGGGGTGCCTCCGTTCCGCCAGTTTTGCATCGTTGTATCCCCAGCCGCGCACCCACCTGCCTTTCGGGGTTTTTTCCGCCTGACGGCGGAGGCGCTCCTGGATGGTGGACAGGGACGCCACGCCAGTCTTGCAGTCTGCGCTGAGTTGGTTGGTGCCGTACATGGCGAAGTGCAGGTGCGAGTCGATGAACCCGGGAAGAACGCTCCGTCCTCCGGCGTCGATCACGCGCGTATCTGGACCCACCAAGGCTGAAACGCTGCCGGTGCCGCCGACGGCAAGAATCCGGTTCCCGCGAACCGCGACTGCGGACGCGATGCGGTTGCGGGCGTCTACCGTAATGACTTGGCCATTGAGGATGACAGTATCTGCAAACACGCGCTCACACCCCCATTTTCGCTGTGTTGGATAAGCAGGCTGTCAGAGGCTGTCGAGGACAGCCCCACTGGCTGCGTTCCCCATCGGGTAAACTGCGGGACGGTTTAGTACAGTTTGTCGCCCGACGATTTTCGGTATCATTATAAAAACTCTTTTCGTAATTTTTCTGCTTTTATTAGGCATCCTGCTAAGGGATAGTGCCCCACTACCTCCCGTTAACTTTTCCGTTGGGTCTTAGCCCCATTGCGAATCGTCGTAGTAAACATAAAGTGTTCTTGACTTGGCATCTAAGAAACAAGCCATTCGTTCAGTGTACCAAGCTTGACCTTTGTATCTCTTATCTATTAATGAGTAATAGTATCCATCACGCTGGACTTTTGGTAATGGATTCTTTCTCCCGGACATGGGATCTTCGTGCCCAGGCGCGGGATCGATCAAGGAGTAAGGCACAACAGTTCCAAATTTCCATCCCTTTTCCTTCGCGGAGATGATGAAAGCATCCATTTGCGTCTGATTGAACTGTACGACCACATAGTCTTGTACCTCATCTATGGCAAACAGATGGTCGTTTTCAAGTACATGAATTGACATTTGAATATGAATGTTCGTACGGCATGCGATACTGTACGCTGCACCACCAAAAAGCCTTGCAAAGACGAGTATGCTCACCCCGCAAACACAAATGACACCCGCTGTAATCGCCCACCATTTCAGAAGTACTGCTTTTCCCAGGACACGCCATCTGATGATGTTACAGCCAACGTATAATGGCCATAAGTTGACGGTGTTTGTTGTCCGGAAACTGGCGGATTCGGTGGCCATGGCGGATGAACGGGGCAACTCATCCGAGTTGCCCCGCTGCCACTGCAGTTTACACATAGATCTTGGCGTCGTAGGTTGCCGCTTTTCTTAACGTGAGCACCGTTGATTTGCCATCCGTCGACCCGGGAAAGATGATGCACCAACTGCCCGCCATGTCCATCTCCAGCCGTCCCCATACAAACTGCCTGCCTATTCGCAAACCAATCACTTCTCCACAGTGCAAAGACACGGAGTCGTCCCCACACTGAACCGAGAACCGGTCCGACTGTCTGTCGTAACGCAGGGTGCCGCGCTTTGCAGTTCGCCTGGTCATGTCAACTCCCCCTGTATGACCAGATTCACGATGTGATCATCAATGATCCGGTGCTTCGTCTGGGCACCGTACATGAGGCAGTGCGTGCACACCTTGTTGATCATGCGTGCTGCGCCACTGGAGAATCGATAAACCTCATCGATGGCCTTGTCCGAGAAAATATCGTGCTCGGCCCCGGCATAGGCCAGGTGACGTCGGATGTACTCACCGACCTCTGCCCGGTCGTAATACGGAAGCTTGCACTGTATGTCGATTCGTTGGCGGATGGCGGCGTACGCCTGGAGGTTTAGACGCTCCCAGAGTTCGCTCTGCCCGACCAGGATGAGCGCCATGGGGCTTTGCGCGTCCATGCGGAAGTTGAGCAGGAAGCGCACCTCCTCCAACATCTCTCGGTCGAGAAGATGAGCTTCGTCTACGACGCAAACGGGCTGCACGTGGTGAATGCCGCGCATGAGTTCTATCTCGCGATGCAATTGTCGCTTTGCGTCGCCGCGGTAGAACTTGGACTCACACCCGAGCTGCTCTAACAGTCCTTTGTAGAAGTGGCGAGGCGTGAGTTTCGAGTCTGACAGGTAGAGGACCTGGTACTTGGCACTATCCAGTGTCTCCGCAAAACGGCGAATGGTCGTGGTCTTTCCCGTTCCGCAGTCCCCGGTGACGACACAGAACAGTTGCCGCTGCGCCGCGTAGGAAAGCCGCCCCAGCGTGTCCTCCAACGATGGCGATGTGTAGAGCTCTCCGGCCGGAATGTTTCTGGCGAACGGGGTGTGCCTAAACTCGTAGAATGACTCAAACATCTCCCTTCACCTCGTTCCACGCGGAGGTGTAGGAGATGGCCCGTGCCTGTCTGTGTTGACGTTGCTCATGCTGTTTTTGCGCAGCGCCCAGCAGCCTGGAGGCGTCTGCTGGTTGGGGCCCCAAGTGTTCCGGCAACTTGGGTCGTTTGCCAGCCCGCTCACCGATGACCATGGGGCGAGCTTTCCACGGTTCATATCCCTCGTACTCGATGGTCACCTCGCTGATGTCTGCCGGATCGTAAATGACGTCCACCGTGCAACCGATGAACGACAACCCCACCTCATACTTCCGGTCCATGAAACTGATGCACCCGGATTTGTCCACTTTGCGCGTCTCGGCATGCAGGAACGCATTGGCGAGGACCTCCGGCTCGACAAATCGCAGCGCCTTACGGTCACTACGGTACGCCGTCTCTGGGCTTATGGACTGATTGTCTGTGGAAAGCGCGGCGTGCGGCTTGTTCTGGTAGCATTCCGACAGCCATACGGAGAACTTCTGATTCAGTTCTTCCAGTGTCTGCGGTTTGTCCAGGGCAATCTCGCTGAGAAATGAATCGACCGTCCGATTGAATTTCTCTACCTTGCCCTTACTCTCGGCAGCGTACGGCTTGGTGTAGAGGAGCCGTATCCCAAGCTTGGAACAGGTCCGGGCCATCCAACGGGTTCGGTACTGTTTTCCGTTGTCGAAGTACACAGAATCCGGGGCGCCGTATTTCTGGATGGCTTGGCGAAAACAATCTTCCACGATGGCCTGGTCGAGGGTGGGGTAGAACTCGGCATGGAGTACGTACCGCGTGGCGTCGTCCAGGAACACGACGAGGTAGACCTGTTTCCTTGCGCCGCCAGGCCCGATGGGCAGATACGGGCCGAACTTGATGTCCGACTGCCACAATTCATTTCGATGCCGACGCTGAAACCGGCGGGCGGCTGTACCGGTTGCGGCGTACATCCGCATCTGACGGGAGCTATACCCCCGCTCTGCCAACTTCTCCTGCAGGGTGCTGCGCTTGATCTGGCCCGGCTTTGCATACCCCTCCCACTCAAGGATCTGAATGATTTGGGAGATGCTGCGCGTGGGAACCTCCCGTCGCAGCAAGATGGCCTGTTCCAGAAGCGACTCCGGGATGGCGTCTGGTCTTTGATACACTTTGGCTTTTGGCTTGAGGCCCTCGAAACCTTCCTTGCGGTACTGGGCCAGATACCGACGAATGGTTCGTTCTGAGAGACCCGTTTGTGCGCAGATCTCAGCCCTGATCTGTCGCGCACGGCCTGCATCCAGGCCATCTGCAAGCAGCCGAGACAGCATCTGCACCCGATTTGCGGCGATTTCCTCCGCCTTCCTCGAATCTTTCATGCCAACCACCTCCATTTTGGTAGGGTCAGCATGAACGTACAGTGACGAGACGCGGATCAACACGCCGAACGGGTATGTCTCCACAAATGTAGATTTGCAATCGGTCGGACAGCACGCGCCAGCCAACCGGGATGATGCCCAACAACCCGTCCGATTCGATGGAGTGCGGTTTGTGGATGAGCGGACGAACTCTCCACAGTCCACTGGAAGCGGTCAGCGATGGACTCCAGGCAGCCGGCGGCATATGGGGCAAAGACCTCAAACCACTGACGCCAGCGCCGCAGCGTTGATTCCTCAACGCAGGCAGGCGTCGCCTTATCCGTGACAGCATCCTCAATGACCTGTGCCTCGTGGCGGCGATAGGGAACCAGAAAGCTTGGCAGTTCGTGGTGGATCTTGTTGCAATCCCGGCAGCGCAGTCGGCGGATGATGAGTTTTACCTTGTTGCCGGAACTCTGAACCCAGGTCCTTTTCCGACTCCCGATGACGCGAAGCTCACCTTGGCAACAAGGGCAGGGGACATTCTCCGCACTCCGGACAAAAAACACCGGCGGTGTGGCTTTCAACAAGCTTAAAGTTTGATATACTGACCATATCCGAGTGATGGGACGCCCCTTGTGATGCTGTTGGCGCAGCACCACGTAAAGAGGGGCGTCTTTCCTTTCCTAGGATACGGCCATTTTACTCAGCAATTTTCGGACAGGCAATAACGTCAGCTTTCGGCCATTTCGAAATGGCTAAAACATGGATGAGTGAGACAACAAGCCAAACAACCATCGGTATGCATATAATGATGAGAAATATCACAAAAATATAACCTATTTTGTTAGCTAAACTGCCAAGATATAATTGAGCATGTACATTCAATGGCATCTCCTCACCTAAAACCGATTATGACACACCCACCTAGTCCTATCACGAAACGAATAAAAACAATTCAAAAAGAAGCGAAAGGCACCTCTATGGAACTATGTTCAAGACGGTAGTTCCACATCAAGCAATCGATGGAACGAGAAGTCAGGCTACAGTTCGCTGACAATGGCAGAAAGATGCGTATTATTAGTGATGTACGTCCTGTCTAACGTACCGCTCTCAGAGACTGCTGAGGTTTGTCCAAGCCCGTTTTTATACCTGCCCACAAGTCAAAGATTTGGAGTGCCTCCTCGAGCGGCTGCCGAACAAAGTATGGTGAACGTAGCCGAGATGGCCGCGCTGCTGCGTGGGCAGAGACGCTGTCGGCCAATGTAAGTACCAGAAATGACGAAACGAACCAGCCCTACCGCGAGTTCACAGCAGGGATTCTTCGTTGAGGGACGGCGCGCTGGCTGCAGATCTCAAGTTGCCCCGATTAAACGGTTACGTGTTACGTCGTGAGGTGGCCACGATCGTCTTCCGCATGAAGTTGCTTTAACGCTTCGTGAATATGATCTGCAACCGTAAGGTGGTTTCCTAAACCGTAGTCCGTCCACCACCTCGGTTTATAATCCAATTCATTACCTTCCTCATCTACAAACTGCCCCCTCCAATTCCGAAACCCGTAGTCGGTTACAAAATCCGCGGCGGTAATGTCTAGTGCTCCTACGGTTTCAAAATACCCCTTTAACCATCCCTGATTATTAACAATTTGAGGAGGAATAAGTAGTTGCATTGGGAAATACAGGTTATTATACAACCTTATTGTAGATGTAAATTAGGTTCGCTCCTCGTACAAAGCCGTCCTTGCTTGGCAAATTTGTACGTATTACCCTTCCCAACAAGTATAACCCTTGTTTAGGTTGTACAACGAAGATATCACCCGGTTTCGGCCTTTTTCTTGATGGCTTCATCTTAACAAGCAGTTCACATTCCACTGACCGTATCACCCCATCCTCGCTCGATTGTCAATCCACGCGTTACCCCAATCGACTGCCGACACCGCCGGGTTCTTCTTTGGCAATTATTTCGGCACTCGAAGGTTAGAAATCTGTTAGAAGTCGGCGCCGAGCACGCCACGGAAACGCGAACGGCGCGATTCCCGGATGCCCGAGAAACCGCGCCGCTCCTGTGTTTTCTGGCGGAGAGGGTGGGATTCGAACCCACGGTGCCCTTGCGGACACGGCGGTTTTCAAGTTCGATCCCAGGCTTGTCCAACGTCGTCACACGTCACAATCACAATGTTTACAGGACTTCATACGTAGTTGCTTCCGGCGAAAGTGTGTTAAAGTCCAACGGACTTGTACGGTCAATTATACCACGGATTCAATTGTGGGGGCACGACGACAATAAAGTACCTGTAAATCCTGCTGCAAAGCCCATCGGTCTGATGTCGTATATTCACAACCTCTTCTTGATCGTCCCGTCCCATATCCGCTTCATCTCCCTCTCACTGCCACACACAGGACAGCAGATCGGGTTAATATGTGTTTAACGTCTATGCATTGGCCTCAGCAGCAAGAGGGATCAACCCCCACCCCTTCATTGAAGGTACGGGCTAATTGGGCGTGCCTACGGGTGCGCCCACTTGTATTTTCGTTTTGAACAGTTAATAACTATTGCATTGAACTGTGCGACAAGTGTATCATGTCGATGTAAGGACAATTATTAACTATTCATAATGAGGTGATCCCGATGCCCCGCCCCCGCAAAGCCGATGCAGACCGCCGAGATCGTAAAGTGATGGTCTACTTGACCGAGACTGAGCACACCGCGCTAACCGAGGCAGCCGATCAGATGGGCCGTCCCGTTGCACACCTTGCGCTAGACGCCGTCCGTCAATGGCTCGACCGTCTGACCCAGCCGCCAGCGTCGTGGGTGGCAATGCGCACGGCACAGGCTGAGTCGATGGATAAGGCGATCCTACATGGCTACGTGTGTGACAGAGGACACCATTTTTGGATTGAATGGGGCAGCGCATTGGCTGTGCAACAATGCCCCCAGTGTGGCACGTCGCACGTGCGCCCTATGCGTCGGCTGTGGCGGGGGTATGCGGAGGATAGATAAGCGACCACCGTTTTTACACCGTTTATGATTATCTCCATGACGCTGCAACACCAATTGTTTTTCAACGTTAAAAACTCTTCTATTGGAACGTTGCAGGTACACGGTGGCCTGATCCAAGTCAAAAGAAAAACCCGCCGAAGCGGGACGACACCTAAAACGGACGATGAGTTATCTTGACAACCTTGTCCTCAAGCTCTATAGCACCATCTCGATTCACTGTCAAAAACGCCCTTCGTTGCGGAAGACTCGTAGGTGTATTGTCTTTTAGGATGTCGACTCGGTCTTCGTTACAGTAAACTCTGGCTTCGAAGCAGTCCCTATGGGTCTTGTCCCAGAAAATAAACGACAGGTTGGCCATATCGGCCAGGTACATTCACCACGTCTGTTTTGAATAGACAATAGTTCACCCCATGCATAGAATCAGCGGAAGTCTCTGCTTGCCATCTAACGATCCCATTGTCAACGTCACACGTTATCACCCATCCATTTGCGAGCTCAAAAGATGTACCTGTTGTTTCCATCCCCATCACCCTCGCGCTCACACAATTCTGCAAGCGGCAGGAATATCCCTGCTTAATTGAAGTCGCATACAAAAAGACCGCCAACCTATACGGATGGCGGTGCCACAAGGGCAAGGATGGCACAGGTAGGTTGCACTTACATGCTTCATACTATGCAACTACCTGCTCCAACAATACGGCTGTTATCGATAGTATCGGTGATGGTGCCGCTTCTTCTTGGCCTTAACCAACACCTTCTGGCCTGGGTGGAGGACGATGGTGATGGGCCTTTGCTTCTTCTTCATGTGATCACCACCTTTCTGTGCTATCCATATGCGACCCGGACAAGATCTGCTTGGACGAAGCACCATGATCTGTCCCGATATTCCGGAAAGCGACCATCCGAAGGGGATGATCCGAGTCAGGCCCACCGTGGAGAGGGCGAGGCGTACGATCCTCGCGTCGTCTATCCTCTCCACGCTGGGTCCGACTGTCACCATCCGGGTGTCAACATCGGATGTAAAATCCCCAATTACAGCGGATAAGAATTCCCTGTGTTTGATAACGTAAAAGTTGACCACGTGGGGGTACATTGACAACCAAAAAGTTGACCACCCCGGCACCTCTTTCCTGTACCCTGGAGTTTGGTCCGAACTCTGGGGGGACAGGAGGAAAGGAATGTGCTCGAGATGGTCGACAAGGAGTATATCAGAAAGCGGTACTATGTGGACGGGTGGTCGATACGTAAAATCAGCCGGCAATGCCAAGTGTCGCGACAAACAGTGCGCAAGATGCTGGCCGACGCTGATATCCCCAAGTATCGGTTGACCAAACCCCGCTCCCGCCCGGCTATGGAACGATGGATCCCCGTCATCGAGTCCTGGCTTAAGGAGGAGGAGAAGGCGGGAGCCCCCAAGAAACAGCGGTATGTGTCCTCAAGAATCTACGAGCGGCTGCAGGAGGAGTACGGCGAGGAGTTCACCGCGGCTGAATCCACCGTCCGGTACTGGGTAAGCAGGCTGAGAAAACGCAGGCAGGAGGCGTATATCCCACTTACTTCGGACGCCGGTGAGCTGGCGCAGGCCGACTTCGGGCGAGTCGTTGTGAAGATAAACGGCAAGAAGACGGAGGTCAGCCTGTTCGTCATGCGGCTGCGGTACAGCGGCGTCATCTTTGCCTGTGCCTTCTCTACGGAGAAGATTGAAGCGTTCCTCGAGGGTCACCGCCGCGCATTCGAATGGTTCGGTGGCGTGCCACGCAGTGTTCGCTACGACAACCCAAAAACCGCGGTTACCAAGATCCTGGCTGGCCCCGCCCGCGAGGAGCACGTGCTTCTGTCCAACCTACGTGCCCACTACCTGTTCGACAGCGAATTCTGCCGTCCCGGTGAACCACACGAAAAAGGCAGCGTCGAAAACGGCGTTGGTTACGTCCGCCGCCATACGTGTGTTCCCGTTCCTGACGTGGCCGACCTGGATGCCCTGAACGACCTGATTCTTCAGTGGTGCGAGAAAGAGCGTGGCAAACGGTGGTCCGCTTGGGAGCAAGAGCGGGCAGGGCTGCGTGCACTGCCGGAGCGCCCTCACTGTTGCGCTACCACACGGCCCGTCACGGTGAACAAGCTGTGTCTCGTCAGCTTTGACCACAACCGCTACTCCGTCCCCAGCATATACGTGGGCAAGACGCTGCTGTTGAGGGTGTATGCCGAGCGGATTGAGGTGCTCGACAGGGAACGGGTGGTGGCCAGTCACCCCAGGAGCCACGTAAGCGTCAAAGCCCCCACACCTTGCGTTTCTCCAACCGTCGTGCGACAGTCATGGACGACAACAATCAGCCCCGCCAGGAGACCCAGCGGGGCGATTTCTCATGCTATCCTTTTTTTCCACGTCTCCGGATTCGTTCCGGCAGGCGATCTGACCACGGGAGCAACGCGTCCATCGCTGCCCGGTCATCCGTTCGGATGTTGGGTAGCCGCTCGAACAGGTATTCCAGGTACAAATACGGGTCCAGCCCGTTCTCCTTGGCTGTCTCCACCAGGCTGTAGGCGATGGCGCTCGCCCTCGCACCCTGTGGGGTGTTGGCAAACAGGAAGTTCTTGCGACCAATTACAAACGGCTTGATTGACCGCTCGCTCCGGTTGTTATCCAACTCCAGATGGCCGTCCTCCAGGAACACCACCAGCTTGTTCCACTGGTTCAGGCAATACGAGACCGCCTTGCCCAAAGCACTCTTGGGCACCACCTGTCCGCTCTGCTCCTCAAGCCATGCTAAAAACTCGTCAAGCACCGGTCGGCTCAGCCTCTGCCGTTCGGCACGACGTTCCTCTGGTGTCTCGTCTTTCAAACCGCGCTCAATCTTGAACAGCCTGTTGCAGTACTCAAGCCCAATCCGGGCTGCTGTCGGTTTTTTCCGTTCGGCTGTCGGCAGAGCTGTGAGCGCCTCGTCGAACTTGCGCCTCGCGTGTGCCCAGCACCCCACCAAGGTGACGCCCTCGATGTCGTGGTATCCGCTGTACCCATCCACATGCAGGTAACCCTTGAATCCCCCGAGGAACCGCCTTGGATGCTCCCTTGAGCGGGTCTCCTGGTAGTCGAACAGGACGATGGGGGGCCCATCCCGGCCGCTGCGGTACAGCCACATGTACGACTCCGACTCGGCCGCCCGTCCAGGCTCGTGCAGCACCTGTAGCGTCGTCTCGTCCGCGTGCAGGTACTTTCGTGAAAGCATCTCCTCGTGCAGTCGGTCATACACCAGGCTAAGCCATCGTGTCGCGCCTATCACGACCCAGTTCGCTAAGGTCTGCCGCGACAATGCCAGGCCCTTCCGGGCGAACTGCTGCTCCTGCCGGTACAGTGGCAATCCGTCCACGTACTTCTTGTCAATCACATGTGCCAGCATCGAGGCGGACGCCAGACTGCCCGGGATCGGGGGCCTGGGCATCTGCGCCTTGACCATCGGTGTTTCGGTCCCATGCTTGTCACACGGCCGGCACGCGTATTTATACTGCACATGTTCGACCAGCACCGTCTGAGCCGGGATGTGCTTGAGCTCACGACGGACCTCAGCGCCCACCTCGTCCATGACTGCGTTGCAGCACGAGCAGATCCGCTCTTGCTCCGACAAACGGTATTCAATCCGCTCCACAGGCAGATCTGCGAGCATGGCCTCCCGCTGGCCAGGCTGTTTCTTGCGTCGTTGATACGTAACCGTCTCGACAGTGGGTTCCTCTGCCTCCGGTTCCGCCTCCGCCTCGGCCTCGTTAAACACCAGGTCCAATCGAACCTGGTCCTCTTTCGTGCGTTCGCTGGATTTCCCGAAATGCCGATGGCGGGCCAGGCGAAGCTCTTCCAACAGCAGCTTCACCTGCTTTTTCAGCTCCGCGTTTTCCCGCTCCAACGCTTCGTAGCGTTCCTGCAGGGATTCCGGTTGGTTGGTGGTCACCGTCGTCGTGTTCATCATGCAAAAGGACTTCGACGCAGCCGCCGAAATCCCTTGTTAGAAAGGCATCTTTTGCGATTTTCCCCGTCACACCACTCTCTTGGCTGAGACCTGCGGGTGGGCCTTCTGCTGGGTGAGTGACAGCCCGTCCAGCAGCCAGTTCAGTTCCCGTCGGCCAATGACGACAGTCTTGCCGGCACTGGTGTCAGGCCATTGAAACCGTCCACGCTCCAGGCGTCGGTAATACAGCCAGAAGCCGTTGTGCTCCCAGTACAGGATTTTCAGCTTGTCCCGCTTCCGGCTACAAAAGACGAAAATGCACGGAGAAAACGGATCCAGCTCGAAAGACTCCTGAACCAAGGCTGCCAAGCCGTCGATGGATTTGCGCATGTCTGTGCTGCCGCATGCCAGGTACACACGCAGTTCCGGTCCGGTACCGATGTTCAGCATAGGCCGGACAACGTGCGTACCACATCGCGCAGCAGTTCAGTGTCGTAACCGGGTGTGACCTCGATGATGGCCGGGCCCACTCGGACGGACAGCGGCTTGTCCACCTCTCCGGTCGGTTCCTGGACATGAATGGGGACCGGATTAACACCCGCAGATTGGACACATACTCCCGATATTGAGCTCTTTCGCAGTTTTTCTTCAGCCCTTTGCCCTGGTCTATAAATTGCCATCGGTCGTCGGTCCGTCAAGGGCCGCTGTCGCTGAACCTCCGGTTCCCCTTGACTGCCCATCCTCCCGCTGGCTTGGGGCAGTTAGGGGCAAAGGCCCTGGATACGCACCAACGTGCGTCACACCCTTACAGGGCGTCTGGGCTGGAGCCCTGTCTCGAGATGGCGGCGGTAGAACTCGGCCGGCGACAGGTAGTGCAAGCTGGAATGCAATCGGCGGTTGTTGTACCGGCTCACGAATTCCACGACGACCTGGTATGCCTCGGCGTAAGTCTCGAACTCGTACATTGACAAGCACTCATCCTCGAGAAGCCTGTGGTACGACTCGATGTATGCGTTCATATTCGGCGTTTTGGGCGGTATACGCTCGTGTAGGACATTCCATCGCTCACACTCCGATTCAAACAAATGACTCACAAACTGGGGGCCATTGTCTGAACGGATAATGGGCAATGGTAAATTCCGCTGAAGAATCTGACGTTTCCACAGTGCTGCCCGAAAAGCTTCAACGGCATGTCTGGCTTCGCAGGTTAGACCGATATGATATCCCACAATCTGCCTGTCGTACACGTCGATGTACGAAAGTACAAAGAAGAAGCGATCCTCTCCTGCGATGTATCCGTACTTCACATCGACCTCCCAGAGCTGGTTCGGTGCTGTGATGGTGCGGTTCTGTGCCAACTTCCTCGGGTGTTTTTGGCGAAGTTTCCGTTGCGGCCGCAGGACATCCAGTTCCTTACACAGGCGGTACACCTTTTTCTCGTTCACCACGAGTGCATGGTCCTGTCGGAGCATATGGGTCAGCTTGCGGTACCCATATGCGTAACCATCACCGGTGATGGATTCCATAATCCATTCCTTGATCTGTTCATCACTGACCTTGCGACCATCCACAGTCAGTGAAAACCCAGGAATTGGCCGTCCGCCCGAGGTGGTATGCGGCTTTGGTTCATGTGTCAATTGATAGTAATAAGTGGATCGAGAGACCCCCACTATGCGCAGCACGAGAGTAGCAACATACCCGGCTGTGATCCACTTGTGCGCAACGGCTACTTTATCCGCAAGTGAGGGTTGGCTTTTTTTAGCAGGTCACGCAAAATGGCAATTTCAAGGTCTTTTTCGCCCAAAAGCTGCTTGAGATGGGCATTCTGTTTATCCAACTCACGGTTCTCTGCCACGAGCTGGGCATGTTCCTGCTGGGTCACGTGGGTAGCGTTTCCCTTCGGGCTGCTGCCCTGCATGGATTGGCCTGACTTATACTGGCGAACCCAACGACTGACAAGATTCGGTCGGATGTCCTACTTCCGAGCAACGATGGAATTGTTTCCGGCGGCGATGGCCTGTTCGACGACCTGACGCTTGAACTCTGGAGTAAATTTCCGACGTTCCACTTGAACAACCTCCTGACCTGATGGTCTCATGGATTAGGGAGATTGTCCAATCCAATTTCGGGGCTTAAGAGGGGACAAAACGAGGCTGCGGCTCGACCTGCTCCGCCTTGAACTTGCCCACCCAATACCACAGCTGGTGCTCCTTGATCTGGTGGGCAGCACACCATGCGGCGCCCGTCTGTCCGCTGGCCCGGAAGTCGGCCACGCGGGCGCGCCAAAGCTCACGAAGCTCTTCCAACTCCGCTTTCGTCACGATGATCCCTCCATGATTGGGTTCTGGGGGAATCATCTCGCAGACCAAGGCTTGGCGCTAGGTGCGGACTATTTGACGCTTACAATCATACAGAGGCTGATGTTAATCATCTAAGCACCTCACAAGCCATCATGTTAGTCTCCTCATTTCATATTCTTCACCCCTTCAAGATGTCACGGTTAAAATGTCGGCCCTGCCCCCTAGACATACGCAAAGGACAAGTGCCGTTTCAATTGAAGACACCCCCCCATACGACTGTAGGAAAACATTTAGGGGGTGAAACTTATGTCTGAATCCTGCCATCGTTGCGGGCACAGGCATTGTCAATGTAAAAAGGAACGTTGTAAGCAGTGCGGGCACAGGCATTGTCAATGTAAAAAAGAACGTTGCAAGCAGTGCGGGCACAGGCAATGTAGGTGTGAAGTCAAACAAGAAGTTAAAGTCATAATCAAGGGAATTACAGGGCCTGCTGGAACAACTGGCGCTACTGGAGCAACTGGACCTGCTGGACCTGCTGGACCTGCTGGACCTGCTGGACCTGCTGGACCTGCTGGACCTACAGGTGCTACTGGAGCAACGGGGCCTGCTGGAACAACTGGCGCTACCGGAGCAACTGGACCTGCTGGAACAACTGGCGCTACCGGAGCAACTGGACCTGCTGGACCTACAGGTGCTACTGGAGCAACTGGACCTGCTGGACCTACAGGTGCTACTGGAGCAACGGGGCCTGCTGGACCTACAGGCGCTACTGGAGCAACGGGGGATACTGGACCTACAGGTGCTACTGGAGCAACTGGACCTGCTGGACCTGCTGGACCTACAGGTGCTACTGGAGCAACGGGGCCTGCTGGACCTACAGGCGCTACTGGAGCAACGGGGGCTGCTGGGGCTACAGGCGCGACCGGAGCAACGGGGGATACTGGGCCTACCGGAGCAACTGGACCTGCTGGACCTACAGGTGCTACTGGAGCAACTGGACCTGCTGGACCTACAGGCGCTACTGGAGCAACGGGGGCTACTGGGCCTACAGGTGCTACTGGAGCAACTGGACCTGCTGGACCTACAGGTGCTACTGGAGCAACTGGACCTGCTGGACCTACAGGCGCTACTGGAGCAACGGGGGATACTGGACCTACAGGTGCTACTGGAGCAACTGGACCTGCTGGACCAACAGGCGCTACTGGAGCAACGGGGCCTGCTGGACCAACAGGCGCTACTGGAGCAACGGGGGCTACTGGGCCTACAGGGGCAACAGGACCTACAGGTGCTACAGGAGTATTAAGCTTTGCAGATTTTTATGCGTTGATGCCTCCGGATAATGCAGCAACAGTTGCTCCCGGTACAGACGTAAGTTTTCCGGAAGATGGACCTACTAGTGGGACTACTATTACCCGTACTGGTCCCAGTTCATTTAACTTAGGTGCAATTGGCACCTACCAGGTCTTGTTTCAGGTGAGTGTGACCGAAGCGGGCCAACTGATTTTAACTCTCAATGGTGCTGACCTAGCCTATACGGTGGTCGGAAGAGCAACCGGTACTTCTCAGATAGTAGGAATGGCTCTTGTGACAACGACAGCCGTCAATTCCGTACTCACTGTACGGAATCCTGCTGGCGAATCAACGGCCCTAACCATCACTCCTCTCGCTGGAGGAACAAGGCCTGTGTCAGCACACCTTGTTATCACACAACTCGCATAGAGGGAAGTATAAAGGCAGTCACGCAGCGACGGATTGTGGATTTGCTACTCCACGGCTCGCCTCGACCATGTAAAGACCACGGACCAGTTGATTCGTGGTTTTTACTTTTACATAGGCTATTTTGTTGACGATTCTTGAACTATCGGGGGCTTTAGAGACGGAAGAAACCGTCCAATGAAATCCAATAAAATTGAATACATATGCAGAGCGCGGTATATCACAGCATCGCGCTTTTCTGCATTTTTAAGTTGCGGAAAACACCGGGGCCGCATTGACCCTGGCCGGCTTTTCTTCACCGTGCAGAGAAGCAACTTAGTCGTTGAACTCCGTCATGGTGAAGATATAATTCTCGAGTTTGACCGTGCTCGTATCGTTCTTCACACGGACACCTCCAGTAATTGTTCAATGGCAGCCTCCGACCGCATCCATCCGCGGCGCGCCTCGAAGAACGTCCGTTGGTGCAACAAAGTGCCGTCCGCCAGTAGCGTGTGCAGATACATGAGCACCGTTGTCGCGGCCATGAGGTTGGTCATCAGGCGCTGCGGATTGGAAACGACCACTTCGCCGCACGAGACCTCCGTTGGCAATCGGTCCTCCTCGATCAGATCGGGGAACACCTCGCCCGGAAACGGCAGAACGTCTTCACCACGAATGCGGACCCCGACAACCACCTGACCTTCCCAGCCAGAATCTTTGATCTTCGCCAGCTGGTATCGGTCCACATGCTCGGGATCATCCGGCACGGTGACGGCGCTGTTGCCGCTGTCGATGTACACAACGTGGTTGAGACAATGCAGCTGCTCATGCAGGATGCGGCGGGTGCTACCGTTGTCTACAGCTCCCACCACAATCGTCCCATCTGTGACGCCGATTCTTTGAAGGTTTGTCTCTCGCGTCAGATACTCCGGATAGGCCGCGATGTCGAGGCCGTAGGCCCTGGAGTACCGCTCCGCCAACACACTGGCCTTCTTGCGGCCAATGTCCTGCGGGAGGAAGTATTGGCGGAGGAGATTTTTCTCCTCCACCACATCCCCGTCTATCAGCAGTACTCCCGGCACCTTGCGACCCTGCTCTTTGAGCGAGTAGAGCAGGCGGGCGGCCTGCTGCAACACGTAGCCGCCCGTGCCGCCTACTCCAACGAGGATCAACCGCGTGCGTTCCGGGTCCACGACGCGAACAGGTTTCACCACGCTCATACGGGAGTCACCACCGCAGTAATGGGACCGTCGAAGACGGCCGAGGCCTCCACCTTGACGAACTTGCCACCGCATGAGTACCGGAAGGCAAGTGTGGGCCTCTCCCGATCCGCTCTTCCAACTACCCCGTACAGACCCGTTCGTACCTCGTCCTCGTCGTCTGTCGCTGACCAGTAGGCGGGTAGCCGGCCGTGCGAGTGGATGTGAGCGACCACGAAACGGTGTTCAGTTTCCATGAAGCCCTCGCCTTGTACGGTGACTGCTGAGGCCTTTTGCTCGGGCCACACCACATCGTAGCCAATGTCGGTGTCGTACACGATGTACGCCAGGTGTTCGATGTCCGGCTCAAACTGAAAACGCCGGACAATCTCGCGCAGACACCAGACTGGGATCTTCGGCACGAACAGCTGGAACGGTGCACGCAGACCGACTTGCCCATACAGTGGTACGGTGAAGACGCCCGTCTGCGTTTGCCGAACCTCGTAGACACGGCCTTCCCGGTCGAGCAGGTGATACACCGGAGGCACCGGCGGGGCCGGCGGCTCCGTGTACACGGTAATCGCCGCCCCCTTTTTGTGGCCCTTGAGAACAGGGATGATATGGCCCGTTTTCTTATCGTAGACCATCTCCGTGCGCTCCTTGGTAAGCTCCGGGAACGTCTGTTCCAGCCAGGCCCGCACGTCTTCCAGTTTCATTGTCCGGCTGGGTACTTCGAGCCGGTGACCGGCGTAATACACAACGCGGTCAATATCGTACTCGTCCGGTTCCGGTTCCTCGGCCGGCTTGGCTGTGGCCTTCGTCGTGTTGGTGCGAGTGACCGGCTTCTTCGCTGCTTTCTCGTGTTCCTGCACCAGCGGGATGAGGTCTTTGCGCTCTTCCTCCGGCAGAAGGTCGAAAATTGTGGACTGCTGGATGTTCGTGTTCATGTTCCATATCTCCTTTTGGATGGTTTAGTACCGTTCGGCCCGGTAGGCATTGTGAAATTCAGTGACGGTTCTCCCGAGCGGGATAAGCCATTCTTGGGGGATTCCCCCCTGAGCTTGGACGGCTTCCAAAAATGCGGCGTAGTCCCTGTAGGGCGAGTTCTGGCTGGTTCCCACGCCGAATAGGTCGCGGTTGTTGGGCGTGCCAAGGAATGCAAACACGCCCTTTTCAACCACCTCGTGCAACTCGCACACAGTGTTGTGCGTCCAGCACGCGCGGCCGTCAGCAAACACGTTCGAGTACGGCCAGCGGTACAACGGAGAAGTCTCCGTGACCACGGTATCGGTCGTTACGGCAATCGACAGACCGATAAGGCGTTTGTCCTGCTGGTTCCACCGGACCCGGTAGACCATCGTCGGGATGTGCACCAGATACGAAACGCCCTGATACACCATCGGATACTCGGTCGCGGGCACATATCCCGTGAGGATGACATCCGTCCAGGCGGAGCATTCCGCGATGTCTATCAGAAGTGTCCGATCCGGCAAACGCGGCAGTTTGGTGACTCGCAAATCGGCCACCTTGAGTTGCTCTACCACCATGGACCGATCCAACAGGGTGAGCAGCTGATGCCACCCCACCGTCTTGTAGTGAGTAACGCCGTTTGCCCTGATCTCAAGCTGCGGAAGCTTGTCCGGTTCGAGTTTGAGGATCAGAGCGTCGGCGGCCTCCTTACCTTTCGCTTGGAGGAGTACGGTGTTCATAAAATTGCTTGACCTCCCAGGCGCTCAGGATTGCGTCCCAAGCGGCCATGATGTCGTCTGTTAATGCTTCGGGCAGAACCCATATGAAGTGCGGCTCTTCGATGGTGTCGCTCAGGCCAATGCGCGACTGCACCGTACGTTGCGCGCACCACCAGATGAAGTGACGCCATTCGGCGACCTGCTGCGGGTCTTGTCCCTTGATGATGATGACGCAACCGACGTCGTATACGACTTCTTGCTCGCCAGTGCTGTCCTCAAGCCAATGACAGTGCTTCCACATCTCGTCGTCTTGCGATGTGAAAATCACTTGGCTGGTAAGGCCAGGAGCGAGCAGACTCAGCATGATCTCCAATTGCGCGTCGTAAATCTGATCTCCCGGGCCGTTCATGTCCATGCCATACGGCCAGCCCAGGCGGTCGATCTCGGCTGTGAATCCTGTCCTGCGGAGAAACTGCCGCAGAAAGTCGATATGCAAGAGACCTTCCGCCAGATGTTGGCGCAGTTCGTCGTCGAGGATCATATGAACTCCTCCCCGACCGACGGGTCCGGTACGGATGGCAATCTGGTGCACTCGGACAACAGTTCATCCCACACTGTGTCGTCCAAGCGCATTTGCGCCATGTCCCGCAACGGGTCTCCGTAGTCATCGTGATGGAGGATCTCCCAAGCAACAGCTAGGGTTTCATCCGTGAGGTTGAGGATGTACTCCGCAGCAAGATCCTCGTCGATCATGCGACGGAGGAATTCTTCCGCAGCTTGAATGAGGTTGGCGTACTCCGGGGATGGTTGTGGCAACTCTTGTATGGTGGCCACGAACTGGTCCCAGTGCAGCGTAATGTGGCGTTCCAAGAGGTTTCACTCCTTTGCCCATCCCCGTTGTCACGGGGGATAGGCAATTCTCTCCCCGCGTGACTCGGGTTTGGTGCAAAGGATTACAGTGCGAACAACATGATCTGGTTGTCTGCTACGGCCTTCTTCGCGCGTTTAGCCTTCTCAACCATGCCCATTTGCTTGCGCCACTCGCCGTACGTCAGCAGCGGTGTCGCATCCTGGGCCGCGGTTGCCTTGGCGACAGGCGTGCCGTGCGCTTCCCTGACGTCTTGCGTGTCTTGAGCCACAGCAAACAGCGGCAGCTCAATGATGTCCGCGCCGGCCGGGGCAGGTTGAGCAGGCCTCGCCACTTCTGTGGCCGCCACCGGCTGGATGGTCTCCTCCGGTTCAGGCACACCTGCCAAGCGCCGTGTTTCTGACGCCAGTCGACGCATCGCCTGCTGAATCTCGCGCTTGAAGCGCTCTTCGGCCAGCAGGATTACCCCGCTTGGGATGTCCTTGTCCGCGAGCGTCTTCCACTTCTGCGCCAGGTCCTCCACGTTCCCGAGGCAGTTGGCAATGGCGTAGGTGGAGGCCGATTTGTCGTCCTGCTCGATGAACTGTGCAACCTCGGACTTATCGAGGCGGCCCTCCAGGAGCATCGCATGACTGCGTTTTTGCAGCATGCGCTTGAACTGCACCATCTCATACGAGCCCTTGTACACGTAGTAGAACACCTTGCAGGTGCGATGTTGGCCGATCCGCCATGCCCGGCGTGCCGCCTGCCGCATGGTCGCGATCTCGTCGGTGAACTGGTAGAACATCAGCGTTGGGAAATCCAGCAGGTCAAGACCCACTTCAACTAGTTTGGCGTTGCAGACCACAACCTGCGTTCCCTTTTTCACCGCTTCCTCCAGCCACTCAACGCGATCCTCCGGTGAGACGGTCGCCTGCAGGACCTGGACGCGAATGCCGTGCTGCTTGAGCACATCGGCAATACGCCGGTCCTGCTGGATTTCCCCGCTGTACCGGACGTATACCACGCAGCGACGGTTTTGCGCCAACTCGGCTTGGATGTCCTCCAGCAGACGCCGTTCTTTCGCGGTTAGCTCGTCCGGACCGTTCGGCGGAATGAAATCGACACGCTCGTCGCCCACCCGCACCTCTTGTGGCATGTGCGGTTGATTCGCAGCGTTGACCACGGACGGGATGAATTTCGCGAAGGCGTGTTGGTTGCCGATCGCATATTGCTGGCGCATGACGCTTTCCTGTAAATGCACTAATGCGTTCGTCATCCACCCTCTGCAGTCGGATGTCCGCTGCTGGTGATTTCTTGACGTATCCTTCACGTTCACACCAGTTAAAGAACGCCTTGAGCGTTCTGATCCGAACGTTCACGGTCACAGGTGACAGTCCAACTAAGCTGCGTTTCATACGGCGAGGATGATCGTCGTACTTTTCTTTTTCGTTGCTCATCCACGCAATGTATTCACGCAGAATGGCAGGTGTTATTTCGGAAATCGTAATGCGCCCATAGCGTTGCTGCAGCCACCTCTTCAGATACGCAAAATGCGTCTTGTAGTCGCGTATCGTGCGCGGGGAAGAACGTTCAGCCGTCTTTGCCTTGATGAATTCGTCCATTACGTCCTGTAATAGCGGTGAGACCTGAGCGATTTGTTCTGGCGATAGTGCACGACGGGTTAGTCCACGTTTGACCACAGGCCGATGACGCTTATCCAAGGTTCTTGTGCCTCCCTGGCCGGAACAACACAAAAGCCACCAACAACATGTGCCGGTGGCTTAACGCTCAGCCCGCTATGTGACCGCATGCAACAGCGAACTCGACTGCGGTCTAATGTGTTATTGCGGACTGATGAAGTTCCCTATAAAACTGTGATCTTTCCGCATCACAACGCGACTTTTGCTGTGTGGCGGAGAGGGTGGGATTCGAACCCACGGTGCCCTTGCGGACACGGCGGTTTTCAAGACCGACATCCATTGTACCAAGGCATAACGTCGCGTGCCGCCGTGTCCAAAAACCCGCGTAGTATAAGGGCTGTGCAATGTCTCTTATCCTGGCCTGTGTCATCTTATACCGCGCTTTGGATTAGCAGTTGGATTTGCAGTCGGCTTTCCACCGTCGATCACCACCAAGTACGGCATCGACTGCTGGACGGCCTCCTCCTGCTCCGGTTCCAGCGTCGCCATCAACTCCGGGATGTGTACGCTGATTCCGAGATACTTCAGTTCGCGTTTCGCCTCATACACCCCGCACCGATCGTACGCCCATGGATGAGAGGTACGATCAAGGAAACCGAGCTCTGTCCCATCTGCGGCTTCCCAATGGCCGAACGCCGCGGATGCACACCGTGGTGCCGGGTTTGCGGATACAAAGGCGCATGCGAAGATCCTACGTCATAATACACGAAAAGCGGCCTTGGCATTCAGCCGGGGCCGTTCAAATCTTGCTGTTGAAATACTCCTGCGTCACGCACAGCTGCTTATTGCGAATCTCTAGCCAAAGTTTCGGTGGGATTTCGCCGCTGCCCATTGAAACTTTGGTGCGCTTGATCGTGCCGTCCTCCTCGACCTTCCGGTAATAGTAGTGGTCCGTTTGCTTGTACAATTCCCAGCCATCACACTCGCAAAACCGTCGCAGCTCACGCCAACTAGGCATCGATCAGCCGGACGACTCCATTGATGTCGGGTTGGATAATGACGCGGAGCACGTATGGTGCATGATAGCGACGGTTCCTAGAGTTGTAGTAAAGCTGGAACTCTTCCATGTACTCCCGGGCGTACTCAACAGCTTCTTGAGCAAGGGCCACCTTTAATTCATCCAACGTAGGAGCGTTGGCGACAACGTCGAAAACATCCAGTGACCCCGAATAGGAACCATCATCCTCCTTCTCATAGGTCATGTTGAACCGATAACCAGTCAGAATCACATCCAAATGCTCGAGAGAAATGGCGGTGAATAGATCTCGATTTCGCTTCACGAACTGAGGCCGTACGCGAACAACAGTATCAATGAAGGAACCCCATTCGTTACGCACATCGGTAGCGTTCAATACCGCCTGCATAAACATCGTCCCTCCTGCCTCCATTCTAGCACGTTTGATGTACAGTGTGTACATAGTGTACGTTTTTATTCATCATATGCGGCTAAAGCAAAAAGCCCCCACCCCGCAGGGTGAAGACTTGCTTCTATCACGCATTCTGCCGCTGAATCTGAGTCTGCAGTGGCGCCTGCCACGTCTGTACAGCCGCGTTGTGGGCCTTGACCACAGCGATCAAGGTCTGCTCAACCGTGTCCAACGCCTTCTGCGTCTCGTGCAGAGCGGACTCGACACCCCGCCGCTTTCCACCGCTTTCGTAACTCTGCCCGCGACATCCACAGCACGCTCCTCGGTCTGGTTTGAGACCATTGTCCGGCCTCGACCATAGCATTACGAAGTGTGCTGGATTGAACGGTTGCGAAACCCACCCACGCCCACGGCCTTATACTGACAGCTAATCCCACACCCTGTACAAATACCACCTCACGCCGTACCTATCCGGATCAACCGCCGTGTTCCTGGTTTTCGCGCCAGGTGCAGGCTACTCCACACGGTCAATGTCAAAAGCGCCCATGTTTTCGGTGAGAACGCGAAACACCCACCCGTCACGTTCTCCGTTGAGCCAGTCTCCGGATTTGGCCCAGCGGTCGATGAGATCCGTGATCACACGAATCACGCCGCGATCCCGAAACACACGCAGCGTGAACCCGTCTGACGCAAACTCCAGAATCTCGATGGAACGGCGGAGTAAACTAGACATGGATGGCACCTCGCACATACCGAACGTATGTTCTATTGTATATGCGGAACGAACCAAATCAATACTCAGTGGTCGCTTTGTCGCATACCGTGCCGGAATGCCTTTTCAGTTCCAGGTGGCGGTTAGCGGGCGCTTACGCTCAAAAAATCCCCCCGTCCTAAGACGAGGGTAATAGACCGCCAAGATTATAGCGACTCGACTCATAATCGACGACCGAATCTCGAACGTTCTTGACGCAGCTCCCGGTATTCTTCATGCGTCATGGACTTCCCTCTCTCTACTTGTTCAACGAATTCATTCATCTCGATATTTCGCAATCCAAAGATCGCCACAAGAAATCGGTTAAGAAATTCAATGCAAGGAAGCTGATATACGTAACTCCCCAGCTGAATAAAGAGTTCATTGTACTCCAGGTCAGGTTCAATAACCCTGAGAGGAATCCTACGGGCGTCGAAGTATCCTTGCAACGCATTCGCCGCATTTACTATAGACTTTTCTTCCCGCTGAATTGTGCTATGTTCAACTATACTCTCAACACTCGGGTAATTTTCATTGTCTTCCAGTATAAATCCACAATGATCGCGAATTAAAATCGCGTGCAATACAAATAGTTTTACCTCTGGAAGTCTCTTCAGAATATAGACGTATCCCTTCCGATCGAGTTCTGCTTGGAGGATGACAATGTTTTGTCCAGCCAACGCGTTGTTCAATTGCGGAACAAGGGAATTCATGAATTTCGGCTCGCAGATCCTGAAAGCCGTTCGCAAGCGAATTTCTCCATCTTCTTTAAGCCACTGATAACCCGGATTTGGGTTATTTCGTCGTATCCAGTCGGCCACTTCACGCGTGGCCTTGAAAGGTGAATTCCGCGACATCTCTCTTTGCACATAATCTTCAATACGTTGCAGAACGGCCTCTCGTACTTGTAAAAGTTGTTCAATATCAGCTGCGCTAAATGTCTTGGTCTTCCCTGAAAGATATGGCTCGACAATGCTTTTCAGTCGCTTACCGACTTCCAAATAGGGTTCTTCAAGTTCCTTCTTAACAAGAATCGGGTACTTCTCAAGTCTGTCCTCCCAAGTCTCTAGTAGGGATAATATATTTGTAAACTTAGATTCAAGGACATTCATTCGCGACAATCTCAATCCTTCTCGAACCAACTGGGCATTCGTTGTTCCTTCTCTGACCCCAATAGAAAATTTATTAATGCAGGTGCTCCCCACATTTAGTTTCTTTCCATTCAATCTGTTCACAATAAAGTACACATATCTGTTATCCTGCCCGCATATTGAGCAATTGATCCGTTCCTCTCCGAGATCGTAATCAGGGATTTCCCTAAACCCATCTCGGTACCATTCTTTGTTTGCTTGCTGAATTATTCGTCCAACCATTGTTTGGAGAAAATTTCGCTGTTCCTGAGAGAGATCTTGTGCATGTTCTTGGGTAATTGCTTCATTGTCCAAAAGCATTTTGTAAAACCAGTCAGCGATTTTGGGTGCCTCGCTATGAATCAACAGATTCCGATCCTTGGGATCCACAATATACGGCAATGCCTCTCACTTCCTCATTTCTTTTTATGTGTCGATTTTATCACCTCTTAATTAAGGTCTGCTGAACGAGTCTTTCTGCGAGATTCGACCTCACTTGGTTTGCATGCTGTTGTAGGACGTCTTGGCCTGTCGCCAAACGTCACGCGAGCAACGGTGCCCTGCCCAACACACCAATTGCCATAAGTCTGTACAAAATGGCACAAAAAAGCAGGCGCAGCCGCCGCTCCAGGTTCATCAACAGCAGTTGCAAGGCAATCACCGTTTCACTGGTTTCTCGCAGGCGTGCACGGATCAGGCCGAGCCCATATATAGGCGCTTGCCTTCGCCAATCTTGCCTTCAATCTCGTTGCGCTCCGCTGCATCCTGCTGCTGGATTCGTTTTTGTTCCGCCGCCAAGGACCGCGATGGCCGCCCCAGTGTTGGCCCGCTCAACCGTATGCCCCGCTCTGTGCAATAGCGCAGGTTCTCCCGAGTTCGGTACGCCTTGTCGGCCAGCACTGTTTCTGGATAACAACCATACCGCTCCCTGTACGCTTCCACCGCTGCCTGCAACGTCAGACCCTTGTGGAAGTTGTTCCAATTCAGCCGTTCCAGCCCCACATACCCATTCACCAGACTCAGTGCCACCTTGGCCTCGAACTCCACATTGTCCCACGCTTTGCCCCGAACGATTGGACGCACATGCGGCTGCGAGATGCCCACGATGCGGTCTTCAATGCGATGCGTGCGCTTGCGATACATCTTCTCTTGCTGTCGGTGCAGCTCGCAGATTACGAGAAGCTGATGGTACTGACGACGGCTGAGCACGCTCAGCCCGACTTCATCTTTCAACCGCGCAATAATCCGCAGGTCTCGTGCTACAAACCGCAGCTGTTTGCCAATCGCCTTGCGAAGCACCTTCGGACTCACACGGCGCTGTTTAGCCACGGCCAGGTACGCCTTACGGGCCTTCTCACGGTACGTCCGTGGCTTGCGCTTACCGCCTTTCCGTGCTGCATGCAGGACGTCGATGATTTCCTCCAGTTTCTCACGCGCCTCGTTGAGCAGCGACAGGTCTGTGGGATAGGCGATGTCTGCTGGAGCACACGTCGCATCCAAAAGGAGCTTGCCTTGATTTCCAACCTCTTGGGTATTCTCAGCACGCACTTCCGTCGCATGTGTGTCCGCCTCAGACCCGGAACCACCGTCCTGATCATCCGAATCAGCGTGGTCATCGTCTTGTTCCTCGGCAATCCATTCGTTGACCTGGTTGATGATGTCACTGCCTAGCCGCTTGCGGAAGTGCGTCATCAGGGAGGGGTGGAACGGCGGCTTCTGTTGGAACTCCGGAAGTCCGATGAAGTACTGCAGATACGGGTTCTCTGTGATCTGCTGCACCGTCTCCCGGTCACTGAGACCTAACCGTTCCTGGATAATGAGGGCGCCAAGCGCCATACGGACCGGATACGCCTCCTGGCCCATCGTTCGAGATTTGAACTGTTCTCCGTAGTGTTCTTCCACTTTCCGCCACGGAATCGCCTGCGCAAGCTTGACCCAGCGGTTATCCTGATTCAACTTCCCACCGAACGGAAGGAAAAAATCACCTGGCAAAACAAGTTGGTTCTCCCTCGCGCGGAACATCGATCTGTCCTCCATGTGCAAGGATTTTGCGTACCTGTCTACAAAAACCTCTGCACATAAATTCGCGTTCAGGGCCCAAAAATTGGCCGGTAAAGGACTTTCCGTTCGTTCAGCAGACCCTATTTACTTCCGGCCCCAATTCGATTTTTTTCGCAACACATCCACCTGCATCGTAAGTTCACCGATCTTAGCCCGAGCCTCCTGCAACTCCTTCTCCAGCTCCTGCTCCCTCGTAGAGGGTCCGGACTGAAGTCCAGCCCGTCCACCAGCCAGGAACGCTTCACGCCACTTGTAATACAGATTCTGGGCCAATCCATACCGACGACATACCTCGCTGATGTTGGCACCGGGCATCATACCCTCGAGCACGATGTTCATCTTCTCGTCCACTGTCCACTTACGTCCCGGCATCACAAACACCTCTACTTCATCTTAATCCATCCCTTCTGTCTGGGTTGACTCTGGGGCAAGTATACCGGATCGAATTTCCTGATTCTGTGATATTCCCCTCTATTTCAAAGCCCTGGCCTTACTGGGGACGTTCTAAAACAGCCTTTTGACTACGTAATACGGATTGAATTTCCCGAACTGATAACTCGGTTATTTTACAATTCTTCAACGCAGCTAACGCCGCCATGGTGCCTGCGGCGTGTCCAGTAACCATACACACGGCTTGCCCCCGTACTGAACCCGATGCTTCATGTGTAGCTGATATCGCACGACCGCCCACCGTGACATTGTGTGCTCCTCGGGGAACGAGCGAACGTGCTGGAATCCCGTACGAACGATCAATGCGCCATAGAGTTACACCTCTTCCCTCCACTTTACGACCTAATGTGGTGGCATCAGGCTTGACGTCATGAATATCCAACGGGTAGGCACCTCGTCCAACTTGGTCATGAAAATCACGGCCCTGCAAAATATCTTCCTTGGTTAGAATGTAGTCCCCTATAATGTGTCGAGTTTCCCGGACACCGACTTGAAAAGGACTTGATACTACATAAGCATTTTCAAATCCAGGTACGTACTTACGCAGAAAGCGGATGGCCTCTAACATTTGAAGCTGAGTTTCAACCTCGGCACGTGTTAGATCATCAGCATTCGTTCCATCAATCCCATGCACTCGGGTGATATTAATCGTCACTTCGGGCCGGCCTGGGAAAGGATTGATACCCATCCGATCACGTGGAATATGATAATCTCCCGCCTCCCTGGCTTTTTGAATAAGGGTACGAAATCCTTCTACGCCGGCACCCGGAGTATTTCTCAGAAAATCAACGTCATATGCACCACCCGACCATCCCTCTGGCGTTTCTAAGTCCTCCGGATGGTTCTCAAGATACTGCCACGTTTTCTCGAGTTGAACGCCACCAACTCTAAAAATAGTGGAAACGGGCTGCATTAAAGCATCCTCTTCCCTTCCCACTACAACGTCATATTTAGCACGCGCCACCAGATCGGCGTCGCCAGTACAATCCACAAAGGTCCGTGCATGGATAACTTCCATCCCATTCTTGTTCACTACCTGAACCGCGCTTATATGGTCTCCATCCCGAACCGCTTCTACCAAAAAAGTGTGTAGCAACAAGTGCACACCTGATTCCTGAAGCATTTCAATAAGCGACATTTTCATAACTTCAGGATCCTGGCCCATAATTGAACCATGCCTGGGGTCCCAAGAGACAGTTGTGGCTCCACCCAACTTCCGCGCGCGCTCAATCAACTCGGCTCCGATACCCCCTAACGTTTTTGCTCCCCCCCCGTCGTTTACCCCCTTAAGGGACATACCTAAGTTGAGGATCCCCCCCAAACTCCCATATTGTTCAATTAACAATGTTTTCGCCCCTGTCCGTGCTGCGGCGATTGCCGCAATCGACCCAGCGGTTCCCCCACCAACGACGACTACGTCAAAGCCATCTCTGACAAGCATATTACCTGAATCCGTGACAAGCAGGTGTAAAAACTACTGAAGCACTTGTGATTTGTCGTGTAGAATCGGGATCGTTGGGATGTCCGTTCCCTTCAATCCCCCTTCACCTCAGAGGTGAACCCCCTTGCGCTTTATCATCGAAGAATCCGACGAAGTCATTGTCACACATTCTGGAATGACCCTTGTCGGTTTATTGCTGGACAAAACCACTCTCGGTGAACGCCTGAATCGGACTCGCCTGTCAGGCATGGGAAAACCAGACATTTCAAACCGAGATGTGGCGTACTCATACATCGGCCTGCTTTGTCAAGGCAAGACGGACTTTGACCACATCGAAGCCTTTCGTGATGACGAGTTTTTCACGATCGCACTACAGATGGACAGCGTGCCTTCGAGCCCAACGCTGCGCCAGCGTTTGGATATGGCCGCCGGAAAGGCCGGCTGGGAGAGTATTTTACTCGAAGAGTCCGCAAACCTCTTGAGAACCCTGAATGTTACACTGCATCCGATTGTGCTGGGTGAGTCATCGAAACGCCGGGCTTACATTCCCCTGGACCTTGACGTGAGCCCATTTGATAACTCGGGAACGAAAAAAGAAGGCGTCTCCCGCACGTACAAAGGCCACGATGGATACGCCCCAATCTTTGCTTACCTCGGCCAAGAGGGCTATGTGGTCAATGTTCAGCTGCGTGAAGGCAGTACCCATGTTCAAAAGGATACAGCGGCCTTCTTGCGCAAGAGTATTCAGTACGCAAAGCAGATTTCAGCCCTTCCGCTGCTCGTTCGCATGGATGCCGGAAATGACAGTGCAGAAAACCTTGCCGTGTGTCGTTCTCAGGACAGCAGGGCCGAGTTCATTATCAAACGGAATCTGCGAAAGGAAAGCCCCCAGGCCTGGCTCGTGACCGCCCAGCAGCACGGTGTATGCCACGAACCTCGGCCAGGCAAGAAAGTGTATCACGGTTCGCTGATGTGCCCGGTCAAGGGCCTGTCGGAACCAGTTCGGATGGTATTCGAAGTCATCGAACGGACCACCATGGCCGACGGGCAAACCCTGTTGGTCCCAGACATCGAGGTCGACGCCTACTGGACCTCACTGCCCGACGACCCAGATGTGATCATTCGTCTGTACCATGACCACGCCGTGATGGAACAGTTCCACAGCGAAATCAAGACGGATCTGGACGCTGAACGGTTACCGTCAGGCAAGTTCGCAACCAACAACCTGGTACTGCATTTTGTATGCATGGCTTACAACTTGCTGAGGGTGATTGGCCAGGAAAGCCTAAAACGCAACGATGCACCTCTGCGTAAGAAGGCAGAACGTCGTCGTATCCGGACGGTGATTCAGAACTTGATGACCTTGGCTGCGAAACTAGTCCGACATGCCAGGCAGAGCAAACTGAAGTTGGGGCATGGGAACCGATGGTTCCCTGTGTTTCGCCGTTTGTATTTGACCTTCGTATAACATGTGCCGTCTTGTGGCCTGGGAACAAAGCCTGACGATGAACAGGCCGGGGAAGTTATTCGCTTCTGCGGGAACTGGCGTTCCCTTACGGTTGAATTCGATGGAATCGCTCCACGCACCAATGCAGTCGCAGCCCGTTCGATGCAAGATAAACGCCGCATGAGTGCTCGACAGGTACCCTGTCACGGATTCAGGATATTACCCATCCTCCCTCGATAAGGAAATTACTCTACAGAATACCATTAAACTTCGGATCCTACTCGAATATCCTCCTAACCATCATGTTCTCGGTCCGCCATCACTCAATAACCTCGAACACGATCGACCAAGTTTTCTAGTTTCCTGCCCTCCATGAAATTTCTGATATTGTTTACAATCAAATTAAAGCGACGATCGTTAACTTTTGGTGATGCACCCACGGAGTGAGATGTGATAATTGTGTTAGGAAGCGTCCACAGGGGACTACTTGCCGGTAGAGGCTCCTCGTTGGTTACATCCAATCCCACGCCTCCGAAACGTCCGGCTCGGACATGATCAATTAGAGCGCCCTCGTCCACGGTGGCGCCTCTCCCGATGTTAATAAATACTGCTCCTCTCTTAATCACCGAGAGACGTGTTGCGGAGAAGAATCCTTTCGTGTCTGGTGTCAATGGTAGAGTGTTGATTACGTAATCGGAATGCCGCAAAACCTCCTCAACTTTGTCAGAAGCGTGGACTTCGTCGACAAACGGAGGACAGGCGCCTGCAGTATTTTTAACTCCCAAGACGGTGGCCCCCAAGCTCTTAACTCTTTTCGCCAGCTGCAGACCGATATCTCCTAATCCAACGATCCCGACAGTAGAACCTTCAATCTCAGATGATGCGGGACTTTTTCTCCAGTATCGCCGAGCTTGCTGTTCGACGTGGACATACAGTTGTCTCGAAAAATAAAGCATCAAGGCAAGGGCATGTTCAGCGCCAGGAACCCCAAATACACCACGCGAATTCGTGACAGCTGTTTCGGAGTGTAGATTCGTGTTAGCGAGAATACCATTCGCTCCAGCACTAGGTAATTGAATCCACTTCAGATTAGGCATATGGCCCAACATGTCATTCGTCGGCCAACCAACGAACGCGTGAGTTGACTGAAGTACCTCTAAATCAATATCTTCACTATTTGATACAAAAAAGTTGATATCAGGAAATAGTTCCTTCAGCAAGTTCACTTGTTGAGTAGTTAGGACGAAATCCCCACTATAACCTATGGTAATGTTAATAATGGCCATGATTGCATCTCACCTTATCGTCTGTGCTAGTTTGCGAGCAAACGACTAACGTCTCGAATTAACTGATCTAGTCGTCTTACGTCGAGAAGCCAATATACGTAGTGAGGATAGTTTGTGTTTTCAAGACGTCGTTCAACCTGTTTCCTGTATCTGATAAGTGGTCGTAGAGATGCCTCGGCCTCTTTATAATCCCTCTCTTGCCTTGTGAGCATGGCCCATCGAGTTAAAAAAATGGTTCTTGCACAGTGCTGAAATCCTTCCACGTACAGCTCATATAATTCTAGCATCTGCTCAATTTCACGGCAGAAAGACTCAGGTAGCTGCCTTATTGAAGGCAACAACTTAGATGAAAGGGTCCTAACCTCCTCGACGGCTTTTGCCTTTTCCTCAAAAATAGTTTCCAAGTTGCTCTTCGTTATCTCGACGAGCCGTGAGGCACCGGGTTCCCAATCATCGCGCCCGTGTATCTTCACCATCATAGAAAATGCCTTTTCCACGCTATCCGGAAATTGGCAGTCCTCATGAAATACATGGCCGCGAACGTACACCGTTTTTTCCATGACTGACCACGAGAACTGCATGAAGTTCCTGAGTGATTCCCAAGCCTGATCTTCAAGAGGAACTATCGGTTTAGACAAAGCTGAAGCCGGGCGCATGGGTGATAATAATCCATAGTTAGCCCACGCACGATAAACGTCATCTAAGTTTGCATCAACGTTTTGACATAACAACGCTCCTCCAATTAAATTTAGCATATTAAAACTGTTAAAGACACTAGCCTCGGTGATGACTTCCCAATCGGTTCGAAATATCACTCCAGTCACCCCATTATCATGACAATAACGTAGCCTTTTCTGCATATCTTCTACTACACTTACAGGAAAGAAACCTAGGCCAAAGAACTGACCCCAAGTGTCGAACTCAACCCACTGTTCATTGTTTCCGCAATGACCAATTTTAGGGTTATTAGGGAACGTCGGATAAAAGTCGTGAGGTGTATTTTTTAATGATATCACGATGTCCTCGGAGCACTTTGAAGCAGCTTCTATTAGTAAGTTTTGCTGATCAGCTGTATAGGCGAAGTCACGTACCACGAGTCTCTTTCCCGCTGACGCTAACGGCCTGCGTATGGTGTCAATTAGCCGCAAATACCAGTCCAAAGGGTCTACATCCCGGCATCGATCACAGTTACATGTATTAGTTGAAATTGATACTTTACTTTCTCTAGTCCCCGCGCTAACGATTATGCCCGCAATGTCTGGGACTACAGTTAGGAGCTCTGATACTTTCCAGCCCAAAAATTCATTCCAAAAAGGGTGGGTAGGACATATAGAGCCATCGGCATTTCTCAACTCCGGCACAAATTCGAGAACTTCGTCAGGAAAAGATATTTCCTTGATTTCCAGGTAGAATGCTATTCCTCTTGCCTTGGCACTACGGATCACATTGTTAACATAATGTCGATTATTATAGATGGAATGCATTCTTACCGGCCATCTTTTCCACATTAGAGTATCCGAAAACAGTTGTTCAGGAAAGACCAAACGATCTACCAAATCGTTCTGATGGAATATTAATGCATTTAGTCCGCTCTTAGCAGCGAAATTTAATGCACTCTCCACTGCAGCCGTTTGCCACATCCTCGAGGAATGAATCTCAAGCGCTCTTAATGAGAACCCTCGCACTTTCATCACTCCAATACGCCTTACATTACCTGACTGAGACGATGTTAATATCAACACGTAATTTCAACTTGTGAAGCCTGTACTCTCCGCTGCAAATCTCCGTGCAGCGCAAGCAACCTCTCAGGATCCAAAAGAGTGTAGACCGCATACCTGAAGCAGGTGTCAGTGTAAAAAGAACGTAACTCTTCCGCTACAGCTATCAACTCCCTCATAGCGCTCTGCCATTCCACTTTTACAGTCGGTTCAACGCAGGGACTCACAAGGAGGTACTTTGTTAAAAAGATGGCCCGGGATGCTGCACGAAATGCATTTACATATCTGGCGAAGACGTCGAACGACTCAATCAGCTTGATGTGACCTTGTTCTGACATTCCTTCACACCCCTGCCGTACCCGATTGAGCAATCCAATGACTCTGGTAAGTGCTTCGTCTTTTTCGTCAAGTAGCAGTTTTAGATTTTCCTTACTCATGCAAAGTGCGTCTGCCTTCGCCGGTACCCAATCCTTTAGGCTATTCTTTTCTTCCGCCAACCAAAACGCATGATCCATGCTTACCGGAAGAGTACTTGAGTCCGAAAACACACAGTCATTTGAAAAGACGGTGCGCCTGACTACTTCCCATGTTTCGTCCAGTATTGGTATAATCCAGGATATTACAACACCCTTCTCCACCTCCGTAATTCCAGGTTTGTAGAAGCCATTCTCTTCAAGCCACTGACCATATATTTCCGCGTTCGTTGTGTCCAAATTCTTTGAAAGTGCAGCTGCCGCATAAAGGTTCACTACGTTTAAGGTATGAAAAGCGGAATGCGAATCAAGACTTTCCCAGTCAGTTCTGAAAACAACGCCTTCCACACCTCTTTCCTTGCTATACTTCATCCTGCGTCTCATATCGTTTGTCATGACGCTAATACCAATTCCCCAGCCGAAATATTGGCCCATACAGTCAAACTCAACCCATTGGGGATGAGTGCCGACACGCCCAATACGTTCGTTGTCGGGAAAAGTTGGATAATAATCATGAGGTGTGTTCTTGAGGGATATCACCACGTTACTTGGAAATTTCTCCATAGCTGATGTAATTTCTTGATGAGATTTGGAATCAAATACAAAATCTCGAATTACCAATGTCTTTCCGGCATAGTCTATTGGTTCATACATGGCCAGTATCAATTTCTCGTACCACTCTTCAGGGGTCATCTCCTTACACAATTCACATTGACAACGATTTGAAGATATAGACACCATACTCTCGCGAGTTGCCGGCGACGTTATAATCCCGCTTACTTCAGGGAATTCACTAAAGAACTCTGTATATTTCGTACGCACGAATTCGAACCAAAACGGTTCACTCGGGCATATGCAGCCGTTTTTAACCAAATAGGGAAATAATTCAATAAAGATGTGCGGGAAGTTTAACTCCTTATTTTCAACGTATACCTCCAATCCCATATCACTTGCAATCTTCAATATCCGCTTGAAATATGCCCTGCGCTGGTAAGGCCCACTACGCCGCACAGGAGTATACTTATACAAGACTCGATAGATATCCTGATATCGTTCAAATATATTTCTGTACATCTCCCGTTCACAGCCGAAGTATTTCCCAGGATACACGACTTGTTCAATGAAGTCATTTCGGTGGAGAACAAGCGCAGTCATGCCATGTTCTCTAGCAAAGCGGCAGGCCTGCGTTACCCAATCGACATCCCACACATACTGACTATGAATCTCCAATGCACGCAACTGAAAGTCCGACATACCTATCCCTCCTACAATTGTCAGACTAATCGATTCGAGACATCAAGACTCTTCCCTTTTATCCCTTGACTGCACCTCCCATAAGCCCGCCTGTGATATACCGCTGGAATATCAAGAATATAATCACAACTGGCAATCCAGCGACGAGATTTGATGCCATTAATTGCCCCCAGTAAATGCTACCGCCTCCTTGAGATCCAGTAGCTATATAAGACTGCAGCTCGATCGCGACTGTTCTCGTAGCAGGAGACGTGAGAACACTCGTAAACAGCACGTCGACCCATGATGACAAAAAGGCAAAGACAAAACTGACAACGATGCCGGGAATCATCAAGGGGAAAACAATATAACGTAGAACTTGTAATCTTCGACACCCGTCAACGAGCCCGGCTTCTTCCAGTTCGAGCGGGATACTATGAGCGTAAGAAAGCAGCAGCCAGCACCCTAACGGCAGTGCAAATGTCAAATGCGTGAAAACAACGACATAGTAGTGCCCAACTAGTTGAACACCAAGGAAATTCTGTATGATGACTATTAAAACAAACAATGGAAGTAACAAGGTAACGTGTGGGACCGCTTGCACACCAACCAGAGACACCAGAAATAGTTTTCTTCCTCTGAACCGAAACCGAGCAAGGGAATATGCGGCACCTAGAGCGACAAGCGTTGACAACCCTGCTGCAAGACACGCAATGACGAAGCTATTCCATAGCCCTTGCGCTAGGTTAATAGTCTTCCACATTTGTATATAATTCCCTATCGCCATATGTCTCGGCAGCAGTTGCCCTGCTGATATTTCAGAGTCCGGGGTCAAAGAAACCACGATCATATAAAGAATAGGGACCAAAACGAATATCGACAATATTATGATGACAATCCACCGCAGATAAACCCAGAATCCTTTTGTGTTCATCGTGTCGTATCCTCTCCTAGCCGGAGCATGTGGATATAAAACACAACAGGTATCATCATAAGCACTAGCGTAAGAATCGACACCGCTGATCCCAAACCAAAACTAAAGTTTTGGAAAGACGTAATATAAACGTTTAATGGCAAGACTTCTGCTTGAGGAGACGGTGGTGTACCGAACATTACATACGGCAGAGTAAAATTATTAAAGTGATTTAACGTCGAGAGTAGTAAGGCTATGAACAATACGGGACGTATTGCAGGTAACGTAATCGAGAAGAAGCACCGAATCGGAGACGCACCGTCAATGTACGCGGATTCATACCAATCTTTTGGAATTCCCTGTAACCCTGCCAGGACCATAAGGTAAACGAACGGCCAAGAGGCCCAGACATCGGCTATCACCATTGCCCAAAAGCTGTGAGGACCGATCAACCAGTAAGTATTCACACTTGCCAGGTGTAGTTGCGCAAGTACCCTGTCAACCAATCCCCACCCATTCATAAATAACATTCGCCAAATAATCGCATTCACAAAAACGGGCACCGCGTAAGGCAACAAAAATATGGTCCGAATCCAACGTCGCCCACGGAATGGTATATTAGCTATTAGTGCAGCAGTTATCCCAATGGGGGTTATAATAATTGTCGTTAAGAGCGAAAAGCCACAGCTTACGACAGCGCTCTGGAGCGGTGGTGCACCAACGAAAGTGGTTCGGCTAAACGCTTCGACATAGTTCCTCAAACCCACGATCGGTGCGCTCGCCCAATGAGCAATCGTGTATTGATCTAATGCTGTGAAGCTGAAATAGAGCGAGATGAAAAATGGAATTCCAATAAGCAGCAATAGGAGCAGTACAGCAGGAAGTATCATCCAATAAGGACTGTTCCTCCAAGCGGTTCTTTTCTTCTTGGCTGAGACAAAGAATGTCATTTCCACTTTACTTTCATAGCTCGTCAACTTTTAGTCCTCCTCAGCGAATCACGGGACCGTGAGACCGTAAGACAAACTTGGCCACACAGAGGAGGCCAATGATTTGGCCCCCTCCAAATTAAATCATTTGGTTCCCGCATCAATCTTCGCCTGCACTTGCGCATTTGCCGCTCTTAACACAGCTTCGATATCACCAGGCTTAAATGTATTTGTTGCTAATTCATTCGTAATCTTACTAACTGCGCTGGCGTAGATAACCTCTAGGTCGCCCCAAACCGGCGAAAACGGCGTGGGACCAACCTTGTTCGCTGCCTCTACAAACGGTTTCATCATCGGCGTGTCTAACCGGGCGTAGCCTTTATAAGCATCGTAGGTAACAGGAAAATATCCATCTACTTCAGACTTGGCGCGTTGTTGATTCACCTTCGACATAAATCCGATGAATTTGAGAGAAGCTTGATAGGCATTGCCGGTTACGTAGTTAGGAATCGCATAGTAATGCCCCGCCAGCCCGCCTTCAACCACCTCACCCCCCGGAGGTAAGGAGGACATTCCATAAGGCACCGTTGGCATTTCAGCCACCGCGTAATCATTTTTAACGGGTGAAGAATCGAGTGCAGGCAGAACCTTTGTGCCTTCCATCATGAGCATTGCAGCATGCCCTTGCTCAAACGCTTGTATTGCGTCCGCCTCTTTGTAAGTCAAATCATTCGGCGACGCGATTTTGTACTTGGTTACCCAATCCATCCAGAACTGTAGCGCTTGTATAGATGCCTGAGAATCTAGTGTAGCCGTTTTCAAATCATGCGAAATGAAATCCCCACCTAGTTCTCTCGCATACGTCCAACAAAATCTCCATGGAATATAAGGATCTGCCGGATCCAACACGGCTCCCCACTGGTTTTTGGAGGGATTCGTAAGTTTCTTCGCATCTTCAATGAATTCAGTCCAGGTTTTTGGAGGAGACGAAATTCCGACCTCTTGAAACATCTTTTTGTTATAGACCATCACATATGGCATATTATCTGCCGGAACCCCAATATCTTGGTCCGGGCTTGGGCCTGCCATTTCCAACATAGAGTTTAGAAATTGAGAACGCCCACCAACGGTGTTCCAATCCTGTTCACTCAACACATGAAATGCCTTGGTTGAATACGCGACCGGCATAAATGTGGAACCAAGTACAAAAATATCTGGACCCTGTTTTGTGGCAAGCGAAGTTTGAAGCGTTGTATTCTCCTGGGATGCTGAAGCGTATGTTTGCCAATTCACCTTAATATTTGGATTTTGTTTTTCGAAGTCTGCAATAACACGATTCATGAAATCTTTCTGTGCCTGGGGATTCACGTTGTAGAGCGGTAAATCGATCGATATCGTTACCTTAGAATCATTGGCGTTGCCAGTGTTATTACCACCAGACCCGTTGGCATTGCCACAAGCAGTGACAACTCCTGCCGTTAGTATACCGACGCCCCCAACTGCCGTGAAAACTTTACGGGTGAAATGCATCAGGTCAATCCCCCCCAAATTAATGTGCTACTGCAAAGGAATAACTTATGTCAGTCATCCATGAGTAGCTTGATTTCATCAAATACGTTATCCATTAATGTTGGATTGTGCGGGATTGTGCGACTAACTACGTGGATATTCTATTACATATACACAAGTACTGTCAACAACGAATATTTGCATATTTGCATTAACCGCTCATGCTGTTTGGTGCCGGATTTCTCACCGCCATTGGCGAAGCAATTGCACTGCCATGCCGCCATTTTGGTGACCGCTGTTCCGTCAATCAACTTCGGCACGTAATAGCAGTCAGAGTCGCCCTTCCAGTCAGCCGAATTATGTGATCCATGAATGTGGGACTATGCGGGATTGTGAGACTATCTGCAGCCCGAGTTCGACAGTTTGTAGCAGTCTGCAGATAGAAGGATGTAATTGGTATGCGGCAGTGGCACGGCTCCTCAGGATGGTGACGTATAGCTGCGCACGGTGTTTTTCGCAAGCAAAAAGTGCAGAGAAACGACACGGATTTGTGCATAGGCACTGCATGACGGAAGATTACGACGACTTCGCTTCAGACAACGCATGCTTCAGACGATAGCTCTCGCCGGCGAACGCCAGCACGTGGGCATGGTGCACGAGGCGGTCTACCAATGCGGCGGTCAGCCTGGCGTCCCCGAAAACCGTGTTCCACTGCCCGAATTCGAGGTTCGACGTCACAATCACGCTCCGCTGTTCGTAGCAGTCGGAGATCACGTGGAACAGCAGTTCCGCTCCGTCTTTGTGAAAGGGCACGAATCCCATTTCCAGAATGAGCAGCTCCGCCTTTTGTAGCTCCATTAGGAACCGACGTAGGGTCCCGGCTTGGTACTTCTCCTGCAGTGTCGCCACCAGGTCGTGTACCCGAAAGAACCGCACCTCATGACCTCGCCGACACGCCTCCATCCCCAGGGCAATGGCCAGGTGGGTCTTCCCAGTGCCGACCTTCCCCAGCATGAGGACATTCTCCTTCCTCTCCAGGAACGCCAGGCCTGTCAGCAGTTCCTTATTGCAATGCGGCGGAAACGTCACTGCCCGAAAGTCGTAGCCTTCCAGCGTCTTCATCTGTGGGAACCGGGCCTTTTTCAGCAACCTGCGGATTCGGGATAGCTCGCGACCCCGCAGCTCCGCTTCCAGCACGCGCAGCAGGTATTCGGTCCGGTCGTTGAAGGGGATGTCCTCATACGCCTCCATCACGTACCCCAGGTGCAGACTCTTGCACGCATCTGCCAGCGCCTGTTTCACGACCCGTTCACCCCCAGAATGGCGTCGTACTGCCGCAGGTCCGGCGTGTACCCGTGAATTTCCGCCGGCGTATGCGATTCCACCAACGATTCAGGCCGGAACTCCGGGTGTTTCATGGCGTACAGCGTATGCTCGAGGACAGCATCTGGGCTGAAGTGCCCCGCCAGCGTATCGAGCGCTGCCCCTATCTCGGCCATCTCGTGGCTCTCCAGCAGGCGGCGGACGAGGGCGATTCGGGACTTCCTCTGCTCGACGTCCTCCACCTGCACGAAGGCCCGCACCGACGAGGGCATGTATCTGGCCAGGTCGGAGTACATCACGGACCGCGGCTTCCTCCGGTATCCGTCGAACACGGCAGTCCACTCAATCGTAATGGACTTGTCCACATACGGCCGTGGCAGTTTCCCCAAGAGCCGGTACTCCCCGTCGTTTGATAAGACCTCGATCTCGTCCCACTTCACCTTCAACAGCACCGTCTCCAGTGCGCGGCATTGTGGCAGCGGATAGGTGGCCTTCTCGAACCGCAGCTCCCTATACTTGTTCAGGCGGGCGGCCTCCAGACGGAACACCTCGAACGGCTTGGCCGGTAACGCGAGCAGTTTCATACGCTCCTTTTCCCACAGGTCGGCGATACGCTCTTGCTTGGCATAGTGCGGCCGATCCATATCAGTCTCTGACTTACAGGCCAGATACTCCTCCAGCTCGGCATCGGTATCGCACACGGGAGGGGGGACGAGCCAATTCCTTCGGCTGTATCCCACCTTGTTCTCCACATGCCCTTTCTCATGCCCGCTGTACGGATTGCAGAACTCTGGCTGGAACCGGTAATGGGCTGCAAACCGAAGGAACTGGTCGGTGAACGTTCGCTCGCCGTTCTTGTCAATGGAGACGACCGCCGCTAACAGATTGTCGAACCAGATCTTTCTTGGAACACCTCCTGTCTGCTGGAAGATATGTTTCATCGCCTCCAGAAAGCATTCGGTATTCTCCGCACGCACCGGGAAGGTGAAGGCGGCATTGCTGAACGGGAAGGACATCACCAGCACCTTGCGTTCGACCAATATACTTGCCCCAGAGTCAACCCAGACAGAAGGGATGGGTTAAGATGAAGCAGAGGTGTTTGTGATGCCGGGACGTAAGTGGACAGTGGACGAAAAGATGAACGTCGTGCTCGAGGGCATGATGCCCGGTGCGAACATCAGCGAGGTATGTCGGCGGCATGGCGTGGCCCAGAGTCTGTATTACAGGTGGCGTGAAGCGTTCCTGGCTGGTGGACGGGCTGGACTTCAGTCCGGACCCTCTACGAGGGAGCAGGAGCTGGAGAAGGAGTTGCAGGAGGCTCGGGCTAAGATCGGTGAACTTACGATGCAGGTGGATGTGTTGCGAAAAAAATCGAATTGGGGCCGGAAGTAAATAGCCGTTCTTTGGTCTGTCAGCTCGCCAAAGAAGGGTTTCCGGTCCCAGTGATTGCAAAAGCGTTAGGGCTGAACCGGACGTACTGTTACAGCTTGCTGAAGCCGCCTGTGCCAAAGCCGAACCGGCCTCCTGTGGACAAGGACGCTCTGGTCAAACAGTGGATTCGGAAACTGTGCGAAGAATTCCCCACGTACGGATACCGGCGAATCCAAGTCATGCTGCGTCGCCGATACAACCTGCGGGTGAACCATAAGCGGGTGTATCGGCTGATGAAGGAAATGGGGCTGCTGGTGAAATCTCCGAGGAAGGGCGCTTCACGAGCGAAACGGCGAGGGAAGATACCGGTCACCAGGTCCAACGAGCATTTCCAGTGCGACATGACGAAGGTGTGGTGTGGGAAAGACGGATGGGGATATCTGTTTGCCGTGATTGACGCTTATGACCGGGAGATTGTGGGGTACTCGTTTTCCCGGTTCTGCCGTACGGAGGACCTGCTGAAGGCTGTGGATATGGCGCTGAACTATCGCTTCCCGAATGGCGTTCAAGGTGCCGGTTTGACATTACGAACGGACAATGGCTGCCAGATGACGAGTCGACGGTTCATCGAAGCGATGAAGGCCTGCCAAATCAACCACGAGCGGACGGGGTACAACAACCCTGATGCTGACGGATACATCGAGCGATTCTTCCGGTCGCTGAAGGAGGAGGAGGTCTGGCTGCAGGAATACAGCAGCTTTGCCGAGGCGAAAGCGGCGATTGAGTCGTACATTCACTTTTACAACACGGACCGACCACATTCCGCACTAGGTTATCGCTCGCCGTTGGAATTCAGAAATTGGAAAATGCAACAAAACGCAGCGTGAGACGGTTTTTATCTGAATTGCAAGTCTCTCATTTCTCTCTTAAAAGCCATCCCATCTGTCTTGACAAAGTCGGGTTCAATACGCCAACTGTCCTGCTTGCCCCACGTAAGCCGTCCCAAAGTCCACCTGTGCCTCTCCGCCGGGGTGTTCCAGCCGCTCGTAGGACTCGGCACGCTCCAGTTTGAGCTCCTGGCGTCGCTGGGCGACGTAGCGCTCAACGGCCCGCCGGCTACCTTCATATCCGTGCTCCTCACGCAGCCGGTCAAAGATGCGCTTAGCTGTGTACCGCTGCTTGCGGGGCAGCGCCTGCTCCTCCGTCAGCCATGTATCAATGATGTCAAGGTACGGACCGAGAACGGGATACCGTTTCCTGCGCTGCTTCAGTGGTTCATTCCAGTCGTCCTTCGTGGCGTACTTTTTGGCCGTACGCCAGTTGATTCCCATGGACCTGGCAATTTCGGAAATCGAACATTCCCCATTCTCGTAGAGAAACTTGATATACTGCTGTTGTGGCACTTTCAACATCCTCTCTCATCTCCCCAGGATTTTTAGCCAAACCCTAGGGTAGAGTTGGAAGAGTGGTGTTGCAAGTGCCTATTCACTATCCGCAGGCACCGCACCAAGTCTGCACTTTTACGTTGCGGTGTTCTGCACTTTTATTACGCGCTATACACTGCTTATGTGCCCGAAGAACCCATTTCACCGCGCTCACCGAAGATACTGCATCTGAATCCACTTGTCCCGCCAGGGAGGTACGGCACCACCCATTGGAAACAGCCAAGACTCGTGTACAATATGGGTACACCCTGCATGTCTCGGTGTGCTCGAGGCCCGCTCAGACTCCGCGAATGAAGGCACGATACAATGTTTGTTGGTTTCTGGGGGTGAATCCTGTGCCGAAAAAGCAAGTGAATAAGCCAGGACGCAACCCGACCATCCGGGATGTGGCACGATTGGCCGGGGTTGGTACAACAACCGTCTCGCGGGTAATTAATCATAGCGGGCCCGTCCACCCCGAAACGAGACGCCGCGTGCTAGAGGCGATGGAAAAGTTAAGTTTTCGGCCACATGAGATTGCACGGGGACTACGGACTAATCGATTGCCAACCGTCGGCATGATTGTGAGTGATATCTCTAATCCTTTGTTTTCCATAATCGTTCAAAGTGCGCACCGAATATTATTAGACCAGGGGTACCAATTGCAACTCGGAATCACCAACGGCGATCCCAATGAAGAGATCCAACTCTTTGAGTCATTCGTCCGCCAGGGAATCAGCGGAATCATCGCCTCACTCATTGATGACACTAAACCAACCATTTCCGAACTGCTCAGGGGTGTACCAGTTCCCGTGGTATTGCTCGACAGGCAGACTGTGTCACCCGATACCAACGTGGTAACAAATGACCACGCCAAGGGAAGCTGGGAGGCCGTTGACTACCTGTTGAATCTGGGACACCGGGATATTGCGCTCATTATTGGAACCTCAAAGACGTTCCCTGGCCGTGCAAGAAGAAAAGCGCTATTGTCGCGCCTGGAGTATCATGGTCTTTCTCTCCGTGAGGGTTATCTGCATGAAGTTGATCTGAGTCCTTCGCAAGGATATGAGGTCATGATGCAGCTACTGTCACACCCTCATCGTCCTTCTGCGGTCATTGTGGGAAGTAATCAGGTATTCGTTGGGGTCATCACGGCACTGAGAGAAATGCGCCTGAACTATCCGAGCGACATCTCGATAATCTCTTACGATGATGTGCCCCTCACTCAGCTTCTAGCTCCACCGATCACCATCGTCAACAGGAGTCTGAGTGACCTTGGAACAGAGGCGGCCAAGCTTGTCATCGAACAGATTCATGCACCTTCAAGCGCCGTTCGGCACGCGATATTGCCGACCTGGTTGGAAGTTCGCGGATCATGTGATCCCGTGTAGAGCTTGCCCATGAAACACTATTCGACCCCACCCGTCCCTTACAGGAATAGATGGGGCCGGTACTAATAGTCCGACACTAACGAGAGACAACCACGGATGGAATGGGCTCTTCGCGATCACGGCCTGACTGTATGTCCTCCAGTCTCAGCTTTGAATTTTCCGGTCCAATGATCGCAGCCGTGATTGTTAACAAGGAAAAGGCCACAATGAGCAAAGAGATTGCCCATGTATGTCCGTGCGCCCAAATCAGAACTGCACTCGCGAACACCGGGACGAGTCCGCCGAAAATCGATGGCCACTCCCTGCCAACCGCGAAACCGGTATACCGAATTCTTGAATTGAACAGTTCGCAATACCACGACGCCTGAACGGCCACGATAGCCCCCCGAAAGATACCCGACGCCAAAATCACGGCCAGACCAATCACCAACGGGTTTTTGGTGTTCAACAGCCAGAAGAGCGGAAAGCCGAACAGTGCCGACAGGACTGCGCCTCCAATCAAGAGCGGTCTTCTGCCGATGCGATCCGACAGCGCACCGAACGCCGGTATCGACAAAAGCTGTACGAAGCCAAGAACGGTCAACGTGGTTAACATGACGGAGTCTGGCAGATGTAACTGTTTTGTCACGTAAGCCGTCAAGAATGTTTGATACAGATACGCAAATGAATTATCGTGAATGGCTACCATCCACGCCAGAATAATTTCCTTTGGAGACGTGCGAAATGCTGTACGAACTGGATTACGCACGCGTTTATGATGCTTGACGAGTTCCTCAAACACGGGAGTTTCTTCGAGTTTTCTTCGTATGATGACTCCGAATACTACAACAACCGCGCTTAACAAAAACGGTATACGCCATCCCCAGGACATGAACTCATCCGTTGGAAGTGTTCTAACTGCACTAAAAACCCCTGAAGAAAGCAGTAACCCGATGGATACACCCACATACGGTAGCGAACACATGAATCCCCTGTTGGAGACCTTGGAGTTTTCGGCCATCAAGATCACAGCTCCGGCGTATTCCGACCCCGAGCCAATTCCTTGAAGGATACGCAACAGTACCAACAACAACGGCGCCCAGAACCCGAGAGACTTGTAAGTGGGTAGGAGACCGATCAGCGTCGTCGCCGTGCCCATGATCAAGATGGTGAGCGTGAGGACCCGTTTTCGACCAATCTTGTCGCCGAGCACTCCAAATACGACGCCCCCAATGGGTCTAGCCAGAAAGCCAATCGCGAACGTGGCCAGGGACAGCAAGGTTGCGACGAACCCGTCCAGCTTCGGAAAGAATAAGCTCCCGAACACAAGCGCTGAAGCGGTACCGTAGAGAACATAGTCATACCACTCCAAAACGCTCCCCACCATGCTCGCCGCGAGAACGCGCATGAATCGTCTTTCCATTTTTACCACTCCTCTCTGCGAACGCTTTCAACGTGACACAAACCTCAGTTGGGGACAGAAACGAACCCCCAACTGGTTGTCGTCGCTGGCGATGAATATCCACATCAAATTTTGCTTACCGTTTCTAGATGAGAGACGGAGTACTTTTTGATGAAATCATAGTCGTACTCCCAACCGTATCCCGGAGCCTCTCCGACGGAAATGACGCCCTCTCGTATTTCTGGTCTATTTTTAATAATGTTCCACCAAATAGGATCCCGTTCCGGTACAAATGTATCTACAAATGTTCCGTGAGGAATAGCTGATAGCAGGTGTACCGAAATCTGGGCTTCCTCATGATGAGCCATTCGAACGCCGTACGATGCAGCAATCGCCGCAACGCGGCGCCATTCGGTCGGACCGCCCGACCAGCTCGCATCAAAGTTGCAGAAGTCGATGGCCCCCAGTTCCATGAGTTCGCGGCACCCTGCTGCAGAAAGTTCGCTTTGGCCAGCACAGACACGTGCACCTGTTTTAAATCGCACATCCCGCATAAACTTTCGGTCATTATCCCATTTGCACGGTTCCTCAAAGTAATACAGATTGTAATCTTCCACCAGATGAACAAATCTCGCAGCCTCCTCAACCGTCCATCCTTGGTTTGCATCGGCAATCAAGACAAAGTCGTCACCCGCGGATTTCCTTGCTTCAATGAACCGTGCAGCGTCCTCTTCCGGGCTCCTGCCCCCAACTTTGAACTTCATGCCACGGTATCCCATGTCCCGAACCCTCGACATTTCCTGCTCGATGCTGATCCCCGTACCGTAATATCCGCCAGTGCAAATGATGGGGCGCGTGTTCGTGTATCCCCCCCACAGTCTCCACAATGGTTGGCCAACTGCCTTTCCAAAGACATCCCATAGCGCTTCATCGATACAGGCCTGCGCCACGAGCCCAAGCCGCCTATCCCTCAGAATGTCATATGTCGCAGGACGAGTAAGCTCCCAAATACGTTCAATCGCAAGAGCGTCCTCTCCGATTAGCCTTGGGGCAATCTCGTCGTGAATGATGCGCTGGATTACCGCATTCCCTTCATCTTCGTCACCGGTGTATATCTCTCCGATAATCCCTTGATTGGTATAGATACGCGTGAATATGGTGGCACGGTGCGTCATGTGATAGTAACTGCCTTTGTAGTTGGTCGCGAGAGGGACGCGCACTACATCGGTTGCAATCCGCGAAATCTTAACTGGACCAATGGATCGAAAGGAATCGATTCCATTCATAAGTTATTACACCTCCGCAGCTTAGTATAAATACATCTGTATACAACATGGAAACGTTTCCTTCATTCCGAGCATATCGGCTAACTGGGCTTTTGTCAACGGGGCGCGATCACTCAACAAAAGTCTTACCGCGAGGAGGTCGGCACACTCACAAAGAAATCTGGCTCTTGCAGGGTTGAGATGGGTTATGGGTGGCAATTCTGGTAACGGACTCCCAGAAACAGTCGGGAGATTTAACAATGGGAGCTAAGGGGAGAAGCCTCCTTGGGGTCGGCTCTCCCCATGTCAGACATTGTTGGTCGGCTCCTGCGTGTCAAGGGCTTTCGCGGCATATCCTCGCGCCGCTGTCGCGTCGCTGCGGTATTCCACGTCCCCTTGACACGATGATGACTGGGTGTATCCCGGATATGGGGGCTGTCACCATGTTGCGCAACCCTGGTGTGGAATTGTTCACAAAGACGCTCGGCATCGCGGAGCCTTGGTTTGTGCGTAAGGTCGAGTTTTCTCACGAAAACCGTCGTCTCGACGTATATGTTGACTTCCGCAGGGGTGCCAAGCTCGCGTGTCCTATCTGCGGCGCGGAAAGCGGGGTCTACGATACGACTGAACGCGTATGGCGGCACCTGGATTGTTTCCAGTATGCAACCTACCTGCATGCGCGCCAACCCAGAATCTGGTGCCATTCATGCACTCGGGCAGGCCACGGAGGCGTGAAAACAGTTGCGCTCCCCTGGGCCCGTCCGGAAGCGCACTTCACGTTGTACTTCGAGGCCTATGTGTTGGCACTCGCGCAAGAGATGCCTGTACTCGCTGTCGCGCGACTTGTGGGTGAGTCGGATGACCGTATCTGGACCATCATCCACCACTACGTCGATGAAGCTCGCTCCAAAGCGGATTTCTCGGATACTACGAAACTCGCGGTGGATGAGACGGCTGCTACCCGTGGCCACAACTACGTCACGGTTGTCGCCGACAGCGAACACAAAAAGGTCCTGTTCGCCACGCCAGGCAGGGGAGCCGAGACCATCACCGAGTTCCGAAAGGACTTTGTGGCTCACAATGGAAATCCTGACCGCATTGAAACGGTCAGTTGTGACATGTCCCCCGCATACATCCACGGCGTTCAACAGGAGTTTCCGAATGCCAAACTGACATTCGACAAGTTTCATGTGAGCAAACTCCTCGGAGACGCCGTGGACGAAGTGCGTCGGGCGGAACAAAAGAAACGGCCTGAATTGAAACGTACGCGGTATCTCTGGCTGATGAATCCAAATCGGCTGAAGGATGAACAGAAGTCGTGGCTGTCAACGCTCAGCCGTCAGAACCTGAAGACTGCCAAGGCGTACCAACTGCGTCTGAACTTCGCACAACTATGGGAGCAATCGAAGGAGTTCGCGAAGGCATTTCTGGACAAGTGGTACTTCTGGGCTACGCACAGCCGTTTGGAGCCAGTGATTCGTGCCGCAAAGACCATCCGTAAAACACCAAGCAGGTATCCTTTCCTGGTTCGATACACATGTGAACAACGCCATCCTCGAGAGCATGAACAGCCTCATCCAGGCTGCCAAACACCGCGCCAAAGGGTACAGGACAACGCGAAATCTCATCGCCGTTATCTATCTGCTTTTGGGAAAGCTGGATTTCGATTTACCCACGTGATCCTCGAAGGAGGCAGAAATCTTACCGAAGGGATCGCGGTGCGGATGTCCATGGAGAGTCGCCGAGAGTACCTGAGTGCAATGCGTGTACGGTATCTGAAGGCCGCTTCGAGACAGGAAAAATCCCGAATATTGGATGAGTTGGAGGCAACAGTTGGATACGCTCGCAAGTATGCGATTGCCGTGATGAAGTCTAAGCCAGACCACGACAGGCCCCGTACAAACCGCAAGCGTTCCCTTCGGTACCTGGATGCAATGCCGGTTGTACAGGTCGTTTGGGAAGCGCTGGACTATCCTTGTGCGGAACGCTTGCACCCCGTCTTATTGGCCACTGCCGAGCAGCTGGCTAGACACGGGGAGATCCAACTCACACCGGAACTACGCCGTCAACTGCAGGCGATCAGCCGTGCGACGTTGGCCCGCCGCATCGCCAAGTGGAGCAAACCCGGCGCCAAGCATGTTCCATCTGGGAAACGTCCCTCCTCGGGCCCGCGACTGGAAATACCGGTACAGCGCTATGACTGGGATGAAGACCGGCCCGGAGCTCTTGAGATCGACCTGGTAGAACACAACGGCGGCTCATCACTGGGTCATTACGCCTATACGCTATCGGTGGTGGACGTCGTAACCGGGTATAGTCGCCGCTTGGCCACGCTTGGACGGGGTCAGGCTGGCGTCGAGGCCGCTCTGCGGCGCATCTTGGCTGAATGGCCCTACGATGTGTGGGGCATACACTCCGACAACGGCTCGGAGTTTATCAACAACCACCTGACGCGCTTTGCCAAGGCACGCGGCCTGTCATTCACGAGGAGCCGCCCATATCACAAGAACGACAACGCCCATGTGGAGCAGAAAAACCGTTTCCTGGTGCGGGAAATCGTCGGTTACGAACGTTACGACACGCCTGAGCATGTGTCCTGGCTTAACACCGTCTACGCTTGGCTCGATGTATACGCCAACGCCTGCCTGCCTATGCGTAAGGTCGTCCACAAGACGCGGGAAGGCGCCCGGATACATAAGCGGTACGACATCGCCAGAACACCGCTGCAGAGGGCCTTGGAGTCAGGTATCGTCCCTGAGGACAGGCAACAGTCATGGGCGGACTGGGCGTCGTCACTGAACCCCTTACAGCTCCGCAGGCAACTCGTGACACTTCTGGCCCAGGGGCCAGAAGGGGCGAACGTAACACCCGTTCCAGTCCCCACACCTGTGTGGACAACAGACCAAACACAGGGCACAGCCAGGCACACTGACAGAAGGTCGCTTAGGGCCTGTGGATTCGATGGACAACTCTACGAGTTGCCCACAACTCCACAGGCCCGGCAAAGGGGGAAGCTGCTTCGCTCCTCCCCCTCTGGCCTTCGGCCATTCACCCCCTCCCACCCCATCCACGTACACGAATGGGGGGATAGGGTTAGATTTTTAAATGAGTTAGCCATCTGCCTTCGGTAAGATTTTTAAATGAGTTGACACGCTCCAATCTACGATAACCAGGTTCTTAAAGGAATTCCATGTTGGAAGACTGCTCCGTCAATCCAATATCACCAAGCAGGCTGGGATCACTGTGCTCCAACTGTTCCAACTTCCGTTTACCCTCGTGTTTCATCAGCGGAGTCTCAAACGGGTACTGGAGCAACGTAACCGTCGAACCGGACAGGCCTAGAAAATCATCAATTGATACAGAGCGCCACAAATAAAAACAGCCCGCCACCCGGCGGGCTTCGCCGTCACCACACTTGCACATGAACGTTTGCAAGCTCCTCCCGACACTTCTCACACACCATCTTCCCCCGAAATTCCCTGACCTCCTCCGCCTCATTGCAGAAGATGCAACCAGGCTCGTACTTTCGTAAAATGATTCGATCACCCTCCGTGAAAATCTCAAGCCCATCCTTTTCATGGATGTCCATCGTGCGTCGTAACTCCATCGGCAGCACCACGCGTCCCAACTGATCAACTTGCCGCACCACTCCGGTCGCCTTCATTGCCATTCCTCCCTATCTTTGTACATGTTCAGTCAGTGTCCCGTCCCTGCTTCGCGATTTCCTTCCTAAGTTCCTTCAGCCAATCGTTCTCACTTCCATCATCCTCAAACAGCGCCTTCGCCGTGCACGGCGGGATGTAGACCATGTCCGCCCCCACCAGCACGTACCGGTCTGCGGGAGACTTCTCCTCCTTCTTCGCCTGTGGATAGAAGTCCGTGCAGCACGCCCCAATCGGCGCTTCGTCCGCCGTCCGCTGGTAGTACGCCGTGCAAAGACCCCCGCCCGGGTCGTCCTCACGGTCGCGCACGAGATAACGACAGCTACCACAATAGCCCTGTTGCGCCTTGCGCAACGCCGCGTCGCCGCGAAGCACGAACACGTCCGCGCGCTCCATCACGACAAGCGCGTCGTTTCGGATGAGAGACTGGATGAGCGTCCGGTCGTTGAACAGGTTCCATTCGACCGGCTCTTCGTCGCTCCACTCCATGTCCTCGTACTCCGCGGCTTCCTCCGGGTCAGCATACGGCGGCGGCTGGGTGTTGTCGAGCAGCGTCACCGAGCCGTACACAATCCGCGACTTCACGCCCTGCATGGTCAATGCGTGGTGCAAGGGCTTCACAATTTCCAGGCGCATCAGGGCCTTGGTGATCTCGTCATCCGTGTCGAAGTACGGGTAATCCATCACGTACGTCAGAATCCCGGCGAGACAGTGTGTCTCGGCCGCCTCGCGGTCAAGATACTTCACGATGAACTCCTTCGTCGCCGCCTTTCCTTCGTCCAGAGGTGTGAAGAACTTCGGCCGCCAGAGCGTGTCAAACGTCCCATCGTATACCCGCTCCGCGATCTCATACACCGGTTCAGCCATGCAGCATCACCCTCTCCATGCTTCTTTCCTCGCCTTCCCACAGCGAACGAACGTGCTTCAACACCGTCTCCCGATACACGGGATCCGAAATCGCATCCACAATCAGTCCGGCGTACTCCTCCGACGGCGGAACCTCGACCGACAGCGGGCTGACCAACTCATACGTCCACACCCACATCGGCGTCTCGCCAACGTACACTTTCGCCCGCCTGCGCCGATACACGAACGGGGCTCCTTCCCGCCGGTCGAGCGCCGCGATCTCGCGCGGGTCTTGCACGTCCCACAGCACTCCGTGTACCACGTGCCCTTGCGCACGCCGGATGTTCGCCACCCCGCCGCCGCGCGTCACCGACCGGCCATTGAACACGAGTCTGTATCCGCGAAGCTCCGCGTTGTCAGATACGAGCCGCGCGGTCGGACATGTCCTCATGAAATCCAAATGGTTCATGCAGCTTCCATAGGCGAAGTAGAGCACACACCTCGCCTCCTTTTCCGCCATTCAGATGTACCAACTATACCAACGTTCGCATGAATTAACTCATCCTTCCTGTCCAGGAAGTATACTCTATCCTTCCAATCCTGTCAACGAATCTCATATATCTAGAAGAAATGTGGGTACGGCCCCGCGCACCCATAGTCCAGCTGCAATCCTGCGCAGACGGTCGCTGCCGAACGTGTCCAGATACAACCGGAACCGGGACTCTGGGCTCTGCGCATGCAACTGCTCCAGTTCGACACCCCGGTCGCTGCTGAAGAGTCGCGGCAGGCGGTCGGCGCCGGGCTTGTCCTTACGCAGGTATGCGGATTGCATCAAGGTGGCATTGGCAAGCTGCACCTGGCGCTGGATCACGACCGGATCGACCGTGCCGTTCGGATACCGGAACTCGACCGTCGGCACGCCCCGTTCCACGAATTTGGCGGTATTGACCATCTTGTAGCGTGAGCTGTGTCCGGTATACCCGATGATCTTTCTTGACGCCTCCAGTGCGGTGTCGTTTCTCCGGAGCTTTACCACGTGGGTCTTCCGGAGGGGTTGAGTATAATTTGTGCCTCGATGTTGATTGGGCAGTTCAGGCCGCGTCAGACGGCTTCTCGTCGCCCCCATCTGGAGATATTCGCGGGAGTACCCAACCATGTACCGCCCGAGCCGTTGCCAACGGTAGCCGCGGTCGTCGAGAATGTCATGAGCCATGTGGATATGGAATCCTGTACGCTGACTGGTACGCGCACCCTGTTCCTGCAAGATCCTCGTGACCTCCGCTATCGCCTGCCACGTCTCCGGCGTATCCCGGAGCACCGGGGACACGATTTCGCAGCCTCCTACCAGGCTGGCGTCGCTTCGGACGCCCCAGGTCCCAGGCGTAAATCTGGTCGTGTAGCTTCCCATCGCCAATCGATCGGACAACCCTGCCCGGTACAGGGCGAACGCAACATCATTGCCACGCACACCCTCCACTTCGAGTTCGATCCCGAACGTGGTATTCACGCCGTCGAGCACATCTTCTGTTTCGTAGTCTCCTAGGCCGCCATCACTGGCGACCGTCTCCCGCAGCGTGGTCCACGCCTCGTCGCTCTCGCTGACGAACACCCCGTCGTGGGCGTGCCGCTCTTGCCAGACGTACAGATTCCGATCACGCTCATTTTCCCACGCCGCTTCTCGGTCCACAACCGAACCGATGATGGTGGGTGCTGCCATGATGCGGTTGTCGCTGCGAAGTTCGCGTGTTGACTCCGTAGAGCGCCTTTCAGCAGACGACGGTGCATCTTCGCGCTGGCGAGCGGCCAGAAGCTCGTAAGCTTGCATGTGCCGACAGGGACGGTTACGGAACCAATGGTCGGGGCAGGAGCAATGCTCGGCGTGAGTGCCGGTGCGGTCGGTGGTGATGATGTAATCGCGTTCCGAGCCGGAATGCACCAGCGCAGCGCCGCTGCCAAACCGCTCGAACAGGATGTCTTCGTTTCGGCGCCGGGTCGCGGAGTATTCGGACGGCACCAAACCGGCGCTCACAGGCACCTCTCTGACGCGGCGGATGCGTGCCAGATACCGGGCTTTGGCGTTCGCAATGGCCATTTCACCCATACCCAGCATCACGGTGTGTTCTACCTCTTGACCGTTAACCGCCACACGCCGCCTGGTCTGCGCCCAGGACTCTCGTACGGTTCGAGCACGCTCGGCGGAGATGAGGGCGATGAACTCATTCACATGCCTTGCACACACCGGGCCGGTGCCGCGCTGGACGGAAACCGGATTAGTGAGATGCTTGGCGCAGACTGCGCACGATACGGGCATAAAAAATCCCTCCTTCACTCGAAGGAGGGGTGCAGGACAGGGCATACCACCGCACAGGATTCAACGGGCTTTAGGATGAAGGCGGCTTGTGCCCTCTTCCATGATTCCCATGCTGTCCGATACCTATGCTCCATACTTGCGGACGAACGTCGCCCAATCCATCACTCCCACGTTCACTTCGTCCCTTTGCAACAGCCACGCCAGCTTCCCCACCCTGCTCGCCCGCCAGTTGTAGAAGTTAAACATCCACACCGAAATCAGCCCCATCTGGTCGCGCCAAAACCGCACCGTCTCCGTGTGCTGCTCAAACCCGTCCCGTGTGTAGTCGATCCACAGGCTGTAACCACACACCTTACGAATGTCCGGTCGTCCGCTACGCGCCAGCTTCCGGTATGCCTTCTCACGTTCTCTGAAGTACCGTTCGGCGTCCATCCAGTACCACGGCCATAAGGGGTGCGGCGCATGATGCAGCACCGCCACACCGTCATGAATGGTCACGGTGTAGTGCTGGGTCAGTCGAACCGTCTGCGGTCTCCTAACGGCAAGCCAGGAGCGAACTGCGATCATACCTCAATCACCTCACCGGCGCGCCAAATCGCCCACGTGCAGGCCAGAAGAATGAGCAGCACCACCCAAAATCCAGTGTTGGCAATCGGCGTCATGTAAGGGTGCGCCCGCGGGTACGCCAGCCCAAACATGGCCACCACGATCCCGGAGTAAATGAGGCCGTTGCGGCGCCCGGCCAGCGTCTTGGCCCGGAGCTTTCTCCGCTTGTCCTCGTCCCGCTCGATCTGCTCCCGGTACTTCAACCACAACTCGGCCAGGTTCGCGTGGTACTTGACCGCTTCCTCCGTCGCCCTCGCAAGCTGCACCATCTCGTCGATCTCCCAGCGGGCCGCCGCCAGCCCCAGCGCCTGCTCCGGCGTGACGTGCAGTCCCCGCCAAGTCTTGGCCAGGGCCTCGAATTCCTCTTTGACCCGCTTGTCCCGCGCGATGGACGCTACATCCTCAAACGCCGCCTCCAGGCGGTTCGTAGCCCGAAGGGTCGTGATCGCTATCGGCATCGCCTCACGCAAGAGCGCGTCAAAGAACGCGCGCTTGCGTTTCCGGTACCGGTATCGAATCCATCCCACCGCCCCGCCGATGGTCTCGGCGAGACTCACCAACACGCCGAATAGGACCGATTCCTCCGCCAGTGACAACAACACCGATGCCACAACGAATCCGGCCGTGGAAACGAGAATGAGCGGGGTTGTCTTCACCCCGCCCTCCTTCATCTCATACGCAAGCCGGTCGAGCGCAGGAAGACGAGTCTTGGCCGGATGGTACCGCTCGCGCAACGACGCGAGCCACAGCGACTCACGGTGTGCCCGGCGCAGGTCGCTCTCGATGAAAAAGCACAGCAGCGCCAACCCCGCCAAAAGCCCGATCAATTGCGCTATCATGCCGGTTTGCTCCTCTCGTTGTCTTCGCCGTCACAGATACACGTACCGAACATCCGGGTGTTCCTGTACAGGCAAGCCAGAAATGGTGTATCCCCAGATCCTCGCTTCATCGACCATCGCCTTGGTGATGCCGTTGAAATGCCAGGTGTCAGCCGCCGGGTCCCACTTGGCAATCACCACATACGGAATCCGGCGCTCCCGCGGCTCATAGGGCAAAAGCTCACCGATCTCCACCACGCGCTTGCCGCCTTTGTCCGGCACCGACATCATGCCGATGATGTGTTTGACACCCATCGTGATGAGATCGCCCACCATCGCGGGACCTGGCTTCGTCCCATGAGCCAGGAGCAACGCCGCCAACCTCCGGATCGCCGCCGCGGTATCAGGCATCCCGCGCACGTGCAGCGTCGTCCCGGTCTGGTGGGTGACGGTCGAAGCCGCCTGCAAGAATTCCCACGCCACCGGGGACGTGCGCACCTCGCCGACGTACACGTTGTCAAACTGCATCCGAAGCGTGTTGACCACCTGCTCCGCCATCCGCACCGCGCCCTTGCCCTCCGCATTCGCCGGACGTTCATAGAGTCGCGCCGCCCGCGGACACAGAGGCTGCAACTCCGGCATCTCCTCGATGATCCCGGACACCCGGTCTCCTGGAACGAGACCCAAGAGGGCCGCCATGAGGGTCGATTTACTGCTGCCCGTCCCGCCGACAATCACAAAACTGCGCGCCAAGCGCTGCATCCACTCGAAGAAACAGAGAATCGTCTCATCAAACGTGCGCAGCTGCCACAACTCCTGAAGAGTGAAGTTCCGCAGCGGCTTGCGAATGGTCACGATGAAACAGTCATGCTCCAGACGCCGCCCGTCCTCGTCCGGCACGGTCCACCCCGCGGGACCTCCCACCACATGCATCCGGTATCCGTCCGGGAGAATCGCGTCACAAAAGGGCTTGGACAAATCGAAGTGGTAATTGGTCCCGGACAACTTCTTCTGAACGAAGGCGTACAACTCCTCATTCGACATGCGGGCCTCCGTCGATTCGTACCGCTTGCCCGCCCGGATATAGAACGTCGCGAAACCCCCGTAAATTTGGATGTCCGACACAAGCGGGTCGTCGATGAGCCGCTGGATCTTGCCATAGGAGTACATGTCATTGAGCACGGCGGTGATGACGTACTCCCGGCAGGCGTGCGGCACGTCAATCTCGCCAGCGATCCGGCCCAGGTACGCATACGCCGACTTTCTCGGCGGAAGCTCCCGCCACCACTCGTTGCGGCGGCGGATTTCCTCCAGCAGGCGCTGGTAGTGTGGTTCGGCTTCCCGCGCGAGCCGTTCCAGTTCCGGCTCGCCCCGCAACACCCGTTCCATCTCGCGTTGGGCCTGTTCAATCTCTTCAAACTGCACGCTGCATCACGCTCCCTCCGTTTGAAAGCAGTCTGCATGGCATCGAGTAGGAGGGGGCGCCTAGCCCCCGTCCTCTCACACCACCGTACGTGCGGGTCCGCATACGGCGGTTCATGAAACACCACGAAGTGTAAGGTATCTCGCCTGAAGACTGCGCAGTCCCAGTTGTTCGAAGTACGTTTTGTCCATGGCCTGGTTCAGCATCCTCGCCATGAACCACGGCCCTCGCCGTGAATTGGCTGTCATGTGCACCACCCATTCCGGTTGCCCCAACGCGCGTAGCTCCCGATACCGCGTGCGCACCCGTTTCCATTGCTTCCAAATGCACATCCGCAGCCTGCGCCGAATCCATTCATCGAACCGTTCGCAGTGCCCCTTCATCTCCGCCAGTCGGTAGTACGCCACCCATCCCATGATGTACGCGTTCAATTGTCTGATGCGCTCCGCGATGGGCATGCTTCGTGAGCGGCTGGTGATCTGGCGCACCCGCTCTTTGAACCGTTCGAGCGTCTTCGGTGCCAGGCGTATCGTGGCCAGCTTGTCGGGCAGAAAGCTGAATCCGAGGAACTTCAGTTTCCACGGCCGGTCTACCGCACTCTTCTCCTGGTTGACCTGCAGTTTCAGTGTCCCCTCCAGGTATCTGGTCAGTGACGCCATCACTCGCTCGCCCGCCCTGCGCGACTTCACGTAGACATTGCAGTCGTCCGCATAGCGGACAAACCGATGTCCTCGCTTCTTCAGCTCCTTGTCGAAGTCGTCCAGCATGATGTTGGCGAGCAGTGGGCTGAGGGGGCCGCCTTGCGGTGTCCCTTCCTCGTTGCGTACGACCACCCCGTCCGCCATGATGCCTGCGTTCAGGTAAGCCCGGATGAGCTTGAGCACCCGCTTGTCCTTGACCTTCCGTGCCACGCGCGCCATGAGCTTATCGTGGTTCACTCGGTCGAAGAACTTCGCCAGATCCAGGTCCACTGCCCACCGGTAACCCAACTGAATGTATTGCTGTGCCCTGCGTACTGCATCATGGGCGCTCCGCCCCGGCCGGAATCCGAAGCTGTTCTCGGAAAACCCCGGGTCGAAGATCGGATTCAGTACCTGGAGCAGCGCCTGCTGGATGAATCGGTCGATCACGGTGGGGATTCCCAGTCCCCGCACCCCACCTCCGGGTTTCGGAATTTCGACCCGCCTGACGGGCTGCGGTTTGTAGGTCCCCGCCAGCAGCTGCTGACGGATGTCAGCCCAGTGGGTCTGGATGTACGACCGTAGTTGTGCTACCGTCACGCCATCCACCCCTGGCGCCCCCTTGTTCGCCTCAACTCGACGAAGCGCCAAGAGCAGGTTCTCCCGCTCCAGCATCTTCTCCAGCAGGGAGTCACCCTCTTCGCAGGATGGGGTCTGCACTTGTGCCAACGACGAACTCGGCCCTCCAATCCCGGCCTCTCGCGGCTTCACCGCTACTCTCCGGGCGGAGGCCCCTTGCGGGGTATTCTGCTGTCGTCGCTCGTCGCATGAACGCATGTAGTCCATCCTCGTTTCATGTTCGGCCCTTCCGCGGGCGAGCGCTCGCCTACGTACTATGGCCTCTGCTGACTCCTGTCCGTTCAGCGCCGCCTCTCGACGGCGGTTACCGGCTCTGCCGGCGTACCGGACAGGCCTCCCCGGATAAGAACGGCCCCTTTCCTCTCATGCACCCGCCGCATTTACTGCCACAACCCTTGGCGACTTCGGACTTCGTTGTGCCTTGGCAACTCATCCAACTGCGACAGCCTCAGATGCGGTTCGTGTACCTCGGGTCGAGAGTTTGCCTCCAGCTTCCTCCGGATTCCATCTCACGATGGACACCCTTGCTCTTGGCTAACGGTAGGTATGCCGCCAACCCCCGTTCGGGACTTTCACCCTATAGAGACCGCCCATGCCGGGCGTACAAGAGAAAAGCCGCGCATCACAACGATGCGCGGCTCGTCTCTCACGGGAGGATTATTTGGAAGCTGCCGGATTGGTCTGCGGAACCGTCGAATTGATACCCGTTGCTGGATTGGTCTGCGTTGCCACGGGATTCGTCGCTGCTGTCTGCCCTGCCGGCAAGAACACCACGTGCGCCTGCCCCGCCGTCAATGCGGGCGCAATCTCCGTATACTCGTTGCGTGGTACGAACAGGAACAGCGTCTTGCCCGAGTTATTGTTGTTCAGACTTAGCGGCCCGCTGTTCTGCGCTTGCGGAGCCGACACCGCAAGCACGTGCACCGGGTAGAGTTTCGGCGCCGCGTTCTGCCCCTGCGGCGTCACCACCAGCGCCACGTCCTGCCCCGGCTGCGCGGCGCTTGCCAGCGCCGAGTTCGCGGGATAGTCCACCAGCACCCCGTCCGTGTGGTGTTCCGCCGCGTACTGGGACGCCAGCGCCTGAAGATCGTCGGTGGTAGCCAGCATCCCCTTCATAATCGGCTCGCCCGGCACCACGGACACCGACAAGTAGTGTCCTGTCACGTCACCGGCACGGGTCAGTGCACCCATTTGCCGCGCAAACGACTTGGGAACTTGCGCCGTTGTCAAGTCCCCAGCCTGAACCGGCGTGTCCGCCGGGATGTACGTTTTCGCTGTCACCACAGACACCGTGTCCGTGGCCATCTTGTAGCCAAAGGCAAAAAGTCCTCCCGCCACCACAGCCAGTCCCACGCCCATCAAGAGAAACGTGCTTCGTTTCACAGCCTCCACCATCCCTTCGGTTTCGCCAACTTCTCCGGCGTTTCGGGGGTCGTATCCGTCACGCCCGCCGCACGCAGCAGCGCCCGCACCGCCTCGCCGGTCCTCCGCGAACCCATCGGCGTCAGGCCCTCCTGCACGCGCTCGTACAGCGTCTTATCCTCGCGCACGATACCCGCCACCCGGTACCCGGTTTCGCGCTCCAAAAACCGCGCAATCTCTCCTGCTCGCCGCGGCCGCTCCCGAACCCGGTTTATGACCAGATACGCGGGCTTGTCCGTCCCCTGCAAGAACGGCCGCAGGTCCGTCCACGTGGTGCGGTCGGTTGTCGTGACTCCCATCACTACGTCCGCCTCTTGCAGGGCAACGAGCGTGGAGACCAGTCGCGAAGCGTGCGTGTCGAGCACCACGTAATCGGCGTACTGCCCGGTCAGGTGAATCAGCCGCCCGGTGCCATCACGGCTGAGCCCCAATGGCCGCTCCCCTTTCGGGATAAGCCACCAGCCGCCCTCCGTGCGCATCATGTTCTGCTCCAACTCCGGGTCAGCCAGGGTGTCCGGCAACGTCTCGAACCGGTCGGCCGTCACCACGCGCTCCACCTTGAGCAGCCCCGCCAGGTTGCCGTTCGGGTCCAGTTCCACGAGCACCACGCGACGGCCTTTGGCCATCAGCGCGTTTGCCATGAGCACCGACAGCGTCGTCTTGCCCACGCCGCCTTTGACCCCGGCCACACAGATGACCTTGGCTTGGCGGGACAATGCCGTGCCGGCAAACGGCCGCGTGTCGCGCAGGTCAGTGTAGGAAGACTTTTTGGGACCGGCAATGAGGGATTCGAGCGTCACCTTGCCGTCGGTCTCGGGCTCGCGTTCCCACCGCCGGACATACTCCGGAGAGGGCGGGTACGGGATGACGTCGTCATACCCGGCTCGCAACAGTTCGGTGTACCGCTCGGACGGCACAGTATCAGGCGTGCAAAGCAGCGCCGCTACGCCAAAGTTGTCCTTCACACGCCGTACCGTCGCCTCGTCCCAGCCCGCCATGAACACCGCCACCGTCACACCGCAATCGTCGGCAGGGATGTCCTCCTCGCGCGCCACAAGCTGCGCCGTAACTCCCCGCCGCTCCAGGTACCGCCTCAATCGCTCACCACGCACCGGGTCCTTATCAAACAGCGTCCACATTCCGGATCACCTCCCACAGCCTCTCAAACCGGAGCCGCCAGGCGGGGTCGCGCAGGGTCAACGGCGCACCGACAAGCGGCGACGTTGCCTGGCGCATGTCCCACGGTACGATGATTGCCGGGCTAAACTCGGGCGGGAACGGCCAAGGAACACCCGCTTCCTCGTATCCCACAAGCACCAGCACAACCGACCGCGTGCTCTGCCGCTGTGCCCGCAGCGCCAACTCAATACGACCCAAATCCGGAGTGACGCCGTACACCACGATGTCCGGCGCCACCTCGGACTCCTCATGGTCAATGCACACCAGCTCAAGGCGAGCCGTTTCGACATTCGCCCACCGTTCATACACCGGTACGGTCCGGTTCCACACCCGGTACGGCGCGCGGTGGTCCGCGTAAATCACGCTTCCCTCCACCGCCCCGGCCAGGTTCCACGCCAGAAAGCTCTTGCCAAAACCCGCAAAACCGACTTTTCTCATGCCGTACCCCCCTCAATCGGGGTGGGGCGTCCATAGTAGAACCCCTGCCCGTACCCAACGCCCAGTTTCTGCAGCCAAGCATGCTGTTCGGGTGTTTCTACCCGCTCAACCACCAACTGGGCTCCTGATTCCGCCGCAACCTGCACCAGCATAGGCAAGAACACCTCCACCCCTTCCGTCAGACGCACTTTCACGAAGTCCGGCTGAAGCACACTCCAGCGGGAGATCCCGTTGAACCCGTCTCCGAAATCGTCCAGAGCCACCTTCAGGCCCCGCTTACGATATGGCTCCAGATATGAAGCAACCTCCCCCATATCGAGGCGGCTTCGCTCCGTGATTTCCAGCACCAGTCCCGTCAAATCCTCGTCGGGCGGGAACGGCAGCCTTCGCTCGGTCAACAACTCAGACGTGACGTTCACGAACACCAGTTCATCACTGTTTTTCGCCCGCTGCGCCGCCACGTCGAGGATGTACCGGTCAAGGCCCGTCAACAGTCCCGCGTCCGCCAGCAGCCCCAGCGTCTCACGGGGATGAGCAAGCAAGAGTTCATGCCCGAACACCGTCTCGTCCGCGAGGCGGACAATCACCTGTTGCCGCAACGCCACCTTATCTCCTCCCCGAGCGTGTGACGCCATAAATCCAATACCCTTGCGCATTGGCCATCTGCGGATTTGGCACGGTGTACACCCGCGGGAACGTCTGTTGCAAGGCCGCTAGCGCAATCGCATGCCCGCCTCCCGCCACAAAGACCGTCTGCACCCGCTGCATCGCCTCCGCGCCCATGCGCTCGACGATCCGCCGGACAATGAGGCCTCCCAGCCGCTCCATATGCCGTGTGCGCTCCGGTTCAACGGAGACGGTATGCCCGCCATACGCCACCTCACCTCGGGCAAGAAGTTCGTCGTAGATTCGATCAGACAAGGGCGGTGTCTCTCCTGTGCGTTGCCGGAACACCCCGGCCAGTGCCACGTGCAGGTCATGCACCCCCACGTCCACCGAGTCCGACAGGCGGTTGACCAGCGCCAGTTCGGGCTGTGTCTCAAAAGTGACGAACCCCGTTGTCCGCGTCCCGACGTCGACCAACAGCAGGTACCCGCCATGTTCCGTCCAGGCAGGATTGCGAAGCTCCAGGGTAACCGGATCGAGGAGGCTCGCGATCATCGCCCCCATCGCCTGCGGGATCACCCGCACGCTTCGCACCTGGACGTCCACCGTTCGCCCCTGCACTGTCACCCGCCCGGCGGTCTCCTCCAGACGTTGCCGAAACGCACGCCGCTGCGTCTCGTAGTGCGCCAACGGCAACCCCGTCACCACGTCCAGCGGCTCGCCGTCCTTGGCCAAAAGCGCCAGCGTCGTCAACCACAGCGCCTGTGTGTCCGCGTCCTCGTACTTTCGCGTGGCCAGGTTCAAAGCTGCGTCCCGGCTCTCCCGCCGGGCCAATTCACCGATGAACACGCGCCGGGTGCCCGACGGCGTTTCAAGGGTCACATCATACTCTGCGGAGCGCGACCCAAACATCTCTTGCATCACCAGCTCGTGCGCTTCCCCAACCAGTGCTGGAAACCGCACCCGACGTTCTCCATCCGTCGCCTTCACCCATCCATACCCAAGGTCCACACCGAGAATCATCCGCATCCCCCTCCAACACATCTCGCCGTGTATGGCATCCGTTTCACCGGGCGAACATCCCGAACCACCGCCGCCGCTTCCGCGGTGCCACAAACCCAAACGCCTCGTCCCAAAACGGCTTCATGGCTCGAACGATCCGCTTGCCGTTTATCCCGCCGCGCTTGTCAATCGTCGGGTCGAACGGGACCACGGCCTGTACGGAGAACGGCAGCAGGTACTGTGCCATCGCCCTCTCGTCTGACCGTGCCTTCTTGCTCTTGTTGAGGATCGGCGACACATCCGCCTTGGACAGTCCCGCGAACACCAACTTGTCTGCGTGCTCCTGAATCCTGGCGAGCTGGTCCACCGCTGGTACAACGACAAACAGCACCTGTGTCGTGTACGGCAACACAGCCTGGTGCACCGGCGTCCATCCCTGCGGCATGTCCAGCAGCACCGCGTCCATCTCCTCCAGGCAAAGCTGGAGCAGATACACCGCGTCCTCCGGGTCCTGGAGCACCACTTCCGGGCTCTGTGCTGACGGAAACAGATGCAGGCCGGATTCGTGAACCAGACACACTCCGTCGCGCACCGCCTCCTCCACGCTCTGACCACGCCAGCCGCGCACATCCGGCGCGTCGGCAAATCCGAACTTCTGGGCGATGTCCCCGTTGGTATCCAGGTCAATCACCGCGACCCGCTTGCCCCGCAGTGCCCCGTAATACGCCATGTGCGCACCGAGCGTCGAGCGGCCGGCGCCGCCTTTCGGGCTGTCAAGCAGGATGACCGGCACCGTGCGGCGACGCACCGGAGCGGAAACCGTACGACGCAAGGCCAAAGGCGCTGGCGCGGCAGACCGAACGGCAGCCTCTTCCTGTTTCGGCGGAGGCTCCGGCACCGGAGAAACAGGCGGAGAAACGGATTGCGGCGCCTCGGTCTTCGGCGCCGCCCGTCGAGTCTGTTCATGCCATCGCATCGCGTCCGCGATCCGAAACGGCGGTGCATACTCGTACACCGTCGTCCCCGAAAGCCTCTCGCGTATCGCCGCTGTCACGCCGAGCCTTGCATCTACGAACACACCTTCCAGGTCCCCTTGCGCCGCAAGCCGTTTGAGTTCACTCATGGCCGTAACCACGCGCACGTCGAACACCCCGGCGCACTGGGCCTGCACGTCGCTCGCCCCGTCCTTGCAGACCAGTGCAAACACCGCGTATCACCTCCCCATCGCGTCAGTCGTCAAGAACGAATCCCCCGTCCTCGTTGTCGCTGGAGGTCTCGTCGTCGAACACAAATCCGTCCGAAGACTCACCGACGCCAGTTCCGTGCGCTTTTACATCCTCCACTGGGGCCACCGTTTCCATGTCCGGGGCCAACACCACAGTCCGGAATCCTTGATCTCCTTTTTCAATCGCTCGCCACAACCCCAACAGCGCCTCCGCGAACGCCGGATACCGCGCTGCCGGCGATATACCTGTGGTCATGGCCTCGTACGCCGTCGAGCCCAGATCCTCGATCACCAGGTGCGATGAGCCTTCCGGCAGCGAAACTCCCGCTGGCACCCGGTTAACGACCATCCACGCATCTGGCCCCGGTGGCGCAGAGAAGGCTTTTGCCGGATCGCAGTCCCGGACAGCGATCACCGTGTCCGCTTCGACCGGCACCGTGGTGTCGCTGGCGTCGAGCACCCACACATCGCCCCCATCCGCCTGCACAGCCCCGAACACGATGTCCCGGTAAGGTGGCGCAAGCCAAGACGCCAAGGGACTCGCGCTCGACACACTGATGAGCTTTGCGTCGATCCCTTGCTCGCGCAGCACATGCCACAAATTCCAGGCAAAAAACGTCCCGCCGGATTGGCGGGTTGAGATGACCTTGACACGATAAGGGGCGCGCGGGATCTGCACCCGCGGCACCCCCGGCAACGCCTCTGCGAGAAACGCGAACACGTGGGCCGCTGTGGCCCCATCTCTCTCTGGCCACGCAAGCACATCACGGACGCCGAGTTCCCTTGCCTTTGCCACAATGTCTCGGCCCTTCGCGTCAAGGGTTCCGGCCACGAACCGGATCGGAACCCCACGCTGGGCAGCCGCCTTGGCATCGGCCAGACGCGACACAAGCGCGATATCGGCATGCTCCAGGTCAACCCATGTCACGCGCGAAGAGAAGGCATCCCTCAACCACGCCTCCGTCGCCGCATCGCCAAGCGCCAGGTATACCCGCACGTCAGTTCAGCCTCCGCTTCAGAGTTGCCGATGCTTGGAACCGCACTGCCGCGCGCTCCGGCACATCCACCTTCTCGCCGGTCAGTGGGTTCCTGGCCTTGCGTGCCGAGCGGTGCACGTGGATGAAACGCCCCAAAGGCGGCAGGGCCACCTTCTCTCCGGCCTGCAGCCGCTCTCCCACGACGTCGCAGAGTGTGTTGATCAGACGCTCCACCTTCGCCTTGGGCAGCTCCGTCCTCACGGCCAGCTCCTCAATCAGTTCCGTCTTTGTCATGAAAGACCACTCCTTCACGAAATCGAATTGCCTTCACCCTGTAGCGACGTGCATGGCAAAAACGAAAAAAAGAAAAGCCGCCCGAAGGCGGCCATGTGGTGAATGGCTCAGCTGAGCGCTTGTTGCCACGTCTGTACATCCGGGACAAACCCCTTCAGCACATACCACTTGCCCTGTTTTTGCACCAACAGGTCGGGGACGGCTTGAATCTGGCTGTCCATTCCATCGCTTGGCAGCCCGTATAGCACGTCTGCGGCCTTCGATTCGGGAATCCCGGCGTCCTTGAACGCTTTGGCCATGAGCGCTTTGGCTTGTTCAATGGACGTAACCTCGACCGGCTTTTGGTCACCTTCACCGCTGTTGAAAAACACCGCCATAATCTGCACCTTGTCTAGCAGGTGATTTTGATCCAGCAGCTGCAAGGCTTTGTGGCAGTACGAGCACCATTACGCCACCACAAGAATGGGCCGCTCCGCTGACACCCGAACGACATGCCCCGACGCGTCATGCACAGGAGTTGTCAGTATCCCCTCCACCCACTTGGCGTCGGCCACCGTCAGTCCGGGCAAGCTGGTCGCCACCGGTGTCGTCCCGGCGCCGATCCCGTTTGCGGGAGTGGCGTTTACGCTCGCCTGCGCCTGCCCTGTCATGTGCCAAACGGCGATCTCCCCTCCGGCGTATCCCGCTCCCGCCGCCAACACCAGTGCACCGGCGCCTAGCAATACCTGTTTCGACTTCAGCTTCATCGCTATCCCTCCATCCTCAATCTCCATCCGGAGGAGGATTGAATGGCAAACAAAGGCCACCCCGTCATGGGATGGCCCGAATCCAAATGCTTCAGGAGACATACGGTGGCACATACGTGTAACTCGTCTCCCAGTGTCCTGGTGTACAGGTGGTGACAGGCGTGCAGGTTGTTACCGGCACCCAATGGCAATACATAGAACAATCTAGGTAACGTGTCGTGGTGCACTGCTGCGTGGTCGAGCAGGAACCGGGCACCCAGTAACTACCTGTCGCCTCGGTGTGTCCCGGATACGCCGTCAGCGTTTGGCTTGATTTCAACAAGTGACCCTGTGCGTCATACAGGTTCGCCACATACGTGTGGGTGAGGCCATCCGTGATGGTCGTGTAAAACGTCTGCGACGTTCCTTGCCGCATCGTGCCCACAACTTGGCCCGTCGTTTGATCCAGCAGCACCACATAGTCGCCCAGACGGTCCACTGGAGTGTTTGCGCTCACAGTCCACGAAAACTGGTTTCCATAGCTGTTTGTCACCTGACCAGTAAGCTGAACCGTAATATCTGTCACGCTAATCGTTTCGCTTTGTGACACGCCGACACTCGATGCCGTAATTGTCACGTTGCCAGAACTCTGCGGCGCCGTGTAGGTGGCAGAGAACCTGCCTTGCGAGTCCGTCCATACCATGTAGGTACCCCAACTGGTTCTCGTGCCTCCGTTGCCGCCTTGGAACGATCCGGCCGTAGCCTTCAGTTCCACGGCAACGTTCGCAAGAGGCGAGCCATTGAACGTGACCGTACCGGAGACCGTCTCAGACTGACCGACTGACACCGGAGACAGCGAATCCAACGAAATGGACGGCATCTGGGCGTTCGACGGATACGTCACGTTTGCAGTCAAGGCAGACCCGTTGACCGGCGTAATAGAAACAACGAGTGAATCCCCCGGGCGAAACACCCAGCTTCCTTGGCCGTCTCCATAAACGCTCATATCACCGCTTCCATAAGCGGAATTGAATGTAAATACGACTTTGTTGTCAGACCACGACACAAGTTTGGTCTGTACCGCATCTCCAGAATGCCCGGCATCCCATACTGTTGTGGTGTCATAAACTGTCAATGCGTTCGACGATGTGTTCGGTTGATTCCCGAATCCCATGCCCGTGATCGTCACCGTCGGCGGCCATGTGCTGGTATCAAACGACACCGACTGGATGTACGGCGACACCACCGAGAAGCTCTTGCTGTCGCTCAGCCCGTCGCTTTGCACCGTGGCTGTTACCGTTACGATTCCGGGCGACGAAGGCGCGATGTAGCCCACTGAGAACCTGCCTTGGGAATCCGTCTTCACCGTCTGCGCACTCAGCGTACCTTGATCCACCGACAACGCTACGGCCTCGTTTGGTACCGGCTGGCCGTTGTAGGTCACCGTACCTGAAATCGTGATTTGCCGCCCCGTCACCACCGTGGATACGGAGTCCAGGCTCACGACCGGCTTGATACGCCACGTCACCGTCAGCGGCGCAGACTCGGCCACCGGAGCATCCGTGCTGTCTGGATCGCCAACATACGCCACGTAAGTGTGCGAACCAGGAGAGTTCAAGAAAACCGTCGCGGTATCCGTTGTCCCGCTGGTGGCAGGCGTCCCGACCCACTGGCCGGTGGTCTGGTCAAGGATGTCCAGAGCGTACCCGTCTACGTCCTGATTTGTCGTTGCTGTCAATGTGACGTCTTGTCCCACGAACGGATTAGACGAACTGGCCGTTAGCGTCACCGTCATCGGCGGCGCCGTGGATACCGTGCCATTGCCGTTTTGTACGGTCACGACGTACCTTGGCGTGGTTTGACCCCACAAATGCCGAGCCATGTTGTCGGCAGCCACCGCCTGCTTGTGCCCGCCATTGGCGTATGCCACCCACATGCCTGTCACGCCGGCGCCAATAAACCCGATAGTCGCCAATGTCCAGACGAGTCGCGGTACCATGCCTTCTCCGCCAGCGCGCCGCCAGCGCAGAGGTCCCTTCAGAACCTCGAACATTCGCATTCACCTCCCTGAATCACTGCGCAACTTGCATGACCACATACGACGTGTACTCCTGTAGTCCCGCAACAAACCAGCGAGCCATCAGGACTGTCACCAACGCTCCAACCGCCAAGTACAGACCACTCGGTGCCAAATGCCTCTCTTCCGGCGGAGTCAGTCTGCTCGACAGCCGCGGCCACCATGGCCTTGTCAACAGAGCCAACGCGCATGAAATCGCAATCGCAATGAGGCTGAACGGTCCAAGGCCAAACCCCGTAAGTGCAGCCATCTCAATGTCGCCCAGGGCGGCGTTACGACGATCCGACACCCACCACAGGACCGCGCAAAGCAGTCCGGATGCCACCGCCACCCAAGAGAAGTGGGCAAACATCACCGCCAGGGCAAAACAGAAAATCGCTGTCTCACTCACCCGGCGGTAGAGGACATCCGTGATCGCACACAGCCCAAGGAAACCAACAGTCAACCAGGCAGCGGAATAGGACCAGAGGTGCTCCAAAACGAACAATCCCTCCCTTCATCCAGGGGAGGGGTGCATGGCAAGACCTTGCGGGGCACATGCAACCGGCTTCTTGGCGCAGAGAACAGTTTTCGAGGAACGGGATCTTTAGCGGAACCAATTCACTTGCCGAAACCCATGTAAATTCAGCGTTTCCAAGCCCAATAGGAGGCAGGTTCAGAGCGGGGTTTAACCTAAGGTGGGGAGGAGAGTTCAGACGGTGGTACAGCGCATGTCAGAACACTTCTTCGGTCTCCACGTAAAACGACATACGGACGTCGGCATGGTCCACCCGCCGCCAAATCGTCTCCAGAAACCCGCGCCTAGCATCGGTCTTCGTGACCCAGACCACATGCCGGAATGAATCGTCCAGCGGTGCGAGATTGGTTACGTACATCTGGAACTTGCGCCAGATCTGGCGCGAGTTCTCGGTGGCGTTGTCATACTCGACCCACCAAAACCCGTTTCGTGTCCGCAAGATGGCGTCTGGCCGGATGGCTGTTGCCCGTAAATCCGTGTCAACCTGCCCTGTTGCCAGCTTCCTCAAAAACCACAGTTCATCCGCCGCCTCCCGGGTGTTGAACCACCGCACGCCGTCAAACCCGTGTGCGCGCAGATACCGTATGAGAATCGCGTTCAACCCCAGGGCATGATTCATCTGTGCTTCCATCGTAACGGCCTTGCCCTCGATCCCGAGCATCTGATGGACGTAACGAATCCCGGTCTCAGTCAGCAGATACATGTGGTGATTGTCGCTGCTTTTCACGCCGCGTATCAGGGGTTCGGCTTGTTTGGCCCGCAGCCGCCGCAGGTTTCGCTTCAGCTTGTGGACACTCCAACCCAAGAGGAACAACAGGTCGTCCCGAAGAATCACTCCTGCGTCGAATACCACCCCGAGCAATTGCTGCTCCGGTGCAAAGTCACTGTCCCGCCATTGCAGAATCAATCGTCATCCCACCTCTGCAGGAAAGACGTCACAGGGTTGCGGGGCACCTCAGGTTCATCCTGTCTTTCCTGCCCTTCTTTCTGTTCAGTCGCTTGCACGCCGCCGGTGACGACCAGCCCATGCTCCATCAGCCACCGGCTCACTTCCTCCGCCACCCGCCTTGGTAAATCCCCCACATCTCCGTCCATCCGTTTCTCATCAATAGCCCTCAGCAGCATCTCCTCCAGGGTCCTCGACCGTTGTCGGGCAGGCAATCGCCGAACGAAATCAATCACTCTGGGGTCACGAAAATACACGTGCATTCGCAGCACTTTGCCTCACTATTCCTTTGTGGGACGTAAGCGCCCACATCCCGTAACCGGTCGGTGTGAATCTGGGGGGGTTGTGGGCGTAATCGTCCCACAGCGCCTTTAAGCGCCCAGCCACTCCAGCACCCGCCGCTGCTGTTCGCACTCCACCGCTTCATCATCATCCACCACCGTGACGGGCATCAGTTCATCCAGCCAGAACGTCTCTTTGTAACGGGGTAACTGGACCACAGCAAACCGACGGCAGATGAACACGATCTCGCCCTCCTGCACCGTGCGAACCATATCGTCGTCCGCCGGACGCTTTTTCTTCGCCGTCCGCACCCGCACCCAATCTCCCACTTGCCACTGCCTTGACATACCGGATCCCCCTTCGTACCTACGCTTCCTGCATGACAAAACGCCGCCCCCGAATGAGAGCGGCGCATCTTCCGACCTCAGTACAAATCGTCCGCCGACAACTCCCGCCGACGCTGGGGCTTGTCCGCCTTCGCCTTCTCGTCGTCCGGCCAGTACCCATGCTCCAGATAGAAATTGAGCCTCGCTTCCGCCTCCGCCGCCGGTCGGCCCAGCTCCTTTTGCAGCTCGTACCCGAACGTCCTCAGTTCGTCGTAACGCCTGCGAAGCGCTGGCTTGTCGAAGAAGTTCACAGGCTTGCCGTTTGGGTGCCAGCCCTCGTACACGTCGGGCGGCGGGGTCTTCGTCTCGCACGACGAGGACTTCCCGCCCACCGTCGTGTACACCGCTGCCACGTTGTCATCCAGCGCCCGCAGGTAGTCCGGTGAAAAGTGCCCCTGCGTGAGTTCCGCCAGCACCCTTGCGCTGTCCGCCCCAACCCGAAGGCTAATGAAGTTGCCCAGCACATCTTTTATCGCCTTTTTCAGTTCCCCGTCGAACTGCTCTACCGACTGCGTAATCATCCCGAGACTCAAACCAAACTTCCGTGTCTCCGCGATGATTTTCGCCATCACGCCGGTCTGAACCCGGTGGCACTCGTCCACAAGCAGAAAGTGCGTCAGCGCTGTACTCTCTAGCCTCGTGAGCGCCACCTGGTAGTACCGCTCGATGAGACCGCCCATCAGGAGCCCCATCAACTCCCCGCCGAGGGCCTTGACGTCGAGGATCAGGATATGGCCTTCGTCCATCCACTCCCGGATCGGCAAGGCATACTCCGGCTGGCCGAAATAGAGCGCCGTGCTGCTTGAGACAAACGGGCGCAAGCGCCGCTCCACCGGGGCGTAGTAGTCCGGATTTTTCGCCTGCGCCGGATAGGTCTGCTCCCAGTAGGACCGAAGCAGCGGCGTCTTGAGTCGGCGCACCACCGGCAGCCGCCAGTTCTCGTCCTTGAGCATCGGGATCATCCCGGCTAAGACATGCACCACTTCGTCGTCCTCCTGAAACGCCGCCACGCACTTGTCCACGATCTCGTCGATCCGCGCCCCGCCCCCATACGCTTTGCTAATTGTGGCCACCAGCGCATCCACCGACAACACCTGGAGCAGGTTCATGGCGACGGGATAGTCCCGGTTGGAGAACGACACGAAGTGGACTTTCTTCCACAGCGGACTATCCTTGGGTAGCGTTGCCTGGAGACGCGACAGGATGATGAGCGCCGTCTCCGAGGCGGGGTCGATGAGCGTGAAACCAGGTTTTGGCTCACTGGGCTTTTGTGTCGCCCATTCGTCAATGATGGACTGGATCATGAACACCAGCGTCGAGGACTTGCCCGAACCCGTCATGCCGGTCATGAGGAAATGTCTCGTGAACTGCTCATACGGAATCCGCACAAGCCTTGTCGCCTGTGTCGGGTGGCGCAGGTATCCAATCGCGACCCCCGTGTTGAACTCCTCGTCGCCTAGGGTGCGGGCATGCTCCCGAATCACCGGCATCTTTGGCCATTCGTCCGGTGACGGCACATGGACCAATTGCGCCAGTTCTTCCGCCGACATCACGAATGGTCTTAGCCCGCGCGACGCGACAAGCTGGTTCTCTGCCGCCACATCCGTCAGCGCCCCAAGCATCCCCTGAAACCACGGCTGGGCGCGCCCTGGGTCCTCGCCTTCAAACTGAATCGTCACCTCGAACAGCTCGTCGAGTTCTTCGTACCGCCTCAATATCCCCTGCACCCGCGCCTTCTGGTGGGGGAGAAGCAACGGCTTGGCGGACTGCGCCCTGCCCTGCCCCGGCTTTGGCGCCGGTTTCCCCGTGAACGCCGCGCCCAACTCCGCGAGCGTTTGCCGCCCGATCTCCGCAAAAGCCTCACGGGTGCTGGCCGCTCCTGAATGGGTTCTGACCGCCTCCGGGTCGGCCTTGGCGTGGGCCTTGCGCACCCGTTCAAACGCTTCGCCGCCGTCCATCGGACTGAACGCGATCTCCACCGCGGTCTTCGGTCCCATCGCCCGCAGCAGCGTCGCCAACGGGTCAGATTTGCCAGGGCGGGCAAACGGCAACATGGGGTGTTTGGCGGTGACCCGCATTCGCGCCTGGCGGTTCTCAGGGCTCAAAGCTTCATGGCGATTCTCCCGTGCTACCTCGTGCCACTCCAACGTCGGCGGCAGCGTCCCTCGGACCCCTTGCACCCGGTCGTCCGGCACGATAAACCAGAACCACACCTCACCGCGCGCGTCCTTTTCCACCCGGAAGGTGAACCATATCCGGCCCTTGGTGTATCTCTCTGCCTTCGGGCGCCGAAAGTGCGTGAGGCGCGCCAGCCACGCGGCGGTGTCCTGCGCGTTGTAAACGTGGTTGGAACGGGCGATCAGCGCCCTGGGCTCCCCTTTCCATCGCCTCCGCTCCGCCGCCAGCTTTCCCCTGTCTCGCGCCGCGCCATATCCCACGGCGGCCACAAGCCCAGCCGTGCCAAGACCCGACAAGACGTGTTCAATCCATGGCTCGATCATTCCGCTCCCCCTCCAAAGAGGCTTTGCGCACTATCCGCGGAATAAATCGCCCCGTCACACGCGCGTATGCGGCATACTCCGGAAACGCCGTCATCAGCACCTGCTCCTCCGCCCTGGCCCGAATCCACTGCAAAACGATGAATCCGGCCAGAAACCCCCACAGACTCCACCGCATCGCCCCCAGGCACGAGCCCACAAACGCCAGGGTGTAGGCAACATACAGCGGGTGCCGGACATATCGGTAGGGTCCCGAGCGAACCAGCCGGTGCGCTTCGGGAAGCTGGGTGAGTGAAGAACGAAGCGTCAGAAACGCCCACACCTCCAGCATCAGCGCCAAGCACTGGATCGCGTAGGACAGCGCAAACCGCCACACGGGTTCCACATACGGTCCCGGACAGACCCAGGAGATGAGCGCCGGATACACCGCGATGACGGCCGACGCCACAATGCCCACGACACCGCCGGATATCCTCGGCACGCGCCACAGGGACACAAAAAGCCAAAACGCCTCCAGCACCAGGACTGCGGCAAACGGCCACAAAAGCGGCGAGCGGACCAGTGCACAAACGCCCGAGAGCAACACCAGAATCGAGACGCTCTGGATCAGCAACCGCAACCACATCACTGGCTCGCTCCCGTCACCACGACCCGCATTGGCACTTGAAACGTCACCGCGTACTGGCCGCCAAACAGCGCTCGAGACGCCGTGTCCAGCCACGGCACATGGAACACCCCGGTGGCCGTGACGGTCACTTGGTTGTTTTGGACCGTCGTCGTCTCGTTGAGACCCGAGAACATCGACGACAGATGCAACTGCTGGATGCTTTGCTGCCACTGCGCCTGTGCGGCCGCAACTGGATCACTTTTCTGTCGGGTGGTTACGTTAAAATACCCCTGATTCCCCGCGGTGGCGGCCACCTCATGGTGAATGGCGGTCTGCCCGGACCAGGCCGCCGCCTCCGCCGCTGCACGCAGTTGCCGGTATCCCGCGTGGGCAGCCCCGAACGTCATGAGCATGACGGTGAGCAACAGTCCAATCGTCACCCACACCAATCCCTTGTACAGCGCAGCCATGGTCATTCCCCCTCAATTCGGCGGCCCCGTGAAGTACGTCTCGTTCGTGGCCGAGGCGGTGACACTGAGCGGGATCGTCACAGGCAAGCTGTTCGGGTGTCCCAACGCCCGGAACAGATTGGGGAACAGAATAGGTGCCTGGTACTGGATGGTGACTTGCGCCTCGGGCTGCGCCGGGCCGTTTGTCACTGACGTGGATGAGACCGTCCACAGCGTCTGGCCGTGATACGTCTGCGGCAGTTTCGCTTCTTGCAAGGTGTTGGCTACCGCCTCCTGCACAGTCTGGGTGTCTCCCGTCAGCGCCGCCACCCGCGCCCCGTTCTCGGCCGCGGTGACCAACACCTGCCGCACGTGAATGAGGGAAGAGAAGATGATGATCAGCCCCAGCACCACCAGCGCTGCGGCGGTGGTCACCAAACCCGCGTACAGCATCCCGGTTCCTGTTCCAGCGCGCCTGAAGCGAATCCAACGTGGAATGCGCACCGAAAATCCCTCCTTAGACGCGAAAGGGGCGGGCAAGAACCCTCGCCCGCCCCGCTTCAGTGCCCGGATGATCAGTTGCCCGAACCGCTGCCAAGCGACGGAAGGGTAATGCTGCCGCCGCCCGTGTACGACCCCGTGTAACCGCCGACGGTCGTGGTGCCGCTGGTGGAACTGACCGAGTTCAGCGCGTTGCTCGCGCTCGTCTGCGCCTTGTTGATGCCAAAGATCATAAACGTACCCAGCGCGATGATGATCAACGCCACAATCACCACGCCGAACATCACATACGCCAGCTTCGTAATGTTGCTCGACTCCGCGTCGGCCCGCCGCCACCTCATCCACGGCGTGGAATGATACGCCCGGATCGCCAAAGTGCCCAACTTGTTGATCATAAACTGCATCCCTCCTTGAAATGGTGATTTGGATTGTGGGGCTTTGCCCTCCACCTGGTGGAGTGCTGCATGGCAAACCGGTCACGCTCCGAACATGGCAGTGAACGCGTTCAGCGCCGCCGGGAATACACCATTCAGCAGTGTGTTGCCAAGCAGCAACCCACCGGCCGTGGCAAGCGTGATCGAGGCGACCGTCCAGATGATGTTGGATACCATCGCGGCCATGCCGCTGCCCGCGCGCTTCAAGCGAAGGCAGCGGCGAATCAAACGCCCTCGCCAGACCGGATCCCGGATCGCAACACGCCGCATGAACCTGCGCATAAAAAAACACCCCCCTCACTCAAGGGAGGCGTGTATGGCAGCGCGATTACAGCGAGCCAAACCCAAACGCGCCACCGAGCAACTGCAGCAAATACGAGAACACCGCGAGGAACATGTACGCAAACACCGGAATACCAAGTCCCAAGGTGGACAGGTAACTGATTTTCGAGATCGCGTTGTTGTATTTCGCTTCCGCCTCAGCGTCCCGGAGCCGTTCCTCGATCTCCAGCGACGTGAACATCATGTCTGTCAGAGGCGTGTTGTACCGAGTGGACTGGGCGAGAAGCTGGGCGAACTGCGTGGCCTCAGACAATTTCAGTCGTTCGGCCATCTGCATGAACGCCTCCACCACCGTCTGCACCCGCATCCCGGTGTCCCGCTCCCGCTCGTGTGTGTCTGTTGGAACCTGGCCAATGGCAATGCACACGTCACGCAGATACGGCTTCAAAGGATATCCGCTCACCGCCTCGGCTGCCACAATCCCGCGCTCAACTGGCGCGCCCGCCTCCGCGAGAAGCGCAATCAGAAGCCTCGCTTGCCGAAGCTGGCGCCGAAGCAACAGTCTCGCCCGCCGGTACGTCCGCTCCAGGTACAGGTATGGGAGAAAGAACGCCAGCAGTGCCAATGGGAGCGCCCAGTACCACCCCACCAACAGGGCCACCGCCGCTACGAGCAGGGGCATGGCAAACGACACCCGGTAGGCGATGTCCGCCCATCCAGGTTTGCCGATCTCCTTTGCATACCGCACCATGTCCCGGTGCATGGCCTCCAGAAACCCAGCCTTGGGCGTGGCGCGTTTGTACGTGCCCCGGATGGACTGGATACGCAATTGCTCCTCCTGAGCGCTGACGAGCGCAAAGCCCCACACCACGACAAACACCGCCAAGAACATGAGCACTCCAAGGAGGATGGCGATTACGGCCACCACAGCGCATCCCCTCCTGAATCGTCCCTGTCTTGCGTCCACTCAGCTTCACGGGCGAGAAGCCACGAGGCGAGTTTTGGGTCAAATTCCGTCTCCGCCTTCGCCTCGATCTCCCGGCGAACCTCCATATTGGACCACGCGGACTTGTACGGGCGAGCATGAAGCAGTGCGTCGAGCACATCGACCACCTTCACCACCCGCGCCACAAGCGGAATACCCTCGCCCGCCAGGCCCGCCGGATACCCGCTGCCGTCCCAATTCTCGTGATGGTATCGGGCCACGTCCTTGGCCCACCGCCAAGTCTGCTCGTCGTACAGCCACGGGGCCTGGCGCTTGACGTGCCGCTCGACCTCTTGCAATACGGCGAAGCCCTTGTCCGTGTGGGTTTTAACCAGGGCATACTCCTCTTCGTTGAGTGGCGCAGGTTTGTACAGAATCTCCCTCGGGATCGCAGACTTGCCCACATCGTGCACATACGCCGCCACCGTCAGGCGCGCCACATTCTCCTCCGACAGGCCCAGCGCTCCACGCGCTACCCACGACGTGTAGCGCCCAACCCGGCGCAGGTGATCAAGCAAGTCCGGGTCTCCATACTCGGCGGCAAACGCCAGCCCCCTGAACAGAGCGTACTGAAACGCCAGGCGCGCTCGCTCCGTCTCCCCGCCAAACACGTCTTGCAGGTGTGCCGTACACGCACCCGACGTTGGATCTTTGTCCACAAACGCGTGAATGAGCACTGTCTGCCCGTCCCTTCGCCGAACAAAGAGCGTGTGCAACCCCGGCTCGGCGAGTCTGAGGTGTAAAAGCGCGACCGGCAGTCCCGCCAACTCTTCGTTTCTAAACCCGAGCAACGATTCCGTATCGCCGTTTGCCCGCTCAATGACTCCCTCGGCATCCATCCAAATCTCCGCCGCCATTTGCTCCCTCCTCTCCCGTGTCATGACCGTCGATGTCAAACACAATCTTCCCGCGCCCCTCTTGCTTCCCGCGATACAGACACAAATCCGCCCGCGCCAAAAGCTGTTCCAGCGTCCGCCCATGCCGGGGATAACAGGCCACGCCCATTGTTATGTCCAAACCATAATCCGTGAGGGGCAAGCGTTGTTTGATGCCCTCAAGCCTTTGCACAATCCCCGGATGACAGGCGCACGCCTCGAAGATGAGCACAAATTCGTCTCCTCCCAGGCGCGCCAGTATGTCGTGCGTGCGCTTTTCCGAATTCAGCGCGTTGGTGATGACTCGCAACGCCTCGTCACCCTTGGCGTGCCCTTGGGTGTCGTTGAGCCGTTTGAAGTGGTCAAAGTCAATCAGCACCAAAACAAACCCCATGTCGTCGGTGTACCGCCGCACCCGGTCGGCGAACCACTCCTGCAAGCCTTTGCGATTCAAACACCCGGTCAACGCATCATGACGCGCCTCCGTCATAAGCCGTTCGCGGTCATGCAAAAGCGCATCCACTGCCTGCGCGAACCGCGCCGCCTCTGAATACTCGGCACCGGGATCCGCCCGAAAATACACCCGGTACACCCCATCCGAACAGGGGACGTCCAGTACGGCGAATCTCGATTTCCAATCCGGCTGCCCCGCGAGGATTCCACGCTCATGCACCGTCCCGTCCGGTTCGTGAACCTCCACACCAAAGGCCCGCAAATCCATCCAGAACGCCATGTGCGCTTCCCGCCAAGACATGCCTTGCGCCAGCCGCTCCAAAAACCGTGTGAACACCTCCGTCACCCGCTGCCACCTCCTGTGCCGATGGCATGCCCCGGCGGGTGCAAAACGCCGCCGGTCAGTTTCCCGCCGGGAATCACCCGAGCTAAATCTCCCGACACCTCGAAACCGTCCTTGGCGTCGATGAACCCCACGATGTCACCCGCTTGCGCTGCCCCTACGCTCGCGCTTTTGGGCAGCGCCCACTTTATGGCCCCGTTGCCCCGCGTGCGAAGCGTCAAGGTCCCTCCATCTGGTAACGGAAGGGTGATGGTCGTCGTGCCGCCGGACATCGTCCACGTCACCCTTCCCGAGGCCGGGGCCACAATCGGCAGCGAGGGCAACAGCTGCGAGACAACCGGGTTCTTGCTCTCGCCTTTGACCGACCACCAGCCGTTCCCGACTGAACTTATGGCCAAGTCCGCCTCGCCAAACGGCCAGAATCCTCCTCCGTCCAGTTGCAGGGGCGGCGTGTCCAGCACGTAGGCGTAGGTGTAGCGCATGACGCTCGCCACATACTGGTCCTGACCCGCCCCGCCGTAGTAATGCGCGCTGGCCGCCGCCCAGGTGCCGAACTGGTTGTAGAGGGTCGACAGGTACTTCGCCCCGGCGGCAAGCGCGTCCGCCGGGTCCCAGGGGCTTGCATACGGCGCACACCCGGCATTGCTCCTGGCTTGGCACTGGGCGTTGAGCGTTGCGATCTGACTGGCCGCGCGCGACGGCGTACCAATCGGCGCCCACATCCCATCCGCGTCCACGCCGTACCCTCCGTATTGCGGAATGCGCTGCGCGTCGGTGTCCGGCTCATCGATCCGGCAGAACGGATCGCTCCACCCGCTCCACGTCTCCGGCTCAAACTGCATGAGGCCCATCGCGTGGCTCCCGCCGTAGTCCGCGTACGCGGTCGGGTCCCAGGAGGATTCCACCATGACTTCACCCGCGATGAATTGCATGGGATCGTGGTACGTGAGACTCGCCTGTTGGACATATGCCACGAACATTGAGGGGATGCCGTGCGCTGGCGAGACATCCTTGGGGATCTCGCCATTCCAGGGATCGGCCCCGGCCATGTACGCCGCCCCTCCAGCCAGAACCGCCACCGCCAGCACCAACCCGAACGTTGCCGGGGTGAACATCACAAGCAGGGTCCCAATCGCAATCCGCGTGACACTACGCCGTAAGGACGACCGCCGGAACGCCACACGCAACAGCGCCTGCAAACAAAAACACCCCCTTCAATGGAAGGGGGCGTGCATGACAAATACCGTTTCTCAGGCGTCGAGCAAGTTGTGCCAGAACTTCGTGTCCGCCACGAACCCCGGCTGCACGTACCAGTGCCCGCCGTGGGGGACCAAAATCTCCGGATACCCAGTAATCACCTTGTCAACCGCCATGCCAGGCAGGGCGTACAACACGCTGTCTGCCGACATGTGTACGCCGAGACGGTCAAAAGACTCCTGCACCGTCTGCTTGGCCTTATCAAGCGTGATTGTTCCTTGCGATCCGGGCTCCCCGTTGCCTCCGTAAGCGAGTCCGGCGGCCACCAGTTTGACCCTGTCCAACAGCCCTTCTTGTTGCAACAGCCGAATCGTTTCGTGACAATGACCGCACCACGGCGCGAACACCAATACGGGCTTGTCCACCGGAAACGGCACGACTGCGCCGTTTGCCGCCAGCAACGGGGCGTCACGTAAGGCCGATTCTAAATTCGGGGCGGCCTGCGCAAGCCCTTTCCATGTCGGTGCCGCCACTGGCTGTGAAGACGCGGAACTGGCAATCGCATGTTCAGGGATGGTCGAGGAGGCGCGCGAGGCGCCGGCATGATGTCCAATCGCATATCCAATACTACCCCCGGCCAACAGCGCCACGACGACGCCAAGTGCCGCACCAATCCACTTTCCCTTGCGCATCTGCACACCTTCCGTTTGTCTCATCGCTGATCGGCACCGCCCTGGGAGAAGAAATTCAGCCATTGATTGACTTCGCTGTTCTTGAGGACCCCCGGAACCTCTTCCCAGCCGCCCGATACCTTCCGGTATGCCGCTGGGACTGGCACTGACACTGTGTCGTACAGCGTTACCGGACTTGGGAGTGGATCGACGTGATAACCCAGCTTCGACCACATCTCTTTCGTCTGCGCCTCCGGCATCCCGACCCAGACCACTGCGGGCTTGGGGTTTAACTTCGGCCAAATCTCCTGGAACTGTGAAATCGCGTACCCCGTCACAGAACTGATCACCAGCACCCGGTCGACAGACGACGGAACCTGCACCGGGAGCTTGTCCACCTTTTGAATCCGGCTGGAATACGAGGACAAATGCTGCTCGACGCCAGACGGCAGCGTATTGATCGGCGCCGCCTGCGCCGTGCTGTTTGCCACTGCGTTGCCCGGCGTCGCTGAGTTGTTGGGTGCCGCCCCTGCGCATCCTGCCACAAGCAACCCTCCAGCCACAGCCAAAACCGCTCCTCTTCGGACAACCCTGCGCATCTTTCACGCGCACCTCCTGTACACTGGTTTCCACTCCAACGCGGCTTGCAGGGCAAAATAAGAGCGCCAGGACTCAGTCATCCCGGCGCAACAACCGGCGTCCCTCAACCTCGTACCGCCCCGGTCTCAATCCCGACATCCGGTGCCGCCCAGGCCTGCGGAACCGGCCAACTTTCGTCAGCACCGCCCTGCCACGCCGCAGGCGGACATCCAAGTGTGTGCCACTCTCAAAGCTCCAGTGCTCTCCGTACACTTTCACCGGCAGCGGCAAATCCCCGCGCGTCCACACCACCTTCGCCACGTCATTCCGCCGCGTCACCCTGCCCTTGCGCCACACCAACCGCCGGGCTTTTTTCGTCCATCCGTCGCTGACATGACTGCGAAACGGATACGCCACCGCCCCGAACAGATAGCGCACCAACGGCTTGCCGTCCGGGTCGAGCTTTCGTGCGGCCCACGTGAACAGGAACGCGCCACCGGCGATGAACAACCAGCGGTTCATGACGAAGTTGACGAGAATCAGCGGTGTGTATGAGTCAAGCAGCATGAGGATGAACGCTGCCAGGAAGAACGTGATGAGATCGTCCGCAAACAGTCGAAATCCGAGACTTCGGCGGTTGAGATTGGTGATCACCACCTTTTGCTTAAACAGCTTTTGGTAGCTGCGCGGCACCGCAACCCTCCCCCTCTCCAAAGGAAGAGCCGCCCCTGCAGAGCGGCCCGGCCGTTACGCGTGCGGTAGTTTGCCAATCAGCCAGTTCAGCACCCCGAAGAACACGGTGGGGTCGATGAGGAAAATCAGGGCGATCATCCCGAACAGCACCTGGACGATGATGTTGTGGTGCTCGCCTTTGAAGTACTTGCGGACTATGAGGACCGTCATCCAGACAAGGATCCCCACCGCCAGCAAATCGAAGATGGGCTGGACCAACGTCCACGCCGGATTGCTGGTAATGTCAGCCGCATTCGCACCCATATACCTCTCTCCCTTCTGTGTCCTCAGACAACCAAGTGCAGCCACCTGCAGGCATCCGCCAACCAAGGCCAAGAGACCGCCTCAACCACTCGTGACGCGTATGGCAACAACGGCCCGCCCGCTTCCTGCACCCCTTGCGGCATGTGCAAGAACCCGTAACTGGCCCCCAACACGGCGGCGTACACCTGAATCAACATTCGCAGAACCGCTTCTCCGGCGCTTTCCACACCGATAGCCAGCCACGGTATGGGCGGCTTCACCCATATGGGAAGCGGGTAGAACAGTTGAACACCCATCGGGTTGAGTAGATCGATAAGCCAGTGGCTCGTCCACCCCACCACAATACCCGTCGCCAGCCATGTCGGCACGTGAAAGCCCATATCAAACAACACCAAGTACAAGGCCACCGTGACCGCCAATGAGTGGGTCAACGTGCGGTGGCGGATGAACATGGACACGACAGATCCGAACGGAATGTGTCGTGAAACCCAGGATTCGGGTTGGTCGATGTCGGGAAACGGCGCCACGGTGAAGGCTGCGGCAATGGCGGCCGCGGCCTGCCACGTGACCGGGGCGTGCTCGGCGACGAGGATGGTTTCCATGAGGGCGGCGCCGAAGGCCGCGTGCGTGGTGTGGATCACAAACGAAACCCCTCCTTCCACAGGAGGGAGAGGCGCATGGCAAATCACGGCCTCAGTCTCGGTCCTCTCGGTCCTCGCAGCCCGCGCGGATCTGGCGGCAACGTGGATGGCTGTTGTCTCTGCCGCGAACGAGGCGTCAGGCGATCCGGGATTTCCGATGATTGGCTCCCCTGCTCCCGCTGAAAACGAGATGTCTCCGTCTTCTGCGGTGTTGAGTTTTCTGTGCCATCCAACACCCCCGTTGCACTCGGCCCCAACACTGTTTATCGACTGACTGCGGACCTCGGCTCAGTTCGAGTTCTCCATACTGGGAGCCCCCGGCACCCCAAGCCCATCCCCGAGTCTCGCCGTCTCAGCCTCCGAGCCGTGCAATTCCTGCTCACGCCACTCCGTCTCCTCGCGGCCGTAGCTCACCTGGGTCTGCAACGTACTGTTGCGTCGTTGCGCGCTGCCAACACAGTTGCTTGCGGACCCGCCGCCGCTCACCTGCAGCGCTGCGCCGGATTCCTGCCGATCTGATGAAGTCGTTTCATCGCGAACCGGCTCAGGCAGGTCCACGCCCCTTGTCGTATCCGAAATCGGTTGCGATATCGAAAAGCCCTCTGCCAGACGGTGATCCTCAAGCTCAGCGTCTGGCCGGTTCGGCACCAAGACACCGCCGCGCATCGTCCGCTCCGGCTGCAACGGACGCCGCCCGGTTAGTTGACCCGGCGCCCAGGATTCCGCACGTTGCTCAGTCTGGTTACTCGTCTCACGGGTTTGTTCGTCAGCGCCAGATACACCTTCGCTCCCATGTACCTCTGTGCTTCCGACACCCTGCCCGGTCCCAGCGTCCGCTTCACGGTGCGTATCAGGCGAGACGTCATATGGTGCCCGCTCCTCGTTGATGTCTGCAGGTGTCACAGGCGCCGTCTCGAACGCCTCGGACAATCTCTGGCCTTCGTCGTCCTCGACTGCCGAACGTCTCTGGCGCGCCTCTCCCCGCGCGCGAGGCGCTGTTGCCTCTTGACGCGGCTCTTGGTCCTGTCCGTCTGCCGCACCCGAGCCTGTGGATTCCTGGGCTTCAAAAGGCGTTGAACCTCCCTGGTCAGGCGGCCAATCGCTCAACTCGACGGGCGAAGACGCCGGGCCGTAAAGCGACCGCCCGGCTCTCACGGCCAGCTTCCCGCCGTGAGCCAACGCGTCCAACGTCCTCCCGTGTACCGTACGCTCCAGCGCGATCATACGGTCTGCACGACTTCGCGCCCGCTCCTGCCAGGTCGACGCACGACTCGGATTACGCGCCTTGTCCACAACCACAGAAAATGCCGACGCCAGCTTCTGCCGTGCTGTACCAGCGCCCGTTGTTGACGCCGCACCAGTGCCAACGGCACCCGTCGCCGCTGCCGCGACGCCCACCGCACCGCTTTCCGACGCACGCCTTCGCTCCGTACCAAACCTACTCGACAGCGTACCGGTGCGGCCTCCTCCGCGCTCTTCGCCTGCTGAACGCCGTTCACCCCCATCGTCGCCCTGTCTTTCTGAACGGGCCTCGTTCTCGCCCTTGCGTTCAATCCCTTGCACCGACTCAACGTGCGGCCTGATGTACGCATGGAATACCTTCTCGCGAAACAACAGCGCCGCCAAAAACATCAGCGCGTTCGTCAAAGCGGCCAGCACCAGCGACGACTCGTCCCCAGTGACCGCCACCGCGCCGACCACGATCTGCGCCAACGCAAACGTCGCCGCCATGTACACCACATTCGCGAGACGCAGCAGAAGATACCCGGCCGCCTCCCGCAGCCAGCGCAGCGTCACGAACCACCCGACCTCGGGCACAAACGCCACCGGCACCGTCACAATGCCCAGGAACACCATGAGCAAGAACATGAACGCGAGTGAAAAGAGCAGAAATGCCATCATCCCTAGGAACGCAAGGCAGGGTATGGAGAGCAGCAACATCACGAGCAAGAACACGATATTGTCGTACGGGTTCGCGTTCTGCACATCCTGACTCGTCCAACTGGAACGGGCAAACGGCTGCGGGACACTGGTCATGACTCCCAACAGGCTCTGTCTCGCCTTGTCGGTCGTGTTGGTCATGAAGAGTTTGACCCAGTTGTCGCCCGCGCCGATGGTCTGCTGCTGACCTTGGTCGTCGGTGTACGTCTGGCCCACCGCCGAGGACGATACGTCAAAATCACTCAGGTTTTGCGAAGCGTGCCCGAACTGTGCTGCCTCCCACGGTTCCAGCACGTACACGTCCCACAACGCGTCGTACAGCGTGCCCGCTTGCACTCCTCCCGTCGATTCCACCGCCGTTCCAAGCTGCACGGTCACTGCCTGCGCGAGGTTGTTCACAGTCTTGAACGTCGGAGCGAAATTGAAAAAGAAAACGTAGATGAGCGCCCCGGTCAAGGCCGTGCTGACCACGGCGGTGAGAATCTTGGCGTGGTTCGCGCGAAGGAACTGCCAGACGACATACAGCGCCGTCGCCAGCACAAGGAACGGCATCAAACGCAGGAAGATGTTCTCGTATCCCAGGTGAAAAATGGAGCCAATCTTGTCCGCCACGGGGCCAACCACCCAGGTCGGGTCGCTGAACTGGGCGGCGAGCAGAATGGCCAGGTGCATGACCCAGGCCAGGGCCTGCATGACGAGGTTGGCGATAAAGTTGGCCAATTCTTTCATCGCCCCGCCGCCAAACAGCGTGTTCCACCAGCCCTGCGCCGGAAGCGTGAACGTGTAGACGTTGGGCGCCGGGTTCTGCCAGCCGGGAAACGGCGGATTGGGCGCGGTGAAGAGTTCAGTGCCCAACGGAGTCACCTCTTTTTTCTCCGAAATCGGGGCTAAACATTCTACTCATCCGCTCATGCCCTTCACTCACGGGAGGGGTGCAGGGCAAATCCGGCCACAAAACAAAAACCGCGCGCTCCGTCATCGTTTTGATGGCGAAACGCGCGACAAGCTCACCTGGCTCAACCGACAGGAGATTCAGTTCGAATGGTCGTATCGCTTCCAGCGGGCTCACTTTTGAATGCACTCTACGACACTTTGGCGGTATACGTACAAAATACAGTTTATCCATGTATGAAAGGCCGCCCCGTCAATGGCAGAGCGGCCATTCTTCCTCCTCCTGAGCCAACTTCCGTCTCAGGATTCCGAGCAGCTTTTCCCTTCCCCGCTCGTTGTACCGGAACGCTGAAACTTGTTTGGCGCTGTGCGGAGATTTGTCCAAGACGTACTGCCCGTATTCCGACGTCTTTAAACTATGCCGGTTCGCAATCCGGCCAACCATGTTTGCGCTGACACCCGCCTCCTCCGCGATGTCCGCAGCCGTGTACATTCTCTCCGTTACGGGGAGCGGGATAAGCTCCAACCCCGTCAACAACTTCGCGCCGACCGCCAGCACACTCTCGATGGCCTTATCCGACAAACGGTCTCGGAACTGCCGTGCCGTGTCAAACAACAGCTTTGCCTGCCGTGTCTTCGCGTTCATCTCCATGATGGCGATCCGCCGAACCTTGAGTTGCTCGGTCTGGTCGTTGCCCACTTTGCGGCCAGGAACCTCGTACCGCCCCGTCTTGCGAATGGACGGAAGCACCTCGTGAGTTACCCAGCGTTGAAACGATTTCGCCTCGGATTTGTGACTGGTGAAGATCAACTTGTACAGTCCAGGTTCATTCACCGCTGTCATCTTCTGCGGGCCGCCAGGGGTGTCCACAGTAATGGACATCCTTTCATCGTCGTCCAATTTCGCAACCGCGTCGCGATACTTGCTGATTTCCAACACCTCGCACACGTCCTTCGCCACAAACCGCGGCTCACCGTCCACCATCACAACCCGAACTGTCTTCTCCTTGTATTCGAACGGAATCAAGCGTTCCATCCGAATCTCCTCCTCCAAGGTTCCTACGGATTCCCCGCTCATTCATCCGCGTCTTGCATGACAAGAAGGCAAAAATAAAACCGCTCCGCATCTCCGCGGAGCGGCCGTACTTCAATATCCGAGCCTCAAACTGTTGCCCGGCGGCAGTCCGACCGACGGGTCGCCGTAAATCATCCCGAGCGGTCTGTACGATTGGGGCGCCTGCGCCTGCTGCAGCAGACTGTCGTCCACCAGCCGAGTGAACCAGTATGCGGGTACACCCAACGTGCTCGCCACGTTAGGCGCACTCACAGTGAACTCACCCGCCGGGGTGTTCACCGTGACGGTGAACGAGATGTGCGCGCCCTGCGCGAACGCTGTCGCGGGATCGTTGCTCAGGCTCCACGCCGCCTCCTCCGGCTGGCCGTTCTTGTACACGCCCTTCGGGATGTCCGTCCAGCAACTGAACACCTCCGACGCTGGCGGCGGCGGCTCGTCCAGGCCCAGAAGACCCGTCCCCTGCGTCTGCAGAGTCTCCGTATTGAGAATCAGCGGCTTCGTCCACGTGATGCTGCCACCGTCCGGATTCGTCATCGTGAACGTCACCGTGCCGCTCGTTGGAATGGCGTGCGGAGAACCCGTCCAGACGTACCTGAAACCAAACCCGCCATCAACGCGCACCCACACCGTCGGTGTCTGCTGGCCAATCGGCGGGCCGTAGGTGTGGAACAGTTGGCCATTCACCCAAATATCGCTCGAAATCTGGTTGGCGTTGGGACCGCCCACTTCCCACCCGGTCCAACCATGACGTTGGAACAGGTCACAGAAAAGACCTGGGCACTGCGCCGGGTCCCACTGCCAAGACGGAACCGGCATCCACATGTTGGTCGGCGTGCCTGGGTCGTAGGACAACCCGGAGATCTGGCCGTTCGTAACCGAGTGCCGGTACACTTGTGTCTTCTGCGTGGTGTTGTCCCCACATCCGACGAACACTCGGACAATGGTGCACTGCTGGTTTCCATTGGCGTCCGTCGTGCATCGCTGTTGATTCTGGTAGATGGGGTACGGGTCATGGCGGGTCCAAACCAATTCTTCGTCTCCATTACCGAGGCTCACCCAGTGCACGTCCGAATCGTATGGCGCCGGACATTGGCCAGATCCGCCGCCACCGGATCCACCGCCACCGCCCGTACCACCGCCTGAACCGCCACCCGAGCCTCCGCCGGAATTGGACCAGGTAACGGTCACGGTGTTGGAGGCGATCTGCTGCCACGTCACGGTGTCGATCAGGTACGCGACATACGTGTCGGTCAGCGGACTTTGCGAAGTGGCCGTGGTATTGAACGACATCACGTTCATGTCCGACCAGGCTTGGTTGGAACCGCCGATGGTTCGGTCGCTGCCCTGATCGACGATTTCAATCCCCCACGCGTGGCCGTTGGACAACCCGCCGGTTGTGGCGGTCAGCGTTGAGGATTGTCCGACAGGCAGGTTCGTCGGATTTGCAGTCAGGACAATGCTGTCCCTACCTGCGCTGCCACCACCGCCGCCGGATCCACCGCCACCGCTCGTACCGCCGCTGCCCACGGTGAACGTGGTTGTCACCGTATTGCTCTGGCGGTCAACACCGTCCCAGACGGAGGCGGTGACCGTGTAAGTCCCATTCGGGAACGTCACTGACGGCGTGATGTCATCCACGCGATTGGAATACTGACTCCCGCTCTCCACCTGAACATTCGGGACGCCAGCGTTAGATGTCCCGTTTGGTTGCCACACCACCTGGCCGTTTGAATCCCGGATGGTGATCTGGTCGAAGTGGTGCGTGGCCAATTGGTACCACAGCGGCACAGTGGTGTTGAAATGCAGGGTGACGGTGTTGCCGGTGACGGTCGCCGAAATGCTGTTCGCCGTGGGCGGTGCGCTCGGGTTCACCGTGAAGATGTGGTTGTACGTCGGGTAAGTCTTCCCTGTGCTTGGATCTGTGTACGTTCCGCCATTCGCAGTGAACCCGGAGTCGGAGACTGTGGCTCCCGATTCGTTGGCCACCGTGGCGAAGGGGACGAGGTGGGTCAGGTTTCCAGTGTCACTATCTGTTATAGTGAATTGTTGGCTCTGTGCTTGGGGCTGTACAAAGTCTAGATTGCCCTGCAGGGCACTCACCCACGACGATACATCCCCCTGATAAATCGCCAAGTAGCCGTTGTTGGCAGGTGAGTTCTGGGTGTCAATCTGGAGGATGTTGCGCCCGTTCGCTTGAGCGAAAGCAATCTTGACGGCCCCGAAGAAGTTAGGCCATCCGGGAGGCGGTGGAGGATTCAGCCTAAAATCATCTCCCCCCCCTATAGCATAATAGCCCCCGGAGGAGTCATAATAAAACTTCCCAAGGCTGTCCGCGTATGCTGGCGTCGCCACCAATTCCGCCAACAGCGCGGTAGTCAGCGCGGAAAAGGCAGCAAGCCGTCGTTTCCTGTCAAGCAATTGACATCACCTCCACCACGAGACGACTTGCAGGGCAAAGAAGAAGCCCCCTGCCGGTTGCAGGAGGCGTGAGAGGCGTGAATCATGACCCGATACTTCCACTATCGTCCTGCCCAGCCCCATCGTCACGAGGTTGAGCAAAGTTCGGAACGCCGTTGCTGTTTTTGTATGTGACGGTGAATCCAATCCCACCGAGCGGCGTCTCATTCATTGTCAAAGCGCTCACCATGAAACCATAGTTGCCATTGGTGTTCGAGATGGTGAGCGTCGTCCCGCCGTGATCCGGCCCCGGCGGATACAAACCAGCCGCATTGCCGTAAAGGAAGTTCTTAGCCGCCACCCCCAACGTCACATTCGTGCCATTGGTATCCGGCAGCTTGACGTAGATTTTCGACCAGTCCGAATTTCCCCATACCTGAACCTGGTCGAACCACTTCGTGGCCTGCGCCAACCCGTCCTGATACTTCGCCTCCGGGACCGAGTTGTTGTGAACCACGCCATACCACGCCAGATACTCGCTATAGAACGGCACATGCAACGTGTACACCCCGTTGCTCACCTTGTACCCGTTCAGCCACCACTTCAGGTTGTCGATGATCTTGTCCGCCTCATCCGTGGTGATTTGGTCGCTCGCGCTGGACACAGCGGTTCCGTCATACAGACCGTTGATCTGCGCCCACGTGAACGGGTCACTCGACGCCTCGTACTGCAAATCATACGGATGGAACTGCCCCGCATACGTGACGCCCTTCGACGCCGCCGCCCACTTCGCCAGCCAGTTCGCAATATCGCCCGCTGTCACCGGGTCGGTGGTCGGCGTGACTCCCGCGTCCTGCATCGAGGCGTACTTCACAATGTCCCAGTTAGACGTGGCATTGAACGTCGCCCACATCTCATTCGCCATGTCCTGTTGCGTGACGGCGGGCGGGTTGCCAACGGTCATCGTCCAGTTCGTGCCGTCCCACCCCGGCGTGATTCCGAGCCGCTTGGCGGCCAGCTCCAGGTAGTAGATCGGCACATACGTCGTCGGCTGGCCGCTCGCAGGATCGGTGGCCGTGATCCGCGGCGCGTACAATACCGTCTTGCCGTTGATCTGTACCGCCATCGTCTGCGGCGTCACCTTGCCGCTCGTCGGCAGATTCGACAGGTCAACGCTCATGCCATCCGGCGCGGTCATCGACAGCACACCGCTCACGCCGTCCCACGTAGTCTTGATTCCCGCCTGCGTGAGTGCGGTGTACACGTACCACACTGGCAGCCAGCTTGTCGAAGTTCCACCCCACGGATCCGGGGCAACAGTGTGCTTTGGCGAGGACTCGACCACGCCGTTGTAGATGATGTTCGTCGCGTACTGCGCTTTCGATTGCTGGCTCGCCGCCAGCGCCTGCGGAACGAAAGAAGTCGTTGCGAGGATTGCGGCGCTTCCCGCCAGAAGCGTTCCGAGTTTGGTCTTCATGCTTCATCACCCTCCTGTACATAGCCGTGTTGTATGGCAAACGTCCGACCGTCTAGTTGCTCTCGCATTTCCTGGCTACAGTATACTACTATTCCATTTGTATGTAAATATCCTTTGTTTACCCAAAACCTCTAAGCACACTTTCGTCATCATTATGGCGACAGCATGGCAAAACGAAAAAGGCCGCCCACACATTCTTGTGGACAGCCGTCTGTCTCGCAGAGAGAATCAACCATTTATTGAGAAAAGATGAAATCTATGATAGGCTTTGTGTGGGAGGGGCAAACCTCTCTCTGCCACCCCCTTTGTCGAAAGGGGGTGATCAGGTTGAGCGTCTGGCATGTCATCGGTTTTGCGTTGTTCGGGCTTGCTGCTGTATTGCACGAGATCCGGCACGTAAAACACGATGGCCCCCGTCCCCGCCAGAGACGTGGGGGCCGTCGCTCGAACCGCAGGAGGGGTTAACCCTCCTGCCATATTCAGTGTTATTCTACCACGCCGCTGTTTATTCCGTCCATGCCTCGTTCCCCAACACGCCCACATCAGTGCACTCCTTGTGCCCCCTCTATCATCCCGTGCAAGCAGAACAACCCTTCCTGAAGCGCCCGCTGAATCGCCGCTTCGTACCGCTCGTACACCCGCAACTCTTCTTCGTATACCGGATAACGAATTGCCTGCTCCCACTGCCGCTTGAAGTGCTCCTCCACCAGCTGTTGGATCTCTTCCATCGGCTCATGCTCCAAACCCTTTCCGATCCGCCTGATTGCCGCACTCATTTTCTCCAGGAGTTCCCGGTTCTGCGCGTTGACGGACAGCAGGTGTTGCGCTTCCCGACTGCGCAGCGCCCCGCGAGAATACATGGCTTCCAGCAGCCGCAGTCCCATGACCGCCGCAGCCTTGTTCCGCCATCCGGGGTCCGCGAACGACCTCGCAAAGCACTCGGCCTTCGCACGGCTTTTGACAAACGTCGGCTCCGTGAGCTTACCGGCGGCATACCGGATGAACGGAACGAAGTATCTTGCGTGCCAAACTCCTTCTGAAAAGTGATCAGGGTGCGCCTGCATATACAGCGTGAGCACACCAGAGCGGTTTGGATAATCGCGCAGCCAGGCAAGCAGCATGGATTTGCTCGCCGTCCCCTCTGGCACACTGTCCATTAGATCGGTGTAGTGAATCCGCACGCAGCGCCGGGCCAGGAAAATCTCGTGTGCGACATCCAGTTCCCATTCTACCCGGCGTTGGATCTCTGCTTGAGCAAAGGCAACCGGATCAAGCAAGGACAGCGAATTCTCCATCGACCGTCACCTCCGCGCCCCGATTCTTCTCTATTACCAACAGCGCTTCCAACTCGCGAATCGTCTCCTCCAGCGCTTCGATACAGTTCCTGATGACGGCGGCAGTTCCAGGGTCAGGCGCCCAGCCGTCTGGCTCCTGCTCCGCCAAACGGGCTTGCATCTTCGCCCGATGCGACACAACCGTTTGGTGAAGATCCGCTACAACATACCGAACCTTGTCCCGAAGCCCTTGTTCAATCGCCGCGCGGGAAAGTTCGGCAATTTGCCTGTCCTGTTCTTGCACACGCGCCTTCAACGATTCGTAATCGTCCGGCGGAACAATTTTCTCCTCTACCACAACTTGCCGCTCATTTCGGGCCTGTTCAAGCTCATCAAGCCACTCTTGCTCCCGTTGCTCCATCTCGCTCAGTAATTCCCGCTCCCGCGACCTTGCGGCCTCCACCGCCCTCGCCAGTTCCTCCCGCTGACGCTCCGCTTCGGCGATGCGGCGTTCGGCTTCCGCCAGCTTACGTTTGGTCTCCTCGTAAGCTCGGTGGATGCTGATCTCGCCTTCGTCCAACTTGCGGATGGTTTCGGCGTCCGCATGATCGGCGATAAACTTTGCCTTCTCATATGTGCGACCGCTACCGAAACCAGCCTGCCCGGCAACAATGTCTCGGGTTTGTCCGGACAACCCTTCAGGTAATTTTTCCTGAACCCCTGAGCGTTGCCGTTCTTTCGCCTTCAACGCCTCGACCTGCTCCAACCTCCGCGCCCACTCAACCCGCTCCGAGAAAGTGAACTCCTTTCGATTCTCGTTCTCGGAGATCTCCAGCCGAAGCTGGTGTTCATAGTCCTTGACCGTCATGACCCGGACTTCGATCTGCTCGTAGCCGAGGAGTTTGCAGGCCCGCAACCGCCTTTCCCCTGCGATAAGTCGAAGCTCGGGCGTGACTACCGGCGGATTGATTAGTCCGTTCTCCCGAATATCATCCGCCAGCTCCTGCAAATCGCCAAAGTCTTTGCGGATGCGGCCTTCAACGACGATTTTGTCGATCTCGACCAACAAGAAACATTACCCCCTTGCGCGAAAGGATCCGTCCCACACAACCGCGCACTGCATGGCAAAACAAAAACCGTCCCGCTCAATTAGCAGCACGGCCAAGGTTGCATGGCAAACAAAAGGCCGCTCACCATGTCAGTGGGCGGCCACGCATGTCGTCAAACCCGCACCCTCAACGCTTCCAAGACCGACGCCTTCCACCGAATCACATACTTCGTCGTCGAAACCCGGCGATCCGGGTGGAAAATTTCCACCGGCATCAACTTCGCGTACCGCTTGCCCGCGTCGGTTAGCGTCCATTCCCTATCGGCCTCAACCCAGCGCTGCAAACCCGCCTCCGACAAGAGCCGGTTCATCTTCTTGCCGGACATCGGCGGATTCATCCTCCGTCCAAGTTCCGTAAGCGAACACGTCTCCTCCGTATCGTCTTCGCGCACCAGACGCTTGAACTCGCTCAAATCAACCCCGAACTCGTGCTCTGTGTGCGACAACGCGACGAGCGCCGCCGTCCCGTCCGACACGCCCAACAGTTTGCAGAGGCGTTTCTTCTGATTGACCGCTGTGACAATGTTCCGCCACGAAATGCGGTTGACGGCTCGGGCCACAACCTGCGGCGCAGACGCCCGAGTTTCCTCTTCGACGTTGAGCAGATACGTGCGAACCGTCTTGGCCACGTCACTATCTCTCAGCAGCATGCCAACTCGGAGGATGGCACGTCGGGGAATCAAAGTTAGTGACCGAACCTTCGAAGACAGTCCAAGATTTGCCGGGTCCCCAAAAGACCTGACAAACTCTTGTAATTCTGCGCCGCTCAATACATTCAAGCCATCTTCAGCAAGCTCATCGCGGTGGTCCTTGATTACGGACTTGATAGCTTCGATACCAACCTCGTAATAGCCTGCCACCATCTCGACCGTCGCATTCACACCATCAGGTAGCAGCGACAACGCCTTGACCTTGTTCAACACGTCCACCCTGTCCGCCAAATGGTCCCGCAGCTCCCGGACTTCCAACAACACGTCCGCATTCACGCGACTTCAGCCTCCTGTGAGCAATGTTTCTTCATTCGTCGGAGGCTTGCAGGGCAAAACAAAAGCGCCGTCTCTCACGGCGCCCTGAACTCTGTTCTGTCAGTCACCGCATCGGCAGCGACCCTCAACGTTGATTGACCCTCTTCATCTCCTCCGCCTCTTCCTCGGACAGCCCCGTCAACTCCACCACGTCGGCCACAGAAGCCCCCTGGCTAAACATCCGCTCCGCCACTTCCCGCTTACCCTGTTGAATCCACTTCTCCTTGAATTTTTCTTCAACCTCCCGCAAAAGCTCCGTCATCTCATTTGGCTCTTCCTCAATCAAATCATCAACGGAAACCCCTAACACTCGCGCCAGCTTTTTCGCCACAAACACCGTGGGCGCCGTCCGATTAGTCTCAATCTCGCTGATATGGCTCTGCGACACTCCGCTCAATCTTGCCAATTCGCTCTGAGTTAGTCCGGCTCGTTCGCGTGCTTCGCGCAGACGAATGCGCATGTTCATTGCTGGTTCCACACCCTTTTGATAATCTATCGACATGGGAATAAGCCATTTTTGCATATACAGACTCCAATTCTTCTTTTTCTTCGACAGTATTTTGCCAAGGGTCATCAAAAGGTAGACGAATGTAAAGAAATTTACGAAATCCAACGGCTCTAATGACATAGTTGATTACCACCACCTGGGAGAAGCTTTTGATGGAAAGGACATCACAACTCGTCGGGAATTTGGTGAAGAAAGAAGACGCGTTGTTTCCGTTCGCATTCTTGACCTGGTTCGCCTATCACTACGACCCTGCCATACTAAAACCGTTCCAAATAAGTCTCATATCCGTGGTCCATATCTCATCCTTGACCACTTGGATATCCATTGCGGTAGCTTTGATTTCAGCATGGAATAAATTAGCAACCATTATGACGTCTCTTTGGCTAATTTGGCGTATTCTGATGGTACTCATCCCATCGTGGCAGGAACGTGCTGAACAGAATTGGTCCAGAAGCACCAGGGTTAGCCTGGGTTGGTTTCTGCGAAGCTCCCTCTGGTGGTGGAACCTGTACGCCTTTCAAATTCTGCTCTCCATTCCCGTAGCACATGTGGCAACTTATCCCAAACTGCTCGTTTACCCGTACCCAATCTTCGCTCTCATTCTTCTCGTTGCATGGATAGCGGGTGCAACCGAAAACGAGCCCAAAAATATAACGGCGAATATCGTAATCAAATCTGCAAACATCGTAATTCAAAATGACAATGGTCAAATGAACAACGAACGGAAAGAAAAGTACCGTCAACCCCTTTCATCGCGGTTCGTCTCCCATACAAAGACCACCGATGATAACCGCTAAAAGGGCATTCAATAACGGCAACGAAATGTGAAACAGCACAGACACACCGCCTCCCGTCTAAGTCTCACCTTTAAGAGGCTTGCACGGCAAAACAAAAGCGCCGTCTCTCACGGCGCCCTGAACTCTTTACTGACTTCCCCTACACCACCACGGCATCCGCGGTGACCCCGTTTTGTTCAGAAAACTGCAAGTCCACCCGCACCCGGTGCGGCGACACGCCCTCACGTTCCGCAACAAACTCCGCCACGGCGTCCACCATGTCCTGCTGACTCAACTGCCTGTGCCGCCATCCGCCGATTCTCGCATCCGCCGCAAACCGGCCATTGTCGAACTGCAGGTCAACCTCGACTTGCTGTGGTGGACAGCCTTCCCTCCGCGCGACGTATTCGCAGCAGGCATCGACCATCGCCTGTTCATCCAAGTACATCGCCATACCAGCCCCCGAGTCACCCGCCGCCCCCGGCGACACTGTGGCGAACACGCCCGCTCTCTTCTTTCGACGACGCCGTACCAGTGCCACGATGGCCAGCACCACGGCGGCCAACAAAACCAAGTCAAGAATCGTGCCAACCCATGACCACCCCGGAGCAGCCGCTGCCATCCCAGCAGGTGTCGCTCCGATTCCCCCGGACGCGTACACCGGAGCTGCGGCGTATGGTGCAGACCATCCCCATCCGAACGGGTGCAGCATGCTGCCAAGCAACATCCCCGCTCCGAATGCCGCTACGTGCCCGGCCGACAGCGACGGCCTCTGCACCGTGCCCGACGAGTACCCGGAGGTTGGCGTCCTGACGTTTGGCGACGGCGCCTTGTAGCCGGAATGATACGTGGAACTCGAACCGGTTGTCGTGCCAACGCTCGAAGACGGGGCGGTGTACCCGGAACGGTACGAGGAACCGGACCCCGCCGTCGCCCCGGCTGCACCCCGGCTTCCCGATACAGTGCCAGCACTTAACGACGGAGCAGTATAACTGGAGTGATACGCGGAACCGCCACTGAACGTGGAAGAACTCGACACTCTAGACGAGTAGGTGCTTCCGCCTCGATAGGTGGCCGCGTCAGCAATCGTGGGCTGAACAAGGAACAGACAGGCGGCTGTCATCAATACCCAGCGACGCATTCTCATGAACCGTCCCCTCCCTCACCGCGTAATGATAGCACAGCCCACCAACCTAGGATTCGGCCATTCGCGGAATTGCGCAACCCGCTGCCGTCACGCGCTCAAACTCCGCGCCCTCTCTGCCTCGGCCTCGGACTCGCGTTCGATCTCCTCGATGATCTGACGCGCCGTCCGCGTGATCCGCTCCATGCTCTCGCGGAACAGCCGCTTGTTCCCACCGCTCCAGCCAGCCACATACCCGACGCTTTGGTCCGACGTGTCGAACCCGAACGCTTCGCATACGATAAACGCCACCGCCTCGGCCTCGACCTCCTTTTGCTGGCGGGGCAATCGTCGCCCGGCGTCGGACGTGTGCAGAAGCGCGTGCGCATACTCGTGGATGAGTGTTTTCGCGTTCTGGTTTGGCGTGTTGCCTTGGCTCAACGCGATCTTCCCGGCATCCGGGTCGTACCACCCGCGCGCTCCATCCATCCGCTCGGCGGGCAGGTGCTCAATCGGAATCGTGCGGCTCACTACCCGCGCAAGGCGGTCATACAGTGCCTGGTGCCGGTTGCCCTCAATGTTCATGTTCACGTCCAGCGTCGGCAACGGATTCCCCTCTGTTTGGGAAACATCGAACACTGTCACGAGCTTGAACCCGGACAGGCGCCGCACCACCACTGTTTCGCCGTTCTCGTCCGTCTCCTCGACGTTCTTGAACAACGGCGCGAAGATTTTGATCCCCTTCTCGCCTCGCATGACATGCCTGCCCATCTCGGTCCACTTCTTGTACCCGGCCACCAGTGTCGCGTTCGGGCGCTGGCTGAAAATGAGCAGTTGGTTGTGGAAGCTGTACCTCGGCATCGAAGCGACGAATCGCAGGTACTCCCGGAACTTGTCCGAGTCGTACAATTCGTCGAGCAGTCGGTTCATCCGCTCATACGCCTGCCGTACCCGCTCGTCCCGGCTGCGCGTGACGAACGCCTGCTCCGCGGTTCCTTGATCCAGGGCCGTTGCGTCGTATAGCTCGTCCTGAAGCGGCGCCTCGTCCGCCTCGACCGCCCCTTCCAGCGGCGCGCCCCGATCCGCCCACCGAGCGGCGCCCGCTTCGCTCAAGCCCAGCGCCCGTGCCCGCATGTACAGTTCCTTGTTTGGGCCGCGGTACGGCTCGTCAACAAACGCGGTGTACTGGTGCCTCGGAACCCTCTGTGCTGCCTCATGCAGCTCCTCGACTGAATACTCCTCCAACGGCCGGATCGAAGGCGCCAGGTGCAGCATCGCACCCTGCGTCGTCATCAACGGCGCGTGCTCGTCCGGGACATCGGTGCGAACCAACGGTCGGCGCAGGAACCTTTGCACCCGTTCGTCGGTCAGCGCGCTCCAGCCCCTTGGAATCCTCGGCTCCAGCCCGGCGTCGCGGCGCAGGTTCTTCGCGCACACCGGCCCGACGCCACGCCGGATACTCAGCACCGCCAATAACTTTCTGGAACAACGTAGGCAGTTGCTCATCTCGGTTCCCTCCCGGTGAAGGATGTTTGGCTTCACCGGGAAGCGGGGTGCAGGGCAAAACGAAAGCGACGGTTGGGCCTATGCTTCCATCGTGTTACATCGTCAGATCCAGCCTGATGCCTGGTAGACAGAGTGCAGAGCGCATGAGTTCCTTCAAGGCTTCCTTCCCGCCCGAACACCGTGCGTCTTCCCGCCGCACGAACAGCGACAGGTGGACACCGGCGCGGTTGACGTCTGGCACCGGATTGAGCACGACGCGCGACGTCTGCGCCGTCCAGTGCACATATCGGCGCTTGAGGAACCAGCGGGCGCCTTACCTTCCGAATGCGACGATCTCGCGCTTCGGATGGGCGCAAACTCGTCCACTTCCGTGAAGCACGGTGCAGGAGCAAGGTCTGGATGGTATCGCCACGCTGCCTGCCATGTCCGCGCAATATCCACCATGCCAGGGACGAGCGTATCCGCAGTGCCTTCCTCAATCACTGACGGAGTTCGGCTGATTCGGCCGTCCCAATATTCGCGATGGCCGATGATCCGATATTTGTCACCTGACTTTTCAATCCGGCAGTCGGTCCATTGCTTGTCCCGTGCGATATCGTCCACGGATAGGTCGTTGGCGCAGAGTTTCTCCGCTTGCTCGTACACCTCGCCCAATGTAGCCCGTTCGAGACCCTTGTTCTCCGACGAAAAGATTTTGCCAAGCGTATCCATTTGACATCCCTCCTTGTCATGTACATCCAAACACGAAAGCGCCGGTTCTCCCGGCGCGTCTCAGTGTTTGAGTTGCTGCAACACAGCCAGTTTCCAGCAAATCGCGTACTTCGTCGTTGCGACGTTCTTGTCCGAGGGGTGTGGAGGGCAGAATCCGCGTTATGACCCCAAAGCCGAAGGCAACTGCTCCACTATCTTGACTGTGTCCGCAGCTACACGCACAGCGCGTTTCACCAAGTCCACAATGTACCGCGGATTTTGGGCGGTCTCACGGGCCCAGGCATTGGGATCGTTGATGATGCCACTCGCTCGATCCTGTTGAATGCGGTATTGATCCACGACCCACTCAATCGGAGATCGCCCGTTCACTTGATACTGGAATGCCTCTTGCGGTATACCCCGAAGGGTGATCCATTCGTTCACAACAACAGACGCGCGATCTTCGTTGAATCTCATACGCTCTACTCTGTATTTCTCCCACGGATCATCCGGTGCGTTTCTTGCGACAACTTCTTCCAACGGATATGGCTCCACCTCATAGTGGATGTGCAACTCTGCAAGCTCGCGACCCGCTCCACTAAATGCCCAAAAGTCCGGCGCAAACGGGATTCTCGGCAACTCCCGCCTCAAATCCGCAGCGAAACGTTCGCGATAGTCTGGGGCGTGAAGAACGCCATAGACGTAGTAGAATACATCATCTTTGGTGATGTTCAGATCACTGTAGTGCTGTTGAAACTGAGTAAGCGCGGCATCTGTGATACCCTCTCGCCGAGAAAGCACACTTTCTTCGTTGGCAAACAAGTCATTCTGCGCTAACGACGAAACTTCGTAAATGTATAAGGGAAAGCATTGCCCATTTGACATCATTTGCACATCCGGAAGCATATCCGTAATGAAACAGGCAAACGTGCGACTCCCCCCAACCCCTTGTACCACAATCACCCGATTCTCTGCATCCGGACTTGGGAAGAGGCGCGGTTGTTGATATACACGATGGTTAAACACTGGATCAAAATACAACCACCGCTTTGCAAACGGCCGATACAATGCTGGCCGGATCTTTTCAGAAGCAAAAGGACTTCGTCGTCCGTTTACAGCGTGCCGTCTCAGACTTGAACTCCAACTAATGGCTCGCGGATCGTTGTCTTGTTCCGATTCAGGTTTTCCCAATTGAGACTCGTAGGTTGCAATCATCGCTTGCATGTTTCGCGCAACCGCTTCTCGGGAAAAATTGTAAACCCATGCATCTCGATTTGTCTGTACTCCTGCTGAATGAATATCGAATATCTTCACATCCCGTGATGAACGATCGCCTCCAAGAGGCAAAAAGGACGCAAAGATATCGCTACGCTGGTTAATCCAATCCCCTGCCGCATTGGGCACAATTCGAGTCCACGGTACGCCTTGCACATCATGAAATTCTTGGATTTTCGCCAATTTATCCTCGCGGCTGAGATAGTTGCCGATATCATGATAAAAAACTTCTGCGGAACCTGTATGCGCTGGATCTTTCACCAACACTACCAGCGCTGCGCCGGCCTGAATTGGGAAGACACTTTCCCCTTCTTGTCGTGCCCCTTCTCGATCGTGCGCCCGAATCGCACCGCGCACGTTTCCTCGAAGATTGATCACATAAATCGATGTAAACTCCTCAACAAGAGTTTTTCTCACTCCGTCCATAGCATTGCCGTCGATCCAACCTGCGTTGGTCACAAACGCAATGACACCTTGAGCGCCTAGCCGATCGGAAGCCCAACGAAAAGCACGAATGTATGAGTCGTACAAGCTGTTTCGATTTTGCGCTGTAGAACTCGCAGCATATGTCTGAGAAATCCGCTGATCCAATCGTTCGTAACGCAGATTTTGATTGGCTTCATTTTCACGACGCTGCGTCGCTCTCCACGGCGGATTTCCCACCACCACCGTAATCGCTGCATCGCGTTGCGCACGCATCAGCTCAGTATAATCATCAGAAAAGAACTCTGTATGCCATTTGCCGTGTTCCTCTTGAAGCTGGAACGAATCGACCCACAACACCGGTAGATTCCATCCCGGATCTTCTCCAGTTTGCTCGCGAATCGTCCAGCGCAGGTTGGTCATCAGCAAGTAGTATGCGAACAACTGGACGTCATTTGCCCAAAACTCGCGTTCTGCCAATTTACGCTGGATTGTGTCCTTATCCCAGCGATTCAACATGCGCACTGGAAACGTCCCAGTGCCTGCGAATGGATCAATAATCGTCACTCCAGACGACGCCATCGTCTTGCCAAAATGCTTCTGAAGGACAACGTCGACGCTGTTCAACAAGAAATCGACAAGCTCGACGGGTGTATACACGATGCCCAAGCGATCGGCCGCGCGTGGAAAGACCGACTGGAACAGTGTCTCGAATAACTGCCGTAACAACTCTTGACGCTGAGCATGCGTCGTAATGCCTTCTGCACGGCGGCGAATTCGACGATAAAAATCCTCAAGGCTTGCACGTTCACGTTCCAAGAACGCCTCAAACGCCTGGGTGATTCGATCAAACGCCTTCGCAACCGGTGCTTCGATTAGATCATCACCAGGGAACAATGACGAAAACACTGGCGCCAGAATCCAATGTTGCACCAAGAAGTCTTTTGCATCCTCTTCAGGGAGATTCGGATGAAGCACCTCTTTTAACGCTTCGACATAATCTCGGAAAGCCGCCTGGGCTTCCGCGAACATATCAAATTCAAATGACCGCAACACAGTATCCAGTTGCGTACGTAAACGTTGCGCAACCTGATGAATAATGTCCTGGAATGCCGCGAAATACGAGCGATCCTGAACGGGTTCCACGAGTTTTGTTGTAATGGCGCGTCGAACCTGTGCTTGCAGTTCTTCAGGCATTTCAAGATCCAAATGAAGTTGAATTTCTTCCCCGCCAGACTCACCTGAATCGTTGCTTTCATGCGATTGCAGCAACTTCCGAATCCGCACATCCGCCGCATCATCCAACGCTCTCAGTGCGTTGATGATCTGAATCAGCGGACGGAAAGCCTCTTCTTGTGGCAAAATGAGTTCTTCAAGTTGTTCCTCAGTAACGGTTGCGTTCGAATCGACATCCAAAATCACAGGCACCAGAATCGTCCCGATCTTGTCAGGCCGATTTGCTGGTTTGCGAACCACACGACCAATGGCCTGAATCACATCAATCTGACTTTTGCGCGGTTCCAAAAATACGACAGCATCCAAATCAGGAACGTCGATACCTTCCGTGAGTACACGGGCATTCGTGATCAACACGTGTTCTACGAGGTTCCCCTCTGGATCAGACAAGGTTTCAAGGCACCGAAGGAGCCTGCTCCGCTCGCGCATGGACATGGTTCCATCCATGTGAGCGACAAATGTTCGATATTCATCACTCATTTTGTCGGCGTACTTATGCCACGTCTCAACAATTTCTCGCGATCTCGCTCGTGAGTTAACGAACGCAATGAGACGTTGCAACGGCGGTTGCACAGATGTGTCATGCAATGTTTTCCACAACGCGTGAACTCGGACAAGATGGGGGATTGACGGTGCATCCGACTCTTGAAGCCATTCAACAAATTGTTGCTGAACATTTTGCTCATTAAAGATGACCACTCGAATTCGATAGTCAGCCAAATAGCCGTCTTCGACGCCATCACGAAAACTGTAGCGGAAGAACTCGGGGCCAAAGACCTCAACATCATCCATGCTATAGGTTTGTACGCCTTCTCCAGAAAGCCTATTTCGCAGAGTTTCGGTGAAAATACGTGGTGTGGCCGTCAAGTAGAGCCGACGTTTGGCCTGGATTTTTCCATCATCGTGGAACATCAGAAAGCCCGACGGATCCTGCTCTTCTCGCGTAACGCCCGTTGTACGATGCGCTTCGTCTGCGATTGCCACATGAAACACCGGCAATCCTTGCTGTTGCGCATCGGCAACCACCTGTAGCGACTGATACGTGCTCACGACAACTGTGATCGCATCTAAGACAGGCTTTGCTGCGCGAGCGAGCATGTCTGCGTTCGTCGTCGGCGGGATAACGAGCGAAATGTCTCCTGTTTCGTCATTTCGTCCGACACCCCGGTCGGATGTTACCGCAACAAAGCGCAGCGGAAGAGTAGTATCACGTTTCCAAGCTCGAATCGTCTGGTTCACGAGCGCAATCGAAGGAGCGCAAAAGAGTACAAGGTCACCAAGACAAGCAACGCGCTCGACTATTCGTAACGCGACGAGCGTTTTGCCAGTTCCGGGGGGCATGATGCATTTTCCGCGGTCATTTTCTTGCCACCCCGAGAGAATCGCCTCGATGGCTCGCTCTTGATACGGGCGTAAAACGGCTGGTGCATGCCGAACAAGCTTATCGGAAGCGCGCCACGTAAAGCGTTCCCAATTGACATCGGCTTGCTCAAAGTCGTCACCCGTCCAAACGGCAATTCCGCGCTCCTGGCAGCGTGCTTCTGCAGTGCGCGTGACGCCCCCCACTGCAACCACCAGGAGCTTCGCAAACGAAAATCGCGGAGACGTCGCAGACGCGACAAATGTGGAAAGCTCGCGCCAATCTACAGGAGCGCGATGGTCCTTGGACTGAATGGCCCAGAGGTTGTGATCGGTGTCCTCGGCCACTAAGTCAATTCCTTCATCCTGCAGTGAATACCCTGGGTAAGTATCTATCATCCAGTCCTGATATGTTTTCACCCACAAGAATCGAGCTCCCGGATAATGCCCATCACGCAAAAACGCCAGCAAAAATCGTTCAAATAACCGGCCACGTTCCTGAGGAGACGATGCTTGTTGCTCTAAAGCCTCATATTGCTCCCAAAACGTCACCTGACTCACCCATTCTAAGCCCTGAATTCCAACAGGGAAATTGATTCTACATTCGATGGTGGTCTTCCTTCCTCACACCCTGAATGAGACACCTCGACAGGTAGCAGTTTTGTGTACGGCTTCCCCGCATCCGTCAGCCTCCACTCCCGGCTCGCCTCATCCCACTGTTGCAGCCCCGCATCCGCCAACATCCGATTGACCTGCTTCGCCGACACGGGTGGCACCATCCGCTTGCCCAACTCCGTCGGGGAGAACGTCTCTTCGGTATCATCCTCGCGCACCAACCGCTTAAAGTCGCTCAGATCCACGCCGAACTCGCGCTCCGTGTGCGACAACGCCACGAGCGCCGCAGTGCCGTCCGAAACGCCCAGCACCTTGCACAGCCGCAATCAGCAGATCCGTGTTCATCGCACATCGCTTCCCAAGCACGGTGTTCTCGCTATATGAAGGCGTGCATGGCAAAACAAACACGCCGCCCGGTCAAATACCTGCGGCGCGTGAGTTTGAGGGTTTCTTACCATGTTGGCTGCTCAACAATCCATGAGTTCGCTTTCTCCGTTTAGCGAACGCTACTTGGTACATGTTTGTTTTCCTCCCGTTTCGCGCACGGATCGAATCCTCCCGGCAGCCTAAACCTGCCGCCAAGCAGCGCGATCCATGCGCCGTCCGTCATCGTTTGCTTCTCAGGAAAGACCTCCACTCGGGTATTCGCCCAAATCACTGCCAGATTCAGCGTCAACCAGACCGGATTCTTGAGCCACAGCAGCATCGTCACAGCGTTCGCCAGAACCCCGCCCCGGTACACCCAAATCTTTCTCTTGACCGGAATGTCAAAGCAGTAGATCTCCGGAGTGACTTCCCCGCCGGACGGAATCCACCGAACCTCGAAGCCTTTGATCCGAAACATCAGCGGCCCCGACCCGATTACCATCCGCCTCGTCGGCACGCCAAACAGCCGTCGAAACACGTAGTGTCCGAGTTCGTGAATCAGGATCTGGGCATGCCAAATAAACGGCAGCGACACCGTAACCGCTAACCATCCTTGCCGCATGTGAGGCAGCAGGTTCCATTCCAAGCAAAACAGCCCGACCACCAATCCCTTCAGCCCGCTCAACATACGCCCTGCTTCCTCAGGCACCAGTCTTCCCAGACGACGACGTGCGGGAAAATGACCACGGCAAGCATCTCCAGCCGATTCCCCTCCTTCTTCCGAAAGGCAAACGTGCCCGCGTACGAACTGGTCGCCCACGACCACAGCATGTACCCAACGACGAGCGCCTGAACCGGCACGAATGCGGCGAACGTCAAGCCGAGACAGACCGCGGCAGTGTACCCTGCGCCCATCAATGCCCCGAATGGGTCGCTGACGGACGGATCTTTGCGGCGCAGCGACAGGTACCAGAGATACGACAAAACCAAGTACCCGATTCCGGCCAATACGCGCCAAACCACGGCGACCTGAAAGAAGTGCGCGCTGACAATCACCCCGCCCAAGACTCCGTACCACGCGACGAGTTCGAGCACCACGCAAGCATCCCTCCTCACGAAGAGGAGCACTGCATGGCAAAACAAACGCGCCGCCCTTCTGCTTCATCCTGCAGAAAGTGCGGCGCTCTTCGGCTTTTTTGTTTGGTACCGTTTGCGTCTGCGGTTTGCGACTCCACACTAGACGGGAAACGGTCGGGTCGAGGCCGCTTTCCCTGATGATCTTTCTTCGTTTGTTCCTGGACCTGGACATATTAGCGTCACCTCCATCAAGGCCCGCTCTTCAATTCACTGTCCGTGGAATCTCTACTCCGGCTCTTCCTCCGACAATACCGTCAACTCCACTACATCGCTCACCGACTCACCCTTTCAAAAGGCTCATCACATCAGGGTAATCGTTGACGCGCTTTGGTGCCGTGATTCTTTCCTCCACATATACACCGACAGGTGGAAACCGGAGCAGTGGATGTTTGACAACGAATGCTGCACACTCTCCGCCTAATCTTTCGAGACGAAGCATTCTCAAATGGAGCCCGAACCTGCTCATCTTCATGATCAAACAGAGACTCAATGATATACTGAATTTTCGGCGTCAACAATCGCGGCGGAACATACTTTTCAATAATCTCAAGAACTTGTTCTTTGTTTTTGAGCCGAAGAAACTTCACAAGATGTTTCAAATCTCGAACGTCTTCTGCTCGACCCGCCACTGCTTTCATCGCAATCATGTATTCCGGCGTCACCGAGTAAACTCGAAGACCTGGGAATTCGGCAACGACCGTTTGCGGGGGCGTTCCATAAAAAAAGCCCTTTACACCGTCGTTTAACCAATTCTCATCCAGGCCCTCCCGTCTAGCCACCCGCCTCGCCGCTTCTCGTACTGCCTCGGCGTTCTCACCCAAATATGCGTCCACATCTTTAGTCATTTGGCGGCTTCTAACTACGAGCAACATCACAGCGCCGCCAGCCAGCACTATATCGCCACGCTTGAACGAGTTTCAGATACCGCAAAATCTCCTTGCTATCCATGCAATCATCGTCCTTTATACCCTCGACACTGGATCATCACCTGTGAAAATGTTACGAGCGATGAACGCAGCGGGGGTCATCACCAACTGCCAGGCCCGAAACCGCCAGTTCTCATACAAAAACCATGGCTCTGGAAGCCGATAGTCCAAATCCTGAACCCAGTCCGGACACCTGAGGCCATAATGCCAACACAGGTAATCAACCATCGCGGCAAAGTATGAGGCATACTTCCTGTTCTCCGGCGTAACCAGTTCCTTCGGAATGGGTTGACTGACCATCCGAGCGCGTTCCTCGTCATTGGCGGAGTAAAAGTCATCCAAGAAGTTGCCTTTCGCGATGAAAAAATCATCTTCATCTCTGATTTGCGCAAAATACTCAGCCACCGTTTGACGTCGATATTCCATAACTCGTCCCTCAATTCACCTTCCGACGAATCTCCTCCGCCTCTTCCTCCGACAGCCCCGTTAACTCCACCACGTCGGAAACGGATGCGCCTTTGCGGAACATCCGCTCGGCTACTTCCCGCTTGCCTTCTTTCCGTCCTTGCTGCAATCCCTGCTGCAACCCTTGCTGCATCCACTTGTCCTTGAACTCCTCTTCAAACTCCCGCAGCAGATCCGTCATCCTCAACACCTCCCTCAGCCGTTCCTTCTGCTCCGGCGCCAGAACCCGCGCGCTGAATCCAAGGATCAGCGCCGCCAGGTAATTCTGCTCCTCCCGATCCGGCAGACGCTGCACCAACTCCACAATCTCCCCGAACGCCTCGTCCAGCGTCCGGCGCTCGAACCGCATGTGGAACGCAAACGACAACCGGACCCGATCCCGCTCCGTCCAATCGCCGGTGTCCAAGTGCCGTTTGACTGTCTCCAGCACGGCATCGCCGTCCATCCGGTTCAAATAGACGTTCTCAACCTGATACCGAACCGTCCCGACATCCAGTTCGGCTGGAGCATCATGAACATCGCCCGTGTACAAGACAACGGTTCGCACCTTGCGTCGGTGCTTCTCGCCAATCGCTAGGTCATATGCAGCGAACCGGTACAACGTGGGCTCGCGGGTGGACTGAAACTCAATGTGCAGCAGGCGGCCGTCGTCAAGCTCGAACAGAATGTCGACGAACTCCTGCCGCACCTCGACCTTCGGGATCTCCGTCGGCAGCGCGCGCACCACGTTCGCGTCGTGGATGCCGATCACATCCAGGGCGCCATTTGGCACCGCACCCGTCAAATGCTTTGCAACAATGTCGTTTGCGTTTCTCGCCAGTCTCATCGTGACCTCCGTTTGTCACCAGTATACCGCCGCCGTAATGCGCCACTCCAGTGTCAATGCACGGCACTCCTTTCAGCCTCCGCCATCGCCACCGCGTCCTTCATGGCCTGCACAGCCGCCTCGACGTCCGCACACTTGCCGGACGCTGCGAACTCGGGACATGTGCATTGCCGATGAATCGCATCAACCGCGTATGTCTCATGCGCCAAAAAGAACCCAAACGCCGTCGGCTGCAAGAAGACACCCGCCTGCGTGGGCTTGTCCTCAGACAGCTCGCCTTGTTGCAGCAGAAACCGGAGACACGGCTGGCCCGCGCTGAGCGAATTCAGGTACTCCGAAAACACTGCCGCCTGTACCACCGGCTCGCGCGACAGGGCATGCGCCGAGACGTTCTGCTGCCTTGGCACGTGTTCAATCGGAACCAAGCGATGGATCACCGGCAACAGTTGCACGTCCATCCGAATGTTGTTTGGCAACCGCGCACAAAGTGAAGACATCTCATTGCGCTGGATGAGCCCGACGATGCTTTGACTGTCCAAACAGATGGATTCGACCTTCCACTGCCGGTCGTTGGCGACATGGATTGCTGTCAACACGGCCAACAACTCCGCAAGTGTAGAATCCGGCGTCTGCTGAAGCAACAACCCTGTGCGCTCCGTCCTCAACCCATCCATAGCGAACACGCCCAGGCGCGCGACTTTTGCCTTCTCGTCGTAAGAGGCGTCCGTAAACACCCGCATCCAATCAGCCCCCGGTCTTCTCGTCATCCGGTCGTCCAAACGCCCGCTCCCACAGATATTCCAGACCACGCCGCGGCTCCCCTGCATGCCGCCAACCGTAAAACGTATCGACCTCTTCAACAACTTGTCCCGTTTCATCGACGATGGTAGCAACGGATGAAAGGCCGGCACGCGCAAATGCCGCTTCAATCGCCTCGTCGGAACTGAAATACACCGTCGCGTCACAGCAACCGCAGGCTAATTGCACCTCATAGGCATTCAGTTTCATCGGCCCATCCCTCTCGCATAGTGAACTTACGCGCATCGCTTCTCACCGTCATCGTCTATCCACTCCGCTTTAACGTCAATCGTCTCGCCCTTCTGCATCCTTGCGATCCGCCGCTTCAGAAGAGCTTCGCGACCGGCCTTCCAACCGCTCCGCATCGCCCACACCGCAGCGCACGCGACAAACACCACGCCACGAAGCGCCTGTACCGTCATCCACCAAGCCGCGCGCAACGCGAACCACCCCGTCCGTGCGGCAAACCGCGCCAACCACTTCCAGAACATTTCCGTGTATACCAAGGCCATTAACGCGAACAAGAACGTCAGAAACAAATAGAAGAACCACCGCCCCGGCGTGTGGCGCGCGAATCCCGGCAACTCCAGTGAGTTCATTGGGATGGCCCAGTAGTGGATAGACAGTGCGATGAAGCCGACAAACATGAACAACGTGATGAAGTTCAGCCCCCGTAACGGCGGCAGAGGAACCCACCTCATACCCGCACCTCCTTCCGCGCCCGCAGCCAGGCCACCCAGTCCCCGCTTTCAACGCGCGGAACGCCGGCCGGAATGCGGCCCGTCATGTGATAAACCCAGCCTTCCGCCGCGCCGTTTAAATCCTTCACGACAGTTCGGCCGTAGAATCGCGGATAACCCTCCAGCTTGTCCAGCGCGGCGAGTCCGTCGTCCGTCACCTCGACCCATTCGCCGACCACTATGCCTCCTCCGTTGAGAGACACAGCCGGGTACGCACCGAGATCGTACATCTCTCCCTGGATGACTCCCTCACCCAACTCGCGCACCAGATGGGGTTTCATCACCCGGCGGTTGCTCTGGCCCTTTCGCAAAGTTCCGTACACGAATACGACATGATTGGAATTCATTACACCGTCTCCCCTTCATTTCCTTTTCTAGTATTAATATACTTGTTATTTGTATTTTTGTAAAGACCCGTAGAGAAAAAGGGGGCCGAACCAGGCTGGGGTTCGGTCCCAAATTCTCTTAGTCAGGCGAATGTGGCACCGTCGCGCCACAGTTCAACTCATCGGGTCGAAATCGTAGTACGGGTTGTATCTGATGAAGGTTCGCGTCGTAAGGATCCGTTCCGGCGCGTCCGATGTCTGGCCGAGGAGCGTAGGCACGCTCCGCGACTCGCAAGACCAGCAGCACTTCGTCCCTCACTTCCGCCACCCCGGCGTTGAACACGCCAATGACCTCATAATCTTCCCTGTGTGGAGGCACGTCGGCCGGAGTAAGAATGGGATTGTCCGGGGTAGCGGTACACATTAACGGACGGCATAATGAGACCACTTTCATGACGAGAGCATTTATATGGCGGATAGTGGTCGAAGCCTTCCCAACACCTCATTCTTTCCTGGCGCGTCCACCATCACGACTTCCTCGGTGTTGAGGCAGAACGCCGCCAACGCCAATCCGTTCGCCGTGCCTATGTCGATGTGTACCCGATCCGGTCGTATGACCGGCTTGCCCGGCTCCGCAAACCAGAACGTTTCGCAATGGCCGCACACAACCCGCTTGCCCAGGCGCGCTTCCGGCGGAATGAGACCCCTGTAATCAACGAAACCATGTCTAATCCACGTCAAGTGCTGGAAGGTTTGTTCAGAGAATGGCCGGTGCGGATCGACACCTGCGTGCACAATCAGATAGTCTCCGATGATGATGGCGTACGGCAGCTCAGCAAAGTAATCAAGCCATTCATTGGCCGACATCCCCGATTCAAGAAACTGCCGCAACGTCCTTGCCATGCCGTTTTTCACAAACGATTGTTTTCGCGTCCATTGCAACCAAGCGGGGTTCAGCCTACCACCGTCGTCATATGGAAGGCCCTCGGCCCAGAAGCGGATCTCCAGCCACATGTCCTCGTGATTGCCTCGAACCGCGTATCCGTTCTCTTGGAACCATCGCACCACAGCCGGAGAATCTTCACCGCGGTCAACCATGTCGCCGACGGTTACGATCAAGTGCGTATCAGGACTGTAACCGATAAGTTCTAGCAAGCGCTGGAACAGCCCGTAGTACCCGTGAATGTCTCCCACAATCCAGACCTGTTTTCCCGTCGCCAACTCTGTTAGATCCAGTACCTTTAAGGGCAACAACTCTCACCTTCTTACAACGAACGCAATTGCTCATACAAAGACGTTTAAAAAATTCGACACAAAACGACATCCTCCTCGTTTGATTTCGCAATATGCTTCATTCCGGTGTCGTGCTGAACGCCCTCAACAGCCCCTCATCCACCACATCGATCTGCACCTCTCCAATCCGCCCCAGCGGGTCGCGGAGGAAGCCCCTACCCTTCTCAAACGCCTGGAACACCTCGACGTAGTGGTTCAGATCCCCCTCGTCCTCCAGCGGCAGACCGAGCAGCCGGACCGCGTGCTGCACCTGGGTACGCGACGTGATCCGCCCCACGAAGCACCACCCAAGACTCGCCGACACATCGTCATTCTCCGACCCTTCCCTCGGCAGCAGCACGTCCGGGTTCTGTACCGCCATCATCAGGACCAGGTTCATCGACCGACCAAGCAGCAACATGCGGTTGAGCAGCGCCCGGCCTTCCGGGACCGAGCGCAGAATCCACGCCTCGTCCACCGCGAAGAACTTCTTCACTGATTGCGGTGCCATCACCAAGCGCCGGAACGCGATCTGCGTCACCAGGTACAGAATCGCCACCGCGAACCGCTGCGAATCTCGCCACGCGTCCGGCACGCTTCCCGGATCCGGGAATTCCAGCCCCATGATGGATGCCACCACCAACCGCGCCCGGTCGTCCATTACATTGTCCTCGCCGTCCTTGCCAAACAGTGCCCGTCCCGTTTCCCCGTCACGATAATGCTCCAGCAGGCCCAGGAACAGGTCCGCAATATCCCGTTCCTCCTCCCGGCGCTGTTCATCCCTCCGCTCGGCGTCAAGGCATAGAAGGAAGTGATCCATGTCCCACTTCTCGCCCTCGTACAGCGCCGCCAAGGCCCGCTGCAGCACGAGCGATGCCCGCTGGTCCTCGCGCCGAGTCGTCACGTTGAGCAACACGCCCAGGAACCCTTCCGCGATGAGCCTGGATTCCCTTGCGTCGCGCCCAAGCCGGAACGGCGAGAAGCGCAGGTCGCTTCCCGCGCCAAACGTCCACCACACGCTTTCCTTCGGCCAAAGCCCAACGAGTGCCCCATACTCGCCTTGCTTCGGGTCCGTGATCGCGCCAATGGCACCCCACTGCAGCATCGTATCAGCGCCGTACTTCATCCCGACCGACTTGCCCGAACCAAGCGTCCCGACGAACGCCGCGGCGCCGCTGCGGTTCAGCTCCCGCATGGCTCGAAACCAGTCCACCCATACCGGCCTGCCGCTATGGGCCATCTTGGCAAACCACATCCCCGCCTGGTCGCCCACCTGCGCCGTGCCCAAGGCGCCTGAGGCCGCAAGCATCGTCGGGTCCGCCGGGATCGACCATGCCTTGTCCACGCCCCCGGACTGTCCCGGAAAGAACGCCTGCCAGATTTTCAAGGCGTCCCCCGGCGGGTGCACAAGCTGAATGGCCCCCTGCAACTTCTCCTTCAACTGCTCCTCCCGGCGCAGCATCTCTAGTTCGCTGTCCGCCGCCACGGCGAAAAACGCGTGGAACACCGCGAACGCCATGCCCGCTTTCAGTTTGGCTTCCAGCGCCTGCGCGTCTTCTAGCCCGTCGTAGATGTCCCACGGGACGTCTCCCGCCTGCGCGTACTCCTCGCCCTGGGCGGCGACGATCTTCTTACGCCGGTACACAATCTCCCTGGCGCGCTGCGGCGAGAGGATCTCGAAGTGCACACAGGCGTCGACCGGGAAGTTCAACTTCTCCAGCGGCAAGTACAGCCACTCGTCGCCAATGGTCTCCAGCCGCTCCGGCAGGCTCGCCGCGGCCATCACCGACTGGTATGACACCCGCTTGTCACTGTGCTCCACCCGAATCCGGAACGTGTCCTCTCGCACCGACGCCGAGGCGAGCGCCAGGCGCAGCGGCCGTGGACGAATGACCACTTCGCCGCCCTCGATGGTCACCGTTCGCGGCAACGGGTCCGGCAACACAACCGGCCAGGGCGCCAGACCGCGATGGTACGGAGCGCGGTGCAGCAGTTCCAGCTCGTGCGGCGTGGCTCTCATAAGCGCCGAGATGACTGCCTGCAGGCGGTTGAACGTGCGCAGTTCAGCGTGCGCCGCCGCCTCGATGTCGTGTCTGGTCAACACGGGAGACCCCACCCGTGCCACCTTGCGTTTGGTGTAACCCCAGAATCGCAGGAACTGATCGGCGACCCGCTCCCGAATCCGATCAGGGCGGTCAAGGACCTGGCTCCAGGCCGCGGCAAGCGGCGAAGCCAGTGGCAGGATGAGGAACGTCCGGCGCTCAAACGAAGGATGTTCACGTAGTTGCTCCGCCACCAGCTCCATGTGTGCACGCCAATGTGGGTGCTTGCTGAAGGCCGCCATGCGCGAAGTCACTTCTTCCGCCGGGATCGGCACGGCAATGCTCAGGATCTGGCCGTTGCCACGGTACGTCTGGAAGAACACCTCAAGCTGGCGATATATGCTGCGCTTGACGGCTTCCGGCTGGTTCTCGTATGGCAACGCAGGCAGACGGTACACGCCGTACGCGGTCCCGTTGTCGAGAAACAGAATGTTGTCGTGCCAAAAGAGCGTGTGCATGAAAAAGAGCCCCCTTCCGTATGGAGGGGGTGTGCAGGGCAAATCAGTTTTATGGGCGTCGTCCCCCAACTCGAATGACGCCAGCATTGTACTTTAGTAGACGGCGTCATTCAGGAAGGGAATATTGAAGAATGATACTGCATATGATACTAATGTCATACGAGGTGGCGAACGTGACCCAATTCGAGAAATTACTCGAACGGATTCGCAACAATCCCAAGACAGTTCGTTTTGATGAGCTTGACAGAGTGCTCATCCGTTCGGGGTTTCGCCGCCGTCAGCCTCGTAGCGGTTCCAGTCATTACACATATATTCGAGGAAAACAAATCTTGGTCGTTCCATTTCACAAGCCTTATGTCAAGCAGATTTATGTCGAACGCGCCATCGAACTGCTTGAAGGAGACGATCGAACATGAGTCGGCAGAAGGATTTGGAATACTACTTGAGTCTTCCGTATCGAATCGTGCTTTACCCCGCCCAAGAAGGCGGGTTCGTAGCGGAAATTCCTGATCTCCCCGGGTGTTTGACGCAGGCGGACACCCTGGAGGAAATCCATGAAATGATTGAAGACGCCAAACGAGCCTGGATTGAGGCTGCCTTGGAAGAGGGAATTCCTGTACCAGAACCTACGCACGGTGATGATTACTCGGGACGCTTTGTGGTACGCATGCCAAAGTCACTGCACCGTGCACTTGCTGAGGCTGCTGAACGTGAAAACGTGAGTCTGAATCAATACGTTGTTTATCAATTAGCGCGAAGTGTTGGTGCAAGCACCCGTTCAACACGCTGAACCTTTCGTATTCAAGCCGTTTTAAAGGAACACTCGTTACGATTCACTCTGGCAGGACAGCAAAACGGGGCTGTCACCGCCGCTGGCGAAGGTTTGGAGCCAGCGGCATGGAATCATGCATGTGCTTTTAGTCTTTCGACGTGATCCGCAGATAATAACCGTCCGGGTCACAAATCCGGAAATCCCTCAATCCCCATGGACGAACCGTGAGAGCATCCTGAATCGGATAGCCGAAGTCCTGCACCTTCTTGTAAAGGGCTTCGACGTCGTCGACCTCCAAGACGATTTCGACTCCAACTCCCACTCTCTCATCGGCATGTCGTAATTGAAGGGGGTGATCTGTGGGAAGGTCCGATAAACGCCCCAAGCCAATTTGAACATTGCCATTTCTCAATACGCTGTATTTCTCACTTTGTTTGCCAGGAGAAAACCCCAAAGCACGGACGTAAAAGTCGACCGACTTCCCAACATCCCGCACAAAAAGCTCGAACCGGACCGTCATCATACCGTATCACCTCCGCGTAACATCAAATAATTGTACGACGAAAACGCCTCTTCCACCGCTCTCTCCAACTCCTCCTGCGTCGGCTTGGCGTACCGCCTCGTCATGTTCACGTCCGCATGCCCGGCCAATTCCGCCACGGCCGCAAGATCCACACCACTTGCCACCAGCGTCCGGCAGAACGTGTGCCGCAGTACGTGCGGGTGAGTCCCGTACTTCGCCAACACGCGCTGTACCTGACGAACTGAACTCCTGCGGCCATATGCCGTAGTTCGAGAGGAAAAAGCAGAATTGCTATCTACGCGTGTCGCCAGACACCGGGACGAAAGGTGACAAACCTCCACAAGGAGCAGCACTAACCTGTTCTCAAGGACACCGACGCAGCGTGACACACATCACGCTACCGCCTCATGAACCCCGAGCACCCTGCCAAGAGCAACCAGGTCCTGGATCCCCTCTGCAAACTCCTCCGCCGTGTTTGGCCAATCATACCCCAAAAGCCGCTCCCACAAGACCCACGGGTCGGGACTGTCGTCAGCGCCGCCATCCAACACCGGATCCTCGTATCCAAACACCAAAGCCACTTCGTATGCCGCATCCAGCGCGTCTTCGTACAGTACCCGCAGCCAGCGCTGACGACTCGCCGTGTTACAATGCCGGGTCGCCAGCCAAACCTCGGCCAGCGCACCCAGCTTCGCGTACAACCTCACTACCGCCTCGCGTTCGCGCTGTAATTGCCGGGCGGTTAACTGCTTGTCCATCGCCATTGCTTTCACGCCCCCAACTCCGGAGTCTCATCCCAAAGCGCCAACTGCACCGCTCGCGCTTGGTTCAACTTCTTCCGCGCTCGTTCGACGTAGCTCTGCACCGACGCCCTCGAAACGCCAAGCGCGTCAGCAATCGCACTGAACGTCATGCCGCGCTCATACGCAAACAGACACACCGCCTCCCGCGTTGTCATGATCGTTCGCCAGGCCACCAACACCCGCTGGTAACCCTCGTCCTCCGCCTCCGAATCCTGATCCACCATTCCTGCCTTTCGCCTCGCCGCCAACCGATCCAGATCCTCGTGGTCCCCAACCAGAATCTCCCGGTGTGTCGTCCTTGTGGACCCCTCCATCTCGCAGATTGCGTAGTCCAACGTCCTGATCATGCCCTCGCACAGCTTCGCGTCCCGTTCGTACCGCGGGTTCGTCCGCGACAACCGTTCGAATGTGCTGCGCGCCTCCTTCACCTTCTTCAACGTCTCCTCGTACTGTTGAATCAAATCCTCCAGCCCCCGGCGCCCCATCGCTTTCACCTCCGTTCAATTTGCCAACACCCCGTGCGGATACTCTGACCTCCGTACAGGCCCGACAATCACGAACCCAACATCAGGACACCCAGAGACCTGTCCTTTCGCATACTTCTTGTGCAGATACGGAACTCTGACGGCTTCAAACTGCACCACGTCCCCTGGCCGCAACCGCAGCCGCAGAAACGCCCGGCCGTCCTGAATCCATGTATGGTCTCGCACCATGCGCCCCGCCCGGTCCCGGACCTCGAACAACAGCACCCGGACCGCGTTTCGCGGATACCGGCCTGCAAGTACCACCCGGACGAACGTTGCGGAAAACGTCTCGGCAAGTTGAGGCCACTCAGACGCCTGCCCGGCCCCGCGTTCAGTTACTTGCCTCCGCGCGGTCTCCGACATTCGTTACACCTCCATTTATCCACAGACAAGTACGGGTTGTGCACAGGTTATCCACAGACTTGTCCACAGTTCTCACAGGGACTATGCACTTTTCCCCAGCACCCGCCGAATGCTCCACTCCAGGTCCGCGTCCAGCCTCTGGACGTTCTCCAGCACCCAGTGCAAGTAGTCCCTGGGCACCTCCTCCAGTAACTGACCCCGGTGTTTCCCGAACGGCATCGTACGCACTTCAACCGGGCCTTTCACGAAACTAAACAGCGCCGCTAGATCGTCCTCGTACCCGCGTGCCAGGTACGCTGCCAGTTCGCGTTGAAACACGTGCGCTGTTACCACGGCGTCACCCATCGCGCGGTGGGGCAGCCCGACGTCGATGTCGATCCCGAGCCAGTAACGCAGCGTCTGGTTCTGGAAATTCGGCGCGTCGGGCCACAAGTGTTGAGCGAACCGCTTCGAACACAGCCACGGCCGCCCCGTCTCCGGGAGCATTCCGCGGTCGAACTCGGCGTTGTGCGCCACGAGTATGGCGCCGTCCACATGTTCCAACACCTTCGGCCACACCTCATCCAGCGTCGGCATGTCCACAACATCGCGATCCGTAATGTGGTGTATCGCCGACGCCTCGGGCGGGATCGAACACCCAGGATGAATGAGCGTCGAGAACACTTCCCTTGGCCCGTCACTCAGCCCGACCTCCACAAGCGCGATCTCCACGACGCGCCCGTGCGGTGGCAGGCCAGTAGTTTCCGTGTCGATGACGACGAATCTGGTATCCGACAAACAGGCCATCACACGTCGCCTCCTCGCACAACGTCCCACACCGCATCGCACATCTCTTCCGCGTTCATGCGGGTCGTGTCGATCACAATGCCCCGCGCGTCCCGCCATGCCTGCTCGGTGACATCCTCGAAGGTCCGCTCGTCCGGCAACTCCCCGTCACGGTCCAGCACCCGCCGCTCGCGGATGGCCTTGTCCGCCTTGAGCACCACCACCACGAAACCCTGCTGGTGCGCCCAGACCGCTTCTTCCAGCGTTCGGCCATCGTCGATGACCAACGGTCCCGCCACTGTCCGCAGCCGCTCCTCCGCCGCGAACAACAGCGGATTCGGTTGAAACTCCCTCAGAAACCGCCCGACCTTCTGCAGATACGGACGCCGCACCGCCTTGCTCGCGCCTTTCAGCCACGGCGCCGCGATATCCAGGACCGCATCCACCGGAGAGGCCAGGGCATACCGCGTGTAGCCCTGTTGTCCGCACAGCCACCGGGCCACGGTCGTCTTACCCGCACCCATCGGACCAATCAGGAAGACATGGCGCACGGCGCATCACCTGCCGATACCTCAATCTCCACCCTGGGCCGCTCCCGGTCGACGTCGAAGTCCATCTCCCAGACCAACACCCAGCGATCATCCGGGTACAGCACACCTTCCAACGCGTCGAGCAACACCTTTTCCCTGTTGTTCGCGTCCGCCCGACGCCAGTCCGGCCAGAAGTACCAGAGCCGCAGATACACCTTGGTTCGGGGCGACGGCATAGCCCATCCCGTTTGCACCGCCCAAGCCTTCGCCAACCACGCGGCCTCTTCACGAAACCGTTCCGCCTCACGGGTGAGCACCCGCATCCGCCTGCCAGTGGGGTGTACAAAGTTCCGATAGGCATGGTTGAGTGTGGGCGGAAGCGGCAATACGAGACGTTTCATCTCGTCACCCTCGCTCACGATATTCCAGCACCTCATTGACCAAATCTTGAATGTGCCGGGGCAGTCGTTCTCCCAGTTTGAGCCTGACCAACTCGTTTTCAAGGATCCATGGATTCCAACCTCGTTGCGCGCCCACTGCTTCACACGCCTTACGCTCCACGTCTGTCAAGTCGACGTGTTTCAGTGTTTGCATGGATTCGGCCACCTCCGCGATCTCTCACTACGCCCTGTCGTCCTGAGCTTCGCGCTCTCCCTCACTCCGGACCACTTCCACGACGGACGCATACGGACAGTAAAACTCGTACCCGAGCACTCGCCCGTCGCGCTTACTGATGCGCTCCACCTGAACGAGCACCCGATCCGACACCCAGTTCTGGTCGGTGTCGAACCGGCGCCTCCCCGTCCTGCCCGCCAGTTTCATATCGGCGCTGGACCCTATCGGCACCACGTCAATCACTAGTCCGGCCCGCTCGACGTAAAAGCCTCCCGACTGGCTCGTCCACCGCACCCGGTCACCAGCTCGCACCATTGTCCCGTGCTTATCGACCACCATCACCATATCCACACCCCTCCTGTACGCCCCTCGCCGCCCGCACGAGGCGCGTTCTCGTTCTTCAGGTGTCGTTGTATCGCCACGAAGCCCATCGCCAGTAAGAAGGGCGTCCAGCAGCCGTGCAAGACAGTCCGCTTCGGCCCGGTAGGATTCGTAGAGTTGGTTGGCACGCTCCGGTTCCTGCGTGGCGTCGCCCCACCGGCGTCTGGCGCATGCTACCCGGTTCGCCGCCTGCTCAAGCTGCCGGATGAGACTTACCCTTCCCGGTTCTGCTGCCACCATCGACACCACTCCCGTACGCCCAAACATTTTCAGGCTCTGCGTACTCCGCAACGCATTCCTTGCACAGCGTGCTCCAGCGCCAACCGTTGTCCTCCGTCAGCGTCACACCGCACAGCCTGCACCGCCCGCCGCGCTTGTCCACCTTGATCCCATCAAACCGCTTCATGCTCTGCCGCCTCCTTGTCCAACTCCACACGGATGATTCCGTCGTCCAACAGCACCTCACGAACTTTTCGGGCCGCAGGTTGATGCGCCAATTGCGCCGCCAGGCTTTCAAACGTGACACGCATGCTACCCGCGGTTCTTACGGCCGGGAACTTCACCCAACAAACGTCTGGCATTTTCGGTCGATCTGGAATGTCCAGCGACCTGCGCCGAGCCGCCGCCGTTCTCGCGCGTCCCGCCATGATTTAACACCCCCGTCGCAGTCTTAATCGTGCCTTATTTCCGGGCGCGTCAATTGTGGACAACTGCGCGCACCCTTTGTTCTAGCGCCGCACCGCATGTCTGAAACCAAGCAAGACAACGAGTATCAAAGGTCACTGCGTCCTTGCTTGCTCACCACGACGTAGCCACCGCCATGAAACTTAAAAACACGTTGAATTCGCTCGTACTCGTAAGCACCCGGCATTTGATCAAGTCAGGATAATCTTGGTAATTCACCTCCTGCATTGCGACCAAATCCGGGCAGACCTCCACGTTGGCTTCTTTCATAAGCTGACGGTGCTTGGCTTCCACCATCCCGACCCAATAGAACAAGGCGAGGAACCCCACTCCGTACGCAATGAATTGGAGCCATTCCACACTCGCTCACCTCGCCCGGGTCAACGGTCTTAACTTCCCTGAATAATAGGCGAACCGCTGCATCCCGAGCGCTTGGGCCACGTGGTGTTCCAGCGTAGCGCCGCGCGAAGCCTGCCAACCCGGCAGAAACGCCACCGCTTCGCAGGTGAGCAACATCGTAAGCGCCTTGCGCATCCACACCTCCCACGGGTCACACTTGTCACCTGGCAACTCCGCCGGACTGACAACAACGTGGCCTTGTTCTCGCAACACCGCGGCCGCCTCTCGGAATGCAGGGTGGTTGAAGTCTGCCAATCCTGTCATCGGACCTGAAAGATACAGCCGCATGGTCAACACCCCACTTTCCTCGTTGCGTCGATGGCCGTCAAAGTCTTCTCAATCTCCCTGTCGAAGTAGTCAACATACGGTAACGCCACCACCTGTGCCTCGGCGTCTCCCGCTTCCCCCGCTTCATCGAAGGCCCGCTCGGCGCCGCGCCTCCGCTTTACCAGCTCGTACAGCCGTTCCAACGCTTCAATCCTCCGCTTGTCGGCCACTACTTTTTCCAACCGTTCCACCACGTCCAGCGTGTCCAGCGCCTCGCAGAAGTCCTCCCAGCCCGCCTGGCTCCAGCCGTTCCGGATCGCCTTGGCCTCGACCACGACGTCCCGGAGCGCGTCGAGATACCTACGGGACACCAGCGCCATGCCTGTGTCAGTCGTCGCCGTCCGCATCATTTCGTCGGCTCCTCCTCCCGGCTCAATGTCAATCTCCACTGGCTCCAACGGCTCGTGATAGATGATCTCGCCAAACGCCTGGTCCAGGATGTACTGGATTGCGCCCACCATCTGCTGCGTCATGGCACGTTCCAATTTCTCCTGCCCGCGCTCGCCAAGCGGATAAAACTGACTGTCGATGTATTGCTCCAACATTTCTCGCGCGTTCGGCCGCCAGACCAACCTCTCGACCGTGTGAAGCGGCGCATAGAACCCAGTGCCGATACCGTTCCATATCCCGCCCCGCACCTCCCGCGCCGTTTCGATGTGGCCGTCACGCGTCATCAAAAGCTCATCGTCCGGTAGTTCACTCAGGCGCTTCATTGTGAATCCCCTGTCCTTTCCGGCTGTTTGTCCTTCTGTTAACCCGCGTCTTGCATGGCAATTGCTCCGCCTTCTATCGCGGACGACCCTGCCGCGAACAGCTTCAGCCGGTGCGGCAGAGCCCTTGCGTAACTCCTCAAAAACGCCGCCCGGTCCCCGTGCTGTACCCGCACCACTGCGTCCAGCAACACCGCCGCCTCCTCCATCGTGTCCGGCAGCAGCGCATCCGGCATGCGCATTGCGGCGAACACCCGGCGCAGCACCGACATCTGCCGAGGAGTCGGCAGTGTCAACATCGCCATCGCCTCCCAGCGCGTCGTGGGTGGCAACAGGCCGCGGCGCATCAAAGCCTCGACCTGCTTCTCCGTCGGAGGCAAATCCATCCACAACGCCCCTTCCTCCACCGCTCGCCGCTGCAAATGCACCCGTGCATAGGTCGCGGCGTAACCCCACGCCGACTCCGCGTCCACACCCTGGTACACCACGTCCACGCCCGTCGGTACTGGTTCGAGGCCGCTTTCCGCCCGACGCGCATTCTCCCTGGCCGACGCCCAACTTCCCGCGGCCACCTGCCACACATCACCAAGCAACCGCTCCACGCGCACGTACCGCCCGGCGAAGTCCCGCGCCAACCACACGCCGTCACGCACGCACAGCCAACGGAATTTGCCCGCTGGCGCCGTCGTCGCCGCTCCGCCGCCGGTGCTGACCTGCCCATCCATCCCAGCCTCCGTCGCGGCTTCATCCGCCCCGGTCAGCAGCCGGTCCACCGTCATCAAGCGGTGCAGCTCCGTGACGCCCACCACGTCCAGCACCAAGCAGTCCGTCTTGCCGACATGTGGCGCCAGCCGCAAGCCGCGGCCGATCATCTGCGTGTACAGCCCGTGGCTCGTCGTCGGCCGGGCCATGATGAGGCATGACACTTCCGGCCTGTCGAACCCTTCCGTCAACACCCCGTAGTTGCACACCACCCGGACCTCGCCGCGCGAGAACGCGTCCAGCGTCGCCCGGCGCTCATCCTTCGGCATCGCACCGGTCACCGTCTCCGCCTTTATCCCGGCTGCCTCAAACGTGGCCGCAAGAGCCTCGGCGTGCTCCACCGACACGCAGAAGGCGATGGTGAGCCGGTCCTGCGCGTGCTCCTTCCACGCCTCGACGATCCGTTCGTTCACCGAAGGCGTGTTGACGAGGCCGCTCAATTCGTTGTCCGTCCAGTCCCCGCCCTGACGCGCCTCTTCCAGCCCCTCGACTATCGCGAGTCGCACGGCTTTCGGCGGTACGAGATACCCTTCGTCGATGAGCCGCGTCACCCCGATGGCATACGCCACCCCGTCGAACACCTTGCGAAGCCCTGCCCCATCGGCTCGATACGGCGTCGCCGTCAGCCCAAGGTGCAGCCCGCCATCCCGCACCTTGTCGCCCAAGTACCCCAGCGCCTCGTAGATCCGCATGTACGACGCAGCCCTGGCATGGTGACACTCATCGGTGATGAGCGTCGGCGTCGTATCGTGGGCGGCCATCCAGCGGGACAGGCGTTCCGGCTGCGAAATCGTCTGCACCGACGCCGCCGCGAAGTCCGCCGCTACGTCGTCCGCCTCCGCCTGAATCCGCCCCACCGTCACCCGCCGACCCGCCTCGCCGAAGGAGTCGAACACGGCCGCGAACTTCTCCAGTGTCTGATCCAGCAGCTCGTCCCGGTGCGCGAGGAACAGCACCGGACCGCGATTGAGACGATCCACGGCAATCTTGGAAGCGATCACCGTCTTTCCCGCCCCCGTCGCCGCCACAAGCACCGGACGAGGTTTGCCGTATTCATGGACGGCCTTGACCGCCGCTTCTTGGTAGTCCCGCAGGCGGAGACGGCGGGTGCCGGAGGAAACCAAGGTCTTCACGCGCTCGCACCTCCCTTGCGTTCCCCGCGCATCTGCTCGTAAGCCTCCGTGATCGGCAGCGTGACATACTTGATCTGCCGCGTCTCGGAGTCGTAGACCTCGCGCTTGATTTTCAGTTGCAACCCGCCAGAACCAAGCCGAACACCTTGCCAAACATTGATTCGCTCACCGCAAACCGTGACCTTTTTATGCGTGATCGACGTCGGAGCCGCGTTGCGCAAGCGTTCCATGAGTTTGGCTGCGCCCGGAGATTTTCGCCCCAAGTCTTTGGCATAGATTTCAAACGCCAAATGAAGAAGTTCACGCGGCACCTGATAGCCCTGACCAAACTCGACGATCTCGTCTTCAATGGCCATCATCACGATGTCGTTGGCTTTCCAGTAATCCATCAGCGCAGCCTTCATCGCCGGTGACTCGTACAACTTTCCGTCCCGACGGCGCATCATGATGTAGTGACTGATACCCAGCCACGCCCAGTACGACAGCGCCTCGGGCGTTTTCAATTGTTCTTCCCATTCCTGACCGTAGAGTTCCTCGAAACGAACGCTGAACGGAAACACCAGCGGCCTGCGGAAGAACCCGTAACTGGGGTCCGGCGTTGACGGCAGTTCGTTGGCGCCGTACCACAGCTTTACCCGCGGACGAAAACTGAAGGCGTCGTGGAACTTGCGCTCGCCGGTGAGCACGTCGTTTCCCGTCAGCTTCTTGATGGTCTCCGTGTCCTCAAGTCGCTCACCACTGAGATCGCCAACCAGATTCACCGCCGCCTTGATAAGCCGCTGCGTCGCAAACCGGTTCCGCGACAGATCTTGCAGTGTGACCGTCTCCACAAAGCCTGCAAACAGCCGCTCCAGCACCCGGATCATCACGCCCTTCCCGTTGCGTCCTCCGCCGTACAGCAGCGCGTAGCGTTGCTGCGACGTATCAAACCTGCACAACGAGTAGCCAAGATACTCCAGCAACGCCTGCCGTGTATCGTCGTCCGGCAGTGTGGTGAGCAGGTACTCATCCACCGCCCGCATCGCGTCAGATTGTGATGACGGATTCCAATCGTCCCGCCACTCGGCGTTGACTTGCCAGGTACACTTGAACCTGGGGTCGAAGTCCACCAGTTTCCATCGCGGCAGCGCCGACAAGTCCAACACGCCGTTTTTGAACACGATGTACGGCCCTGAGTCCCATTCGTTGTACGCATCCGTTTCGTCCGTCCTGTGCTCTCCAGCGACGAAATCAATGAGCGTCGCCACCACGTCACGCGCGTAGTCACGTCTGGCCCACTCCGGTGCCACGGCGTCCAGCGCTCGCAGGACAAACGGCACGATTTCTTTTTCCACGGACTTGTAGTATTGACCATTGAATCCATAGATGGTATCGTAGAGATAGTGCAAGCCGAACGATTCCTGAAGTTGCCGGACAAACCGGAACTCCAAGAATTTCTGCCTGCCCGTTTCAGGATCGGTTCTGATAAATCGATCCCTGTTCGCAAACGCCCACGCCGCGGCGAGATTGGTGTGAAACCCGCGGCGCCGGAAATCCGGCTCATGTCCGTCGTGGACCGACACGGCGGGCGTTTTTGTTTCTGCAGGCACCCCCATATCCGTCACCTCCGACTCCACCGCTGTCACAGCCGCCTCGTCCGGCGCACCGTACACGCCGCGTTCCCCACGCTCCACCGCATACAGCCGCCTGATCACCATCGCCGGGCTCGTGTTCTTGCTCCAATGCGGACACGAGCGGCATTCAAGCATTGGATCGTCCCGCTCAAACGTCGCGCACTTGATGGGCAGGCCCTTGTTCTGCCGCCATTTGCGCTGCGCCTCCGCCCAGTTGTATCGCCGCCCCGGACCCAGGTCGTAACCCTTGCTCCACTCGTGCCATAGCGCGGGGTCCGGATTCAGAGACTTGAGCGTACCCGCGATGTGGTGCCACACCGGTTCGCTCACCGTGTTCGGGTCCTCGATATACGCTGCGAACCGCGCGCAAATGAGCGGCAACCTGTCTGCAATGAACTCCAGCGGTACCGGTGCCCAGCGTCCGCGATTGCCGTCAGCGCTCTCTGGTATATCGGTTTCCCGCCCAGCCGCTCCGGTGTCCTCAATGCCGAACTCGGCCATCATCCGATTCAGCGCCGCCTCGAACTTGTCCGCCAGGTATTCCACGTTCGGACGCGACTGCTCGATGGCGACCGGAATCGCCGTTCCCGTCTTGGTGTGCAGCGTCCCTGGCAGCCGCATCACCCGAGCCGGGTCCGCGATACTGGGGTCAGACCGCAGCAGCGTCGCCAGCTTGCGCACGATCCGCCGGCCTGTATCCACGTCCACAGGCTCCGTGAACCGGAAGTACACGTGGCGTCCCCGCCCTCCACCGGAGAGCACCACGAACGTCGGCGGGTAACCCGTTTCGGCCAGCGCCTCCAGCGCGCGTTGAGCGTGCTCCATCCGCTCAACGTCGTCCTCACCGCCGTGGTCGTCGATGTCCGCCCACGCGCCGGGGTACGCCGCCACGTCCTCGGCCGCGCCGCCAACCCACCGCGCCCGAACCTCACTGCTGGATACGTCCGCCACGCGGCGAACCTCCGTCTTTCGCGGGCAGACGCCGTAGTACCAGCCGCAGCGCAGCAGCGACGACACTTCGCTGCCCGCCCCCACGTGCGACACCACCCCGCTGATGTCCCGCACTGGGAACGATTTGCGCCACTGCGCCGCCTGCCGCGCGGCGTCCTTATCAGTGCGGTCGTTCGGGATTGGACGCACCTCGATATGCCCGTCCTGCACGCGTGCGAACCACGCCGCCAGGAACTCGCGCATGGCGCGCGTGTCCACGCCGTCCGTGATGTCGTGGTCCTCTGGTGTACCGTAGACGTGCTGAGCCATGTGGCGGTACACCGCAACATGACTGACGGCCTCGCCCAACGATGTCATCCACTCGGCCACCTCACGGTACGACTGCCCGGCCTTGCAGCGCTCCTCTGCTTCCTTGCGCAACCTTGACGCACATACTTTGCACTCGCGCGGCATCCTGGCACACCTCCTCGCCCCAAATAGACACATTATTCCGTATTGTCTGCAACTTGTTTCTTTACACCGCCCGGTTTCTTAACAGCAGTTTCCTTGACCAACCATATGAGGAACGTATTAGCGTAAAGATTTGCCCAATATGTGCCAGACATGCAGTGTGATTTACTGGCAATCACTAGTGTTAAGATTGGCTCCGAATCTTAACACCAACTATCTTCTTCCTCTTCTGCTTGTACTTCCTTCTCTTTTTCTTAACAAACTGTCCTAGTTAGATAGTCAGATGTCCTAAAGCGTCCTCGAAGTGTCCTAATGGAATAAAGCTAAGAATCTTATGCGTATCATGGGATTTTCGGCGATCTGTCCTAGTGTCCTAGAGGGTTTCATGCCCTTATATTGCGATCTGTTAAGCTTGACGCTGTTAAGATTGGCAACCCTATATATAGGGGATTTTGCGATTTTGCTAGGACACTAGGACACCTAATCCGAACACCCGCGCCACGACTGGGCTGACAGACTTTCTGAATTTTCTTCTGCCAGGGCACCTCCAGGACACCTCTAGGACGGCCCAGGACACTTTGTTAAGTTATTTTCTCCGCACCAAGGCCACGGGCCGCACCTTGTTGTTTTTCCAGGTCTTGTGTCATAGCGCATCCTGCACTGCTTATTCAATTGCCAAGGTACATGCCTCCGCGTGCGCTCCTCACGCGCTCGCCTTGCCGCCGTCTTGCGTCAGCACGGACAGCGCCCGTGCAATCTCCGCGGAGTACGGCCGCAAGTAGTGGTCGCGTAATTCGCGCCACGCTTCAGCGCTCGCAAAGCCCAACGTAGAGTCGATGAGCGGCTTGAGCCTCGGTACGCCATCCTCGCACAGCACAATGGTTGCACCGGCCGCCCGCGCTCCATGCAGCAGCCAGCCCAACTCCGCGTCGTCGACGCTTTGCAACAGCCGCTGCCACAGCGCATGATCCGCCACAAGATCTGGCCTCGGATCGCTGCGCCAACTCGGCGTCATGCCGCTCCCCCCCCTCGCTCGGCTTGTGCGTTCGGGCTGCCAGGCAGCCCTGTGAGTGGGCTCGCCGCTCCGCCGGGTGATATGGCCACGGGGGACTCGAACCCCCAGCCGCGACGGGCTGATCAGGCACTACGCCGCAGCCATGCCACCTGCACGCGGTCGCATCACCCGGCGCAGGGGCGAACCCCTGGGCGTTCGCGTTCCGGATCTCCGGAGCACATTCGGTGAAGCGCCCCTCACCATATGGAGGGCTGTATGGCAGATCACACGTTCCCGTACTCGCCGGAAACCCTTGATATTACTGCAAAAAAGCCTCTTATACGTGTTGCAAATGGTTAATCGTCATCTATGAAATGTTTGCATATCAGTCCAGGAACGGATCTCCCCTCTCCGTAACGGGCTCCGGTGCGCTCATGGTGTTACTTTCAAGACGCCGGACGAAATAGCAGTTCTGGTATGTTTTCTGGTCACGCTAAACCGTCCGCAGTGACACTTCCAGCGCCACCCCGACAAGCTCGTCCAACCGGTCCTCTAGTTCGGACAACGTGTTCAGCGACAATCCGCACGTCTCCAGGTCGCCCTTGAGGAATGGGAACCGCTGCTCTTGCTCCAGGTTGTGACGCTTGAAGATGTGCCGGTCAGTGTAGTCGCCTTCGATGATCGCCAAGTCCAATGCCAATTCGAGATCGCCGCTGAACGGGTTGGGGCGAATCTCTGCACGCTCGATTTCCACCTTATAACGCCCGTCCGGCAACTGGTTTGTCGCGGCCTCGGACTGTTGGTACGCCGAGTCAAACCGCCGCAGTCGGTTGCTCCATTGGCCCATAATTTATCCCCCTCTTTGATAGGCACAGGGCCGGGCTGTTCATGCACAGCCCGGCGTAGCGCTGTGCGTGTGATTACGCCGATGTGCGTTCTTCCGCGTCCGCCGTCCCGGCGGCTTCGTCGCTCGCCCCCTGCATGTAGTCGTCCAATCCGACGGTGTACCGCTGCGCGGCCTGCTCCAGTTCCTCGCGCACCGACCGGACTTTCACATACTCGACTGGCGACAGGCGCCGGACGATCTGCGGCGATTTCAGGACCGACCACGTTTGCGCGCCGTTCTGCTTCGCCTCAAGCGAAAGCTCGACTTCGACGGCAGCCAGCGGCGTGCCCTTGTACAACAGTCCGCTGACGAATCGATCCCAAACTTTGAGCGACGTCGGCGGCAAGGTTACGACGCTTGACATGTTGCTGCCTTCCTCCAAGAGGAATAGGCGGCGCATCTCCTTGCACGCCTTGCCTTTTCCGCCTTTTGGATCAGAACCGTACTTGTTGAATGGGCATGTCGAGCATTCCCGGCGCTGTTCCCGATTCAGTTCCACGTCGAAGTACACGCCGTACTTTCCGTCCATGCTGCTGCAATCCGGGCGGTCTTGCCCTTCTCCGAGGAACAGCGCACGCGTCACGTGGAAATATGGCACCACGCCCCGAAGCGTCTGTCGTACCTCGCCCGTCGCCTCGTTCGTGAACGCCCGAGCGGCGTGGACGATCTGCCAGCGAACCGGCTGTGCGTTGATTTGGTCCGCTTCGGCGTTCAAATCTGCCCCGACCATCTCCGCGTACTGTTGAAGTGAAATCCCGTTGGCCTCCAGTTCCTTCGCCTCTGCCTCCGAAAGCCCCAATTTCTGCAACACCGCCGCGTCGTACTGAACCAGGTTGCTCATCGCTCGTCCTCCTTCGCGAGTTGTTTCAGTGCCTTGTCGATGTCGTGCAGTGCATCGACACGCCGGAATCCCCAGTGCGTCTCCTCCAATTCCGCGGCCTTCGGGTATCCTCGTGCCCGAATTTGCCGCGCCTCGTACAGCCCTTCTTCGGCCTCCCGAAGCCGGAGCACCGCGTCGCGCAACAGCTCCAGCGCTTCCAGGCGCCGCCGATTGACTAACACGGTGTCTGTCTCGGTCTCCGTCGTCCTCACGCCGTCTTTGCCTCCTGACCGTCACCGGACAACTCATCGTGCTGGGTGTCGGCCGTGTAGTACATGTCCTCCCAGCCCGGAAGTCCAAGGCAGATCGCCCAGAACGGACAGCCACCGAAGTCTGTGCAGGCTTGCGGATTGCGCCGGATGACGCCCAGTTTGGCGTCGAACAACCGGCTTTGTACCTCCGCCCACAATTCCCGGCGCGTCTGCTCCAATTGCTCCGGCGTACGAACCACCAGGTCTTCGCTGATCAACCGCTCGCGCTCCGCCTCGTATGTGCTCATCAGTCGATCCCTGTAATCCTCCAGCGATTCACCCCGGCGCGGCTCAGAGCGCGTTTTGCAAATCACCCGGACGAGCGCGCCTTCCACCGCAATCCCCAGCGCATCCCGGGCGGCCAAAGCGTACAGCGTGATCTGCACGTCTAGTCCGTACCTCAAACGAAACTGCTCCAGCGATTGGCCGCTGGTCTTGTACTCCAAAAGCCAGTACAGCCCGTCCGGCGTCCTCACAATGCCGTCAATCTTGCCTGCCAGCCGGTATGTACGGCTCGGGCGGTTCGTGCGCGGATTGCGGATCGCAACATCGAATTCATGCTCTGTCGCCACCGTCTCGTACCGCGGAAACCAGCGCACTGCCTGCCGTACCATAACCTCGGTCCGGACTCTTTGAACCGGCAGCTTGTCCACTTCAGCCTCGTCATCAATGCGCTGTGCAACTTCGTCCAGCCGTGAGAGCGCCGCCGCAACCGCTTCTTCTTCGGTACCACCCCGGTTCCACGCTTCCATGCCCGCGTGGAACGCGGAGCCGACATCCAGCGCCCACTGCATCTGCTTTGGGCGAAGCAACAGGTTGTAGTGGTAATGCTCCCGTTGCGGACAACGGGCGCGCATGCTGATGCGTGAGAACGTAAGTCGTTCCATTGGGTCTCCCCCCCCTTGCCAGCACCGCGAAACCCGCGATATACTGGCGTTAATCCCTTACCCCGTGTCTCTTTTTCAAAGAGACACCTTCTTTTCTCCCTCACTCTCATTCAATTCCGCCAGTTCCTCCACGTCGCGAATCGTGTACTGGCGTCGCTCCTGCGGATCGTGGCGATCTCCGTCACAAAGACGGGCGATCACCGTATCAACCACACTCACGCTTGTTTCACCTCCACCTCCACGGTAGAATCGTCTTGAACAAGCAGTTCACGAGGCCGAATGCCGAGTACTTTTTCGATTTTTACTGCCGTCTTAAGCGAGGGCTTGCGTTGCCCGGATTCGATATAGCGGACAGCGCGCTCTGAAAGTCCGAGCAGGTCCGCGAGTTCGCTGTACGACATGTTGCGTTTGATGCGTTCTTCCCGAACTCGGTTCTGCATTCATCACCACCTCTTCCGTACTGCACAATTGTTCAAGACCCATGATACATGAACAATTGTGCAGTGTCAACGGGTTAGGAGAATTGTCCGTGTCCTTTCCCGAACGTTTGATGACGTTACGAAGTCGATTTCATTTGACAAAGAAAGCATTAGCGGAGGCCGTCGGTCTGTCCGAACGATTGGTCTACTACTACGAGCAAGGTCAACGAAGCCCCAACATGGAAACTCTCATTGCTCTCGCCGACTTCTTCGATGTCTCAATCGACTACCTTGTCGGCCGCTCCGACGATCCCACTCCTCCTCGAAAGGAGTCCTGACCTTGGCCGCGCCACTCGAACGCGATCTGTCCAACTTCCTCCACTGCGACGTCCGGTGCCAGCTTGTCCTGCACGACAAGCAGGTCATCAACATGTTCGATACCGTCATCGACCACATCACCGTCCTCGATGACGGCGGTGTCCTCGTGGCCTACGACGGCGGGGCCATCCAGATCAGCAGCGCCGAGATCGTCGACCACCCCACCTTGCTCATCATCCAGGGCACCGGTTGGAGCCTGATCGTGACGCGCTGGACGGACCTGCCGAGCGACGTGGAGCGGTTCCCAAGAGCATCTCTGCAGTGACCTCGCAGGTTCTGGCCATGATCCTCGCCTCCCGAACATCCACGCGCCGCAGCCTGTCCGCCATCTCACGGTACGTTTCCGACAACGCCACCAAATCGGCATTCACCACAAACTGTTCCCTCCGGTCCGGTCTCACTGATTGACTCACGCACTCTTCTTCGCCCGGTCCTCGGCGATGGCCAGTTCGCACAGCCTCAACACCGGTTCCGGGTCCCCGACTGCCCGTGCGTAGCCGCGCAGCATCCGTAGCGTCGCCCCGCGCGACCCAAGCTCGATCCGGGCAATCTGTGCCTGCGTGGTGTCCGCCAAGTACGCCACATACTCCTGTGTTACGCCCGCCCCCAAACGCAGCGCCCGCAGCGCTCGGCCGATCTCGAAGTCGTTCATCCGCCTCCCTCCTCTCTGTGTCGAATTATGTAGGGCCTGGAATATTCCCATATCTATCTAGGAACCCCTGATTGCGTGTACGCTGTAGTCAGAGCAGCCGTACCCCGCTCGTCGACCCGCACCATCCCCGCGGCGCGTTCCCGAACGCCCGGCGGGTCTGGCCTAGGCCGAACGGCGTTGCGCCGTTTCGCAACGGCAGTCCTCCATCCATTCGCGGCACTCAGTGCAACGGTCGGCGCAGGAGCAATCGCCAATGAGTTCACCGCACTCGTCACAGCGGTCGCAGTCACAGTGATCAAGCCGCTGGCCGCACTCACAGCACCACTCCGCCGCGACCCATTCCATCCCGCAGTTCGCGCACACGGCGTACTCCTCGTAGTACCTGCCCATGCCGTACTCGGACAGGCATTCGCGGCGCGTGTCGGTGTCTTGGCAGCCGCAGTAGGCGCAGGCGGTGTAGGTCGATGGCAAGAAGATCACCTCGCACTGATTCCTCGGCAGGGCTCCCCTGTGTTGCGCCGGGCCTCCTCGTCGAGCCAGCGCAGGAGTGCGTCCCGCGGGATGATGATGCGCCGTCCGTCCCTGATGCACGGGAACCCCGGCCGTCGCGTCATCTCGTACGCCTTGTTTCGGGACACCCCGAGCAGTTCCGCAGCCTCCGGCACCGTCAGCGCGGCCTTGAGCACCGCCGGCCTGTGGACTAACTCCAGATCCTCGAAGAGGAACGGCATGCAGTCGCCCGCGTATCCGTCCGGCCACACCATGCACGTCGCCTCACCGACGCGCGCCACCCGGCCTGTCCAGCCACCGAAGTTCTCGGCCGTCTCGCGGATGCGGACGTAGTCGCCGACCTTGAACGGCAACTGCGCTGTCGCTGCCACTGACATCACCTCCTCTCACGCTGTTTGTTGCGAATCCAGGTCACTACTTGACGTTTCTTCAAGTTTTGGCTCTGCGAAATACTCCCTCGCGAGCTTCTCGGAACTGATGCCGAAGATGCGCGCCAAAGGAACGATATGCCTGGAGGAAAGCGCCTGCTTGCCGTGTCGGATCTTCGAATACCACCCTGGAGTTTTGCCCATCATCCGTGCCAACTCGGTGATGGTAAGCCCTTTACGCAGCCGGTATTTCTCCAGTGCCTTCGGATTCACGTCCTCACCCCCCTTCCTTGATGAATATTCAAGTTACAACCCTATCATAGTTGACGTTATTTCAAGTGTCAAGCGCCCGCTTGAAATATTGTCATGTTTCTTTGACGCATGTTCAAATCTCTTATACTGGAGGGTGAGATGCAAAAATGGGGTGCTGATAGTGAGTTTGGGGAGTCGACTCAGGCACGCACGCAAGCGAAAAGGATACACGCAGGCCGACGTCGCCGAGCGACTCGGTATAGATTTCACGACCGTTTCGAAGTATGAGAACGACCGTTCAGAGCCGGACAACGAGACGCTGAAAAAACTCGCTGAGTTATACGGCGTGTCTGTCTCGTATCTCCTCGGGGTCGACGATGACCATAAAGAGTACACGGTTACACCGGAACAAGCCGATTTCATTCAATGGGTCGAAAAAAACCTTAAGGGCGTGTTCTTCCACGAGTTTCACGGTTCACCGGACGAGATGAAGGAAGAAGCCATGGAGACTCTGAAGCTCTGGTGGGAGATGGAGAAGCGGCGCGCTGAACGACGACGCAAGAAGGAGGAGGGCCAATCGTGAAAGCGAAGGGAGGGCTGGCGGATGGGCTGCCTCATGAGTCTCATAACCTTACCATTGCAGATCGTTAATCTGCTTTTTCGCACGCTGTACTGGTGCTTCAAGATCCCGTGGGAGATCCTTGAACACCTATCTCGCCACTCCCGCCGTCGGCGTGTGCGCATCACCGCCACCACCACTCCGCGCCGTGCCCCGCGAAAGACCACTCCGCGCCGTAATAGCCAGCGCATGAACATGATCACGACTGGCCCCGCCCTCAATATTCGGTCCGGTGCCGACGCCAAGCGCAAGGGAATAGTGGGAGCCCAGTGGGTCGCATCAGACGACTCGTGTCCATTGTGTAAAGCTCTCGACGGCATGACCGTCAGTGTTGACCACCCCGACTTCAACCGCTTCGTTCCGAGGCTCCACGACGGTTGCAAATGTGTCCGCCTTTACATCGGTGCAGGTCAGTCTCATGTCGAGTTCAATTGGCAAACACCTCCGGCAGACCTCATTGCGCAGCACGCTCCGCATCTGATTTAATATTCCGTCCCGTCTCTTCCCTTCCTTTACTCTTGTGATCTAAAATACGAACATGCGTTCTCATCATCACATGCATCAGGAGGACCACGATGCTGCAATACCTCGAACACTACCGCCCCACGCCGTTGGAATCATTCGTCGTCGACTTCTACCACAAACACGGCATTCGCTCACCGCAAGACATCGACCTCGAAATGTTCGCCAAGGAAGCTGGTGTCCCAGTCCGGTTTCTGCCGCGGCCATCCAAGGCGTACGAACTCGCTGGCGGAAAGTACCTGATCATCATCAACAGCGAAAACGAATGGCCTGAACAGCGTGTCGAACTGGCGCATGAACTCGGCCATGTGCTGTTGCATGTCGGAGTGCAGTGGTTCATGCCGGATGACTTCCGGGCACTGCAGGAGTGGCAGGCGAACCGCTTCGCCATGTATGCGTTGGCGCCGACGTTTATGATCGCGAACTGCCTGGTCAACGCGCGTACCCGCGAGCAACTCGTCTCACAGCTGGCGTATCAATTCGATGTGACGCCAAAGTTTATGGCCAAGCGACTCGCCGTGCTTGAACGGCGGCTGCGGTCGCTGGTGCTCGACCAGCAGCTTGCTCGTGTCGTAGCCGAACAGCGCGCCATGTACGACTACTCCTTCCGTCATCCGACCAATCCCCGGATTGAATACCTCGTAAAGGACAGCGTCATCATTGGCCGTCGCCGTCGCGCGGACATCTGAAGGGGTGAACAACATTGGACATGAAGTACCTGATCCCCGTACTCGGAACCGTACCTTCCCTCTCGACCATGATTGTAGATCAACCAGAAAATCCTTCAGACCTGGTGATACGGTCCTACGCGCCCTACAGGAGGTTCGCGGTTCAGGTTGCGGACGATGGGTTGGATTCGTTAGGTTTAACACCCGGAGACTATGCCATATTCCGTGAGCAGCGTTGGCCGCACGACGAGTGTCAAGTGTGCCTCATCGCTTTCGGGAACGAGTTCACACTGCGGATTCTGCAAGGCATTTGGAACACGGAGCCGATCCTGTGCGTGAGCGGCGACAAAATCCCGCCCATTACTCGCCATCGCAACGACTTCGTCATCTTAGGAGTCCTGGACGGCGTGATTAAGTCGGAGCTCGCAGTACTACAGGAGCCGGAGCAAGCGGACTTCGACTGGGGGTGTTGATATTGCGAGGACACGTACGCAAGCGTGGCACAAAATGGGCTGCGGTCGTGTACCTCGGCTATGACGAACACGGCAAGAAGCGATACAAGTGGCACGGTGGCTTCAACACGAAGAAAGAGGCACAGAACTTCCTGGCGCAGACCATCACTGAGCTCGAAAAGGGCGAGTATGTTGAGCCCGCCAAAGAGACTGTGGGCTCATACCTTGAGCGATGGTTGGAGATCAAACGTGAGTCGCTGCGGCACGGCACGTACCGGAAGTACGAGTGGCTCATCCGACGTCACATCCTGCCCAACTTGGGTAAGATAGAGCTCGCCAAGTTGCGACCGCAGCATCTGGAGCGCTTCTACACAGAACTCCGCGACCGTTTGTCAAAGCGGTCGATCTTGCACGCTCACCTCTTGCTCCACGCTGCGCTGGACAGAGCCGTGAAACAGGGACTGGTGTCCCGTAATGTCGCCGACACCGTAGAGGCCCCACGGGCCGACGCATACCGGGCGACCATCTGGACACCGGCGGAGGTCGCACGATTCCTCGCTGAGTCCCGGGACATGGAGCCTGGATACTGGATCGCGTGGGTTCTCGCCGTGTACACCGGTATGCGCCAAGCGGAGATCCTGGGTCTGAAGTGGTCGGACATCGACTGGACGCTCGGGTATCTCCGAGTGGACCGCACGCTCAAGTATGTGCGCGGCGAACCCGTGTTCCAGGACCCCAAGACGGAGCGCAGCCGCCGTTCCATCGCACTGTCGTCTGACACGATGGAGGCGCTGCGCTGGCACCGCCAGCAGCAGGACCGTGTACGCCTCCAGATGGGTGACGCATATGATGATCAAGACATGGTGCTCGCCACCGCTTACGGCAGACCACTCAGCCAAAACACCCTAGCGCATGTGTGGCAGCGCCTGCTCGCCAAAATAGACGTCCCCCGCATACGCTTCCATGACCTGCGCCATACCCACGCCAGCCTGCTGCTGCAGCAGGGCGTCCAGGCCAAGGTCGTGAGTGAGCGCCTAGGTCACAGCACCATCACCACCACCCTCGACACGTACACGCACGTGGTGCCAGTACTACAGAAAGAGGCCGCGGAACGCCTGGATGAGTTATTTCGAGACACGAAGATTAGCAAAAGATTTGCAGACGAGTCGGAGGACAAAAATTGAGCGACTCCCCGGACATCCGGGAAGCCGCGTCACATCTACATTCTTTGGCGGAGAGGGTGGGATTCGAACCCACGGTGCCCCTGCGGACACGGCGGTTTTCAAGACCGCTGCCTTAAACCACTCGACCACCTCTCCGCGTCGGCCGCGCTGTACACAAAGGGGTCCCCTCCGGCTGTGGTCACCGTCGAACCCCTTGCTTGCGCACGTTATGGAGCGGAAGACGGGATTCGAACCCGCGACCCTCGCCTTGGCAAGGCGATGCTCTACCCCTGAGCCACTTCCGCACAGACTCAAACCGCGCCATCGACAAGTCCATACTATACGGAATGCCGAGTGTTTTGTCAACCCGCCGTGGTCTGGTCACACAAAAGCCGCACCGAGGTGCGGCTTGCGATTTGGTGAGCCATGCTGGACTCGAACCAGCGACACCCTGATTAAAAGTCAGGTGCTCTACCAACTGAGCTAATGGCTCGCATGTCCGGCCTGTGGCACAGACCAGTGACAACATCCGTGACTATACCACACAACCGGACGTTTGACAAGGCCAGTTTTCTTACACTGGCGTGCGCATGGCCTCGGAATCGGCGCTGAGCGGGGCACCTGCCAAACGGGGCCGATCGAAATTGGGGGCCGTCCGAACGGGGCCCCTTCAAGCGAGTCACCCGCCAAACGCGGCCCACTCCAAACCGGGCCCACCCCAAGTCGATCGCCCTCTGTCCCAAGTGTTCCCCATCGACGTCGGATGCCGACATCCGGATGCCGGGAAACTCTTCCGAAGTGGCGGCCCCGGGCAAGCCCCCCCATCAGCCACCCTCACAGGCATCTGCGCTAAACCCGCCGCGGGAAAGACGTGTGAAGGCGTCGTCCCATTCACATGTCGCCCGGGAATCGCCGTGATCAACGGCCGTGAGGATCCGCCCGAACGGGAGCACCCCGGCATCAGCGTTTAGCGGAACGTCGCCAGAATCGCTTCGTAGTCCTCCTGGCGAAGCGTCCAATCCCGACTAACGATTGCGTCGTCGGGATACCCGGGCAGGCTCTCCTCAAAGCTCGGCCGGTCCGGATCTTCATAGATGAGGCCCGTCACCAGGTTGTTCGCTTCCGCCACGCGGCGGAGGGCGGCAACGCGATCGTGTGGATCGTAATCCGGGTCTTGATCCAGGTCCACCAAATTGGCCTTGTAGAATTCATACGTGTTGACCTTGTTGAACGTGACGCAGGGGCTAAACACGTTCACAAACGAGAACCCTTTGTGTTGAATGGCCTTCTCAATCAGGGTCACGAGCTGTTTGACATTCCCGGAAAAGCCCTGGGCGACGAAGCCGCAGTTCTGCGCCAGAGCCAGCTGCAACGGCAGGATGGGTTGCTCCACCGTCCCTTGCGGGGAGGTTTTGGTCTTCGATCCCACGTCGCTCGTCGGAGACGCCTGCCCGGTGGTTAGCCCGTAAATGTGGTTGTCCATCACGATGTACGTGATGTCCACGTTGCGCCGCATGGCATGGATGAAATGCCCCATCCCGATGCCGAAGCCGTCACCATCGCCGCCGGCGGCGAACACCACCAGGTCCTTGTTCGCAAGCTTGACCGCCTGAGCCGTCGGAATGGATCGACCATGCAGGGAGTGCAGGCCGTATCCCCCGAAGTGCTGCGACATCTTCCCCGAGCACCCGATGCCGGAAACCACCACCACCTGCTCCGGTTCGAGACCGAGGTTGACGCACGCCTTCTGCATGGCGTTCAGAACGCCGAAGTCCCCGCACCCGGGACACCAGGTGGCGCGTTCCGTCTGATAGTCGAGCATGGTGGCCATCAGTTCAACACCCCCATCGGGAAGGTCTGGTACGCGGTATGGACGATCTCCTTGAGCGACATCGGATCCCCGTCGTACTTGAGGCAGCTCTGAAGCACGTCGTGATAACCCGCCTGCTCGCGGATGAGCCGCTTCAGCTGGCCTGTGGCGTTCTGCTCCGTGACCAGCGCCACGCGCACGCCGTCCATCGCGTCGTGGAAGGCTTCCGCAGGGAACGGCCACACCCGTGAGAAGTGGATGTGCTTCACTGGCAGCCCCTGTATCTCCAGCACCTCACGGGCTTCTTCGAGTACCCCGTAGGTGCTCCCGAATCCAATGAGCGCATAGGGCGCGTCTGGTCGGCCGTCCACGGTCACGCCGCTCTCATGCCGGAAACCTTTGAGCTTCCGTTGACGCTTTCGCATCTGCGCCACACGTGTCTCCTGGTCCTCGACCTCGAGGCCGAAGCCGTTGTGCTCGTTCCCGAGCGCCACGTAACGCGCGTTTTTCTGCCCCGGCAGGGCCCTCGGCGAGATGCCATCCGGTACCGACGCGTCGTACCGCTGGTAGGCGAACCGGCCGAGTTTCGCCAGCTCCTCGTCCGAGATTAGCTTGCCGCGATCCTGGCGTACCTGATGGACAGGGAAGCCGTCGACGGACTGGAACGACATGCCCATGTACAGGTCGGTCATGACGATGACCGGGCACTGGTATCGGTCGGCCAGGTTGAACGCTTCGGCCGTGTACAGGAAGCACTCCTCCACCGTCCGCGGTGTCAGCACGATGCGAGGGATTTCGCCGTGCGTCCCGTTGACCGCCTCGCTGAGGTCGCTCTGCTCCGTCTTGGTCGGCAGTCCGGTGGACGGACCGCTGCGCTGCACGTCGACAATCACCACCGGCGTCTCCGACATGCCCGCCAAGCCCAGCGCTTCCATCATCAGAGAAAAACCGGGCCCAGACGTGGAGGTCATCCCGCGCACGCCGGCGAAGTTGGCGCCGATGGCCATGTTGATGGCCGCGATCTCGTCCTCCGCCTGCACCACCACCCCGCCGTACTTCGGGAACTGCTCCAGGACCCAGTACATGATCTCCGTCGCCGGCGTGATGGGATAGGCCGCGAGGAACCGGCAGCCGCCGGCCAGGGCGCCGAAGGCGGTGGCCTGGTTGCCGGATGCGAACAGGTGATCGACGCCCCGCAGGTCGGGTTTTTCCGGCAAAGGGAAGTGCACATGGTAATGTTCTTGGAAATACGCGTAGCCGCGCAAGAGCGCTTCCATGTTGCTGTCGACGACAGCCTGGCCCTTTTTGCTGAACTTGTCCTGGACCACTGGACGGAATTCCTCCGGATCCAGCTTGCTGATGGCAGCGCTTACACCGATGGCGACCATGTTCTTCATGATGGCGTTGCCGGCCTGCTTGGCGATCTCGGTGAGCGGCACGCCGAACAGGTTTACATCGCGATCGCTCGGTTTCACCGCCTCGAAAGCGCTCGCATCGTAAATGACGATCCCGCCGTCCACCATCTCCTTCCAGTTGAAGTCGATGGTCGTCTGGTCAAACGCGATCAATACGTGCAAATCATCCCCGTGATGGCGGAGTTGCCGGTTGGACGCGCGGATCTTATAGTTCGTGTGCCCTCCTTTGATCAGCGACATGAAGTGGCGGTACGTAAACACGTAGTACCCCATCCGGTGCAGCGCAATGGCGTAAATCTCCCCCGTGCTGTCGATGCCTTCACCCTGTTTCCCGCCGACCTTCCAACCCACGTCTTGGATCATCGCCATACCTCCCTCTCCCTCACCGTTGGCACCGGCTGTATAAATGCGGGTGCGCACTGACAAACTAACGCCATGCTGAATCGACGGAGACATGGTTGTGTGCCAGGACTGGCGATGGTGTGCCTGGCCGGCGCCACGGCCGCCTGGCTAAACCTGAACCCAGGCGGCGCAGGAAGCGCCAAACCTGTTACCTGTATATTATCACAGTTCGAATACCATGCATATAACAGTTCGTCGGATTCGAAGGTCAATTCTGCCCAATTCAGTACAGAACACGGTGTTCACGGCGTGATCGCCGTGAACACCCAGTATCACAGTCGCACCATTCATACCGCTACAGACCGCGCGCCCACCCGCGCGCACCCTCGGCCACGTCCACAGCCCCTGAGGCGCACGGACGCGGTCGTCGCGGCGTTCGAGGAGGTACAGGAGTCTCCCGGTCGCGTCGTGCGCCGGCCCCTGGGGGAGTTCACCTTGACGGCATATGCGGTCAGCGAGCGCTCGACGGGGAAGCGTCCGTCCTCACCCGACTACGGGATCACCTTCAGCGGCACGCGGGCGCAGGTCGGACGCACCGTCGCGGTCGATCCGCACGTCATCCCCATCGGCACCCCATTATATATTGAAGGGATTGGGATCCGGCTGGCCGAGGACATCGGCGGCGCCATCAAAGGCAAACACATCGACGTCCTCGTGCCGAGCGACGACATCGCCCTTCGCTTCGGCGTCAAGCGCCACGTCCCGGTCTACGCGCTCAGCCCTGTGGAGGCGTCAAGTCCTTGATGCCGAGATACTGCCGCACGGAAGCGACGTACTCATTGAACAACGGACCGAATTGCACGGCCGCCTCCATGATCTCGTCCGGTGGCAGGTCCAGATACCCGTGGACCAACCGCTCCCGCAGACGGAGCATCGGTTCAAATCGTTGGAACCAATCCCGGGAGACCACCCCCTCCTCCATCAGCACGCGCACGATGTCGACGTACCCGCCCGGATCGCGCATGACGAGGGCGTCGATGATCAGGTTGGCCGCGTCCGTCACGCACTCCACGGCCACGTGAAGCGCCCGCTCCGCCGCCCACACGCGGCCGGGGTCATCCGCCCCGGAGGACGGAGTCAGGCCTGCCAACCAACGGGATCGCTCCTCGATGGCCCGCAGAAACCGATCCACCTGCGTCCGCAAAGAATCTGTGATGAACAATGCGCATCCCACCCATTCGGAAGCAATTTCAGACACAGTGTCGAAAAAGTTTTCACATCCTCCAACGTACAGTATAATGGTCGCTGGTGGGTGTACAAAGGTTCCCGATACAGCCCGCAACCCCTCGCGCTCCACGGGGTTGGTCTGTCAGCGAGATGGGCAGAGCTTGAACAGAGGAGTGAAAGAACAATCATGCTGGAGCAACTTTCGTGGAAAGTTGGCGGACAACAAGGGGAGGGCGTCGAAAGCACCGGCGAAACATTCGCGGTCGCGCTCAACCGCCAAGGCTATTACGTCTATTCCTTTCGGCACTTCTCCTCCCGCATCAAGGGCGGACATTCCAACGACAAGGTGCGGGTCAGCCTGAAACAGTACCGGGCCATCACCGATCACACGGATGTGCTGTTGGCCTTTGATCAGGAGTCCATCGACCTCAACGTCGGAGAGGTGCGCGAAGGCGGCATCGTGATCGCCGATGAGAAGTTCAACCCGAAGGCGCCGGATCACGTTCGCCTTTTTGTTGTGCCGTTAACCAAGATTGCCGAAGAGTGCGGCTCGGCCATCATGAAAAACATGGTGTCCCTCGGCGCTTCGGCGTGCGTGCTGGGCCTGCCCATCAACATTTTCGCGGAAGTGGTGGAGGAACGGTTCCGGCGCAAGGGCCAGAAGATTGTGGACCAGAATATGCTCGCGATCCAGCGCGGCTTCGAGTACGTCAAGGAACTCGGAGGGGCGCTGCCAGAGTTTGCGCTCAAACCGGCGGATGGCACGCGCCGCCTGTTCATGATGGGCAACGACGCCATCGCTCTGGGCGCCGTGGCTGCGGGCGCCCGCGTGATGCCGGCCTACCCCATCACCCCGGCGTCCGACGTCATGGAATCGCTGATCCGCAAGTTCCCGAAAGTGGGCGGCGTGGTCGTACAGACGGAAGACGAAATCGCCGCCATGAACATGGCCATCGGTGCTGCCTACGGCGGTGCCCGGGCCCTGACGGCCACGTCCGGCCCGGGATTGTCGCTGATGATGGAGGCCATCGGCCTCGCCGGGATGACGGAGACACCGGTGGTCATCGTCGACACCCAGCGCGGCGGCCCGTCCACCGGCCTGCCGACGAAGCAGGAACAATCCGACCTGTTGGCCGCCTTGTTCGGCACGCACGGCGAGATCCCGAAGATTGTGCTGAATCCGGCGACGACAGAGGAATGCTTCTACGTGATGGGTGACGCGTTCAACTTGGCGGAGAAGTACCAGTGCCCGGTCATTGTGATGACGGATCTGCAGCTGTCGTTGAGCAAGCAAACGACAGAGCCACTCGACCTCAGCAAAGTGGAGATTGACCGCGGGTACTTGGCGAGTGAAGCGGATCTCCTTCCGACGCCTCAGACGGAGGAGTTCAAGCGCTACAAGGTGACCGATACCGGCATCTCGCCGCGCGTGTTTCCGGGCACCAAAGGCGGCATCCACAAGGTCACGGGGGTCGAGCACCTGGAGAGCGGCCGCCCCAACGAAACGTCGCGCAACCGTAAAATCCAGATGGAGAAGCGCATGCGCAAGCTGCGCGGCGTCGAGATCCCGAACAGTGTGGTGCGCACCGGCGACGCGGATGCCGATGTGGTGATCATCGGGATCGGATCGAACCTGGGTGCCATCGCGGAGGCCGCCGAGCGGCTGCGGTCCGAAGGTCTGAAGGTCGGACACGCGCATGTGCACGCCATCCTGCCTTTCCCGAAGAATCAACTGGAGGCGGCCATCGGCTCGGCGAAGAAAGTGCTGGTCGTGGAGAACAACGCGACCGGTCAACTCCGCCACCTGATGTCGTTCTTCGGCGTCCAACATGAATCCGTCGACAGCCTGCTGAAGTACGACGGCGGGCCGTTCCTGCCGAGTGAAATCTATCAACACGTCAAGGGGATGTTCTGAGTCATGGCGACGGTAAAAGATTTCCGCAACGACGTCCGGCCAAACTGGTGCCCCGGATGCGGCGACTTCGCGGTGCAGGCGTCCATTCAGCGAGCGTTGGCCGCCATGGGCAAGGAGCCGCATGAGGTGGCCATCGTCTCCGGCATCGGGTGCTCGGGCCGCATCTCTGGGTATATCAACACCTACGGATTCCACGGAGTCCACGGTCGCGCCCTGCCGGCCGCCCAGGGTCTCAAGCTCGCCAACCGCAACCTCACCGTCATCGCGGCGGGCGGCGACGGCGACGGATTCGGCATCGGCCTCAACCACTTCATGCACGCGGTGCGCCGGAACATGGACATCACGTACATCGTCATGGACAACCAGATCTACGGTCTGACCAAGGGCCAGCACTCCCCGACCAGCGCCAAAGGTTTCACAGCCAAGACGACGCCGGAGGGCAACATTGAGAACGCCCTCGTGCCGTCCCAGATCGCGTTGGCCGCGGGCATCGGCTTTTTGGCGCAGGGTTTCTCCAGCGACGTCAACCAGCTGGTGTCCTTGATCCAGCAAGCCATCGAGTACAAAGGTTTCGCGCTCATCAACGTGTTCAGCCCGTGCGTGACGTACAACAAGGTCAACACATACGACTTCTTCCGCGAACACATCACCAACCTGGACCAGGTGGAAGGGTACGATCCGACCGATCGCGCGATGGCGATGAAGACTGTTATCGAGACCAACGGCCTGTGCACAGGGTTGATCTACAAGGACGAGTCACGAGTGGCATACGAGGATCAGATTCCGGGCTATCGCGAGACACCGATCCTGGAGGCCGACTTGCGCCTCGATCCCGCGGTGTTCGACAGCTTCGTGAAAGAGTTCGCGTGAGGAGCCACGCTTTGTACCGCCGAGGTGTAGCATCCCCGCTTCAGCGGGATCGAACCGACAGGAAAGGCCGTCACCCGTATGCCGGGGGCGGCCTTCCTTCCTGTTGGGCCTTTCCGGTTGGCAGTACAATAGAGTACCCTCAGCCGTCATGCGATTGCAGAACACGCTGGAGGATGGGATAGACCTTTGCGTAGACTGCATCTTTCAGGACAAAGCTGACACCGGCCGCCGATTGAAGCTGCTCCGGCGCCGGGAGCCCCCGCCTGCACTGGACGTCCACGATCTCACTTTCCGGAGGCCGAGCGTGCCAGTCGTCGACGATGCCGACGTAGACCCACTTGTACGACGCTGTATCGGGGACCCAGTACTCTGCGATCCACGACAGGTCACGCAGCGTGGCCCCCGCTTCTTCCCATACTTCGCGGCGTGCGGCTGCCTCGGGATCCTCCCCGGGCTCCAGCTTGCCGCCGGGGACCTCCCACCCGCGGACCGGATGGCGAACCCACAGCAAGCGGCCAGACAACACCGGAAAGACGAGGACCGCCTGCGGTCGATGCCGCCGCGCAGGGTCCATGTTGAGGGCTCTCGCCTGCAGATGCATGGCATCTCCTCCTCCGCCAGGCGGCCTGTGCTACAATGATCCCGACGCCCTCTATGGCTTCATTTCGAGTCCCGGCAAGGAGTGACGAGTCATGCCTCCATCCCCGCCCTGGTGGCACAGCGTGCCCGTTCCGAAAGGATGTACGCTGCGCCGAAAACAGGTGTTTGAATACACCACCCCGGAACAGATGTACCGGGTGGAGTTGTTTGAGAACCCCGACGGCACGTGCTATGCCATCGGTGTTCCCGAAGACAGCGAACGCCTCATTGTCTACGGATCCAACGTGGTCGATTCCCCCGAGCTCGCCCTGCGCATCCTCGTTGACAAGATCCGGCGGGAGAGCGAAATCTTTCACGCCTCCCCCCACAGTGAAGAGGATGATTCGAGCGAGGACTCCGAATCCGGAGAGATGGGGTCCTAAACGCAGGACACCGGGGATCTGCGCACCCGCTGACGTGGATATGACCGCTGAGGCGGATCGGGCGGAGTGAGACCCGCCCGGTCTCATCCGCACGACCTCACCACCACTTCCCGAACACCGCCCCGACCACGGCGCCGAGGATGGCGCCGACGACCACCTCGCGGGGCTCATGTCCGAGGATCTCCTTCAGGCGCTCTCCTTCGCGCACGGTGCTCGCCGCCTGGACGGCGATGCCCGACTCAGCCAATTCCATGGCCAATCGATTCAATAAAACCGCGTGCTCACCGGCATGGCGGCGGATACCGCCGGCGTCATACATGACGATCACGGCGAACACGACGGCCGTCGCAAACACCGGTGATTCCGGACCCACGACATACGCCAGGGCCACCGTCAAAGCCGCTGCTCCGGCTGCATGGGAGCTCGGCATGCCCCCCGCGTCGATCACCTTGTGCAGGTCCCACTCCCGGTACAACAAGTAATGCAGCGGAATTTTGGCCAGTTGGCCAACGCAGATGGCGGTCACGGCTGCCATCAAAGGAGCATTTTTCCACAAGCCAAGCAAGAACTGCACCAGGTCCGTCTGCATTTCCACAGTTCCTCCCAGCATGAGCGCCGTCAGCACGACACCTCTCGTATCAGGCGTTCCTGTCCATGTCCATGGTACCACAAACCGCAGCGAAGGCATGAGTGGCCTGCACGAAACGGATTCTCAACCCATAGGTTGTGGAGGATACGCGAAAGGGGAATCTGCGATGGTGAAGGTGCAACCGGTCTGGATTGGCGATCACGCCGCCGTGGCGATTGAGGTGGATCTGCCCAAGACCAATCTGCTCGTGATCACCACCGACCACGGGTACGTCATGTGCGGTGCGCTCGACATTCAGCTGCTGCGCGAACGCCTCGCCGACCGAGGTATCGTGGCCGCACGGGCCGTAGGCGTGCGAACCCTTGATGAACTGGTGAACGGGACCGTGGAATCCTGCACACAGGCCGCAGAAAGTCTGGGTATTCGGCCCGGAATGTCTGTTCGCGATGCGCTGCTCCGGATGATGGAGACGCCGTGACGTCCCCGCCCCGGCTCGGGCGGGGACTCAACGGCTGCGCAGTTGATCCAGGCGTATGGCGCGCTTGTGCACGGTGTGCGCCCATTTCCGGTTGGACTTGGTGAAATACGCCTGCAACACCACAGGGCCCCACGTCCACAGGAAGAAGGGCAGGATGATGAGCCCCACGTAAGCGCGCCAGTTCACCCGTTCCAGCAACAACGCCAACGGCATCTGCAGATACAGCAGCACGTTGACGATCACCCAGAAGCTGGTCGGCAGCAGCGACGTGATGTGAGACATCCACGTGGTCTGCGGCGTCGAGATCTGCAAGAGCATCATCAACGACGTCAAAAACAGGATCAGAAAGCGCATCGGCTGGAACAGGTAGATGCCCGCGTCCAGCTTGGCCAGGTTCCGTTCGACCAATCCGGCCTTAATGAGCGGGATCATGTGCCGCCCAGCACAGTGGAAGTGCCCCTGCATCCAGCGCAGCCGCTGGCGCATGGACGCCATCAAGGTCGTCGGCTTTTCGTCGTACACCTTGGCGTCGTGCGCCCAGATTGGATAAATGCCGCGTTCGACGCAGCGCACCCCGAACTCCAGGTCCTCCGTGAGGCCCGTGGCCCCCCAGCCCATCTCGCGCAGCAGCGCCATGTCGATACATAGCCCGGTACCCCCGAGGGAACAGGACAACCCCAGGTTCTGTCGGGCATTCTGCCACATCCGGTTACTGTACCAATACGAGATCGCCATCGAGACGCTGACCCACGTGTCGAACGGGTTCTTGACCCCCAGATACCCCTGGATGACCTTGTGGCCGTCGCACAACCGGTCGTTCATGATCCGTAAAAAGTCTGGCGCGACCAGATTGTCCGCATCGAACATGACGATGGCATCGTACTGAACGCCGGATTTCCACAACCGGTCCAACATCCATTCGATGGCATATCCTTTGCCGCGCTTATCTTCGCTGTTGCGGACGTGGACCGCTGCGCCGTGCTTGAGTGCGACCTCTCGGGTATGATCGGTGCAATTGTCGGCGATCACGTGGACGTCGTACAGTTCGCGCGGGTATTCCTGCGCCATCAGGCTGTCGACCAACGGCCCGATGACCTGCTCTTCATTGTGCGCCGGGATGATGACGGCGAATCGCTTTTGCGGCGGATGGCGCAATGGCTTTCGCCGGTACCACACCCCGAACAGGGACAACACGATCTGATACACGCCGATGGCACCGGTAAATAACTGCATGGCGGCGTACAGCGTATTCAAAAAGGCACTGAACAGGGACATTCAACATCCCCTCTCGTGATTCCGTCATGGTGGGCTCCACGGCGTTGCCGGTCCAGATCGCGCCAACCCACGAATCCCATTGTAGGACTGCCGCTCCATCTGTCAACGGGAATTATGGCGAAGCCTGACACAAAGCCCGCTTCCATTCACATTTTTTCATGGATCCTGTACGATGGACGTGACACACGAGTACCTGGGTGCCTGATTGCGAAGGAGGACGACCGATTGGCGGAACACTTGAGCCTTTGGGTGTCTCAGTACGGTATTGTGGCCATCTTTGTCTTGATGACACTGGAAAGCGCATGTATCCCCATTCCAAGCGAGGCCGTGGTGCCGTACGCAGGGTATCTGGCCTACAACCACCAGTTGTCCTTTGCGGCAGCCGTCATCTCGGCCACCGTTGCCAACGTGGTCGGAGGCTTGATCGCGTATTGGATCGGCTGGCGCGGCGGCCGTCCCTTGATCCTCAGGTACGGACGCTACATTCTGCTCAGCCCGCGCCACCTGGCCAGCGCGGAACGGTGGTTTGGCCGGTACGGGGAGTGGACGGTGTTCTTCGGCCGCCTGCTGCCCGGCCTCAGGACGTTCATCTCCCTGCCCGCTGGCATCGGCAAGATGAGCCTGCCTCGCTTTGTCGTCTACTCCGCCCTCGGTTCCCTCCCTTGGAACTTCGCCCTCGCCTGGGGTGGATTCCAACTTGGTAAGCATTGGGAAGCCGTCGGGACATACCTAAAGCCCCTTACAGTGTTCGGAGTCGCGGTATTGGTTCTGGCCGTCTTGTGGTTCTGGTTCGGGCAAAGGCATGCCCGGCGCGCCGGCTGACCCTCACCTCACCTGGCGCGCCCGTAAACCAGGGATCGAACCCGTTCCACCACCGGTCCATCGCCTTCCAACATCTCCTTTGGCAAGAACAGCCGGTATTCCGAGTCGGGGATGAGCGATCGTACGATTCGGGATTCCCGGCTGAGCTCGCTGACCGTCCCGTCCGATTTCAGGATGGGGATCCCCTCGCCGCGATACACATACGCGGCGATGGCGGAGGAACGGCCGCAAACGTAGTAGTCCGGATGGAATCCAAGTGCCCGGGCGGCCGTCCGCAACGCGGCCCACTCCCCGCTGTCCGGCTCCACCCTTTCGACAGCCGCAAACAGTTTGCGGTTCAAAAACCGCCGCGACAGATCCGAGAGTACCGGGTCTGGTCCTTTCGTCCAGCGCCGAAATGCGTACAGGAGCGTCGACTCGTCCATCTCCAAGTAATCGGCCACAGACACGCCCTGGCTCTCTCCAAACAGCGCGGCGAGCGGCTCGGGCATCTCCAAACCGGCGCCCTGTTTCCACAGCTCCCCCGCCCGGCGCAGGATCTGGCCAACCAACACATCACTGCCGATGGTCACCGGGTGCAGATAGACCTGCGTGTACATGAAATAGCGGGCGAGGATGTACTGTTCGACGGTATGGATCGCGTTCGCCTTGAGCACCACCTGCCCGTCGGCCAGGGTGAGGGAACGGACCAACCGTGCCAACTCGAATCGGCCGTACGACACCCCGGTGTGCAGTGCGTCCCGGAGCAGGTAGTCCATTCGATCCACGTCCAGCTGGCTGGTGATCAGCTGCTGAATCACGGAATCCGACTGCTTCTGCAACAGCGCCACGAGATCGCCTGCAAAGTTCGAATCGACCTCGTCGAGCAGGCCTCGAATCTCTTCGTCCTCAAGCAGAATCCGGCGCGTCCACTGCTCGTGATGCACATCGTACACGCTCTCAAACGTGTGCGAGAACGGCCCGTGCCCCACGTCGTGCAACAACGCCGCCGCCAACGCCAACTTTTTATCCCGCTCATCCTTGGGCCAACCGCACTCCTGCTCCAGGTGGCGCAACACCCGCCGCATCGTCTCATACGCCCCGAGGGAGTGGGTGAACCGGCTGTGTTCCGCGCCGTGAAACGTCAGATAGGACGTGCCCAGTTGGTGAATCCGGCGCAGCCGCTGGACCGCCGCGGTGTTGATCAAGCGCCAGATCCAGGGATCCTCCACCAATACCTCGTCGTGCACCGGGTCTTTGAGCACCTTGTGCGTCCACACCCTGCTTGTCCCCCTTGCGTGGAGACAGAAAAAGCCTACGGGGTATCCCCCGGTAGGCTTTACCGTCCGGCTTTACTCACACGAACCCGGCTGCCCGGCATGCGTCGGCGTGCGGAAGCTCGACCCGCAGCCGCATGTGGTGGACGCATTGGGGTTGAGGATGCGAAATCCCTGCCCGGTGATGTCGTCCACGTAATCCACCTCAGATCCGTCGATCAATGCCAGCGTGTCCGGGTCCACCACCACCAACACACCCTTGATCTCGTACTGATGGTCTGAATCCTTCGGCGCGTCCAGCGCCATACCGTAGCTGAATCCAGAACAGCCACCCGGCTTTACATAGAGGCGAAGCGCCCGCTCATCCTCGCCGCGCCCTTCTATCATCTCGCGCAGTTTGGCGGCGGCGCTGTCGGTCAGCGTCACCATCGGGTCTCCCCCTCCTTTCCGATTCCATTATACTCCTAAACGCCTCGTTCAGGACCGAGCGCTCCATATCCGTTGCCCCCGCTGCCCGCCTCACCGCCAGACGCACCACTCGCCAGTGCACGTACGACTTCGAGCACCGCCCTGGCGTGGCCTTCGACCTTCACCTTTGGAAAGACGTACGCCACCGTTCCGTCGGGTGCCAGCACAAATGTCGTCCGCTCAATCCCGATGCTGGTCTTCCCGAACATGGATTTCTCCTTCAAAACACCAAACGCCGCACACATCGCCCCGTCGACATCTGCCAACAGCGGCATGTTCAAGTCATTCTTTGCGGCGAACTTCCTGTGTGACTCGACCGAATCCCGTGACACGCCGTACACGACGGCGCCGGCTTCCGCGAACTCCGCCATGTGATCGCGGAAGTCCCTCGCCTCGTTCGTTCACCCTGGGGTGCTATCCTTTGGATAGAAGAACAGCACAGCGATCTTGCCCGCGAGGTCCGCTTTGGTCACGACGTCTCCTGTGTTCGACGGTACAGCGAAATCCGGCGCGGCCTGTCCCACCTCAAGCGGCATCCTCATCCCTCCTGTCGGCGATCCCGTTGCCAGTTTTCGGCCACGGGCCAAGCGGCTCCCTACGCCCGCACCACCTTGATGGTGCGAATCTCCGGGTCGTCCGGCCCTTGCACCGGCAGTCCGGCACGCAGGTTTTCTTCAATATAATCCAAATTATCCCGGGACACCACCTCACCCGGCAAGAGGATGGGGATTCCCGGGGGATACACCATGATCATCTCGGCGATGGTCCGGCCGACGGACTCGTGGAACGGAACCACCTCGGTCTTCGCGTAGAACGCGTCCCGCGGCGACATCCTCAATTCCGGCATCGACGGCACCTTCACCTGTACTGTCCGTTTCCCGATCTGATCCCGATACGCGGCGGAGATGTGCGCCAGCGCGTCCACCAAGCGCAGGATGTCCTCCCGCTCATCCCCCCAAGAGATGACGCACAATACGTTGTACAGGTCGCTCAACTCGACTTCGATATTGAACTCCTCCCGCAGCATGACCTCCACATCGTATCCACGCAGCCCCAGGTCTTTGACAGAGATGATCAGCTTGGTCGGATCGAGAGCATAGGTCGCGCTGCTGCGCAGGATCTCCCGGCCCGGACAGTACAGCCCCGGGATTTGGTTGACCAGGCGGCGCGCTTCGTTCGCCAGCGCGATGGCTTTTTCCATCCGCTCCCGGCCGTATAGCGCCAATTCCTTACGAGCCGCGTCCAGGGAAGCGAGCAACAGATACGACGTAGAGGTCGTGGTGAGCATGCTCAATACCACCTGGACGTGGCGCGGGTCCACGAGCCCCCGACGGACGTTGAGGACGCTGGATTGGGTCATCGATCCGCCGAGTTTGTGTACGCTCGTCGCCGCCATGTCGGCACCCGCCTGCATGGCCGATACAGGCAGGTCCTCGTGAAAGGCCGTGTGAATTCCGTGCGCCTCGTCGACCAGGACCGGAACGTCGTACCGGTGTGCGATCTCCACGATTCGCCTCAGATCCGCGGCGATGCCGAAGTACGTCGGGTTGATGACCACCAGCGCCTTTGCATCGGGGTTTTGGAACAGCGCTTGCTCCACGGTCTCCACGGACAGTCCGTGCATGATGCCGAGTTCCGTATCCACCTCGGGATGCAAGAACACGGGACGGGCACCGGAGAGCATGATGGCCGTCAGCACGGACTTGTGCACGTTGCGTGGCACGAGGATCTTCTCATCGGGCCCGACCGTGGCGAGCACCATGGCCATGATGGCCGTGCTCGTCCCCTGCACGGAGAAGAATGTCTCGTCCGCCCCGAACGCTTCCGCAGCCAACGCCTGGGCCTCTTTGATGATGCCTGTCGGATTGTGCAGGTCGTCCAGCGGCGCGATGTTGATCAGATCGATGGACAGCGCGTTCTGGCCGATGAACGCCTGAAACGCCGAGTGCATGCCGCGCCCGCGTTTGTGCGAAGGGATGTGAAATTGAATCGGATTGCGCTTGGCGTGCGCCAACAGGGCGCTGAACAGCGGTGTGTCGTGTTGGTTCAACCCGCTCGTCTCCTCCTGCTCCCCCTGGATGTCTCCCGTCAAGGTCCTGCGCTCACGATTCCGGTTGGCTTGGGGCCGCAAAGGCCGTCCGGAACGCCTCGCCCGCATGATCCCACAGGTCGGGGCGAAGCTGCTTCAAAAACCCGCTCACACGCGCCACCACTTCGTCGGGCACGCCGGTGAGATCGACCTGGCCCTTGACGGCCTTTTCCATCTTGTTGACCTGCTCCGCGAGCGACTTGAAGCCGACACCCGCCTCCGCGTCTACCCACAGGCGAAACGGCATCGCTCCGTGATACCCTTGACCGTCCGGGCCGCGCCGCAGTGTGATCCAAAACACCCACACCTCGCGCGGATTCGGTACCTCCTCACGGTTCTTTACGAATGTCAGGCCCCGTTCCAAATTGCTTTTGGCATGGATGGCGCCATTGTCGATGAACACCCGTTCCCCGTCCACAAACACCGCGGACAAGCCCCGCAGCGCATCGTCGGAGCTGTGCTTCGACTTGCCGGTGAGATTGAGCTTCTCCAAGCCGCAGACCTCCCTTCGGTGGCGCAGACGCCGGAAGACCGGCGCAACACATCTTCATTATTTTAGCGTGATGCCTTTGGGATGTCACACCGAGACGCCCACTTCCTGCCCCCAGGGTGCATGACTTCCACGGAAGTGGGGAACGTACAGGACAGACAGAGATGCACAGGGTAGGGGGAAGCCGATGAACAAGTTCATCCTCGGCGGTCTGTCCGCGTTGGTGTGCTTGGGGTTCACCGTGCTCCACGCGCCCGAAGCGCGGGCAGAGCACACCATTTACAACACCCCGCTGCCATCCACCATCCGGGTGGCCATCCGGTCGGAGAACCCGAGCGGGGAATCGGATCCGCGGGGCCGCATCGTGTGGGTGCAGACCGTCCCGTTCGAGGAGTACTGCGAGGACGTCCTGCCCAACGAGTGGGTGCCCTCCTGGCACATTGAGGCGTTGAAGGCGGGTGCGATGGCGGTAAAGATGTTCGCCTGGTACCATCACCTGCACCCCGTGACGATCGACGGCTTCACATTCGACGTCGACAATACGGTCAACTTCCAGACTTTCCGCTACTGGTCCAGGCAGCCCGAGACCAATGCGGCGGTGCAGGCGGTGCGTAACGCGGCCTACGTCAAACAAAACGGGGAGATCATCGAATTGAACTACCGCGCAGGTTATCGCAACAGCCCAAACTGGCAATACCGCAACGCACAGAAGATGGCACAGTGGGGCAGTCAGTATTGGGCGGAGCGAGGCCGGAACTGGGTCCAGATCCTGCAGTTCTACTATATGGATCGAACGCTGCGATGGATTCGCTGAGGTAAAGGAGGAATGCGTGTGACCATCCGACACAGGTGGGTTCCTACCTTAATGCTGTGTGCCTGTATGACGGCGTGGACCACGTGGCCCGTCTCCACCGTGACGGCGCAACCCGTTCCGGGCCCAAGCTCTGGGCAGGTGCAACAGGCTCCGCCGGTCCCGGCCGTGCCAGAGAGCGACCCAGCCGCACCGGAGACCCAGCGGCCATCCATGCCCGCGCCGTTGCCACCGCCGACCCCTGGATCGGCGCAGACGCAGTTCAGCCCCTACGTCCCCTGGCCCACTTCGAAGCTGCGCGTACGGGTGATTGACGGCCGGACGCAGCAGCCGATCGAGGGGGCAGAGGTGGTCCTGATTGAAACCGAACAGCGGGCCACCACGGGGCCGGACGGCTACACCCAGTGGATGGACGCACCCATCATCCGCAATCCCCGCTACCGGCCGATGGTGGCGGAGTTGCATGGGCAGCTGGGGGTCATCGCGTATAAAAACGGCTACCGGGACTCCATTCACCTCGGCATCCGGATGCACGAGGGAATTCCCAGCGAGACGACGGTGTGGATGTACAAGCTGGGACCGGGAGATACGCGCGTGGAACCGGTGCTGTACCAGGTGCCATACCATCACGTGTGGCTGGTGGAGTTGGCGGACAAGTTCCGCAGCAAGACGCAACCCGGTGAGGGGCCGGAACGCCCGTGACGCGATGCCCGGCCCGCGCCGAAGGCCGGCTGAGCCCAGCCGGCCACGATCTTCGTGAAGCGCATCATGGGGATGGAGGGCCGAGGCGGCGCTCACCTCACGGACAGGACCGGGCTGACCACAGGGCCGCGCTCATCACAGGGCCGCGGCGATTCGCCGCGCCGCCTCCCGGAGTCTCACCTCCTCATCCAGCAGCCCAATCCGAACAAACCCTTCCCCGTGGACGCCAAAGCCGATGCCCGGGGCGACCATGACGTCGGCGTGATCGAGCAGATGATCGGCGAACTCGGCCGAGGTGTACCCTCGTGGTACAGGCATCCACACGAAAAACGACCCCTTCGGCGCAGGCACCTGTACGCCGTGCCTCGCCAGTTCGCCGATAAACGCGTCCCGCCGGGACTGATATGTCTCCACCAACGCCCGTACGCACGCCTGCGAACCCGTCAGCGCGGCGACCCCCGCCAGCTGGACCGCGGCGAATACAGACACGTAGTAGTGATCCTGCATCAGGTTGATGGCCGATACGACATCCGGATTGCCGACGGCGAAGGCGAGGCGCCAGCCCGCCATGTTGTAGGTCTTGCTCATGGTGTAGATTTCGACGCCCACCTGTTTGGCACCCGGTGTGGCGAGGAAGGAAGGCGGACGGAAGCCGTCGTATCCGATGGCCCCGTAGGCGAAATCGTGCACCACGATGACGCCCCGCTCCTCGGCGAGCGCAACCGCTTCGGCGAAAAAGGAAGCCGGCGCGACGGCGCCCGTCGGGTTGTTGGGATAATTGAGGAACCACAGTTTCGTCCGCCGCCACGCCGCGTCCGAGATGGTGCTGAGGTCCGGCAGGTATCCGGTTTCGGCGGTGATGGGATATGGAATGGCCTCTCCGCCCGCCAACGCGATGCCGGAGAGGTAATCCGGGTACCCGGGGTCGGGCACGAGCGCGGCATCGCCTGGATTGAGGTAGATTTCGCTCAGCTCCACGAGCCCGGTCTTGCCCCCGACGAGGATGGCGACCTCCCGCTCGGGATCCACCTTTACCCCGTACTCCCGTTCGTAGAATTGGGCCACCGCGCGCTTCAGTGTGGGCAGCCCCGAAAACGGCGGGTACCGATGGGTTTTGGGATCGCGCGCCGCGTCGCGCAACGCCTCGACCACATGGGCCGGAGTCGGCAGATCCGGGTTGCCTTGCCCGAGATTGATGACGTCCCGCCCCGCCCGTATCCGTTCGTTGACCCGCGCCACCAGATTGGCAAAAAACTGTTTTGGCAATCGTTCCATTCGGTCGGCCATCGGTACGCGCATGAAACTCGAACCCCCTCCCTGCTGCTGTCCCATTCTCTCATGCCAGAGAGGGACATGCAATCCTCAGGAGTCCTCGTTGCACACGAGCCAGGAAGCCCCCGTGTCGTCCCCCGCGTACGCGTGAAAACGCGCACTGGCGTCCGGCCAAGCCTCCAAGGCCGCCATGGCTTCCTCTTTCGATCCGTAGACCGGCGCAAACGTGTACCCGGCGGGGTGCCGGGCGCAATTCTCAATCACGATCTGCCACGCGTGATCGCCCACTTGGTGCACGGCGTACGGCAAACCGCCAATCTCGCGTACGGGCACGCCGCGGACGTGAAGCATGCGGATCCCTCCCCCTGCGACCAGCCAAAAGTGGATTTGGGATCAGCGTGCCCACTCGCAGGCCGGCCATGCGCCGCCCTCCCCGCGGCAACCTCAGTCGAACCGAAGCTTCCTGCGGCGCAAGGACACGCTCAGCGCGAGCCCGACCATCACGTAGTTTGCCACGACGGAACTGCCGCCGTAGCTGATGAACGGCAACGTGATGCCGGTCGACGGGCTGAGGTACATGTCCATCCCGATGTTCTCAAACACCTGGAAGGCGAACATGCCGACCATGCCCATCACCAGGTAGGTACCGAACGTATCCTGTGCCGTCCGGGCGATGCGCACCAACCGGTGCAGGAAGACGAGGAACAGGAAGATGAGCAGACTCGAGCCCACGAAACCGAACTCTTCGGCGATGGCCGTGAAGATGTAGTCGTTCCACTGGTTCGGTACCCAGCCGCCGCGCGTCTCGATGCCGTTGAACAGGCCCTCGCCGAAGATCTGACCGGATCCGACGGCGATCTGCGCCTGGCGGACATTATAGCCGGTGTTCAGCGGATCGTACTGCGGATCCAGCCAGGTGACGATGCGGTCCGCTTGGAACGGTTTGAGCAGATGGTGCTTGACCAGGACCCCATTCACGAACTGCTGCGCCTTGTCCGGAAACTGGGTGGCGACCACCACCAGTCCTGCGACGACCACGACGATGGAGCCGATGATCAAGACGAAGTGCGACCGTCGGGCGAAGACCGTGTACATCGTCCCGGCGATGGCGAACATCACCAGGGCTTGTCCCAGGGCCGGCTCCTTCAGCGTCAGCACGAACGGAATGGCAAACAGGACGAACACCTGCCAGGTGTTGCGCAGGCCGTAGTCGGGAAACTCCTGTTCGTCCACGTTCGCCATATGGCCCGCGATGGCGATGATCATCGTGAGCTTGGCGAACTCGGAGGGCTGCAGGCTGACCGGTCCGAAGTCCAGCCAGGCGTGAGCCCCCTGAATGGCGGGCCGGGCAAACACGGCGAGCAACAGGAAGATGGAGATCCCGTATAACCACCATCGCCACTTGCGAAGGGACCGGTAATCATACGCGACCACGAACCACATGACCACAAAGCCCACGGTCTGCCAAAGGATCTGCTTTGCCACCGGATGACTCGGCATGTTGGATGCCGATTTGCCGTAGGTCGCCGCCAGCACAGCGAGGCACCCGAAGGCGCCGAGTGCCACCAGCGTCCCGATCAACGTGAAATCCAATTCCTTTAGATTTCGCTTCAGGATATCCACTTCGTCCTCCCGCCTTCCCGGGGTTGGCGCGCCGCCCACCGAGCGCGAACCGCCACCCCCTGGCCCGGATCATCCGTGACAATGCCATCGACGCCCAGATCGAAAAGCCGTTCCATATCAGCCGGATCGTTGACCGTCCACACGTGCACCGCCAATCCGGCCCGATGCGCCCGTTCCAACCACCGCTCCGTCAACCAGGGAATGCCACGCACCCTGGGAGGCACCTGCAAGGCTTTGTACTTCACCCGTCCCAGCCCGACGCCGGCGTGCAGGCGCGCCAAAGCGGCCATGGCCTCGCACGGGGACGCACCGGTGGCGAGCTGCGGGTAGATCCTGCGAAGCCGGTTCAGCACCTTATGGTGAAATGACGCCGCGAACACTCGCCGTTCGGCCCGGCACTCGACCACTTCACGCACGAATTGTGCGAGAGATGGGGGATCTTTCGGCTTGATGTCGATATTGAATCGCGCCTCGGGAAAGCGCGTCAGCAGTTCACGCAGCGTGAGCATGCGGATGCCTCGGCCGCGATAGGGAAACGTCCGCCCGTCCAGGGTGAATCGGTAGCCGAAGTCAAGCCGTCTCAGTTCCGACCAGGACATGTCTCGAACCCGCCCGTGGCCGTCGCTCACACGGTCGACCACCTCATCGTGAATGACGACAATCACCCCGTCGCGCGTCCAGTGCACATCCGCCTCCAGGGCGTCCGCGCCGCGCAAAATGGCCGATTCGAAAGCGGGCAGGGTATTCTCCGGTGCGTGCACCGGGTCCCCCCGATGCGCCATGATCAACGGACGCTGCAACTCATCAAACGGATAGGGCTGTCCGGCCTTTCTCACGCCGTCTCCACCACCCAAGCCAATCTACCCCATTATATCCCGCAGCCTTCGCGGTGTGCACTGGACAAAGTGGGCAGGCGCCCGGGCGCCGATGGCCGGATACCCATAGAGTGAAGAGGCGATCGCGCGGCGAGAGCGGAGACTCCGACGGGCCCCCGCCGTCACCGCGCCTTGCGGAAGGAGGACTCTCATGTCCGACAGGTCGAAACGGCTGCGCCGCTATGTCGGCCGATGCGTCCAGTGCCACACCCACTTTGGAACCTTTCACGGCGTGGTGGTGCACTGTACATCTCATCACCTGATCCTCGCCCCCATCCCGGCCGCGGCCCCGGCCCCGCACCCGGCTTGGCCGGCATCTGCCGTCACCGCCGGGACGCCAAGCGCCGCGTATGCGCTGCCGCGGGGATGGTTCACCCCGGGACCCGGTGCGCCGGGGGGCCCAGGTCCCGGCGGCCCTCCGCCCGGTGGAGGCCCGCCATGGGGAGGCGGCGGCTGGAATCTGGCAATTCCGCTCGCCGCCATCCTCGGCATCACCGCCATCGGCATGCACTGGTGGTGACACGCGCGCGTCACCGGCCCGAAAATCTCAGTTTCTGCAGGGAACGCGCCTTTGCGCGTCGAAAAATGCACCCTTGTGGATCCTGGACGGGAAGGTGACGCGCATGCAGGTCAAACCACACTCGATGGACTATCCCCTGTTTTTCACCGTGCTGATCCTCGTCGCGGCCGGTGTCCTGACCGTGTTCTCGGCCAGCTCCGCGAAAGCCCTGCATGACCATCTGCCCGCCTCGTACTACGCCACGCGACAATTGGTGGCCGCCATCGTCGGTGTGGTCCTTCTCGCTGGCGTGGCCCGCATCCCATACACATTCTGGTACCGCCGTGCACCGCTCCTGGTGGTGGCCGGATACCTCTTGCTGTGCCTGGTGTTCGTCCCGCACATCGGCATGAACGAAGGCGGCGGCTGGCGTTGGATCGGCCGCGGCGGGCTCCACATGCAGCCCTCCGAGCTCGCCATCATCTTTAATGTGATCTATCTCGCGTTTTTCTTCACCAAGAAAGCGGTCTTCGCACACGACTTCAAAAAGGGCTATCTGCCCGCCATGATCGTCACCGGCCTGACCTTCCTGCTCATCCTCCTCGAGCCAGACATGGGGACCGCGATGACCCTGGCGTTCAGCAGTGTCGTCGTGCTGTTCGCATCCGGAGTGGCCTTGCGCCCCTTGCTCGGCGTCGTCGGTGGGCTGGGGGTGGCCGGCGTCCTTCTCGCCTTCGTGGAATCCTACCGTTCCGCCCGTGTCGCCGCCTGGTTACATCCCTTCCAGTACGCCGACAGCATCGGCCTGCAGTTGGTACAGGGACTGACCGCCCTCTCGGCGGGAGGGTGGTTTGGCCGCGGATTCGACATGAGCATGGAAAAGCTCGGCTATCTCCCGGCGCCGTACACCGATTTCGTGTTCCCCGTGTTCGTCGAGGAATGGGGCCTGGTGGGCGCCATCGCCATGCTGTGCGCGTTTTGCTTCGTCATCTGGCGAGGGTTCGTGACGGCCCGTTTCGCCAAGGACCGTTTTGGCGCACTGCTCGCCGTCGGGATCACTGGCATGCTCGCCATCAAGACGTTCGTCAACCTGGGAGCGGTGACCGGCCTCCTTCCGGTGACCGGAATTCCGCTTCCCTTCATCAGCTACGGCGGCACCTCGCTGGTCATGAACCTGTTCGCCGTCGGATTGCTGCTGAGCGTCTCCAGGTATACATTGGAGGAAGAGCCCGAGGTCGATCCGTTGGCGGACGTGATTCCGGTGGAGGAAGCGCAAGCCCGCCGGACCGCCCGCAGCCCAGCGGACATCGGCGCCTCAGAGGGCGATCACGCCGGCACACCGCAACACCGCCGCCCGGCGGAGGTCCACCCCCTCTCCTCCGCCCGCCGCGCGAAGGCGGGGTCTCCATCGCGCGCCGGCGATCCGCCCACCTGGCGCACCAGGCGCGCGTCGGCCGCCGCGCAAGAGGCCCCGAGCCGTCCGCCGGCGCGCGGCCCCGTCCCTCCCGAGCGCACGTGGGCAGCACGCCACAATCAGGACCCGCCTCATCCCCCAGCGCCGCGCGGGGGACCCGGCGGACGCGGCAAAACCAGATGGCGGGACCGATTCAGAAAGGAGCGCTGACATGAAGCCAATCGAGATGGGCCATGATGTGTGGATGATTGACCTGATGGAGCAGGACCGGCCGTGCCGGTCGGGGGCCTACGTGATCCTGGACGAGCAGCCGACGCTGATTGAAACCGGGTCCGCCAAGTCACACGAACTCCTGATCGACGGCTTGCGCCAACTCGGCCTCTCCCCCGCAGATCTGGCCTACGTCATTGTCACGCACGTCCACCTCGACCACGCGGGCGGCGCCGGCCACATGATGCAGGCGGCATCGAACGCCCAGTTGGTGGTGCATCCGCGGGGGGCGCGCCACATGATCGACCCCTCCCGCCTGTGGGAAGGCGCGCGCGCCGTGTACGGGAGCAAGCTCGAGGCGTATTTCGGATCCATTCTCCCGGTGCCTGAAGCGCGCGTCCTCGTCCGCCAGCATGAAGAGACCCTGTCCATCGGGAGGCGTACCCTGACCTTCTACGACTCGCCGGGTCACGCCAAGCATCACTTCACCGTCTTGGACCCGGTCTCCGACGCATTGTATGCGGGAGACGCCCTCGGCATCCGCTACCGGACCTGCTTCACTGGCTGGGACTTCGAGTGGGTGTTGCCCTCCACGTCACCGGTCGACTTCGATCCCGCTGCCGTCCACCGCACCGCCGCCATGCTTGAGAAACTCCCGTTCCAGTGGGTGTACCACACCCATTTCGGCAAATCTCCGAAGGAGGAGGCCATCCGCGGCACCGTGCGCGGTGCGGACGCGTTCGCCGAGCTCATCGCTCAAGTGTACCAACCCGGCATCGATCCGGAGACGGTGATGAACGCCCTGCGCGCCTGGATCCGGGACGACCTCATCCGACAGGGATACCGGCCGGGTGACGACATCGAGGTGCTCGACATCGACGTCGTCCTCGACTCCCTCGGTCTGATTCACTACGAACAACGCCGGCGCCAGGCCTAACGTCCGCGGAACGGAAAGCGCATCCGCACCGGATACACCAACCGGCCCCCCGCCCGCACGGACTCGAACAAGCAAAGCGCCTCGACCGGCCAAGCCAGGCCAGCCGTGGCGCGTTCGGCCAAGGCGCGGGCGCGGGACTCGAGCGCCGTCCAGCTGTCGACGTCCAGTTGGCGGGCGAGGGTCAGGTGCGCCCGGTACGGGCGCTCCTCCAACCGCGCCCACGGCCGCGGTGCCGCCTGCTCACGCAGGGCCCGGTGCACAGTCTCCAGCCCCGCCAGGCCGGCGTCCTCGCGGACACCGGCCCACAAAATGCGTTTTCGCAGGAAGGTGCCTGCGCCGTCCAGCGTGATCGTCCAGGGTGCCACATGCGACGCCGCGGTCTGGCCGATGGCCTCGAGTTCCGGCAGGACGGCGTCGTCCACCTGGCCGAGGAACAGGCTCGTAATGTGATACAGTGCGGGTGGCGACCAGTTTCCCGCGCGGACGCCGAGCGTGCGCAGATCCCGGCACAGTTCCGCCAGCCGCTGCCGGGCCGAATCCGCCACCTCGACGCCGAAGAAAAGGCGCGGCACCTCAACGCCCCCCTGCGGCCGCTTCGTACGCCGCCCGGTCAAATCCGACGACGACGCGGTCACCATCGACGAGAATGGGCCGCTTGATGAGCTTCCCATCCTTGGACAACAGGTGAAGCCACTCCTCGTCCGACAAGGCTTTGTCCTTCAGGCCGAGTTCCCGGTAGCGCGTGCCTTGGCGGTTGATGAAGGCCCCGATCCCCTGTCCCGACGCCTGCACCCAGCGGCGCAGCTGCTCGACGCTCGGGGGCTCCTCAACCAGATCGTGAAACGGGACCTCCACCCCGCGCTCCTGCAAAAACCGGTATGCGTTGCGGCACGTGGAACACCGCCGATACCCGTAAAATTCCATTCCCATCCCCTCCTCTGCCGCCTACCGCTCCGGGAAATCGGTGCTAGCGACGATGGCGGCGACGACCTTCCCCAGGCCTTCCGCGTCCGTGTCCCGAAAGCGGGCCGGCGTCGGGCTGTCGACATCGAGCACCCCGACCAGACGCCCCTGTTGCACCATGGGCACCACGACCTCGGAGCGGGAGGCCGTGTCGCATGCGATATGACCTGGGAACTGCAGGACATCCGGCACCACCACCGGGGCGCGCAGCTGGGCGGCAGTCCCGCACACCCCCTTGCCCATTGGAATGCGGATGCAGGCTGGCTTGCCTTGAAAGGGACCGAGAACCAACTCCTGGTCCCGCTCCGACCACAGATAAAACCCGACCCAGTTGATATTCGTCAGCTGCAGATTGAGCAAGGCGGACACGTTCGCCAGATTGGCGATGACGTCCCGCTCGCCGTCCGTCAGATGCTCGACCTGTTTGGCCAACGTCTCGTAGAAGTCCTCTGGCGTATCCGCTTCGATGGCGGCAAACGTGTGCATAAGTTCCCTCCTCCTGTGTCCGGCGCACGACCCATGGGCCGTCCCCTGGTGGACACGCATTTATAGTATAATCCATATGGTGTTTTCGACACGCAGCGCGGACTCAGGAGGGATGGCGGGTTGTTCGGTGTGTGGATTGGAAAATGCACGGCGTTCTTGCTGCGCTTGGCCGGACGGCGTGCCACCAGCCTGCCGGGCCAGGTGGCGCTCCGCTTCTCCCCGCGGCTTCTCGCCAAGCTCGGGCAGCAGCTGGAGTGGTGCATCGTCGTCACCGGCACCAACGGCAAGACCACCACGGCGAATCTGCTCGCCGCCATCCTGCGTACGGAAGGTCCGATTGTGCACAACGCCGAGGGGGCGAACATGACCCAGGGCATCGTCACGGCCCTGTTGCAGCACACCGACTGGCTCGGGCGGCTGCGCGTCCGCACAGCCCTGTTTGAGATCGACGAGGCCACCCTGCCTCAGGTGGCTCCACACCTGCCCGTAAGGGTCGCCGTGGTGACCAATGTCTTTCGCGATCAACTCGACCGCTACGGCGAGGTGGACGGCACCCTCGCCAAACTCGTCTCGGGACTCAAGAAGACCGAGGCCATGCTGGTGCTCAATGCGGACGATCCGCTCGCGCATCACATCGGCGTCACCAGCGGCCGGCGGTGCGCCTACTACGGCCTCGCGCGCGATCACGCGGGTGAACCGCAACGCCGCCAGATGCGCGATGGCGCCTTCTGCCTGTCGTGCGGCGAACCTCTGCACTACGACGGCTACTTCTACGGCCAACTGGGGCTGTACAAGTGCTTGGCCTGCGATTTCATGCGGCCCATGCCCGATTTTCTCGGACGGATTGAACATGACACCATCGAGATTCAACAGAACCAGCTGCCGCGGGTGCGATTCCAACTGCCGACGCGGGGCTTGTACAACGTCTACAACGTCCTGGCGGCCATCAGCGCCGCCCGCGTGTGCGGCTTCAACGCAGACCAGATTGCGAAAGGCCTTGCGGCCTACCGGTCGCCCGTGGGCCGTATGCAGGTCTTTCGGACCAGCCCCGTCAGCGTGCTCAACCTGATCAAAAACCCCGCCGGGTGCGACAGCGTCCTGCAGGCCGTGGGTGCAGAGCCGGGCGACAAAGTGCTGTGGATCGCCATCAACGACCAGGCGGCCGACGGCAGAGACGTGTCCTGGCTGTGGGATGCGGATTTCGAACAACTGGCCGAAGACCGGCGTATTCAATTCATCGTCACCAGCGGCATGCGTGCGGAGGACATGGCCCTGCGCCTGAAGTACGCGGGGGTACCGGTGGACCGGCTGCGGGCGGTACCCGACCTGGATGCCGGCCTGAGTGAAGCCTTCACCGTCAGCCGTCAGCTGGGCGGCCTGCCTCTGTATTGCCTGGCCACGTACACGGCTCTCTATCCCACCGCACAATGGCTCGAGAGGAGCGTGTCGCCTGTTGTCCCGCTCTCTGCGCATCGCCCATCTGTATCCTGAGCTGCTGAACCTGTACGCCGACCGAGGCAACATCCTGACTCTGTGCCGCCGCTGCGAATGGCGAGGCATCCCGGTCGAAGTCGAGGAGGTCACCGCGGGCGACCCGCTTCAGTTGGCCCGGTACCACCTGGTCCTCCTCGGAGGCGGTTCTGACCGCGAGCAGGAAATCGTCGCGCGGACCCTGGTCGCGGAGCGCACCGAGTGGGCCGACGCCGTCGCGGCCGGACTGCCCGTGCTCGCCGTCTGCGGCGGTTACCAGTTGCTCGGGGAGTATTACGAATTGCCTGGGGGAGATAAGGTGCCGGGCCTGGCGGTGCTCGATCTGCAAACCGTCGCGGGGGAACCGCGGCTGATCGGCAACATCGCCATCGAGTCCCCGGTGTGCGGTACGATTGTGGGGTTTGAGAACCACGGGGGCCGCACTCGCCATCGGCATGAGCCGCTCGGCCGCGTGTTGGCCGGACATGGCAACAACGGCGAGGACGGCCAGGAAGGTGTGCGCTATCTCAACGTATTCGGCACCTACATCCATGGGCCCCTGCTGCCGAAGAACCCACGTCTGGCGGACTGGATCCTGCAGACGGCGTTGGACTACGCCGGCATTCCGGCGGATCTGGCGCCCTTGCCGGACGAGCTGGAGCGGGCGGCGCACGAGGCGTTTCTCGCCCGCCGCATCACGCCCGAACCCGCCCGCGCCTGACCCCCGGGCACGCAACACCCGCCAGCCCATCCCATCACGCCCGCAGTTCCGGGGCCCCCGGCGGCCCCTCTTGATGCCGCTCCAGCTCCGCCCGGACCTCCGGCCACAGGGGCTTCGGTTGGCCGGCCTCATAGTCAAAGGCCAACATCGCCGCCTGTCCTCGAGCCACCCAGGCGCCGTCCGCGTTCTGCAAGGCGTGCTCGACTGTGAAACTGGTGCGCCCAATCCGGCCGATCCAGGTGTACACCGTCAACGTCTCCGCGAATTTGACCTGCCGCAGAAAGTCGCACCGTGCGGAGGCGACAATCAAGTTCCAGCGCGCCAGGTCGAGGCTCGGATTGAAGATGCGAAAGATATCGACCCGGGCATCCTCCATGTAAGTGAAATACATCCCGTTGTTGACGTGCCCCAGCCCGTCGCACTCGCTGAAGCGCACCGTCAAAGACTTCACAAACACGCCAGCACCTCCCAGTCTGGTCAGGCTCGCCGCTCCACAACCCCGACCGTGCACCGGGACACGCAGACGAGGCGCCCTTCTTCGTCGCAGATGCGGATGTCCCACACCATGGTGGTCCGGCCCTTGTGCAGTGGCGTTGCGGTGGCCGTGACGAACCCGTCCTTCTTAGAACGCACGTGATTGGCGTTGATCTCGATGCCCACCGCCGCCTGTCGTTCCTGATCGATGTTCAACCACGTGCCGAGGCTGGCCGCAGTCTCGGCCAAGGCCACCGAAGCACCACCGTGCAACAGCCCGAAAGGCTGATGCGTGGGCCCTGCCACAGGCATTCTCATGACCACGCGGTCCTTGTTCAATTCTACCGTCTCGATGCCCAACGCCTCCATCAGCGTTTCAGCCATGTCCGCATCTCCTCCTGATCCATCCAGGCGAACGAGTCCTCTGTCCGCCCGGACGGGATGTACTCCAACCCCACGCATCCCTTGTAGCCGGATTGGGCCACCGCCGCCAAGACGTTACGATAGTGGATCTCCCCTGTCCCAGGTTCGTGCCGGCCCGGATTGTCGGCAATTTGAACGTGACCCACCAGGTCCCGCACGGCTTGGTAGGTGGCAATGAGCTCCCCTTGGCTGCGCTGGACATGGTAGAAGTCGAACTGCAGCCGCACGTTGTCCCGGCCGACCTCCCGCAGGAGATCCACCGCCCGTGAGACGTCCGGCAGGGCAAACCCCGGCATGTCCCGCTTGTTGCACGCCTCAACCATCACCGTCCGCCCGTATCTGCCAAACCGCTCCGCGGCGTACCGGATATTCTCCACCAGGACCGGCCACACGTCCCCCAGGGATCTCCCGTCCGGCACTCGTCCGGCCATACAGTGGATCCGCGGGCAACCGAGCGCTTCCGCATACTCGATGGCCGTCTCGACGCTCTCGCGAAACGCCTCCCTCCGTCCGGGATCACAGGCGAGCCCCCGGTCGCCCGCCGCCCAGTCGCCCGCAGGCAGGTTGAACAGGACGACCTCCACGCCCGCCTCCCTCACGGCTTGGCGCAGCTCATCCGGCCGATGCGCGTACGGAAATTGAAATTCCACCGCGCCGAAACCGGCCGCGCGCGCCCGCCCGAACCGTTCGAGAAACGGCGCCTCCTGAAACAGCATCGACAGATTGGGCGCCGCCCGCACCTGTCCCGCCTCCTTTCGGAAATTGCCCCGTTTACGACGATAGCAGCCACCCGCCCAGCGGGTGGCTGCCAGCTTGCGGTGACCGTCAATCACTCTCTTTATACAACTTCTTCAGGTCTTCGATCACGCTGGGATCCGCCAGCGTGGTCGTGTCGCCGACGACTCGCCCCTCGGCGATGTCCCGCAACAGGCGGCGCATGATCTTGGCGCTGCGCGTCTTCGGGAGCTCCGCGGTGAAGATGATCTCCTCCGGCCGGGCCAAGGCGCCTATCTTGTCCACCACGTGCTGCTTGAGATCCTGGACCAGCGCCTCGTCGGCTTTCACGCCCTCCTTGACGGTGACGAATGCCGTGATGGCCTGCCCCTTGACCTCGTGCGACCGGCCGATGACCGCCGCCTCCGCCACAGCCGGGTGATCGACCAAGGCGCTCTCCACCTCCATCGTGCCGATCCGGTGGCCGGACACATTGATGACGTCGTCAATGCGGCCGAGCACCCAGAAGTACCCGTCCTCGTCGACGCGCGCACCGTCGCCCGCCAGGTACACCCCCGGAAACTTCCCGAAATACGAGCGGCGGAACCGTTCATCGTCGCCCCAAATGGTGCGCATCATCGACGGCCACGGCTTGGTGATGACGAGGTATCCGCCGTGGCCCGGTTCGACGGGATTCCCGTCCTCGTCGACCACGGCCGCGGAGATGCCGGGCACCGGACGCGTCGCCGAGCCCGGCTTGGTCGCCACCAGCCCTGGCAGCGGCGCGATCATGGCGCAGCCCGTCTCCGTCTGCCACCAGGTGTCGACAATCGGCGCGCGTCCCCTGCCGATGTTCTCGTGATACCACATCCACGCCTCCGGATTGATGGGCTCCCCCACGGACCCCATCAGGCGGATGGAGGACAGGTCGTACTGCGCGGGGATCTGCGGCCCCCACTTCATGAAGGTGCGGATGGACGTCGGCGCGGTGTAGAAGATGGTCACCCCGTACTTCTCGACGATCTCCCAGAACCGGCCGCGGTGCGGCCAGTCGGGTGCGCCTTCGTACATGACGACGGTGGCTCCGGCCGTCAGCGGCCCGTACACGATATAGGTGTGGCCGGTCACCCAGCCGATGTCGGCCGTGCAGAAGAACACGTCCGTGTCCTTCAGGTCGAAGACGCTGCGCAGCGACGTATTGGCCCCGACCAGGTATCCGCCGGTGCTGTGCACGATGCCCTTCGGTTTGCCGGTGGTGCCAGAGGTGTAGAGCAAGAACAGCACGTCCTCCGCGTCCATCGGTTCGGCCGGGTATGGCGTCTTCGGCATCTGGGCGGCCAGTTCATCCCAGTAGACGTCGCGGTCGGGCGTCATCTTCGCGCCGGACGCTTCACCGACCCGCCGGACCACCAGCACCTTCTCCACAGATGTCCCGGAGACAGCCTCGTCCGCGTTGGCCTTGAGCGGGATGTGGCCGCCGCGCCGCCAACCGGCGTCCGCGGTGATCAGCACGCGCGCATCGGCGTCCAGAATCCGCTCGCGCAGGGACTTGGCTGAAAACCCGCCGAACACCACGGAGTGAATGGCCCCGATCTTGGCACACGCCAGAACGGAGATGGCCAGCTCCGGGATCATCGGCAAATAGATGGTCACCCGATCGCCTTTGCGAACCCCCAGGTGATGCAGCATGTGGGCCGCGCGATCGACCTCGCGTCCCAGCATGTCATACGTGTACACGCGGCTGTCGCCGGGCTCCCCTTCCCACAGGATGGCGGCCTTGTTCTTGCGCGGCCCCTCCCGATGCCGGTCGACCGCGTTGTATGCAGCGTTCAGCTTGCCCCCGATGAACCACTTCGCGTGCGGCGGGTCCCACTCCAGCACCTTCGTGAACGGTTCGAACCAGGTCAGATGCTGGGCCTGTTCCGCCCAATACGTTTCCGGATCGGCCGCCGCGCGTTCATAGATGGACGGGTCGTTGAAATTGGCCTGCGCCCGAAACGCTTCCGAAGGCGGAAACACTCGGGATTCGCTCAACAGCGCGTCGAGCTTATTCGATTCCGCGGACACGGCGCACTCTCCTCTCTTCCTCCGTCTCCCCACCCCGGCCCAGCGCTGATGTCAGAGGCATGCAGGCGCAACCGCTTTCAGTCCGTTCAGCTGGCAGCGCCCCATCGCCTTGAAAACGCATGGGGAGCCTCGGCGAATGGAAAGACGGAAACATTCTGGATAATCGTCTCTAGCATAGCACATGCCAACCCGAGTCTGCCAGGCTATGCAGCTCCCGCCCGGCGGCGCAAAACCACGTGTTCCAACAGCAAGACCAGGATGACACCGACGATGAGGCCGTTGTCCAGCAGATAAGCGAGCACCGGCGGGAGTCCGGCCCAAGCTTGGCTGGGGATGAAGAACACGCCCACACCGGCCATGACGGACAGCGTCACCACGAACAGGTCCCGCTGGTCCAACGCCAGCGTTTGAAAGTCCTTCAGGCCGAATCCCAACAGCTGCCCGAACACGGTGAACAGGGCGGCGTACCCGACCGCTTCCGGAAGCGCCGCCAGCCAGTGGCCCACAGCGGGCAACAGACCCAGCAGTGTCAACGCGGCGGCGGCCAATAGGAACGGCAGCCGCGACGCCACGCTGGTGAGCGCGACCAGGCTGGCCGACACAGAGAGCGGGACCATGCCGACGGTGCCGAACAACCCGGCGAGCAGTGTACCGACGCCAGAGATCAACGTCCCGCGCCGAATGTCGGACGGCCTGAGCGGTACCCGAGCCGCCTGCGCCATCACCTGCACCGACGAGATCACGTTGGAAAGGAGGATCACCATCGTCAACAGCCCGGTCAGGACGATTCCGGTGTGCCACCGGGGGACTCCAAAGGGAAACAACTCGGGCCGAGCAAACACCCCGTGCGCCGGCGGCCCCGGCGAGGCCCATCCCAACACGCCATAGAGCGCCCAGCCGACGGCAAGCGTGACCAAGACCGAGAGGCTCTTCCACAGGCCGCGCCCGCGCACGGTGAGAAAGACGGATAAGGCCACGAGCAGAACAGACACCAGGGCCTCCCCGGGTTGCACCCGCCCGGTGGCGGCCACGCCGAGCATACCGCCCAGCAGCGATTGGGCGATCTGCAGCGCCAGCAGGGTCATGAAGGTGCCCGTGACGGCGGGCGTGAACCACCGCTGCACGCGCTGCACCCAACCGAGCCCGGCCAGCACCAGGTAAGCCAGCGCCGAAGTGCACAAGGCGAATTCCAGATCCCGCAAGAGTTCCGCGGTGGAGCCGCCCTGTTCCCCGGTGATCTGAATCAACACCACCCAGACACCCCACCACATGCCTGCCGGCCCTTCGATGATGGGCATCCGATGCCCCACGGTGACCTGCAGGAGCGAGATGACGCCGCTGACAAAAAACGTCCGGTCGACGAAGGTTCCCGTGGCTTCCGGCCCCAGACCCAGCTGCGCGCCGAGCACCACCGGGACCGTCACCACACTGGCGAGCATGAACATCAACCACTGCACCGCGGCCAGCGCGGTCACGGTCCCGCCCGGGCGGGCCTCCAACGGGAAAAAGCGTCCTTCCACGCCCTCACCTCCGCAGCGGAAATGTTTTCCCATTCCCTCCGTCCAAAGTGCATTATACTGGAGCTTGGCGCGCCGAAATGCAAATGATGCAATCTTGCACGAAAGGGGGGTGGCGATGGGCGCGTACTGGGTGACCGTCCTCGACGTGACGATTCCCATCCTGCTGACGGTGCTGGCCGGGGCGGCGATCGGCCGCTGGCGGCACGTGGACACCCGCAGCGTCGCCGACGTGGCGATGTACGTGTTGGCACCCGGATTGGTGCTGCACGCCCTGGTGGGCGGAGGTACGGGCGGAGAGGCGCTCGCCGTGGCCGAGTTCACTTTGGTCGATCTCGCTGCCCTCTGGGTCATCTCTGCAGCCACCGGGCGCCTGCTCCGCTTCACGCAGGCCCAACGGGCGGCGCTCGCCCTCACGACTCTGTTCAGCAACGCCGTGAACTACGGGTTGCCCGTCTGTCTCTTGGCCTTCGGCCAGACAGGCTACCGCCAGGCCGCGCTGTACGTCGTCGGCCAATCCTTCCTGCTGTTCAGCCTCGGCGTCTACCTGGCGTCCGCAGGAACCCGCGGCCCTGCCGCTGCACTGGCAGAGGTCCGGCGCACGCCGGTCATCTACGCCGCCCTGGCCGCGGCGGTCATGGCAGCCCTCGGTTGGCACTGGCCGGGAGGGCTGGACAGCGCGCTCGGCCTGCTCGCCGACGCATATCCCGCCTTGGCCTTGATGGTGCTCGGGCTGCAGTTGTCTAAGACCGATTGGCGACAGGGACTGACCGGCCTGCCGCTGTGGACAGGCGTGGCCCTCCGCCTCATCGCGGCTCCCTTGGTGGCCAAAGCCGTGCTATGGGCCCTGGACATCCACGGTACCCTCGCGTCCGTCCTGTTCGTCGAAGCCGCGATGCCGGCGGCAGTCAACGCCGCCGTGTTCGTGGAACAGTTCGGCGGCGAACGCAGTCAGGTGGCGATGACGGTGGCCGTCACCACCGCCATCTCGTTTTTCACCCTGCCCTGGCTCGTGAACGCCAGCTGATCCCCGGCAATCCGCGGACTGCGGCGACCAGTTCGTTCAGGTCCCGTTCGCGCTGGCGCAGCGCCCGCTGCGCCTCCGTGAGCGACACCGGTTCGAATCCGATCTGATCCCCCGGCTTCAACTGCGCCACCAAGGGCAGGTCGACGCGGGCGACCTGGGCAATTTTCGCGTATCCCCCGGTGGTCTGCCGATCCGCCATCAGGAGGATCGGGTTCCCGTCCGGCGGCACCTGCAGGGTCCCCATGGTCACCGCCTCCGAGATGAGTTCCCGCGGCTCCCGCAGCGACAGCGCCGGTCCCTGCAGACGGTAGCCCATACGATCCGACTGGCTGCCGACGGTAAACACCGACCCGTACAACGCCTCCCGGCTCTCCTCGGTGAACCAATCGGCTTGGGGGCCTGCGATGACGCGCACCCGCACATGCGGGCGGTAGGCAGGCCGGATCTGGTACGACACGGACCAAGGCGCCGCCTCGACCGCCTCGCCGGCTGGCTGCGCCAACCAATCCTTGGCCAACGGACCGGGCGCGCGCCAAGCGAGGGTGTCCCCCGCCTGAAGCGCCCGCCCTTGGTGCCCGCCGATACCGGCCCGCAGATAGGTGCTCGCCGAACCCAAAACCAGTGGGACGTCCCACCCCCCTGCCACAGCCACGTAGGCGCGGCATCCCAGACGCGCCCCGCCGAAATCCACGACGGTCCCCGCCCGCACCCGCAGCGGGCGCCACAGGGGAAGCCTCCAGCCCGCCACCGTGGCGGACAGATCTCCGCCGCAGATGGCGATGACCGCGTCCGATTCGAACATCAACGAGGGGCCGACCAGGGTGATCTCCAACGTGGGCGCTGCCTCGTCGTTGCCGACAATCAGGTTGGCCACCCGGTGCGCCAGTTCGTCCATCGCGCCCCCGACGACGACTCCGTGGCGCTGGTGGCCGACCCGGCCCAGATCCTGCACCGTGGTCAGTAAACCTGGCCGAAGCACCCGAATCACTGGACGTCCCCTCCTTCCAACAGGGCCTGGTATTCGTCCGGAGAGATGGGATCAAAGCGCACGATGTCCCCGGCCTGCAAGAGGGTCGGCGGGTCCTGTTCCGGACGGAACAGGCGGACTGGCGTGCGGCCAATCAACTGCCACCCGCCCGGCGTGGAGATGGGATACACGCCCGTCTGCATCCCGGCGATGCCGACGGTGCCCGCCGGGATGGAGACCCGTGGTGTCGATCGCCTGGGGGTTGCGATCCGCTCGGACAATCCGCCGAGGTACGGAAACCCCGGCGCGAAGCCGATCATGTACACCAGGTATTCCCCTTGGCTGTGAATGGCGATCACCTCGTCCTCCGTCAGCCCGTTGTGGGACGCCACCACACCGAGGTCAGGGCCAAACTCGCCGCCGTAACACACGGGGATGCGAACCTCCCGCGGCGGCGGCAGCGGATCGTCGCCCAACACCTCCAACCGGGTTCGCAGCCAGTCCTCCACCTGTGCAAAATCCGCCTGAACGGCGTCGTAAAACACGGTCACCGTGGTGAACGCGGGTACCAATTCCACCAGCCACGGCGGCGCGGATCGATCGACGGCGAGCACCAACCTGCGCACCTGACGATGCGTGTCCGGGTCAATGCGCGTCCCGAGCCGGACCACCGCGGCGCCGTCTCCCAGCGGCTCAATGGATACGGTCTGCAATGTCGAAGCTCCTTTTTGCATGGAATTCTTCGTACAGCATACCACACCCATGCGAAGAAGGCCCGGCGCCTGATGCGCGGGCCTTCACACACGCCCCTGCGGAAACTCGTCGGCCTGGAGCAGGAGCCATCCGGCGGCCACACCCCAGACAGGTCCTCAGGTCTCGAAACTCGCCAATCCAATCTGACCGGTGTCCGTTCGAGCGAGCAGATACGTACGCGGTCCCGGAAGGTCATGACTTCCGATGCGCCAGGTCACCCGCCACCCTCCATCCGCATCGATGGACGCGCTCCCGATGCGCTGCAGCCCGGCCGAACTCTGCAAATAATGTTCGCCCCGGCGCACCTCCACGTTTTCGGGAGGCACGTAATACACGGTCACCTGCCGGCCGCGCCAACGCGTGTCGCGCGAGTAGATCTGGATCTCCTCCCGGCGGCGAAGGATGAGGATGGTGGGCGAGGGTTGGCTGCGGCGGGGCAAGTTCAGCGTTTCAGGCGGACCGGCGAGGTCGCTCGGAAGCATGTGGGCCGCCACCGCCCCCGCGCCGCCCGTGGTGTGGTTCGCCGGGGGCAAGGCCAGGTGATCGCATCCGGCGATGAGCCCGGCAGCCCCCAGGCAGACGGTCAAGATCCAAGCCGGCACGGCACGATATACCATCTGTCTCACACTCCTCCGATGCAGCGGTCGAACCCGATTCAGCCTTACCATGCCTGTCCGGTCCTGCCGTTATGCAAGGGGATTTGTCGAAATCTCCCTCACTTCGACAACGCGCATTGACAAATTTTTCGCCGTGCCGGGTGTACGCTGGGAATAAACGGACGTGCGGAGGGGTTGCCGTGACATGGAGAGTTCGCCTGTACGCGCAGGGCTTCACTGCCGCAGCGCTGGCGGCGGGATGGTGGAGCGGATGGTGGACGGTTGCGGAGGTATGGCAGGGCGTCAAACCGCCCGCTCCGGCCGCGCATCCAGCGCCCGACACAGCGGACGGACCGCCGGCGGACAGCGGACCGTATCGGATTCGCACCGCTCCGGAGGCAACGCCCAGACCGGAAGGGGATGTGGACGATCCGCTGCCGAACGGGCCGCCGGCCCTCACTTGGACATCCGGCGGGATCCAGTACCGGGCGGTGCACCACGTGGCCCGGTGGGACGCTACCGCTGCGCGCTGGGTCGCAGTGTCTCCGGACGTGACGGAGGCGTGGCAGACGGACGCCGACGGGCTCGGCATCGACGGGGTCACGGCGGCCGCGCAGCAGGGGGACGTCGTCTGGACCGGAACGCTGGCCGGAGCCGTGGCGGTGGGCCGAATCGGCGGCGTCTGGCGCCGCGTGGAAGCCGGATTGCCAGACCGGACGGTCAGTGCCGTCTGCATCCCGTCTGCCGGCACGAACGGACAAGCGGCGGTCGTCGGGTTCTCTGGCTATGGCACGGCCACACCGGACCATCCGGGACACGTGTACGAAACCTTCAATGGGGGCGCCACTTGGCGCGACATCACCGGAAACCTCCCGGACGCGCCGGTCAGCGCCTTGCGATGGGCGACGGGACCAAACGGCGGCCAGCTGTGCGCACAGGTGGAGGGGTTGTGGTACCGATTGGAGCCGACCGGCTCCTGGCAACTGTGCACGAAGCCCTAACGCCCTCCCCGCCCATGTGAGCGGCAAAAAAACACCCGCCAGCGGCGGGTGCGACCCACGGGAGGGTGTCGCGATACGGTATGTCGGCGTAGTTCAACATACGCACTCGTATCGCCGGGTACAACGGTAGATGACAGGCACCGTTCGCCCGAATGCTGCGAGGGCCACCCGTGCCCGGGGACAAAAACCCGGGCGTCCGAGCACAGCGGCGGGTTCAGGCCTTCGGGAGCACCACCGAGATCGACTGTTGCCCGGAGACAAAGTGCTCGCGCATCCGCCGGTTGGCGTCCTCCAGCGTCAGGCGATCCAGGATCTCCACCGTCTGGAACAGATCGGCCCCTCGGAAGTGGTAGCTGGCGAAGTGACGCGCGATGTAGCTCGGTGAATCCAGTGCCGCCATGAATCGGCCGATGGATTTGCGCCGGCACCGTTCGAACTCCTCCTCCGGGAGCCCGCTCTCCCGCACCTCATCCAGCTTGGCCTCCACCCGCGCTGCCAACCGGTCCGGATCCGGCGTGTTGCCGCCGATGAGTGAATAGCCATACTCCGGTGTGCGCTCGTACTCCCAGGAGAACTGTTGGTCGATGAGCCCCTCGCCGATGAGGTCATCGAACAGATCGCTGCTGCGCCCGAACAGCACGTCGAGGACCACGCCCGTCAACAGCTCGCGCTCCAGAATGCCGGGGCCAGGGGGCAAAGGATCGGGGTCTTTCCACCCGATGAGGCAGCGCGGCTGGCTGACGGCGAGGCGTGCTTCCACCCGGTCCTGATGCACCCCCGGAGGTTCGGAAGGGTATTGGCGTTCGATGCGCGGGGCCTCCGGGAACGACTTGCGCGCCTGGTTCTCCCGGATGACCGCCATCGCGGCTTCGGGATCGAACCCGCCCACGGCGAAAAACACCATGTTCGACGGGTGGTAAAAAGTCCGGTAGCAACGGTACAGCGTCTCTTTGTCGATCCGTTGGATGCTTTCCACCGTCCCCGCGATGTCGACGCGCACCGGGTGCACCGCGTAGAGGGCGCGCAGAAGGCCGTAGAACACCCGGGTGTCCGGGTTGTCCTCATACATCCGGATCTCCTGCGCGATGATCCCCTTCTCCTTGGCCACGTTCTCATCCGTGAAGTAAGGGTCCTGAACGAAGTCGAGCAATACCTCCAGGTTCTCCTGAACGTCCTGGGTGCTCGAGAACAGGTACGAGGTGATGTCGAACGTCGTGTACGCGTTGGCGGACGCGCCGTGCCGGGCGAAATCCCGGAACACGTCACCGTGCTCGGACTCGAACATCTTGTGCTCCAAAAAATGGGCGATGCCATCCGGGACCGTGGTGAACTCAGGCTCCCCGGCGAGGCGGAACGTGCTGTCCACCGACCCGTAGTGGGTGGTGAAGGTCGCGAACGTCTGCTGGAATCCGGGTTTGGGCAACAGAAACACGTTCAATCCGTTGGGCAAGGTTTCATGGTACAGCACATGCCCCAGGCGATCATCGCTCGACTCACGCATGCTCCGCCCCTCCTTGGCCGCGCAAAAAGTACACCGTGTCCAGCTGCAGGCGGTTCGCTGCGGCGACGACCTGATCCCGCGTCACATCCTCAATCGCGTCCAACAGTTCGTCGATGGTGCGCGTGTGGCCGGCCAGCACGCCTCCGAAGTGAATGTCCGCCAAGGCTGCGGGGACGTCGAGGGACTGCCGGTACTGGTTGGCCAGCCCCCGCTTGGTGAAGGCCATCTCCTCCTCCGCCACGTCGCCGCGCCGCAGGGCTTCCACCTGTTCGAGGATGATGGCCTCGGCCCGGTCGCGGTTGGCCGGATCGATCCCCGTCTGGATCATCACCAATCCGGACAGAGCGTCCACACGGCTGGAGGCGTAGTACGCCAAACTGGCCTTTTCGCGCACGTTGCGGAAGAGCTTGGCGTGCGGGAAACCGCCCAGCACGCCGTTGGCCACCAACAGCGCCGGATAGTCGTCCGACGCGTACGCGACACCCGTCCGGTACACCAGGTTCAATTTCCCCTGCTGCACGGGTTGATCCTCCACCACGCGGTGCGGCTCTCCGGAACGAGCAGGCACCGGCGCCACGGGGGCCGCTACGCCTGGGGGCTGAGCCGCCTGGCGCGCGTCCGGGAAGGCCTCGCGCAATGCCGTCAAGACCCGGTTCGCGAGAGCGGGCGCATCGTCAAACGCCCCGATGGCGTACACGTGGACGTCCCCTTCCTGCAACAGCGCCCGGTGTGCCGCGTACAGTCCCTCCGGCGTCACGGCCTCCAAGTCATCCGCGAAGCCCAAACGCGGCAGCCCTTCCGGCAGACCGTGCAACGACTCCGCCAGCGCACGTTCCATCGCCCACGCGATCTTGTCATCGAACACACTTTCGATCCGCTTGCGATGCAACCCTCTCTCCCGCTCGACGTTGCCCTTCGAGAACCCGCCCCCCTCCAGGAGAGGGTCTGTCACCACGTCGAGCAACAGACCCAAGCCCTCTTCAAAGATGCCGTCCGCCCCGCGCAGGCGGCCTTCGTCCGGAACAGTGAGGTATACCTCCGCCACGTGCCGGTTCCCCCGTTTGCCGATGCCGCTGCGCAACATCGCGCCGAACAGATCATCCGCGCGGCGGGTGATGGCCAGGGCGGTAGGATGGGACCGGGTACCCTCCAGCCACAGATAGGGCAGCATGGCCGTCTCGGTGACCCGCTCCCGGCTGAGGGGGACAGCCAATTTCGCGACCAAATGACGTGTCCGAAATTGATCCGTCAGCATCGTGTGGACATGGAATCGTCCTTCGTCGACCGTGTGAAAGGTGGTCAATTCGGACACTCCTTTCCGCGTTTCGTCATCCAGTATGGGCGAATCGGAAAGGACTTATCAAGAGATGGCCCACGCACCGCGTCAATACAGGCCGGCCCTTCGGCCGAGCTGGTTGCGGGCGGCGGCTTGGGCCATATCGAAGTCGGTCCGTGAAATGATCTGCGCGTCACGGATCCATCGCTGCACCTCGCGGTCAATCTTCGGCGCAACGTATTTCGGAGATCCGTGACGCGCAATCAGTTCCTGCTTCGTGATCTGGTGGCGGGTCATGCAGTGGACATTGGTGAGTGCCTCCAGCAACTCTCCGCAGACCGGACACTGGAACAATGAGATCCCTTCCTTCGCTTTTTTTGCATCCATATGGGGCTCATTCGGGCGGTATGCCGCCCGGAACCGTCCGGTATGAAAAGATCGACTTTACAGATATTTTAGCGGAAAGTTGCCGAGAGGGGAATCCAATATCCGCCTTGGGAGCGAACCGGCCGCGACCCGAGAATCGGCAGCCGGTCCACTCCCCCGTGGCGGGTATGTCAACACCCTCTCGGGCGGGTGGTGCGGAATCGAGCCGCACACGGCATCCTATGCACACCCGCCCCTTCATGCGCATTACGCTCGTACGAACAGACCCCCGATGTCCGCCAGCCAACGCAGCTTGCTGCCGGTCTTCAGCCACGCGGCGATCTTTCCGGTCACCCGCCGCTTCTTCTCGCCCACCATACCGATGGCATCTTTGCGCCCCAATGAAGCCAGCGTCCCCGCCAGGTGCGGCTGGAACGGTTCCAACGTCCCGCCTTTGACGAGGGCGTACAACTGTTGGCCGACATGGGCCCCCATCTGCCCGGCGAGCTGAGCCGTCGGCGGGAACGGACGCCCGTCGGGCCCCATCCAAACCGCGCTGTCCCCCACGACGAAGATGTCCGGGTGACTGGTGGACTGCAGGTACTCGTTGATCAACGCCCGGCCGCGGCGTTCCACCTCGATGCCCGAGGACGCCACGATGGAATGCCCGCGCACCCCGCCGGTCCACACCATGGTTTTCGTCTCAATCTTGTCGCCATTCTTCAGATGGACGACATCCGGATCCATCTGGACGACCGGTTGGCCCGTGAGGAAGGTCACGCCGCGGGCCTCCAGGCTCTGGCGAGCGCGCGCCACCAGATCCTCCGGAAAACCGGGCAGGATGGTGGGCATGGCTTCGACGCAGTACAGGCGCACATCGCTGCGGTCGATCCCCAGCTGCTGGCACATACCTGGAAGGGCATCGGCCAACTCGCCGACCAGTTCGATCCCGGTCAAACCGCCTCCGCCCACGACAAAGGTGGCATAAGAACGGTCCTTCGTCTGCCGGTAGGTCTCCAGGCAGCGTTGCACGTGGTCCCGAATGCGGTTCGCATCCTCCACCGACTTCAGCGTGAAGCTGTGCTCCTTCAAGCCCGGGATGCCGAAATACTCCGTCTCACTCCCGAGCGCCACGACCAGAAAGTCGTACTGCAGCGTCTGGCCTCCGGCGAGATCGACCGCATGATCGTCCGGCCGAATGGCTGTGACCTCACCGATCCAAAGATCGATGTTTTTCCCGGCAAGCAGTTTGTCCAGCGGCAACCGGACATGACTGTCAGAGACCGCCCCTGCGGCCGGCAGGTGAAGCTCCGTGATCAATTGATGATACGGAACCCGGTTGACCACCGTGATCCGTGCCGCCTCCGCTGTCAGCATTCGCCGCGTCTCCAGTGCGGCCTGAAGGCCAGCGTACCCCGCACCGAGCACCACCACGCGCTTGCTCATCTCTCGCACTCCCTCTCTCTGTTCAGTCCTTTCTCATCTTACCAAGGCGCTGTGTCAAGTCAATGACAAAACGTACAATGAATGCTTGATGAAAACGGTTGACGATAGATCTCCTCCGGCGGCACCGTACGTGTCCCGCACGCCTCGCCAACACCGGTTGAAAAACCGGCGAAGGCTGGTATATCATGATTCTAGTTTGTAGTTCATCCTGTGTGAGGAGGAGACCCACGTGGCATTCGTCATCACCTCGCCTTGCATCGGCGAAAAAGCCGCTGATTGTGTGGAAACCTGCCCTGTGGACGCGATTCACGAAGGGGAAGATCAGTATTACATTGATCCGGATACCTGCATCGACTGCGGCGCCTGCGAGCCGGTGTGCCCGGTATCGGCCATCTATCAAGAGGACTTCGTGCCCGAAGAAGAGAAGTCGTTCATCGAGAAGAACCGGAACTTCTTCCGCAAGTGACCCACGTTGGGGATCTTCCCTGCTGGCCAATAAGCGACCCGCGGCGCGCCGCGGGTCGAGTGTTTTTTGGTCACATGCCGCCTTCACAGGCGGGTCTTTGCACGCCGCCTCCACCCGCGCCCTTTGACATCCCGGACCGTGAAATGAGCGGGCTGGAGCCCCCTCGCGGCAGGCCCGTGCCGCCAGCTCCGCCACAACAGCGTCCACGTCCCCAGCTGCACAAAACCGAGGCCGCACGCAAAACCGCCGATCTGCCTCGGCGACGGATTCGTCGACACCAAGGCGATGAACGCCGCGATTCCAGCCACACGGCCGACATTTTCGAATACCTCGCGGAGGATCACGTGTTCTGCCTGGGTTCCAGCGTCACGTCCCACCCGGCTGACGCCGTCGAAAACGGTCCCCTGCAGGGGGACCAAGAACATCGGCAGACAGACGGCAATGGCCGATCCGTATGTCACGATGAGCCCGGGGGTCAGCGGCCGAAGGAACAGCGTGGCTGCCCCGGCCATGCAGACGGCGCCGATGCCGCAGACCCACAAGCGGTTCCTCGGATGGACCGACCGGCTGACCAGGAAGAACGAGAGGGAGGACAACGCCCCCTGCAGCAGCAAAAACTCGCCGAGCCGCATCTCGCTCCCGGTAGAGATGTACATCAACAGGCCGATGAGAAAAAGAAACACGCCCTCGCGCAACCCATACACTGTGCACGCGAACAGGGTCAGGCGCCAAAACCGCGTTCGCATAGCCTCTGCCCACGCCCGGCCGAGCTGCAGGGTACCCGGCTCGAAGCGGGCCCGCAAAAACCCGCTGAACACGGTAGCCAGGACGAATAGGGCGAGGGACAGCGCGAAGATCACGTGATATCCGGTGAGTCCCCCAAGGCGGTCTTCCACGGAGATGAGATAACCGGCCACAGGTGGCGCGACAATGCTCGCCAACGCCCCCATCACGCCGTTGAGCCCGTAGAACCGTTCCCGCGAACCTGCCTCTGTCAGCTGTACGCTGAGCCAGTTGAAGGAGAACCAGTAAAAGCCGGCCGCGGTGCCCATGACCGCCCCGAGCAGGATGGGCAGCCTGGCGGCACGTTCTCCGCCGGCCAGGGTCAACAAGTAAAACAGGACGTGCATCACGACGCCCGCGCGAAGGGTGAGGACACCCCCGAGGCGTTTGGCGGCCACACCGGCCGCGACGAATGCGACGGGCATCAGGCTGTAGATCGCGAGGTTGTACCAACCGATGGCGCCGTAGCGGTGATCGACCTTCCAAAGGTACACGTTGACGAACGTGTTGGACAAGGCCACAGACAGCGCGAACGTGCAGCTGATGGCGAGCAGCCACCGCGCATGCGTGGACAGGCGTGCGCGTGCTGGGCGCATTCCATCCCCTCCTTGCCGGCCCTGCGGTCAGGCCGAAGGTCCGGTGCTCCCAAGCACCTGTGCGGCAAACCGGAGGACCTCGTCTCCGGCGCGGAAATACTGTTTGACGGCGGGATCGTACAGGAGGCCGTCCCGGGTCACTTCCAGGACGTGATCCACACCGCCCGTGCGGCTGTAGAGCACGATGACGCCGACGATCTCGCCGCCCCCCGTTCGCACCTGCGGCGAGGACGCCAACGCGTGCATGAGCGACTGGAACGCCTCTCCATCCCGGCGGCGGAGCACCACCAAAGGCCGCCGGTCCCCGAGTTGCCGAAACAGCTGAGCAGATCCGTCCGCCTCCGGGTTCGTGTGGCACACCGCGGCGAGCGTAGGCGCCGGCGCAGCGGCTGACACGCTCTCTCGGGGGCCGGACGTCAAGGTGGCGGTCGTGCTGGTGAGACACAGCAACAGCGCGCCTAGCGCCACCCCGGTCCGCATCCGATCCAGGTACCGCATCGCCTCACCTCACCCCCTCGCCGTCGGGACACTGGGCAACCTGTCCCCGGTTGCCGTTCGCGCGTAGTGTGCCCGAACAGCCGGAGCCCAACACGATCGGAGGGGGCATGGCGCTCCGCTTCTGCACTTACGCGAGCCGCTTCGCGCCATGCCCCCTCCTCTCAGGGATGCGTGACACGACGGATCGCGGCGACTGTTTGTCTCTTTACAGGGTGCCGTCCAAAGGCCTTTGAGAACGTCACCCGCACCTTTGGCGAAGAACCATTTGCCAATGTTTGCGCCAGATTGGGGAATCACGGCGCCAGAAGTGAAACGGTGGAGTGGATCATTGATATTGGACACCACTTAGGGAATAGATGTGATCTTGACATTGCCAATACAGGACATTGTCTCTTGAAAGATAAGGTCCTAAATTGGAAGCATCTACTCCCTTGCTCTCCAAGGACTTCTTCATCTGTTCAAAAGTCAGTCGACCACCAGTGCCTAGCTGTATCGTTGAACTCGTCCGTTTTCCCGAATCATCTAAGACAACCATGTACTCTTTACCCTGTGAATCTCTACAAACGGCGACCCAATTCCGCAGTGATGGAGATCTGTCCAGCATCTTCGCATAACGTAGTATCGTATATCCATGTGATTGAAGAGTGGATAAGGCGGCATGAGTTTCAGCAGCGGCAGCAGCATTCTTGTCGTTCATACTACATGCGTTCAGCATGACGGCGCAGCTGATGGCGACAACAAGTAATTTAAAATTCAAAATTCTCACTCCATAACACGCATCAGGGGGAAGATCCCCGTTGATGCGTTGATAATACAATAAGCCGGCGAGCCGGCACTGGTAGATGAAGAAAATCGCGCCGAGTTTCGGGAGCGAATCGTGTGCTGAAGGACAAAACTGAAACGGAAGTATTCGATATACTTTCCACGGCGATTATTCCTTGTATCGAAGGAAAAAGCCAAATATCGAAACGATGAGTCCGCCGTAAATGAACAAGTCTTCCACTGTACCGATGTTGCTGTGAGGATCGTGTTGCATACAGAGCCCGAAAAGCATTAGGCTAATGCCAAGTAACATCCATTTGATGGATTTCATCCTTTTCACTCCTCGTAACATACGCTTGCCCCGAACATTTGCACAACTGCATGAATAGTGGAGAGATGATAAGTCGTGCTATCGCTTGTCCTGGTGCGCTACATCGCAAGAACGATAAGAGGGCCGACCATCCCGGAATTCGCACGTAACGCCGGGGTGACTCCGGATGCGCATCTCTTGAAAGAGGGGGCGTGTCGCGAAGCGGCTGTTCGCTCGGGGAGCAACCTTTTCAACAGTTAGCGGGTCGGGTATGCCGCGGAGCGGCTCGCGTGAGCGCAGGAGCGAAGCGGCATACCCGACCAGCACTACATATTCCGCCGGTACTGCCCCCCGACCTCGTACAGGGCGTGGGTGATCTGTCCCAGGCTCGCCACCCGCACGGTCTCCATCAGCTCGGCGAAGATGTTGCCGCCGCTGCGCGCCACCTGCTTCAGGCGGGCCAAGGCCGCCGGTGCGTCCGCCGCATGCGCCGCCTGGAAGGCGCGCAGGTTGTGGAGCTGCAGGTCTTTTTCCTCCTTGGTGGCCCGGGCCAGCTCCACCTTCGGCGGTACGTAATCCGGATCGAGCGTCTTTGGGTTGATGAACATGTTCACCCCGATGATCGGCAGTTGGCCGGAGTGCTTGAGATGCTCGTAGTACAGCGACTCCTCCTGGATCTTGCTGCGCTGGTACTGGGTCTCCATGGCCCCGAGGACGCCGCCGCGATCGTTCAAGCGCAGGAACTCCTCCAGCACGGCCTCCTCCACCAGGTCCGTCAATTCCTCGATGATGAACGACCCTTGCAACGGGTTCTCGTTCTTCGCCAGACCGAACTCGCGGTTGATGATCATCTGAATCGCCATCGCCCGCCGCACCGACTCCTCCGTCGGCGTGGTGATGGCCTCGTCATAGGCGTTGGTGTGCAGCGAGTTGCAGTTGTCGTAGATGGCGATCAGCGCCTGCAGCGTGGTGCGGATGTCGTTAAAGTCGATCTCCTGGGCATGCAGGGAGCGGCCCGAGGTCTGGATGTGATACTTCAATTTCTGGCTGCGCTCGTTGCCCCCGTACAGGTACTTCATCGCCACCGCCCAGATGCGCCGCGCGACGCGCCCGATCACGCTGTACTCCGGGTCCATCCCGTTGCTGAAGAAAAACGACAGGTTCGGCGCGAAATCGTCCACCTTCATGCCGCGGCTGAGGTAGTACTCCACGTACGTAAACGCGTTGGCCAGGGTGAACGCCAGTTGCGTGATGGGGTTCGCCCCCGCCTCAGCGATATGGTAGCCGCTGATGCTGACCGAATAGTAGTTGCGCACCTGGTGATCGATGAAGTACTGTTGAATGTCCCCCATCATCCGCAGGGCGAACTCGGTCGAGAAGATGCACGTGTTCTGGCCCTGGTCCTCCTTAAGGATGTCCGCCTGCACCGTGCCTCGCACCGTCCGCAGGGTGCGCTCGCGGATCTCCCGGTACTCCGCTTCCGTCGGCTTGCGCCCGTTCTCCTGCTCGAACTTCTCCACCTGCTGGTCGATCGCGGTGTTCAAGTACATCGCCAGGATGATGGGCGCCGGCCCGTTGATGGTCATCGACACGCTGGTGTTCGGCGCGCACAGGTCGAACCCGGCGTACAGCTTCTTCATGTCGTCGAGCGTGCACACCGATACGCCGCTCTCGCCGACCTTGCCGTAGATGTCCGGCCGCTCGTCCGGGTCCTCGCCGTACAGGGTGACGCTGTCAAACGCGGTCGACAAGCGCTTCGCGGGATCGTTCTGGGACAGGAAGTGGAATCTCCTGTTGGTCCGCTCCGGTGTCCCCTCGCCGGCGAACTGGCGGCGCGGCTCCTCCTCCGTGCGCTTGAGCGGGAACACCCCTGCCGTGTACGGAAACTCGCCTGGCACGTTCTCCTTCATCGACCAGCGGACGATTTCGCCCCAATCCTGGAACTGGGGCAGCACGACCCGCGGGATGCGCGTGCCCGACAACGACACGGTGTACAGCGGCTGGCGGATCTCCTTGTCCCTGACCTTCATCACCAGCTCATCCGCCTGATACCGGCGCACCTTCTCCGGCCACGCCTCGAGGATCTGCCGGGTCTCTGCGTCGAGCGCCTCCCAGGCCTGGCGGTACATCGCCTCCAGCCGGTCGCGTACCGGATCGCCGTACGAACCTGTCGCTGTCGCCGCAGCCCCGGCATCCGCCGCATCCGGGGCACCGCCCGCGCCCTGCACCTGCTCCAGCGCCCCGTGGAGTTGATACGCCCGCCGGGCCTTCTCCGACTGTTCCTCCACCCGCGCGCGGTAGGCCCGCACCGTACGCACCACGTCGAGCAGGTACTGGGAGCGCTCCCCGGGGATGATGGCGGGCTTTCGCTCGGAAGCATCCGCCACCGGATAGCGGCTCTCCCAATTCGTGCCGCAGCGGTCGTTCACCGTTCGGATCAATGCCCGGTACAACACGTCCGTGCCCGGGTCGCCGAACTGGCTGGCGATGGTCCCGTACACCGGCATGTCCTCCAGCGGTCGGTCAAACCAACCGCGGTTGCGCTGCACCTGCTTTCGCACGTGGCGCAGAGCGTCCTCCGACCCTCGGCGGTCAAACTTGTTGATGGCCACCACGTCGGCGTAGTCCAGCATGTCAATCTTCTCCAACTGCGACGGCGCCCCAAACTCAGCCGTCATCACGTACAGCGAAACGTCGGCCACGGACACCACGTCCGCGTCCCCCTGGCCGATGCCGCTCGTCTCCACCAGCACCAGGTCGAACCCGGCCGCCTTGGCGATGGCGATGGCCTCGTGGATGGCGTCTGAAAGCTCGCTGCGCGACCGCCGGGTGGCGAGGCTGCGCATGTACACGCGCGGGTTGTGGATGGCGTTCATGCGGATGCGATCGCCCAGCAGCGCCCCGCCCGTCTTCTGTCGCGACGGGTCGATCGAGAAGATGGCCACGCGTTTTTCCGGGAAATCTTCGAGGAAACGGCGGACGATCTCATCGGTCAACGACGACTTCCCAGCCCCGCCGGTGCCCGTGATCCCCACCACCGGTACGGCGCGGCTGGCCGTCCGGGCGGCCGCTCGCTCGTTCACCGCCCCCATCACCCGCTCGTACGCCGCGGCATCGGCGAGATCGCGCTGCTCGGCGTAAGTGACCAGCCTGGCGATGGCCCGTGCATCGCCGTTCTCCAGACCGGCGAGCGCCGCCTCGACCGGCATCGGGTTTTCGATCCCTTCGCAGATGCGGATCATGTGGTTGATCATCCCTTGCAACCCCAACCGCCGGCCGTCGTCCGGGGAGAAGATCTTGTCCACCCCGTACGCCTCCAGCTCCCGGATCTCGTCGGGGACAATCACGCCGCCGCCTCCGCCGAAGACGCGGATGTGCCCCGCTCCGCGCCCGCGGAGCAGATCGACCATGTATTTGAAGAACTCCATGTGGCCGCCCTGATAGGAGCTGACTGCGATGCCGTGGGCATCCTCCTGAATGGCCGCCGTGACGATCTCGTCGACGCTCCGGTTGTGCCCGAGGTGGACCACCTCCGCACCCGACGACTGCAGGATGCGGCGCATGATGTTGATGGCCGCGTCGTGCCCGTCGAACAGGCTCGATGCGGTGACGAACCGCACGGGTCGATGCGGCCGGTGGGGCTCCGTCTCCTGTGTCCCGGCCCACGGATTCACGCCGGGACGTGTCGGTGAAGCGCTTTCAACAGATGTTTGGACCGGCCGGTCGGTCAAGTTGGTGGACATGTCCGCCACCCTCCTCGCTGATGTTCAAAATCCCCGCGTGTGCCCGGGGCCTCATTCCTCCAACCGGGCCTTGCACGCCTGCATGAGAATCGCCACCTGCTGCTCCACGAAGTCCGTGAACGGCACGTCGCGCAGCCCCCAGCGCCGAAACGCCCACATCTGGCCCATGACCACGATGTCGTGCGCCAAGAGCGGGATCTCCCGCTCCGACACGGCGATGGACCCGTCCGCAACCCCGGCCCGCAACAGCCCCTCGAAGATGTCGGTGATGGCCTGCTCCTCGCGAAGGACCTCGCGCAGGAACGGGGACGGCAGGGATTTGCTCTCCTGGTAGATGAGCAGGATGTCCGTCTGCATCCGTTCGATCACGCCGTAAAACGCCCGGATGGCCTGCCGCAGCTGCGCGGCCCCGGACTCGGCGGGAGAGAGGCTCGCCTCCAACTGCGCTCTCATCTCCCGGTGGATGTGTTGGCAGACGAGAAACAGAATGTCTTCCTTGCTCTTGACATACTCGTACACGGCGCCGTTGGACAGGCCGCTCTCGCGTGCGATCTCGCGCGTCGTCGTCCGATGAAAGCCCTTCTCGGTGAACAGCTTCACGGCCGCCGCGACAATTTGCGCCCGCCGCTCGCGGATTCGCTCGGGATCCTTGACGTTGCTCTCAATCGTAATGGACACCCCGTCACCCCGTTTCCGACTGAGCGCTCGCTCAGATTCAGTGTAGGGTACGGGGAGCGAGGGCGTCAAGGGGTAGATGCCGCGTGCCTCCCTGTGGCTGAATAGAATGCGAAGGGAAGCCGTCGCTAGAATATGGACATGATGAACGGGGACGAGAGGTGCAGAGGACGATGTTCACATGACGGTTTACATTGCGTTGTTACGGGGCGTAAACGTAGGCGGACACAACAAGATCAAAATGGCCGAGTTGAAACGCACGTTTGAATGGATGGGATTGGACCGGGTTCAAACGTACATTCAAAGCGGCAATGTCCTGTTCGAATCGGAAGAAGAAGACGAGGACACGCTGCGCCGACGATTGGAGCGTGAGATCGGAAAGGTTTTCGGCATTTCAACTACGGTTGTCTTGAGAACGGCTCGGGAATTCGAACGGATTGTCGAAAATTGCCCGTTCACGAAAGAGGAACTGTTGGAAGCGGAAGCTTCGTCAGAAGGCGAGCGCCTCTATGTCTCTTTGTTGCTCAAGGCGCCTTCGCAGGAAGGAATCGAAAGGTTGAGCGCCTTCAAGAGTGAACGTGACGAATACCGGATCCAAGGCCGGGAGGTCTACCTGATATTCCGTCACGGCGTACGAAATTCCAAGCTTGCGGTCAATCTCGACAAGCTGGATGTACCGTCCACCATGCGCAACTGGAACACGATAAACAAACTTGCCGCGTTAGCAAGAGAAATGGAGGCTTGATGAACCCGCAAGCCAGGTTTTCGTACAAAAGCCCTCCCTAACATACCTTCGCCTTCGCTAGCCTTCCGATACCGTTGGAAGGCGGTCCATAGGGTCATCCCCGCACCCGCCTCAGCGCCGCCCCCAGCCAGGCCCCGCACAGGCACAGCAGGGCGCCAAAGACCCCCGTCACCGCCAGGGCAGCGATGGCCGCCCCAGCCCCGGTGCCGATACCGAGTACGCCCGCGACGCGCTCAGCCAGCCGCCCCACCGGCTGGCCGTTTAGGGCACGGACCCCCAGCGGCAGCAGCCACCCCAGGAACCCGGCGAGCCCCGCCGCCCACAACACCCTGGATGTCCCCCGCAGGACGAGGCCCAGCACCACACCGACGGCCACACCCACGTACCACCACCCCCAGTGATTCGCCGCCCACACCACCGCCACGCCGGCCGCGGCCGACACCGCCGTGACGATCCCGCTCGTCTTCCGCACCCGCCGCGCCTCATACCGGCCCTCGTACACCGACAACGACTGGCCCGTATACACATCGCCACCTCCCAAGCATCTGTCCCGCACTCACCATGGCATCGTTCAATGCTCACCCAGGCGTCCGCTCCATGCGCTGACATTCGCGCAGGGATAAGCGACAGACGCCTTCTCATCCTCATCACGGGCTGAGCCGCCACGTCGCCTGGATCCCCGGTCCCGCGCTTCCCGCGCCTCCAGTGCCCGCGCCTCCAGTGCCCGTGCCTGCCGCGGCCCCAGCCCCGGCACCGGCGCTTGGTCCGGCGCCAGACGTCACCGCATCCTCCACGTCCCACACCGGCAAATACCGCCCGTCCCACCACAGCGGGATCTCGTTCTCGTACCAAGCCGAGGCCGGGTTCTCACTCTGGCCGCCCGGATACACCCCTTCCGCTCCAGCGCCCCAGTCGATGATGAACCGCCAGCTCGGACCGGCCTTCGACACCAGCCCGCCGCTGGCAGCGTCCACGGTCCAGCGGTCGCCGCCACTCGGGCGCGGCCCATAACCCAGCGCCGGGATCTGGGCCAGCGACGGGAACTGCCGCGCGTGGAGCTTGCCCCACGTCCAGCTTGCCGGCTCCCCGCCCAATTGCTTGGCTAGATCCGCCACCGCCTCGTTGAACGCCTGGCGCATCACGTCCTGGGCCGTCCGGTGGGCTCGCCCGGGCGCCGTAAAGGCCGGGTTGTCCGGGTCGTTCAAGGTCCACGCCTCCAGATCCTGGTTGAGGGACGTGAGCTCCGGGCCGACTTTCAGGTCCGGGTCTTTGTCGACCGGCACATGGGCCGCGTCCCACCAAGGCTGGAAGGTGTCGGACAGATAGTGATTCCAGAATGTCCACCACACGCTCGCGGCGGCCGAATCGACGGACATGTTTCCATCCCATGCCGCCAGCAGCCGCTGAGCCCCCTGCTCCGCCGCGGACAGCTTCTGCCCGGACAATGCGGCCAAAAGTTTCGGCACGATGCGCATCGCCAACAGATCGTGCGTATCGTTCTGCAGCGCCTCAAAATCCTTCATCGTCATGCGGTCGCCTTTGGCCAATGTGTCAGCAATCCGCGACGCCCGATACCCGGAGTCGAAAAAGTCGAGGGTGGTCCCGATGTAGTACGGATAGTCCGGCCCGACCTCCCGCTGGTTCGCCGAGAAGACAAAGTGTGTCGGCGGGTTGTACACCTGCGGGATGTCGTCGAACGGGATGGTCCCGACGATGTCCGACTCCCCGGTTCCCGGCAAGGGCAACCACGGATCGCCCTTGGGGATGATGGGATAGTAGCCCGCCGAGATGAGTCCGATGTTGCCCTGGTCGTCCGCGTACACGAAGTTCTGCGACGGAGCGTGCCAGTCTTTCAGGGCGTCCCGGAACTGGGTGAAATTCTGCGCACGGAGAATCCCCAGCAGGACCTGCATGTCCGGTGACGGCAAAGCGCCGATCCAGTCCACCGACAGCGTCTGTCCCTTGGTCGTCATCACCGGACCATGCACCGTCAGTTGGACGGTCAGATGCTCCGGTTTTCCCCCCTTGACCGGGATGTCGTATTCCACCTTCTGCATGTCCCGCCACGCCCCCTTCCAGAAATACTGGTTGGGATGCGAGGGATCCGTCTTCTCCTGGTAGAAAAACGTGGCCTGATTCTGGACGTTGGTCAAGCTCCATGCGATGTGCTGATTCTTACCGATCAACACCACCGGCGTCCCCGGGATGCTGACGCCGGTGAAGTCGTACGAGGGCGATCGCGCCGCCACCTGATACCAGATGGCCGGCAAGGTCTGGCTCAGGTGCGGATCGCCCGCCAGCATCGGCTTTCCCGACGCCGTCTTCGTCCCGTCCACCGCCCAGTTGTTGCTGTTCGATCCGTGGTGAATCGCGGTCGGAGGCAGATTCCGCAGCCGCTCCAGCACGTCGAGGACGGCGGTGGTGTCGGCGGCCGGCAGAGCCGATCCACCCTGCCCGGACGATCCCCGTACATCCTTCCCCGCCGCTCCCTGCCCGGCCGCTGCCTGGAAGGATGTGCCCTGCATGGTCGCCGCGGGCACCGCAGGCACCGGCTGCTCGATGGGGCCTGGCGGGTCCTTGCGGTAGGGGCCGGGATCATACGGGTTCTGCGCGTTCGGTGGCAGCACCGGGAACCAGGCCATCGTGCGGCCGTACCCGAGCGACTGCACCAGGAGGGCGTAGTCCAGCGGCGTCGTGGTGAAATCGAGCGTCTGGGTCATGTCGCCCTGGATCACGAGGGTATCCACCGGCGTCCAGGGCTTCGGTTCATACCCGAGGAGCTTGAACATCATGGGCAGGGTGCCGTTTCGCTTCTCCTCGGCGATACAGGCGTTGACGCCGTCGGTGTACGCCAGGAGCGCTTGGCGCGCGGGATCCCCCGCCCCCATCTGATTCCATTCCTGCTGGGCGGTCCGGAGCAGGCCCAGTTGCAGCTCCAGCTCGTCGGACGGCAGCGCCTTCGCCCCGACGATCTCCGCCAGCCGGCCCTCTCCCTGGCGGCGCATCAGGTCCATCTGGAACAGACGGTTCTTGGCGTGCAGATACCCGAGCGCGAGGAACAGATCGTGGTCGGTCTTCGCGTCGATGTACGCCGTCCCGTTTGGATCAAACCTCACCTGCACCGGCTGCTGCAGCCCGGGTACCCGCAGGGACGTGTCCCGCGGCAACACTGCGTCCTTCGCGGCCGTCCACACGCCCGTCCCGGGATTGAACGCTGCCCCCAAGGGCGGGAGCGGACCCGCCCCGAACGCCGCGAGATCGCACAGAACCAAGGTCGCCCCTGCCGCGCACAATCCGTTCAACCATCTTCCGATTCTCCGCCGACGCCGCACCGGAGCACCGCCTCCGTACCAAACGGTTGGTATCTTTCATTCTCATTGAAGTTTCAGACTCTTTACCGCAACCGCGACAGCCATGAAATGCTTCGTCCACCGCATGCTCCCATTATAGTACACCTACTTTCCGATCGGCGGATGACCCGCTTGACTTGGATTCCGTTCGCACCTGTGCATGGGGCATTCGCTGCGCAGGAGGCGGCGTTCCCTTTTCTCAGCAAAGTTGGTATGCTGAGTCCGAACCATTGCGAGGAGGCTTGTGAAGTGCCATCCAATGAAGATCGAATTCTGCTCGGCGCCAACGTGTCCGTCGCAAAGACAGGGCTTTTGGCCGCCGTCGAGGAGACCCTGTCCTACGAGGCCAACACCTACATGATCTACACGCGCAGCAACCGGGGCGGAAAGGCCCGGCCCATCACCGAGTTCCACCGCGATGAAGCACTCGCCCTCATGGCCGAGCACGATATCGTCGATCCGGTCGTGCACCTGTCCTATCTGGTCAACCTGGCCAGCCCGAAGCCGGAGACCTGGGACTACGGCGTGATGGTGCTCAAGGAGGAGATTGAGCGCGTCGAGTATCTGGGCTTCCGGTACATCGTGATGCACCCCGGCAGCCATGTGGGGGAAGGAGAAGCGTACGCCATCGAGCGGATCGCAGAAGCCCTCAACAGCATTCTGACCGGCGAGGAGAAGCTGACCATCTGCCTCGAGACCATGGCGGGCGACGGATCGAAAGTGGGCAACTCACTCGAGCAGATCGCCGAGATCATCAGCCGCGTGAAGCATCAGGACAAGCTCGGCGTGTGCATCGACACCTGCCACAATTACAGCTACGGCTACGACATCGTCAACGACTTCGACGGGTTCCTGCACCACTTCGACGAGGTGCTGGGCTTGGACCGCCTCAAGGTGGCGCACATCAACGACTCCAAGACCCCGTTCAACTCCCATAAGGACCGGCACGCCAACATCGGCGAGGGGTCCATCGGCCTCGAGGCCCTCAAGCGCATCGTCCATCACGAGGTCTTGCGCGGGATCCCCCAGATCCTCGAGACACCGGGGAACAAGTACAAAAGCGAGATCGACCTTTTGCTCGACCGCACCCCCACGGCCTGACCGGTCCGCCTCAACCCGGTCCCGGCGACCCTCCGGTGCGTCGCCGGGAATGAATTCACACAATACTTTCTCTTTTTCATCCATTTTTTCGCGTTCATGTTTATCTTTCCTCTCCCCGGTCCATGCTGGTAGAGAACGTAACCTGCATGGAATGGGAGGAAAAAGACGTGACCCGAAGCGAACGCGCTTGGCTGGCGGGACTCCTGGGCATCCTGGCGGCGCCTGTGGTCGCTTGGGCGGCGGTCGAGCTGCCCACCACCACCGTGATCGACGACCGCATGCCGAGCTTTCACTTCCAGCCCACCGAGGTGTACACTGTGCGGCCGGGCGACACCCTGTGGACGCTGTCGGACCGCTTGGGGGTGCCCGTGGCCCAGCTGATCGCAGACAACGAGATCGTTAACCCGGACATGCTGCAGATCGGGCAAAAGCTCGTGTACCATCCCCCCGGCTGGCGCGATCCCGTGCGGTCCCTGCTCGGCCTGGAGGTGCGCCGCACCCCGGACCCGGCGCCGCAGACCCTCAGCTCGCGCGGCAGCGACCCGATGCAGTTTCTGCCCAAGGGCACGCGGGTCATCTACTGCACGCTGACCGCGTACACCGCCGGGTTTGAGTCGACCGGCAAGAATCCGGGCGATCCCTTGTACGGCGTGACTTCCACCGGCAAACACGTGGTCCAGGGCGAAACCGTCGCGGTCGATCCGCGCGTCATCCCGTACGGCACCCGCGTCTTCATCCCGGGCATCGGCTACCGCGTCGCCGAGGACACGGGCGGCGCCATCGCTGGCCACCACATCGACATCTATTACGACGACGTCCAGGTGGCCCGACACTTTGGCGTCAAATACCACGTCCCGGTGTACATCCTGCCGAACGACCAGAGCAACGCGTGAGGGGCCGCCCAGGACGGCCCCCGCGCCGATCCCCGGTCCCCTAACGGCCGCCCGCGTCCGCTCGCCGGTCCGCCGCTCCCCGAGGAGGCCTCCGTTGGCGCAGCCATGCGCCCGCCCAACAGCCCAACCAGGCCAGCATGACATACGCCAACACCCAGGGCCAGAACGTCAGGCTGAACCAGGCCCACAGGGCCGCCAGCGACCCGAACAGCACCACCAACGTCGACAGCCAGACCGCCTTCCACCGGTAGTACAGGATCAACGGCAAGACGAACGACAGCAAGGGAAACACCCCCGCGATCCACGTCATCACCCATCCCCCGAGCATGGGTCCTTCCACCTCCCGCCGTGTGACATCGCGCGCAGTTGATCATCCCGTTCCGCCCCGACGGCCTCGGCCAACGCCTCCGCGATCCATCCCTGATTCGCCGCCAACGCGGCCTCGTCCCAACCGCACTCCTGCCGCAGGATGTGAAGCGCGCGGTCCACCAGTGCCCACGCCACCCATGGGTTGGGCACCTCCGCCTGGAGCGCGCGCGTGAGATAGAGCCGGTTGACCTCCGCGGCGCCCGATCCCGCGCCCTCGCGGGGCGAGTCGTGCGGCCTGAGGTTCCGGATGCGCTCGAGCGTGAAATCCCCCCAGCGAACCTGTCCCAGGGCGGCCATCGACACGTTGGCACAGGCCTTCGGGCCTTCTGGGGCTGCCCGCGCGACGGAGCCAAGCTCAGCCGGGCCAACTTCAACAGGACCACCTGCGGCCGCGCCACTGGCGTCCCCGCCGCGGGGATGACGCCTCGGCCCGCGCCCGCCCGCTGGCCCATCGTCCCCTTCCCGCAAGCGGTCCGACACCCGCACGCGGCCGGTCAGATCTCCCAGCCCCTCCCGTTCCAGTCCGTCCCGGATCGCCCGGGCGAGCTCCGCCGCGTCCCGGCGGAAGCAGAAGACGTAGCTCTCATCGAGCAACCGGACACCCGTCTTTCGCGCGTACGGCTGGCGGAGGATGCGGCCCACCAGCTGTGTGAGCGCTGTCGGCGAGGCCGGGTTCGCCAGCAGCGTCAGGACGTAGGCGAACGGGCAGTCCCATCCTTCCTGCAGGGCCTGTTTCGTGATGATGAACCGGACGGGGCACGCTGGCGACAGCAGGTCGATGCCCTCGATGTCGTCCCGCTCGCTGGACTTGACGGCGATCTGGTCGGCCGGAATCCGGTGCGTGTGAACCAATTCCCAGTGGACGTGATCCGCGTGGATGTGTCCCGATTCCCGCTGGTCCCGCCCCGTGCGCTCCACCTGGATCAGGCAGATGGGACGGATATACCGGCCCGTCTCCGCCCGGTGCCGCTCCGCCGCCGCTTCCAGCCGATCGCGCCACGCCACGCTCTCCCGCAGCGTCTCCTGCCAGCGGGCGACGTCCCGGTTGACGACGTGCAGGTCGAGCTTGACCATCTCTTCCTCTTTCAACGCCCGCCCGGGGATCCGCACCAGCACCGGGCTGCCCCGCGGCGGGGTGGCCGACAGCTCCACCACCATGCACGGATTGAACCCCCGCAGGGTGCGCTGCGCGCCGGGGCTGTACGCCTTCTGGCCCTCGTCGAGGATCACCAGGGGGGAGCACATCCGCAGCACGTTGCCAAGCGACGTCTTCACCTGAATGCCGCGCGGATCGCCCGCCGAACCGTAGTAGTCCAGGTTCCGCCAGCGCGCGAGCAACCGCTCGTGAGCCGTCCGATCCCACTCCGCCGGGAAAAAGTCGTCCCAGCCGCCGGTGTCCTGGAACAGGCGCAGGGTCTCTCGATCCCGCCGGTTGGCCGAAGGCAGCATCAACATCAGCACCAACAGATGATCCGCCAGATCCCCCGGGCGAAAGCGGTCCGTCTTCTCCACCACCCGCACCCGCCCCCCTGTGGCGAGCTCGAGGAACTGCCGGTACGGATGGGCCCGATCCTTCAAAGCCGCCAGGGTCTGGCGATAGATCTGGCGGGTCGGCACCACCCACAGGACCACGCCCGCCCGGCGCCTGAGATAGATGCGCTGCACCAGATCGACGATCCGCACCGCGAGGTAGGTTTTCCCCCCACCGGTGGGAATCTGGACGCAGAAGGACGGCAGCGGATCCCCCGCCCCGGTGCGGCGGGCGGCGAGCGGTGCATCGGATACCGCTCGCCATGCCTCCGCGGTGAAATCCCATGCCGGCCGCGCCCCGTCCGGATCGGCCCACCGGTCGCGGTGTTCCCGCAGGGCATGCAGATACGTCTCCACCACCGTGAGTGCCCGGCGCTGGTAGTCCTTGAGCGGCATCATGCCGATCCCCCGCCCTCCCGGAACAGATCGTAGGGCAGCTGCGCAAACTCCACCCCGCAGGCAGCGAGCATCTCATCCTCCACCAGGCGGGCCGGAGCGAACACCAATCGCCGCTTCGGACTGGCAGGTGGGCCCAACGCCTGCACGAATTCCGGCGTGATCGCCAAGGACTGCAGGGCGGCCACATCCGGTTCGTAAAGCAGGTACACCTCGTAGGCACGGCTCTCGCCGATGAACCACCGCCGCCGGTCGAGCACTTCCGGCCGGAACACCTCCCCGGTCGCCGTGTGGAACACGTACCGAGCGAGCTCTTCGTAAGCGGGCAGGCACGCTCCGGACAAGAGCCCCTCGAGCTCCATCGGCCGCCCGATCTCGTAGTAGGAGAACGACCCGCCGTACCCGCGCCGCAGGGCCTCGTCCTTTGCGTCGGGCACGCCCCGCATGACGCGCCGGACGCGCTCCGCGGTGACCGTGTCCGCGTAGGGCTCCATCTCGATGAGGATGAACCGGCGCCGCCCGCCGTCCTCCCGATTCATCGCCAGGACCGCGTGGGCCGTCGTCCCGGTCCCGGCAAACGCGTCCAGGACCAAGATGTCCGGTTCGTCCGAGGCGAATCGAATCAATCGTTGGACGAGTTCGACCGGCTTCGGGTTGTCGAACACCCGCCGCCCGAACAGCTGCGCCACCTGGCGATGCCCGTTCGGTTTCAGATCCGTCCACAGGTTGCTCAACAGCTTCCGCCTGGCGGGCGGTACGTAGTGCTCCGGCATCCCCGACTCCGACAGCCGCAGAAGGTCGAGAGGTTCCCCCGTGCGCTCGGTCCACTCCAGGTACCACCGGTCGATGTTCTCTTGCGTCAGGGCCCATCCCCGGCGGCGGAGATCCTCCACCAAACGTTCGTAATTTCGGATGGCGGCCAGACTCCTGGAATCCTGCCACCGCCATTGACCGGTCTTTGGCGTGATGCCGAACAGCGGGTAGCGCATCGTCGGCCGGTCCGTCCCCCGCCAGTGATGGTTCCAACCGCCAGGACGGTCCTCCTTCAGGTCCTCGTAGACCTTGTGAAACCGAACCTCGGGGCTTTTCGAGTAGACCAGGATGGACTCGTAACCGTTGGACAAGGCGCCGATGGTGTCGAACTGGGCCTGGACATTCTTCGCCCCGCGCCGGATGACGATGGTATCTCGGTAGTTCTCCTCGCCGAACACCTCATCCATCAGGCAGCGCAGGTGATGGATCTCGTTCGCATCGATGCTGACGAAGATCACGCCGTCGGGCCGCAGCAGCTCCCGGAGCAGCTGAAGCCTCGGCATCATCATGCACAGCCACTTGTCATGGCGGGTCAGATCGTCCCGGTCCACCACCCGCCCCAGCCACGCGCGCATCATCGGCGCGTCCACGTTGTCGTTGTACACCCAGGACTCGGTGCCCGTGTTGTACGGTGGATCGATGTACACCACCTTGACCTGCTCCCGATACAGAGGCAGGAGGGACTTGAGGGCGACCAGGTTGTCCCCGTGGATGATCAGGTTGTCGTCCAGGCGAGTCTCGTCCGTCCAGCTCTTGGCCGGCACCGGGATGAGCTCGTGGCAGGGCACCGTGAGATGGTGGTTTTGGACAAACGATTTGCCCTTGAACTGGAGTGACGGCATCCAGACTGCTCCTCTAAGGTGAACAATTGTGATTTGATTGTACCGCATACCCGACAGAGTTTACTCGACGCCATCGCATATTGAGACGGAAAAAGCCGTGCCCATGATCGTGTCATGAGCACGGCGTTCCATTTACTTTCGACTGTTTTTTGCTCCACGACAGAACCAGTCCCCCATACGGGGAGCCCCTCATCGCTGTGGCGTGCGCTTACGCCAGGTATTGCTCCGCCTCGATCACCCGGCGCGCGATTCGGCGCTTGATCTCCTTGCTGTTGACCGGCTGCACGCGCGTCAACTTGCGCAGCACCGCCAGCTGCGTGCGCAGGGTGTCGCCCTCCTCGATGGCGGAGAGGACGCGCTTGGCCCTGCCCTCGATGCGGTCGAACGCCTCCCGCGCATACACCTGCACCATATCGATCTTGTTGTCCGCGTCCAGCCCTTTTTCGATGGCCTTCTTCGTGCGCAGCAGCGCGCTCTCCAACGCGTAGATCTCGATGATGATATCGGCCAGATCGGCCAGGATCTCCTGCTCGTCCTTGAGCGACTGCATGTACTTTTGGACCGCCAGCCCGCCGGTAAACAGGAATACCTTTTTGGCCATCTCCAGGATGTGCGACTCCGCCCCCAGGGGCACCGACTCGTCGGGCAGCGGCAGCATGCCCATCAGCTCCTGTTGAAGGCCCTGCGCGGCCTGCATCAGCGGCAGCTCCCCTTTCAGCGCCTTGCGCAGCAACATGTCGGGGATGAGCAGCCGGTTGATCTCGTTGGTGCCCTCGAAGATCCGGTTGATGCGGGAGTCCCGGTACATCCGCTCGATCGGGTATTCCTGGATGAACCCGTACCCGCCGTGGATCTGTACGCCTTCGTCGACGACGAAGTCGAGCGCCTCCGAGGCGTACACCTTGTTCACCGAGCACTCCAGCGCATATTCCGCGATGGCCCGCGCGGCACTGGCGCCGTCCACGTGGCCGCCCAGCGACTCGAGCTGCCGGTCGATGTCTCCCGTGGAGCGGTACGCCATGCTCTCGGTGACGAACCCGCGGATGTTCATGTCCGCGATCTTCTGTTGAATCAGCGGGAAGTTCGCGATGGGCGTCCCGAACTGCTTGCGCGATTTCGCGTACTTCACGGACGTCTGCAGCGCCGCCTTGATGCCGCCGACGCACCCGACCGCCAGCTTGTAGCGGCCGATGTTCAAGATGTTGAACGCAATCAGGTGCCCCTTGCCCGGTTCACCGAGCAGGTTCTCCACAGGCACCTTCACGTCCTCGAGGATGAGCGGACGCGTCGAGGACGCCTTGATGCCCATCTTCTTCTCCTCAGGGCCGGTCGACACGCCCGGGAAGTCGCGCTCGACGATGAAGGCGGAAAACTTCTCCCCGTCGATCTTCGCGTACACCACGAACACATCGGCGAAGCCGGAGTTGGTGATGAATTGCTTCGTCCCGTTGAGGATGTAGTACTTTCCGTCCTCCGACAGGCGGGCGGTCGTCTTCGCGCCCAGGGCATCGGACCCGGACCCCGGCTCCGTGAGGGCGTACGCCGCGATCTTCTCCCCCGAGGCCAGCGCCGGCAGGTATTTGCGACGCTGCTCATCGTTGCCGAAGAACACAATCGGCAGCGTCCCAATGCCCACGTGCGCCCCGTGGCTGAGGGCGAAGGAACCGCCCCAGGTCAGGTTCTCGGCAATCAGGGCCGAGCTCACCTTGTCGAGGCCTAAGCCCTCGTACTCCTCCGGCACATCGGCGGCCAACAGGCCGAGTTCGCCCATCTTGCGCAGCAGCTTCACCGTGAGGTCCCAATCCTGATGCTCCAACTGCTCCTGATGCGGGATCACCTCGTTCTGCACGAAGGAACGGGTGGTCTCCGCGATCATCAGGTGCTCCTTCGTGAAATCCTCCGGGGTGAACACCTCGTCGGGCGCCGCCGTCTCAATCAGGAACGCGCCGCCCTTGGTCAGCTTCTTCTCCTCCGTCGCCATCTTCGGCTTCTCCTCCTCGCATGGCCCCGCCGGACAGCGCGGGGCCTTCTCCTGATACCCAGAGTCCCCCTGCCATCACGACACGCGCTCGATGACGCCAGCCGCGCCCATGCCGCCGCCGATGCACATCGTCACCAAGCCGTACCGCCCGCCGCGGCGGGACAGTTCGTTCAGCAGCGACACCGTCAACCGTGCGCCTGTGCAGCCGAGCGGATGTCCCAGCGCGATCGCGCCGCCGTTGACGTTGACGCGTTCCTCGTCCATCTCCAGTGCTCGGATCACCTGCAGCGCTTGGGCCGCGAACGCCTCGTTCAATTCAATCAGGTCGATCTCGCCGAGCGTCAGGCCCGCCAGCTTCAGCGCCTTCGGCACCGCCGCCACCGGTCCGACCCCCATAATGTCCGGATCGACCCCGGCCACGGCGAAGGAGCGGAACACCGCCAAGGGCTTCAATCCCAGTTCCAATGCGCGGTCCGCCGACATCACCAGCACCGCCGCCGCACCGTCGCTGGTCTGCGAGCTGTTGCCGGCGGTCACCGTGCCGTTGGCGCTGAATGCCGGGCGCAGCTTGGCCAGCGCCTCCATCGACGTGTCGCGGCGCACGCCCTCGTCCGTGTCAAACACGAACGTGTGAGTCACCGGTTTTCCGTCTGGTCCCAGCTCCGTCTGCTTGACCTCCACCGGCACGATCTCATCCTTGAACTTGCCCGCGTCGATGGCCGCGGCGGCCCTCCGATGGCTGCGCAGCGCGAAGGCGTCCTGGTCCTCGCGCGTCACGCCGAAGCGCTTGGCCACCTCCTCGGCCGTATGGCCCATCGACATGTACGCCTGCGGATAGTGGTCAGCCAGGTACGGGTTCGGCGAGATGTTGTATCCGCCCATCGGGATCATGCTCATCGACTCGACGCCACCCGCGATGACCACATCCGCCATGCCCGACATCACCTGTTGCGCGGCCATCGCGATGGTCTGCAGGCCCGACGCGCAGAACCGGTTGACCGTCACCCCCGGCACGGTGGTCGGCATCCCCGCGCGCAGCGCGATGATGCGCGCCATGTTCATCCCCTGCTCCGCCTCCGGGATGGCGCAGCCGATGATCACGTCCTCGACGTCCTCCGGGCGCACCCCGGGTGCCCGGTTCAACAGTTCTTTGATCACCGCCGCCCCCAGGTCATCCGGGCGCGTGGTGCGCAGGCTGCCCTTGGGCGCCTTCCCGATGGCCGTGCGCACGCCGGCGACAATTACCGCTTCTCTCATCCCCATCTCTCCTTCGCACACCTCGCCTCAGTTGCGCAGCGGCTTGCCGGTCTGCAGCATGTGCTGCATGCGCTGCTGCGTCTTCGGCTCACCGATGAGGCTGAGGAACGCCTCGCGCTCCAGGTCGAGCAGATACTGTTCCGACACCAGCGTGCCGCGGCGGACCGACCCGCCCGTCAGCACGCGGATCAGGTGGTGGGCGATCTTCTCATCGTGATCGGAGATGTAACCGGCTTTCTTCATCGCGTACACCCCGATCTTCAGCGCCGCCGCGCCGTCCTCGCCGATGACCGGGATGGGCCGCGGGGTGGGCGGCGTGTACCCCGCCCGGGCGAGCCCCAGAGCCACCTGCTTCGCGTCGTGCAACAGGTGATCGCCGCCCACCGTGATCCCGTCGGTTTTCCGCAGGTAGCCGAGTCTCTGCGCGTCGCGGGCGCTGGTCGAGACCTTGGCGAGCGCGATGTTCTCGAAGGCGCGCCGGACGAAGTTGTCCAGGCGGGTGTCCGCCGCTCCCTCCGCCCCTTCGATGGCGCGGATCAACATCTCCTTGTTGCCGCCCCCGCCGGGGATGAGACCGACCCCGACCTCGACGAGGCCCATGTAGGTCTCCCCGGCCGCCTGGATGCGATCCGCCGGGAAGCACACCTCCGCGCCACCGCCCAGTGCATAGCCGAACGGCGCGGCCACCACCGGTTTATCGAGGTATTTGATGCGCATCAGCGCCTGCTGCAGCTGCTGCACCGCCAGGTTGATCTCGTCCCAGTTCTCGTCCTGGGCTTCCATCAACATCAGCATCAGGTTGGCACCGACACAGAAGTTGGGCGCCTGGTTGCCGATGACCAGCGCTTCCCAGTTGGCCGACACCTCATCGGCCGCCGCCTGGATCATCTGCACGACGTCCGGGCCAAGCGCCTGCTTCGGTGAGTGAAACTCGAGACACAGCACACCGTCGCCGAGATCGACCAAGCTGGCCGAGCGATTGCCGCGCACGAGCCGGCCCTGCTCCTTCAGGCGGGCGAGCGAGATGACCTCGGCCGGCTCCTCGACGCTGCGGTACTGTCCGGCGCCCACGTAGAACTTCGGGACTTCGCCCGGCTGCCGTTCATAGAAGGACGTCCGCCCGGACGCCAACAGTTCCTCCACGAAGGCGGGAATCCGCTCGCCCTCGGCGCGCATGCGCGCCACGGAGTCCTGCAGGCCGATGGCATCCCACGTCTCATAGGGCCCGAGCTCCCAGTTGAACCCCCACTTCATGGCGTTGTCGACCGACACAATGTCGTCGGCGATCTCGCCCTGCCGCTCGGCGGTGTACAGGAGCACCCGTTTGAGCACATCCCAGACAAACTGCGACGCGGGGTCCTTGCCTGAGACGAGGGTCTTCAGGCGCAGCGCGGTGGTGGGCTGGTTCTTGGCCGCCTCGAGCGTCGGCGATTGCACGCGGCGGCGCGGCCGATACTCGAAGGTTTCGAGATCGAGCGCCAAAATCTCTCGTTTCCCGTCCGCGCCTTTGACGCGCTTGAAAAAGCCCTGCCCCGTCTTCTCCCCGAGCCAGCGGTTGGCGACCATCCGCTCCAGGTAGGGCGGGATCGCGAACGCATCCTTCTCCGCCGGGTCCGCCACGGACGCGCGGACATTGTTCGCCACGTGTACGAACGTGTCCAGGCCGACCAGATCCAGGGTGCGGAACGTGGCGCTCTTCGGCCGGCCCATCACCGGCCCGGTCAGCGCGTCCACCTCATCGACCCCAAGGCCGAAGCGATGCATGGCATCGAGCGTCGCCATCAAACCGTAGGTCCCGATGCGGTTGGCGATGAAATTCGGCGTGTCCTTGGCCAGCACCACGCCCTTGCCGAGCACCCGCTCGCCAAACCGCCGCATAAACGATACCAGTTCCGGATCCGTCTCCGGACCAGGGATGATCTCGAGCAGTTTCATGTACCGCGGCGGATTGAAGAAGTGCGTGCCCAGGAACCGCCGCCGGAAGGACTCGCCCCGCCCCTCGGCCATCGCGGCGATGGAGATGCCGGAGGTGTTGGAGCTCACCACGGCATCCGCCCGGACGACGTTTTCCAGCTTGGCAAAAAGCGCTTTCTTGGCCTCCAGGTTTTCGACGATGGCCTCGATCACCCAGTCGCACGCGGCCAGGCGATCCAAGTCATCCTCCAGGTTCCCGGTTTCAATCCGGGCCGCGTCCTCTTCGCTGTAAAAGGAAGCCGGTTTGGCGCGCAGCGCGGCCTGCAGCCCCCGGTTGACGATGCGGTTGCGCACCGCCTTCGACGCCAGCGTCAACCCTTGCTTCGCCTCGTCCTCCGTCAGTTCGCTCGGCACGATGTCCAACAGGACCACCGACAGCCCGACGTTGGCCAGGTGCGCTGCAATCGCCGCGCCCATCACGCCGGCGCCGATGACGCCCACCCTGCGTATCTTGCGCGTCAAGGTCTCTCCCCCTCGATCCGGCCGCTTTAGAACCGACCAGTCGGTAGATTGATCGACTCTTATGATATCAGAACCATTTGCTTTTCAACAAGCCCTGAAAGGCGCCGCCCGCGTGCGGCCTCCACGCGCGGGCGGCCGACGGACTCACGCCTGCAGCAGGGGTTCATAGTTGCGGAATTTCTCCAATGCCTGAGCGAATGCCTCCGCGAGACGTTCGGTCACCACCGCATCACCGGGCCTGCGCCACAGTTCCACCGGGTCCTGCACCTGCGGCAGCAAGGTCTCCGCCGGCTCGGCGGGCAGCGCTTCAAGCGCAGACGCGATGCGCCGGTCGGTGAACACCCGCGCGACGGGCAGGATCTCCTGCGTGGTGCTCGTGACGAACACCTCCTGCACCTCGCCGAGCTTCGAGAACGGGACCGCCTCCTCGACGACCTCGACCCCGGTCTCTCGGGCCAGCTGCAGCACGAACTGGCGCGTGATGCCCCCGAGGATGTACCGGTTCGCCGGGTGTGTGTACACCCGCCCGCCGATGACGAACCACAGGTTGCTGCTCGCGCCTTCCGTGATGACCCCGGCGCGAACCAGCATGGCTTCCACCGCGCCCGCGCGCTTCGCCGCCTCCTTGGCGATCACGTTGGGCAACAGGTTGATGCTCTTCACATACACGTTCGGCCAGCGCTCATCGGGCAGTGCCAAGAGCGCCGCGTCCTCCGGATACACCGGCGCCGCGGCAGGGCGGACCACCAGGCTGACGTTCGGCGCCGCCTCCCCGGGGAACACGTGACCGCGCACCGCGGATCCTCGCGTCACCTGCAGGTAGATCTGCGCCTCCGCCTCACCGCTGCGGCGCACCGATTCCGCGATCAAATGGGCCCATTCCTCGCTCGTGTGCGGATTCGCAATGTCGATCACGCGAAGACTCCTCTCCAGCCGCTCGAGGTGTTCCTCCATCAGGAACGGGCGGCCGCTGTACACGCGGATGACCTCGTACACCCCGTCGCCGAACTGATGTCCCCGTTCCTCCAATGGCACCCAGGCGCCATCGGGATCGACGAACTGCCCGTTGAAATACGCGACCACCGCCATCTGCTTCTCCCCCAATCCGGCGGCCCACCGCGGAAGCGTCTGCCCCCTAGGCCGGGCGCGCCATGTTCCGTTGTCCGGATGCGGTGCAAAAGGTGCAAAATTGGTACAATGGTGAAGTGCAGGCACGTCCTGCAACACCGCATCGGCCTTTGTGCGAGTCAATCGACAGGAGTGAGTCCGATGAGCGACTGCATCTTCTGCAAGATCGTGGCTGGCGAACTCCCCTCGAACACCGTATTCGAGAACGATCACGTGCTCGCCTTCCACGACATCCGCCCGCAGGCCCCGGTGCATGTGCTGATCATCCCGAAACGGCACATCCCGTCGGCCCACGCCCTGACGGCGGAGGACGCGGCCGTCCTCGGCGAGATCCACCAGGCCGCCCGGCAAGTCGCCGAGCAACTCGGCGTGGCCGAAAAAGGATACCGCCTCGTGACCAACGTTGGGTTCCACGGCCAGCAGACGGTTCCCCACCTGCATTACCACCTGCTCGGCGGACGCCAGCTCCAATGGCCTCCCGGTTAATCCGGGAGGTCACCCTCCGCACCGGCTTCTGGCCCAGGGTTCGGCACTTCCTGGCCGTTGAGCACCAGATGCGGCACGATGCGCGCTTTCAGGGACGCGGAGGCCGAGCAGTATTTCTCCTCGCTCAGTTGGATCGCCCGCCAAGCCTTGGCCGGCTGCACATCCCCGGTCATGCGATAGGTCAGGTGGATCTCCGTAAACGCCTGCGGGTACTCCTCGCGCCGTACGCCCACCGCCTCGATATCCAGGCGCTCGAGCGGCTGGCGCATGCGTTCCAAAATCATCGTGACGTCAATACCGGTGCAGCCAGTCAGCCCCATCAGCAACAGTTCCATCGGACGGCTGCCCTTGTCCTCGCCCCCCACGTCCGGTTTCGCGTCGATGGACACCTCATGCCCCGAAGCGCCGACCGCCGTGAAGTGGCGTTTTCCATGCCAAGTGGTCGTCACGCGCATCTCCACGCCGCGCCCCTCCCTTCGCTCCCATTGTACCTCGGCGCCCGCCCATGGGAAACCATGCGGGAAGCCGCACGCACGCGGATCTCGTCAGCGGACCGTCAACGTGCCGCGCAGACCCGGCTCCGGCCGGCCCCCGGTGTCGGAATAATAGGGAAATCTACCGCGCCGGTCGGGCGTAAAGGACGCTGTCGCCCGCTCGCCAGGCGCCAGATTGGGGGTGAAGATGTAGAAATCGGGGATGACGAGGTTGTGCGTCTTGGTGCCCCGGTTCACAATCGTGAGGTTTACTGGTTGATTGAGTCTGGCCGTGAACTGCGGCGGATTGATCCCGGTGTCGCGCAGCGTCACCTGCACCGACACCTGTGCCCGCACCGGGGCGAGAGGTCCGGACAGAGCGGTCACGGCCGCAGCGCACAGACATACTGCGAAGGCTCTTGCTCCCATGGATTGTGCGTCTCCTCATATGGCGGATCCGGATTGATTCTGGAAGTGTGCCCCAGGCGACCGTGGGACATGTGTATGCAGCACCTATCGGCAGCTAACCGGACGGGCCCCCCGCCAACCACGCCGCCAGGGCGCCCGCCAACGCGCCGTGCAGCGCGCCACCCAGCACGTCCGTCAGGTGGTGCAGCCCGCAGTACACGCGCGAGACGCAAAGGAGCACCGCCAGCGCCAGCAGCACCGGCCCGTAGGCCGGCACGTGGACGAAACTGACCGCGAGGGCAAACGCCCCGGTGGCATGATTGCTCGGGAACGCCTGCCCCCCGGCGTGCCCGACCAGCGGCGCAAACCCGGCGGTCTCAAACGGGCGCGGCCGGTCCACCCACCGGGAGATGGGTTCGTTGAGCAGACGAGCCGCAACGGCCGCCGCCACGCCCGCCAGGGCGGACGTACCCGTCTTTGCAGCCGGAATGCCCGCTGGCCAACCGAAGGACGCCATCGCCATCAGGGCCAGCATCACGACAGGTGTGACACGGGCGGCCACCGCCATCGCCGCATTCAGCCCGGGCCATCGCCGCCACAGCGGCACGAGTCGGCGGGTGACCGCGTGATCGATCCGGTCGGCCCACGGTCCATCCCCGATGCCGCTCCGCGCCTCGTCCCCGGCTCGCCGCCATCCACCGCAGGTTCCGGCCGGCGGCTCAACCCGCATCGCCGTCTCCCCCTTGTCCGGAGCGCCGCGCGGGATAGACCGTCCCGCGAGTCATCTCGTCGGCCAGGTCCTCCTCCAGCGACCGGGCGAAGGACGGCACCTGATGCAGTTCCACATCGCCTTCGTGGTTGTACGTGTAGGCTTGGTGGCTGAAGTTGGCACTTCCGATGAGAAATACCCGGCCGTGATCCACGTCGACCATCTTGGCGTGCATCCACTCCTCCCCGTACGGCTTGTAAAACCGCACCACTGCGCCCGCCTTGCGGAGGGTGTCCGCGGTCTTGCGGTTTTGCGATTGGCCCGGATCGAGCAGGACCTCGACGGTGACCCCTCGCTTCGCTGCCGCCGTCAACGCGTCGATGACGGCCCAGTCCGACAGGACGAACGCCTCCATCGCCACCGACTGGCGGGCGCTCCGGATGGCGTCGACCACGTGCTGCTCCACCTTGCGCTCGTCGACGAGCGGAGCCTTCACGGCAGGCGCTGCGGCCGGTTCGCCGGACGCCCGCTGCCAGTCCCAGCGAAAGAGCGCGTCAAAAGAATCATTCGGCTGCGCGATCACGACAGAGGCGTCGTTGTTGTCCCAGCTCCCTGTTCCGAAGTTCATCCCGCCAATCAAGACCCCGCCGTCCGCCACCAGCATCTTGATGTGCGAGATACCGCGCGGGATGCGCAGGGATTCGACAGGGACCCCGTTCCGGCGCAGGTACGGGACCCCCTCCTCCTGGCTGTGCTGCTCCGTCGCGTCCACGACCACCCGGACATCCACGCCGCGGTGCCGGGCGTCGGCCAGGGCCGCGAGGATGTCCGGATCGGACAGTTCGTAGATATCCAGATGACAGATGCGGCGGCTTTCGCGGATGAGCGCGAGTGCCTGGGTCTTCACATCCGCTTCCCAGACCAGGGTCATCCCGGCCTCGGTGACCGGTGCCGGTGCGTGGCGCTGCGATGCACCGGGCTGGACGGCGGGCAGGCACCCGGCTGCCAGTGCCAGCACCCCGAACGCCATAGCGAAGCCTCTCCTGCGCATCCAAGTTTGCCACGAAAACCGCATACGCGCCCCTCCCGATGGCCCCCGGCGCCCCCGTCACACAGGGCCCGGCGACGCCCCCGTTGTGACACCGTTGTGACACCTGGAATATACCCCATCGGACGGCGATGTCCTGTTTTCCATGCGATCGGTCTCCAACATCGTATCGATCCGCGCGTTTTGGAGCAACCCGGGCCGCTGGCGCCATCCATTCCAGCCGGCAGCTTGGGCCGGTCGCCGGGACTCCGTCCACATCATGTCAGCGGCCACACGGCCGACGCGACCACCTGCGGCTTCGTCCCGCCGCGCCGCTGCACCTCCCCCGCCACGCCGGCCAACCGGCCGTATGGCGTGAACAGCATCGCCCCGCACGACTGGTAGACCGATTCGAACATCGTCACGTCGACAAATCCCGTCTCGTCCTCCAACGTGAAAAACACCACCGTCTTGCCGCTCCGCGTCGGCGGCCGGTGCGGCCGCACCACCAAGCCCGCCACCCGCACGATGCTGCCGTCCGGCAGCGACTCCACCTCCCGCGCCGTCACATGCCCGGTTCTCTCCAGCTCGGGCCGGTAAAGATCCAACCAATGGCCCGAGATGCCCACCCCGAGCAGACGGTATTCGTCCATCAGCTTCGCCGCAAGGGACAGATCGTCGCCGGGTAAGCCTATCCCGTCCGGTTCGCTCTCCGCCCCGAACGATGCATCCCACCACGGCGCATCCGCCGACCGCTCCCCGAGCCACACCGGCAGCGCCCACAACGCCGCCCGGCGCGACGGATGCAGCGCGTCGAACGCGCCCACCCGGACCAGGTTCTCCGCCGTCAGACGGTCCACCTGCGGGACGCGGCGCAAAAGGTCGAGGGCGGATTCAAACGGCCCGTCTCGATCCCGCGCCTCACACAGCGCCTCGGCGACCGCCTCGCGAAACCCATGGATGCGGCAAAACCCGAGCCGAATCGCACCGTCCTCCACCTGGCATGCCCAGGTGCTGCGGTTCACGTCCGGCCCCAGCACGCGGATGCCGCGCCGGCGGGCCTCGGCGCAGACGACGTGCACCGGGTAGTAGCCCATCGGGTACTGATTGAGGATGGACGCGTAAAACTCAGCCGGAAAGTGGCAGACCAAGTACGCGGTCTTGTAGGCGGTGGTGGCGAAGGCCGCCGCGTGTGCCTCGCAGAACCCGTAGCTGGCGTAGCCCTGGATGTAGGAGAAGATGGTCTGGGCCACCGCTGGATCGACGCCGGCCGCCTCTGCCTTCTCGAGAAATTGCTGTCCGATGCGCTCCATCTCCGCCGCCGAGCGGGCCCTGCTCATCACCCGGCGCAGCTGGTCCGCCTCGCCCGGGGTGAAGTGCGCGATCTCGGTCGCGATTTCAATCACCTGCTCCTGAAACAGCACCACCCCGTACGTCTTGCCGAGGATGGGCTCCAGTTTCGGATGCAGGTAGGTGATGGGCGCCTGGCCATGGCGGCGGAGCAGGAACGGATCGACCATGTTCCCCTTGATGGGGCCGGGCCGGATGAGGGCGACGCTGGCGACGATGTCCTCCAGCCCCTCCGGTTTCAGGCGCGCCTGCAGGGCCCGCTGGGCCGGGCTCTCGAGCTGGAACACGCCGATGGTCTCACCGTTGCCGAGCATCGCGAACGTCTCCCGGTCGTCGAGCGGGATGCGGTCGTAGTCGAGCCGATGGCCCTGCCGCTCGCGCAGCACCACCGTATCCTCGATGGCCGCCATCGTGCGCAGCGACAAAAGGTCCAGCTTGACGAGCCCGACGTCCTCGACGCCCTCCTTGTCAAACGGGGTCATCCACTCCCCTTTGGCGGACGGCTGCAGCGACGTCACCTCCATCAGCGGCCGGGCGCTGATCACCACGCCGCCCAGGTGCATCCCGAAGTGGCGCGGGAAGCCGGCCGCCTGCGCCGCCAGCCGCCACAGCCAGCGCAATTGCCGCTGGTACTGGGAGACTTCCCGCAGCTCCGGCAGCCGCTCGAACAATCCCTCCAGGCGATCGGCGTGGGCCGCCCACGGCACCCGCTTGGCCAGCGCGTCCAACAGGGCCTCCGGCAGCCCGAGCGCGGCGCCGATGTCGCGCACCGCCGAACGGCCGCGGAACGTCTGGTAGGTCGCGACGCGCGCCACGTGATCGGCCCCGTATTTGCGGTACACGTAATCCATCACCTCGTCGCGGCGGCGGCTGTCGAAGTCGATGTCGATGTCCGGCTTCTCCGCCCGCTCGAGCGACATGAACCGTTCGAACAACAGCCCGCGCCCGGCCGCGTCGACGTCGGTGATGTACAGGCAGTACGCCACCGCCGAGTCAGCCGCCGATCCGCGCCCGGCGCAGCGGATGCGGTGACGGCGGGCGAAATCCACAATGTCCCAGACGGCGAGAAAGTAATCCGTGTAGCCGAGCCGCTCGATGATCCCCAGTTCGTGCTCGATCCGATGGCGCAGTGCGGCGTCGATGCGCCCGTACCGCTCCCGCGCCCCCCGCCACACCAGATGGCGCAACAGCCCGTGCGGATGGCGCCAGCCCTCCGGCAACCGGTAGCGGGGAAACAGGGACACCCCCTGCGGCAGGACCACTTCGCAGCGCTCCGCGATCGCCAGCGTGTTGGCGAGGGCTTCTGGCGGCAATCCGGCGAAGCGCCGCTCGGCTTCGCCGGCGGAAAACAGCCAACGGGTGTGGTTGAGAGGCCGCTCGGGGTGCGGCGTGTGGATGTCGCAACCGAGCCGGATGCAGGTGAGCACATCGTGCAATGCAAACTGTTCCGGATGTACGTGGTGGACATCGCCGGTGGCGACGACCGGGATGCCGAGTGCCTCCGCCAAGGCGACCCGGCGCCGGTTGAGGCGATCCGTCCCCGGGTAACCATCCGCCTGCAGCTCGATGAAATATGCCCCCGGAAACGCGTCGCGATACACGCGGGCCAGCCGCTCCGCCGCATCGTCCTCGCCGCGCAGCAGGTGGCGGGCCAATCGCCCGCGGCGGCAGCCGGAGAGCACAATCAGGCCTTCCCCATGGGCCAGCAGCTCGTGCTCGGGGACCCGCGGATCGCGCCGGCGCTCCTGCCCGGCGTGCGCCAGGGTGAGCAGCCGGCACAGGTTGGCGTACCCCGTCCGGGTCTCGGCCAACACCGTGAGGTGCGATCCGTCCTCCAGCGTGATCTCCGCCCCGGAAATGGGCTTCACGCCGTATGCGGCGGCCCACTTGTGGAAACTGGGCAATCCCGCGATGGTGTTGTGATCCGTGAGGGCGATGGCCTTCATGCCCAGCAGCGCCGCCTGCGCCACCAATGCCTCCACCCCCGCCGCCCCGTCGAGGAAGGAAAAGCAGGAATGGCAGTGCAGGTGGAGGAACATCAGTCCCACACCCGGTAGATGAACCAGCGTTCATCGAAAAACTCGAGATCGAACAACGCCTGATCCTCGGTCAGCACGCGCACCACGACGCGCGGCCCCTGATCTGCCCACCAATCCCCCATTTCAATCCAGCGATCGATCACGCTGTCCACCCGGTGCCATTTTCCACCATCCCGAAAGACCTGCGGGACCTCCCCGCACAGGCCATGCACTTCGATGGGCCGATTCACCAATCTGCTCACGGGCCGCCTCACCTCACGTCTGCCTCACGCCCATCTCACATCCGCGTCCTCACGCCTCACTCGCGCCCGTGGACGCAGCCGCATCCAGCACGGCCTGCATCCTTCGCTCCCGAAATCCCGCCGTCACACCGAGGCGGACGGCCGCCGGGTATTTCCGGTTGATCTGATGGACCACCTTCCTCACGGCCGCCGTCCGTTCCCGCCCACGGGGCGCGCTCCCGCCCGGCTGTCTCAGGCGGGCCCGCTCCGCGCCGCCCGTTCGCATGAAATCGTCCAGCCTCGCCTGCACGGCCTCGAGCGGGCGCAGGTCGGACGCGTACACCTCCAGGCCGGAAAGCCCGGCCAAAGCCATGCGATCCGCCGCCTCACGCCCCGGCGTGAGCGCGGCGTGAAGGGATTCCGGTGTATGAAGAGGGCGCCTCTGAGGCCGCTCCCAGCGCCCGATCTCCATCCCGGCTTCCCACACGGCCCCCACCTTCAAGGCTCCGATCCCGTCCCGCTGCAGCTGTTCGCTCAACCGCCGGACGAGGTGTTCCCACACCTGTTCCACCGCCGCTCCGCTGACCGCTTCGCCCGCTGGCGCCCGCCACGCCGCCCTGCGCGACGCGGGCGGATAATTCACCGCGATGGCACCGCCCGGCGCAGGGGTCAACCACGCCCGCCAAGCCAAGGCATCCGGCCCGAACCGTCGCTTCAACTGCGCCGCGGGGACGGCGGCGAGGTCCGCCCAGCATTCGACGCCGAGCTGCCGCAACGCCGCCCGGGTGGCGGCCGGCAGCGGCCACAGGGCCTCGATGGGCAGACGACCTGCCCACGCCGTCTTTACGGGCGGTTCCTTCATCCTCAAGCTCCCCGCCGCCCCCTGCCCAAAGGCGTGTGAGCTCCACGCCCGCACCCCGGGGGAGATCACCCATACCTGCCGGCCCACACGTACGGACTGCACCCCTGGGATCTTGTGATGCCGGCTCGCCATCAGCAGGGCTCGGGCGAGCATGGGGTGCTCGGCCAACGCTGCGCGCAGCTGCTGGTGTTCATGCAACAACCCGTCCAACGCCCGCAACAGCTCCCGCACCTCCTGGATGGGGGGCATCTGTCCCGGGATCTGCAGGTAGAACGCGTTTTTCCCCACCGTCTCGAGCCACGGTGAACACTGCCACAACCGCGCCCACACCGCATCCATCACCGGCGTCGGCCGATCCGCCTCCGCGCACAGCACCAGTCTTGGCACCAGCGCCTGCGCCTCAGCGGGGCGCATCCCTGGGCGGACGCCCTGCTGCCGGGCGGGCAGCGACGCGTCGCTGATACCTCCCGCCCCGACGCTCGCCCACAGCGGCGCGGTCGACTCCGCCAACACCCCTTCCACTTCGCCGAACAGCGTAAACCGCATATTCCCACCCCCTGTACGCAACGCCGCGCGCACAATGCGAACATATGTTCTGTATGCGAGTATTATACTCCCACCCGGGGCAAAAACAAACGTATGTTCGCAAGGGAATCGTTGGATGGGGGCGCCTGGCGTCCAAACCCGGATTGCAAGGATGGTCAGAAAATCAAATGCGGACACGCTCAGGCATCTGTGGGGAAATGAAACTTTCCCACTATGGATTCCTGATATTGCTGGTAGGCATCATGGTGGATGGACGTTACCATAGAACTAACGCTTATCCATTCTCGAAAGGGGTATGCAGAATGAAAAAACGGTTTTTTGCTGCCGTCACTTCCGTCGTTGCCCTTTTCGCATTTGGGCCCCCTGTCTATGCGGGGACGACATATACCGTTCAACCGAACGATACGCTGTGGAAAATCGCCAAGAGTCATGGCATTTCCTTGAGTTCCCTAATTCAAGCCAATCCGCAAATCAAGAATCCGAACGTCATCTGGGTCGGTGAAAAACTTCAGCTCCCCAGTTCAACCGCATCGACCACAACAGGTTCCTTGGCGCAACAGTATGCTGTGACGGTTGCGCAACTGGTGAATCAACAGCGCGCCAAGGCGGGACTGAAGCCGCTTGCGCTCAACAGCAAACTTTCCGCGCTGGCCATGCAAAAAGCCGCTGATATGTACCAAAATCATTACTTCAGTCACATCTCCCCGACGTATGGTTCACCGTTTGACATGATGCAACGAGAAGGGATTTCCTTCACCTATGCCGGGGAAAACATTGCGGAGGGTCAAACCACGCCGCAACAGGTGATGAACGATTGGATGAACAGCCCAGGACATCGCGCCAACATTTTGAACCTCCATTACGACACCATCGGCGTTGCATATGACCATGGTATATGGGTACAGGAGTTCATCGGACACGGATATTAACGATGAATCGCATACAAAAGAGGCAGGATCCCCCTGCCTCTTTTGTATGCAATACCATATGTCCACTCGGATGATCATGAATCCATATATGTGATGCCCTCAGAAACAGAGCAACCGAGCCGAATCCCTTATCCATAGCTGGTCATTGCGCGGTTCATGGAATTGTAAAACGCCGAACCTTCTCAGGGCGGGGGAGATTTACCTTTGCCTTTGGGGTGAATGACAAATCGTCTAGGGCAACCTTTCTGCCCGAACCCGTCAACTAACCTCGTAGGCGAAAGAAAGGGGAATTCAAGTGCATACGTTTCCGAAAACCCTCCTTACGGGAACGGGTTTTGTTTCCTTTTTCGTCGATTCCGCATCCTTGGTAGAAAATGTAATTTTGTCAGACTCCGTTCCACACGCCTCACACACACAAGGGACATCCGATCCGCAAACCGCGGTGTCCACATCCTCCAACGCGAATCCACACGTGTACCCGCAATCGTGCTCGATCACGCAGAATTTGCTCACCAGCCAAATTCCGTAAACTCGGCACGCCCAAAGATTTGGGCGACTCCCCAATCATACCCTGAAGGAGGGGCATGGAGCGTGGCCATCGAACAAACCAAGGAAGCCGAACATGTGTTTATGGTGTCGACGGAGATTTTCCAGCATCCCGGCCTGGATATTTACACACAAATGGTGTGTATTGTGTTGCAGTCATACAAGAACGAATCCGCCCTACCCACCCTGGGAGACATTGCGCGCCTGGGCAGGATGACTACCAAACAGGCAACAGGTGCCCTCCAGGCACTCGTGGATTTAAGAATTCTGCCGCACAAGATCTTTCGGCAAATCATTGGGGAATTCGAAGATGATCGCCTGTCATGGACAGCGAAAGGGCTGCTTGCGTACTGTAAAACCCACCCACACGTCAGGTTGCAGGATTTGGTCGAATTGTCCAGCAAATCGGGCGAAGACGAACACCACATCCGAAACGCCATCAAGGAACTGGATCGCTACGGCTACCTGGATGATTTGCCTGAACTAAAAAGAGTGATTCACTGAAGCACAACTTCTTCGTGTTGGTTGAATGAGGGACCTCCATCCTGCCTGAATTCAGGGGGCGAGGTCCCATCGGATTTGTTCTCACGCTCTGTTCAATTCATTGTTGTTTTCGACCATACTGGAAGTATTGTCAGGTGAACAAGCCGATTGCGGAGGGACAAGGCGTTGCATCAAGGACAATTGGGAGGAGGATGTGGAACGGAAGGCGAACCATGCATGCATTGTTGACGGCAGGTGAAGATGATGCACGCAATTGTGTCATTGTTGGATGAACACCACTATCAACATGTGGAGAATCTTTGGTCCGAGTTGCGTAATCAATTCGGATTGAATGGAATCTACAAGACTCCGTATCCGCACTTCTCTTATCACATTGCGAGGCAGTATGATTTTCAAAGGATCGGAGATGAACTGAAGCGCCTGTCCAGGGAGATCCCACCCTTCACGGTTCGTACATGCGGATTGGGTATCTTCACGGGTGCGGATCCAGTATTATACGTGCCCGTCGTAAGGTCCAGTCTGTTGGACAGCATACACAGAACTCTCTTGACGAGAATCTCTGACGCCGCGGACGAGGCATCTCCATATTATGGGCCTGATCAATGGATACCCCACATCACAATCGCCCAATGGAATTTGGATGAGAATGTACTTGCAAAGGTTGTCGCTCATTTGTACGATCGCAACTTTTACTGGACGATCCGAGTAAACAACTTCGCCATCATCCAAGACGACGGCAAGCGTCCATTCATCAAGAACCGCTTCGATTATGCACCACAGGAAGGTGAGGGCACACCGTGAAAACCCGTTTCAAAGTGATTGCCGGTGGACTTGTGGGCGCGTCCGCCGTCTTGATTGGCGCAACCGAGGTGTGGCACCATCTGCGGCAGCCTGCCGTACCACAGTCATCCGATTCAAACGTGTCCATTCAGCTCGTATCCTCCACCCCCGTGAACTCCTTGCAGCAAAACCAGCAGCAAGATGGGAAGCAAAACCCGCAGCAAATGCAACGGCAAAACCAGGTGTATTCCGTGGTCCAGCAGATGCTGCAAGCGCCCGCGACAGCCTCGATGGATGCGTCCGCGTTTGTACAGTCTGTGTATGCCAAGGTGGGCGTGCAACTGCCGAGGACGATCGCCGAACAAGCGCAAACCGGGACCCTCATCAACCGCCCAACCGATCTCGCAACAGGAGACCTGGTCTTCTTTCACCTCGACAACACCAACAGCGCTCCAACATTTGACGGAATTTACCTCGGCGACAACCAATTCGCGGCCCTGACCACCCACGGTCTGAAGGTCATCCCCCTCAATGATCCGTACTGGTCGGACAAATTTCTGTACGGCCGGCGTGTGCTGTGAAGGAAAACCACCTGCGTTGAGACCTTTGGCGCAGAGCATTCCAAGGCGACTGAAACGGGAATCCTATAAAATCTGTATAAAATAAAAACGTCTTGTTCGCAGGAAGGGTTGTTTTTGGTGTACAATTCATGGAAAAGGAGTGAGCGTATGAAAATCTATCCAATCCGCCCAGCCGAACACAGCGACATTGACTCGATTGCATCCGTCGCACTGGAGTCCTGGAAATACACCTATGGTTCTATCTACCCAGAAGATGTGATCCATCAATTTGTTGCGAGAGCATATTCTGCTGAAAACTTGACGGGCTCCATCGACAGGGATAGCGCACGCTCCAAAAGGCTCTTCTGTGTGGCTCTCGACACGGACGGACAAATCGTTGCTTTCTCCCATACGGTTCCTGAACCGAATAGCGACACGTCTTTTGAACTGGTAAGAATCTACGCATTGCCACGGACTCATGGAACGGGTGTCGGAACGGCATTGCTCAACTACCTGTTTGAAAATGTACCGAGCCTCACCCAATTGACTGCATGGGTTGAACAAGACAACACTATCGGAAGAAGGTTTTATGAGCGACACGGCTTCAAGGTCATAGACGAGAAAGAGGACGATTTCTTTGGGCATAAGACTGTACTTCTAAAGTATCGTCTTCAAAGAAATCCTGGCGAACTGGCGACAGCCGGCTTCGCGCGACCAAGTGCTTGATAGCACCTGCTTCAGCGCATCCCCAGTCTCATGTGAAACCAAAAGGATACGCCCAACATCAGTGACGTGAATATCCATGGAGTTCATCGCTGCTCATATGGAGATACGTTAAGTGAATTTCAGCTCCACCCACTCCCAAGCGGTATCCTCACGCATCTTTTATTTGTGTCTATTTTTTCAGAATACTACCAGCGCGCTCAAGAAGATCACAATTTAAGCGACCAGAGCGAACAAAAATGAAAAACCTCCGGGAAACCCCGGAGGGCACACCGCCTTACCTACGCGTGCGGCAACAGATGCGGCAGTGTCAGAGTGACCGCCGGTACGTACGTGATCACCATCAGCACTGCGAAAAGCAACAGCAAGAACGGAATCATGGCAATGGTCATCCGCTCGACGGAGATCTCACCGATCGTACAGCCCACAAAGAGAACGCTGCCCACCGGCGGGTGGAGCAAACCGATGCCCAAGTTGAGCATCATGACAATCCCGAACTGCACCGGATCCATTCCGAAGTGCGTCACCACCGGCAACAGAATGGGCGTCGCGATGAGGATCAACGGTGCCATGTCCATCATCAATCCCAACAACAGCAGGATGAGATTGATGAGAAGGAGAACCACATACCGATTGTTGGACACAGAGGTGAGGGCCCTCATCACCTGATCTGGAATCTGCAAATACGACAGAAACCACGAGAAAGCCGCGGAAGCACAGATCAAAAACAGGACGGCGCTCAACCGGTAAAACGTCGCGACCAACACTTGATGCATCTGGCGCAACGAAGCACTTCGAAAGCCGATAAACACCAGGATGAACGCGTATACCACCGCGATTGCAGCCGATTCGTTGGCGGTGAACACCCCGAACAGAATGCCGCCGATAATGATGAACGCTACCGTAAGCGACAGGAGTCCTTGCACCACGATGCGCGGCCACTCACAAACCGGAGGCAGCACCTCCTTCGGATATCCCCGCCGCACCGCCATCGCGTAGCTCAATCCCATCAGGGCCAGGCACAGCAGAATGCCGGGGACAATTCCTGCCGCAAACAGCGCATTGATCGATACGCCTCCAGCCACCAGAGCGTACAGGATGATGTTGTGGCTCGGCGGGACGATCAAACCCTGGATGGAACCCGTGATGGTCACGCCGACCGCGTAATCCTTGTCATAGCCCTTTTGACGCATCATGGGGATCATGATGGAACCGATGGAGGACGCATCCGCTACGGCAGACCCTGTGATGCCTCCGAAGAACATGCACGCAACGACATTCACAAGGGCCAGTCCACCGCGCAGACGTCCGACCAACAGGTTCGAAAAGTCGATAATCCGCTGGGACAACCCACCCTCACCCATGATTTCGCCGGCGAGGATGAACAGCGGGATCGCCAGAAGCGACCAAGAATTGATGCCGCTGAGCATGCGTTGGCCCACCACTTCGAGCGGGACCCCGAGATACCAGCCCGTGAGGAAGGAGGAGATGACCAACGCCAGAGCGACGGGCACCCGCAGCAACACACCCAGGACAAAGCTGCCGATCAAAATCCACGTGGCCATTCATCTCACCTTCCCTTCACGGCTGAGCAAGTGCATGAGCCCATAGAGCATGGTCAGCGCACCGGCGGCCGGGATGACCAGGTATTGCAGCCCGTTGGGCAGACCGGTGACCGGCAGGTGAGAGGACCACGTGAGCAAGGTGAATCGATATCCCTCTACCGTCAGGACCAATCCATACAGAATGACCAACAGGTCGATGGCCTTGTCAATCCCCCACTGCATCCATTTCGGAAAGCGGTCCACGATGAACGTGATCCGCAGGTGCATCTGTCGCCGGAACCCAGCCGCGATGCTGATGAAGCCAAACCACTGCATCACGGTCAGAACCATTTCTTCGGACCACGCTGGCGTGTGGTGCAATACATAGCGGCTGAAGACCTGCCAGAACACGATGACGACCATGATGAGCATCAAATAGGCTCCTAACCATTCGACCATGCGGTCCAGCCACCGCATGGCCTGCTGCAGCCGGTCCATGACCATCCTCCATCACTTCGTCGCACGGATCTGATCAATCAGGCTCTTGTAGTCCTTCCCATACTTGTCGTACAAAGGTTGAACCGCCTGCTGCCACTCCGCGACGTCCTGCACTTCCGTAATGACGTTCCCATTGGCCTTCACCGCATCTTTGGCTTTCTGCTCCAACTGCGTCCACGCCTGGCGCTCCGTCTGCTGCGACTCCACGGCCGCTTGCCGAATGATCTGCTGATCCTGGGGGGACAGCTTGTTCCACGTGGCCTGGCTGACGAGCAAAACCTCAGGATTGCGCGTGTGTTCGTCCTCCGTCACATACTTCGCGACCTTATAGTGATTCGTCGTGTAGTAGCTTGGCCAGTTGTTCTCCGCTCCGTCGATCACGCCGGTCTGCAGCGCATTGAACACCTCACCGTAAGCCATCGGGGTCGCCGAGCCACCGAGGGTGTTGACGAGATCGACAAAGATGTTCGACTGCTGGACGCGGATCTTCAGTCCTTTCAAGTCGGACGGGTGGACAATCGGCCGCTTGGAGTCATAGAAATTCCGGGCACCCGAATCGTAATAGGTCAAGCCCACCATCTTGGCGCTTTGCAGACTATCCAGCAACTGCTGCCCGATGGGGCCGTTGAGGACCTTCCACATTTGGTCTGAGCTGCTGAACAGATAGGGCAGCGAGAACACGCCGATCTCCTTGTCGTACGATGCCAGCGGCGCCGTGTTGATTCGCCCGAAGTCGATGGCCCCGAGCTGAATCTGTTGAATGACCGTGTTCTCGTCTCCCAACTGCGCATTTGGATAGACTTTGATTTGAATGCGACCGTTCGTCCGTTCGTTGACCAGCTTCGCAAACTCATTGTCGCCGAGCACGGTCGGATAGTCCGCCGGTTGGTTGTCGGCCAGACGAAGCACCATCGCTGGCTGTCCAGACGCACCAGAGGACGTCCCGCCGCTGGTGTTCGATCCCGCCTGATTCCCTCCCGACGACGACGTCCCGCATGCGCTTACACCCAGTGCAAGCGCCATCACGGCACCTGTCCCCAGCCACCTGCGCATACGCATCCGTATTCCCCCCTGAACACGCACTGAAATCCCACACCAATCCACAGGAACGCGTGCAGTTCATGACACCGTGCTTCTCTCTCGCGCAACATATCCGATTAGCACACTATGTTTCTTGGGACGAAATCATGCTTCCAACTCAAATCAATATGTTCTTCCACACTCCCACAGATCCACACATCTTGCGGTAGAATGGAGGCCAAATTCTGTACGGGAGGGACCGGCATGCCCGTCACGCACGCCGAAGAAATTCTTCAGCGAATCGATGAGGATTCCGCCAAGCGACGGACCGCCCGCTTGAACGGAGAAGGAAGTCTTCAGCAGCAGCGCCGCCAGCTCATACACTTGCTGGGCATGGATGACTGGGTGGTGTCAGAGGATCGATTGCCCTCGCACCCCCTCGCCCCTGCCCTGCTCGCCGTCGAAACGGCGGAAGACCTGCGGCTGGAGTGGATCGAATACACCACCTACCCGGGCGTGCGCACCTGCGCCTGCGTCCTGACGCCCCCGCACAGCCCCGGCTCGAGGCCGGCCGTGCTCGCCTGCCCGGGACACGGGCGCGGGATCGCCGATGCCATCGGCCGGCCGCTGCCCCCGGAACTCGCCCGTCCATCCGCCCCCTCCCTGGCCGGTCCCCCCGTCCCGCAGGAAGGCGGCATTCACCGCCGTTTTGCGATGGAGCTGGCGCGCCGGGGGATGATCGTCATCGTCCCCGAGGTGTTCGGCCTCGGCGTCCGCCGCCTCGCCGACGATGACGCGGACGATCCCGCCGGCCGCCGCTCCTCCTGCTACCGAATCGCCACCCATCTGCTGATGCACGGCCAGACCCTGGCCGGATTTCGCACCTATGAAGCGATGCGCGCCCTCGACTACCTGCGGACGCGGGCAGACGTGGACGCGCATCGGATCGGCGTATTCGGTTTTTCAGGCGGAGGGCTGATCGCCATGCTGACCGCGATACTCGACGAGCGCATCCGGGCGGTCGTCCTCTCCGGATACGCCTCGACCTTCCGGGGCAGCGTCCTCGCAGCCCCCCACTGCGTCGACAACTACATCCCGGGCCTGCTCGAATGGGGCGAGATGCCGGACTGGATAGGCCTCATCGCCCCCCGCCCCTTGTTCTTGGAAACGGGGGTGGACGATACGGTTTTTCCGCTCCCACCTGCCCTGGACGCCGCCGCAGCGGTGCGCGCGCGGTACGAGGCGCTGGGGGCGCCCGGCGCGATCGCCACCGACGTCTTCCCGGGCGGACACGAGATCAGCGGCCGCCGCTCCTTCGACTGGCTGGCGCGGCAACTCCAGGCCGCGGACACGGCATGAAGCACAAAAACGCGTCTTTCCTGTCCTTCGGCCGGTACATCTTGCGGATCGCCGGACGCCCGACACTCGCTCATTCCGCGAAATATTGCGGACGGACCTGTTGTGCCGGCAATTCGGGCAAGACCGACAACAGATCGCGGTCATGGTACTTTCTCGCCCACACCTGAACCCCCAGCGGCAATCCGTCCGAACTGGTCCCGAACGGGATGGATGCACACGGCAGACCCACGATGCTCGACATGGTCGACATGGCCGGGTTCCCGGTGGACGACAGTCCCTTCGGAGCGGGCCCCAAGGTGGAGGGCAGCACCAGCAGGTCGCAGTCCCCGAACAACTCGGTGACCTTCCAGGTCAACTCATCTTTCCTGCGCAAGCCATCCAGATACGATTGGATACTGGCTTTCGATCCCTGTTCGACGACCCATCGAATCTCGGGCCCGACGGGGGTCCCCTCCTCCTCCGCCGCGGCCAACACGGGTCCGAGCAAACTGTACACTTCGGGATGGAAAATGGACTCAAACGTCTCTTTCACGTTCAAAAACCAAGAGGGAACGAGCATCTCCCGGACCACATGCCCCTGCGCGGCGAGCGCTTCGGCATACCGTTTGACGGCGGCCAACGCGTCTGGCGTGATGCCCTCCATGGGGCTGGTGTCGAGAACGCCTACCTTCAGGCGCCTGGAAACCACCGATGGCTGAATCCTCTCCGCAGTGACCGCGGTGCCCGTGCCGCCGTACCCCGTCACGACATCGAAGACACGCAACAGCCATTCCGGTTCACGTGTGAATAACCCGGGGTGATCCAGAGAACGGCTGATGTGCGTCATGCCGAGCGTATCCACGATGCCAAATGTCGGCTTGAATCCATACACACCACAAAAACTCGCAGGCCGAATGACCGATCCGTTCGTCTGCGTGCCCACCGCGAACGGGACCATCCCGGCTGCGACCGCAGCCGCCGAGCCGCTGCTCGAACCCCCCGGCGTGTGATCCAAATGGTGCGGATTGCGTGTCACCGTCGGGCGGTACCAGCAAAACTCGGTGAGCTTCGTCGTCCCGAGGATCACCGCGCCGGCCGAACGAAGCTGGCGGACCAAAGCGGCATCCTCCTTCGGGACCTTGTCCGGTTTTACGGGCGCACCGTTGCCAGGCGGACGGCCCGCCAAGTCGAACACGTCCTTCAGCCCCACCACGAGCCCTTTGAGCGGGCGCGGACGCTCCTCCCGGTCCAGTTCCTCAGCCTGGCGCAACGCCTCCTCTGCGAACACCGTCTCCCACGCGCGCACGTGGCCGTCCAGTCGCTCAATGGCCGCCAAGCACCGTTCGACAGCGCGCTTCACGGATGCTTTCTCATCCATCACACCGTTCCTCCCTTTTGGACCGCTGTTGTGTTGCCCAATCCGTTCTCCTTGACCTGAGTCTTCGCACCAGAGGCGGACGCGGTCATGGGAAAACGATTGGGAGAATAGCACAACACGTCCATCCATGCACCGGCAGCCGACAGGCACAGGAGAGCGAATCCACTCATGATCGACAAGACATTTTTCGTACCCTGCCGCCACCTCGCGAAGGGTCTCAACGAGATGATACCACAGCCGTCCCGAAGATTCCGTACACAATGAAGTGGGGCGGCCCCACAGCCGCCCCCGGACAAGCCCTCGGTGTCCCCTTCGCGCGAGCCATCCGCCTTGGCAACGGTGGACGGTCCCGGCCATTACCCCTGCGGCGCACGGCTGGGCAGCTTTCCTGCCCCCGCCTGCGCCCACACCAATGCCGGGACCGCAACCGTCGGGTCGATGTGTGTGTACAGGGTCGGCGTCCAACCCACATCGGAGCCCAGGGGCTGACTGGGGTACTTCTGGTTGTACAACGCCAGCAGGTCCACCGGCGCCACCTTGTGGCCCTGCGCACCTGGCGTCCGAGGTCGGTCGCCCCGCCGGCCGTTTTCCACATCCTCATACGCAATTCCCTCCTTGAATTCCCTTCATCGCGCCAGCCAGCCCCCGTCGACCACCAACACGTGCCCGTTCACGTAGTCGGACGCGGGGGAGGCAAGAAACACCGCAGCCCCCGCGATGTCCGCCGGATGGCCCCAGCGGCCGGCCGGGATGCGCGATCGAATGGCTTCGTTTCTATCCGGGTCATTGCGCAGCGCTTCCGTGTTGTTCGTCGCGACGTATCCCGGCGCGATGGCGTTCACCTGGACGCCCAACGCCGCCCACTCGTTGGCCAGCGCCTTGGTGAGGCCCGCCACCGCATGTTTGCTGGCGGTGTACGCAGGCACCAGGATGCCCCCCTGGAACGACAGCACCGACGCGATGTGGATGATCTTGCCCTGGCGGCGTTCGAGCATCGGCTTGGCGACTGCCTGCGTGAGCCAGAACAAAGAATGAAGGTTGACGTTCATCACGTCGTACCAGTCTCGTTCGCTGTACTGAACGGCGGGCGCCCGGCGGATGATGCCCGCGTTGTTGACGAGGATGTCGATCCGCTCCTCCTCCAGCAGCCCCTGCACGCCGGTCGCGGCGGTGCGGGGATCCGCAAGATCCATCAGGACCGTGCGATGGCGCCGCCCGGTCTCGGCCACCAGGCGCTCCGTCTCCTGCATGTTGTCCTGGTGGCCGAGCAGCACTACGTCCGCGCCCGCCTCGGCCAACGCCACGGCAATGGCCTGGCCGATGCCGGTCCGGGCCCCCGTCACCAGCGCTGTCTTACCGGCCAGCGAAAACATCCGTTCCAAACCGCTCATCCTCAAGTGCTCACCCCCTCACCGCAAGTCTCCCATGCCGACGGGGTCCATGTCCTTGAACGTGTAATTCTCTCCGGCCATGGCCCAGATGAACGTGTAGGAGCTCGTCCCGACGCCGGAGTGAATCGACCAGCTCGGCGAGATCACCGCTTCCTCGTTGGCGACCACCAGGTGGCGCGTCTCCCCTGGTTCGCCGAAGAAGTGGAAGACGCGCGCGGCGGGATCGAGATCGAAATAGAGGTAGACCTCCGAGCGCCGGTCGTGCACGTGGGCCGGCATGGTGTTCCACAGGTTGTTCGGCGCCAGCTCCGTCATGCCGAGCATCAGCTGACAGCTCTGGACGCCATTCGCATGGATGAACCGGTACAGGGTGCGGCGGTTGGACTGGTCGTCCGAGCCGAGTTTCTCGAACTCCGCATCCTGCGGGCCGGTCTTGCGGGTCGGGTACGCCTGGTGCGCCGGCGCGGATACCAGGTAGAAACGGGCCGGCTGGGCGACATCCACGCTGGCAAAGGAGAGCGTCCGCTTCCCCAGGCCCACGTACAGGCACTCGCGCCGGGCCAACTCGTACACCTCGCCGTCCACCGTGACCGTTCCCGGCCCGCCGATGTTGACGATGCCGATCTCGCGCCGCTCCAGGAGGTACTCGGTGTGCAGTTCGGGCACCTGGCTCAACGCGACCGGGGCGTCCACCGGCACCACGCCGCCGATGAGCATGCGATCGTGGTGGGTGTACACCCACTTCACCTCCCCCGGCTGGAACAGGCCCTGCACCAGGAACTCGGCGCGCATGCGCTCCGTGGAAAACTGCGCGATATCTCGCGGATGAATCGGGTGTCGGATCTCCATGTGATCTCTCCTCCTCGAATGGGTGACGGTTTCGGCTCGCCCGGCCGGGGACGGCCGCATGACCTCACCGTGGCCGCTCCCGGCTGTCGCATCACAGCCCGAGCAGGTCAGCGATGGCGATCGGCCGGTGCTCCTGCGCCGAACGCCACACCGCTTCGCCCGTGGCCACCGCGTACGCTCCGTCCCGGCTGCCCGAGAGAATGGGATACGGGCGATGGGGATCGACGCCCATGAACAGATCCTCCTGAAGCACCGGATCGCCCCCGCCGTGGCCCCCTTCGCGCTGTACCACGTGGAGGGTCTCCTTGGACCCGAACAGCGGGAAGTAGTCGATGGTCTGCACCGGCGTCGGGAAGGGCACGCGCGAGGGGGCGTGGTACTCCATCGTCTCGATGCGCCCTTTCGTGCCGTTGATGGCGAGGCGATACCCTTCATACGGCAGGGAGAAGTTGATGGAATAGGACAACAGCGCCCCCTGGTCGTAGCGCACCGTGGCCGTGTACGTGTCCTCGATGCGGATCTCCGAATCGAAGATGCACATGTCGGCCCGGTAGCCGGTGTAGGCTTGGTCAATGGGCACGCCTTTGATGGCGCCGATGTGATCGTCCCGCACCGCCCCCTGTTGGCTGCGCGTGTGCCAGCGGGTGTAGTACGCGCAGCGGTCGCGCACGTCGCACGTCCCGCAGAAGCGGCCGTCCCGGCGCTCCGGATTGTGCTCGGAATCGGGGCCATAGTAGTTGAGCGCCCCAAAGGCGAACACCTCGACCGGCCGCTGGTCGATCCACCACTGCACGAGATCGAAGTGATGGGAGCTCTTGTGGATGGACAGACCGCCGGAGAACTCGCGCATCCGGTTCCACCGTTGGAAATAGCTCGATCCGTGGTAGGTGTCGATGTACCAGTTGAGGTCCACCGACGTCACGCGCCCGATGCGGCCCTCCAGGACCATCTCCTTGATCTTCCTGTGGATAGGCGCGTACCGGTAGTTGAACGTCACCACCACTTGGCCGCGGCTCTTCTGTTCGGCGTCCAGGATGCGCCGGCAGTCAGCCGCCGTGGTCGCCATCGGCTTTTCGGTGACCACGTCGAGGTCGCGGGCCAGAGCCTTCACAATGTACTCCGCATGGGTGCAGTCCCGGCCTGTCACGAGGATCACGTCCGGCTTGACCTCGTCCACCATCCGGTCGAACTCGTCCGGTGCATACCCCGGCACATCGCGCAGGCTCGGAAAACGGTCCTTGCAGATCGCCACGCGCCTCGGGTCGGCGTCGAGCAGGCCCACCACCTCCGCGTAACTCGGAAACACTTGGATCATCGGCCCGATGAACATGCTCATCGCCCGGTTGCTCACTCCGCAGACCGCCCAACGCTTCATGGTCATCCCTCCCAGCGCACCAGCGTGCGCCCGTCCTCTTCGGAGAACGCGACGGGCTCCGGATCGATCCCGCCGCCCAACGCCACCTCCAGCCCGGCCAAGAGGAACGCAGCCACCGCCTTCGGTTCGTCCTCGACGACCCGTTCACCGACGTAATACGCGTACGAGCCGTCCCGGTATGGCTTGCCGCCGAGGCCTGCCACCGCGTTGCAGTGCATCAGGTGCGGCCGCCCGTCCCCGTCCAGGCGCAGGTGATGCGCCACGAGCCCGTCAAACGCCCGCTCGGCGACGCCGGTGAACCCGCGCGAGAGATAGCCGCGACGCACGCCCTTCGCCAGGGCGTAGGCGAACATGGCGCTGCAGGAAGACTCCAGGTAGTTGCCCGGGTGGCCTGCCTTGTCGAGCACCTGATACCACAACCCGGTCGCCTCGTCCTGGACGGCCGCCACCGCGTGCATCAGCCGTTCGAAGACGCCCACCAGTTGGCCGCGGTGCGGGTGGTTGACCGGCAGAAAGTCGAGCACGTCGACCACCGCCATCGCGAACCACCCGATGGCGCGGCCCCAGAACTCGGGCGAGCGTCCTGTCGCCGGATTCGCCCACCGCTGCTCCCGGGTCTCGTCCCAGCCGTGATACAACAGGCCGGTGTTGGGATCGCGGGTGACCTGCTCCAGCAGGAGCAGGTGCTCCGCGGCCGTGTCGAACCAGGCCGGGCGCGCGAACGTGTAGGCGTATTCGGCCAGAAACGGCGCGGCCATATACCCGCCGTCGAGCCACATCTGATACGGGTAGATCTTCTTGTGCCAAAACCCGCCGGCCTGGGTCCGGGGCTGCCCTTCCAATTGCATGCGCAGCCGCTCGGCCGCCCGGCGATACCGCGCATCGCCCGTCTCCGCGTACAGCCGGAAGAGCAGCTTGCCCTCGTTGATCTGATCGAGGTTGTATTCCTCCAGCACATAGGTGCGGATGCGCCCGTCCGCATCCACCAGCCCGTCCACCACCTCACGGACGAATGCCAGGTACTCGGTCCGCCCCGTCCGGCGGCCGATCTCTCGTACCGCCCGCAACACGCAACCGCTCTCATAGTTCCACGACGCGTGCAGCGCATCGCTCCACGCGAACGCTCGCTGTGCGCAGGCGTCCGCCATGCGGAGGATTCCGGTCGCCTCCCGGTTCATGCTCGTCCTCGCCCCCTTCTTGGCCGCCGCACCCTTCCTCGGCGACGCGAATGCGTTTCTTGAAGCCGGAGGGCGTGTCCCCCGTGTACTTCTTGAACACCTGGCTGAAATACTGCGTGTGATCCGCGAAGCCCACCCGCTCGGCCACCTCGGCGACCGTCAGGTCGGGATCGGCTCGCCAGAGATCCTGGGCCCGCTGGATGCGCGTCATCGTCAAGAAATCGGAGAAGCGCAACCCCGTGCGTTCCCGGAACAGGCGCCCCAAATAATCCGGACTGACGAAGAACTGATGGCGGGCTAAATGGGTCAAATTGATGCACGGATCAGCCAGGTGCTTTTGCACATACGCCACCACGCGTTCCACCAGCCCTTGCCGTTCCGAACGCTCCGCATCCTCTTCCGCCTCGGACGCGGCAGGTTCGAGTTCGGACAGACGCGCCTTGGCCCGTGCCAGCTCCGCTTCCAGGTCCATCACCCGAGCCTGCTGCGCCCGGCGGTGATCGAGCTCGTCGACGAGCGTGTCCAAAACCCGCCCGATCTCCTCTTCGTTGCACGGTTTGAGCAGGTAATGGCGGACCCCCAGTTCCATCGCGCGCCTCGCTAGGTGGAACTCCTCGTAACCCGACAGGACGGCGAACACCACATGATGGAACTCCTCGCGGACCCGCGCCATCAATTCAAGCCCGCCCATCCCTGGCATTTTGATGTCGCAGATCAGAATGTCGGGCGGGTCCTCGGCGATTCGCTGATATGCGGTCAATCCGTTATCTGCCGTACCCACCAGCCGCGTGCGATGGGCTGACCACGGGACCAGAGCGGCGATGGCTTGCAGCACAATCGGTTCGTCGTCCACCAACAACACCCGATACACCATCTCACCCCTCCGTTGGAGAAGCCTTTCCGGCGCTGTACCCGGACGGGTCGGCCACAGAGCAAGGCAGGCGCAGCGTGATGGCCGTCCCCTCCCCCGGTTGCGCACGCACCGTCAAACCGTACGCCTCGCCGTAACGCGACTGCAATCGCTGGTGAATGTTGCGCAGGCCGATCTTGCCCGTCTTTCCCTCGCCCGACAGGGCCCGCTGCACCGCTTCACCGTCCATCCCCGGCCCGTCGTCTGCCACCGTGATGGCCACCGCTTCCTCCTCCCGTCTCCCCCGGATGCGGATGTGGAACGTCCCCACCACCTGTTCCAGGCCGTGTTTGATGGCGTTTTCAACCAGCGGCTGCAGCGTGAGCTTCGGGATCTCGCAGTCCAGCAGCTCATACTCCACTCGGATGTCGCACTGCAACCGGCTGCCGAATCGCACCGTCTGGATGGTCAGGTAGTGCTCCACCAGCGCCAGCTCCTCGCGCAGCGGGATGACCGGCCGCTCGCGGTCCATCAGGCTCCGGAACATCGCCCCGAGCGCCTCCACCATGCGAGAGATGGTGTTCTGGCGGTTGATCTTGGCCAGCCAGTTGATGGAGTTCAGGGTGTTGTACAGGAAGTGCGGATTGATCTGCGCCTGCAGCGCCTGGAACTCGGCCTCCTTCACCAACAGCTTCTGCACGTAGTTCTCCTCCACCAATTGGTCGATCCGCTTCAACATCCGGTGAAAGTTCACATACAACTGCCCGATCTCATCGCGGCCGCGCGGCTCCGCCTCTCCGTCCGGACTCGCGAGGGGCCAATCCCCTGCCTGCACCAGTTTCATCTGCGCGGTCAGTTCCTCGAGCGGCCGGGTCAACCGCGCCGCCAGGTTCCGGATGAGCCACAGGGACAGGAGGCACAGGAGGAAGTCCGCCGCGATGCAGGCGGCCTTGACTTTCCACAGGCTGCTGAACATGGCGTCGTACGGAATCAGGGTGTAATACTCGAATCCCTGGTAGCCCGTCCGGAGTCGCGTGACGAACACCCGCCCCCGCGGGGTATTGAGGATGCTCCATGTCTTCACCCGCTCGGACAGCCTCGGGTACATCGCCAAGACTTCGGGGCTCGACGCGAACACCGCTTCGCCCGCCTTGGTGATGAGCACGTCTTTCCCGTCCGACAAGTCGATGTAGGTGCGGACCAATCGGTCCACTTCCACCTTCATCGTCAACAGGCCGATGGGCCGCAGGCTCAGGCTGTTCTTGTCGCGGATCTCGCGGGCGGACAGCAGCGCCGCATCCGGGTTGTCCGTACGCAGGAGCCACACGTGGCCGCCTTTGGCGTCCCGGATCTGCGCCAGCTCCGCCGGCTTCAGTTCCAACACCGAGCCGTCGTTGCCCACCGTGAAGTGGGTCCCGTCGTCGCTCTGCAGGTCGATGTAGCCGAGACACTGGTTATCCTGGAGGAGTGTGATGAGCTGCTTAAACAGGGCGTCTCGGCGCATGAACGTGTCGAAACCCGCCGGGTGATCCGCGATCTGCACGAGGGCCGCCTGCACCGAATCGTCCGCCATGATTTGAAATGAAAAATCCTCCACGCGCCTCAGTTCGCTGTTGATGATGGACGAACCGACGTTCAGTTCGCCGCTGGCCTCCGTGTACAGCTTGGCGTTGCCAAACCAGGTGACCGCCTCCACCAACGCGACCCCAATCAGCGTATACACCACCAAGAGCGACGAAAACGCGAGAACCATCTTGTTCCGAATCTTGAGATCGCGGTACCGAACGCACAGGCGCCAAAGCGCTTTCAACCGGGAAGCCCCCTTCACGCGGCCACAGGCCGGCCGCCTTCGTGGACGCTTACCCTTTCAACCCGCCCGTGGTGATTCCCTCCACCACGTAGCGTTGGAAGATGAAAAACACCACCAATACCGGGATCAGGCTCGCGACCGACATGGCGAACATGGCACCCCAGTTGGACACCGCGTCCGGGTCGGAGAACATCTTGATGGCCAGCGACACCGTGTACTTCTTCGGGTCCTGCAGGTAGATCAACGGCCCGATGAACTCCTCCCACCGCCAATAGAAGCTGAAGATGGCGCAGGTGACCATCGCCGGAACAATCATCGGAACCAGGATGCGCACGAACGCCGAGAACCGGGTGCACCCGTCGATGAGCGCGGCCTCCTCCAAATCGCGCGGGATGCTTCGGATGAACTGCATGATGAGAAAGACGAAGAACGGCGTACCGAAGAACGTCGGCAGGATCAGCGGCAGATAGGTGTTCAGGAAACCCATCTTGTTGAACATGATGTACTGCGGGATCATCACAATCTCCGGCGGCAGCATCATCGTCAGCATCATGCAGACGAACCAGAATTTCCGCCCGAAAAAGCGGATGCGGGCGAATCCGTACGCAATCAGGGTCGAGGACAGCACGCTCCCGATGGTGCTGATGATGACGACAATCAGCGAGTTTTTGAAAAACGTAGAAAACGAGATGCCCGCAAATCCCTTCCATCCCTCGGGATAGTTCTGCCACTGCGGGTTGTGCGGAATGAGAGAAGAAGCGGTTGAGAACACCTCTGTCCCGTTCTTCAAGGAGCTGCTGATCATCCACAGCACGGGATAGATCATCGCCAACGACACGAGACTGACCAGGATGTAGTGGATTGTTTTCGCCGAACGGCTCCCCATCGTCATTCACTCTCCGACTCGTAGTGCACCCAGTACGACGAGCTCCGGAATATGAGCGCCGTGCACAAGGCGATGACGGCGAGCAGCACCCAGGCCATGGCGGATGCGTACCCCATCTTGAAAAACTCGAACGCATTGCGGAACAGATACAGCACGTACAGAAGCGTGCCGTCCAGCGGATCGCCGTGGCCGTTGGAGATGATGTAGCTCGGCGTGAAGGCGAGGAAAGCCTGGATCACCTGCATAACCACGTTGAACAGGATGACCGGAGTCAACATCGGCAGGGTGATGCGCACAAACTTCTGCCACGCGTTGGCCCCGTCGACGCCGGCGGCCTCGTACAGCTCGCGCGGGATGTTCTTCAGCCCGGCGAGGAAGATCAACATGGGCGACCCGAACTGCCAGCCTGCCAGTAACACCAGGGTCCACAGGGCCAGATGCGGATCGCCCAACCAAGGCAGCGGATGCAGGCCCACCGCCGTCAACAGCGCGTTGATGGCCCCTTTGTCGCTGAACAGCTGCTTCCACATCACCGACACGGCGACACTTCCGCCAATGAGGGAGGGAACGTATAAAACCGTACGAAAGAATCCCGCTCCCGCGGTGATGCGGTCCAACAGCATAGCGATGAGCAGCGCGCAGACCAAGCGGACCGGCACCGCAGTGAATACGTATTGGACCGTCACGCGCACCGACTGCCAGTATTTGTCGTCCTGCGTGAACATCTGCCGGAAGTTGTCCATCCCAACCCAATGCGGGGAACCCAGCATGTTGTAGTCTGTGAAGGACAGATACAACGACGCCAGGGTCGGGAACAGGGTCAAGCCGATGAACCCGATCACGAAGGGCAGGATGAACAGGTACCCGGTCAAGTTGTCGTTCTTCCTTCGGCGAGGACGCACTCGGGGCGCCGGTGCGGCGATGGTGTCGGTCTTCGTGGCAAGCATGCGTTCTCTCACCCCCCCTGTCACTTCAGCAGGGATTCGGTCTTGCTCCGGAATTCCTTCGCCCCCGCCTCCGGAGACTCTTTGCCGAACAACACCTTCTGTTCGACGTCCTTCATCACCTGGCTGATCTGGGCATACTTGGGCGGGCTGTCGGGATCAATCGGGCTGCTGTGTTTCGTCACGTAGCTGATGTAATCGACCGTCTCCTGGTCAATCGGCGACAGGTCCGGTTTCAACTGTTCCTGGATGTCCGAGGAGACGGGCAACCCCCGTTCCGTCTTGAGGATTTTGGCCGCATCCAGGTTGTTGATGAAGAAGTTGATGAAATCGGCCGCCTGCTCCTTGTGTTTCGAGGTCTTGCTGATGGACAGGAACTGGGACGCCTTCAAGTACATCCCCTGATCCTGCCCCGGTCCGGGCAACGGAGCGAGTTTGAGCGGCACCTTGCCGTTGTTGCTCAAGACCGTCAACTGGTTGGACCAGTGCAGATCGAAGGCGGCCTTCTGCTGGGCGATCGGCTCCTGTTCCAGCCCCTGTATCTGCTGAATCTTGTCGATGGTCGGCGCCGCGCCGTCCTGGATGAGTTTCAGGCTGATCTTCCAAAAGTCGGCCAACGTCTGATCCTCGTAGGCGTACCCTTTCTGGTCCGGCGTGAACAGGTGCTGGCCGTGGGCGCGGATGTAATACTCTGGCAGCGTGACCGAGTCGTTGAACACCAGCGTCCGGGCGCCGTAGATGCCGAGCTTTTGATGCACCGTCTCCGCCATGTGGATGAAATCGTCCCACGTCCAGTCCGGCTTCGGATCGCTCAGGCCCGCCTTGTGCAGCAGGTCGGGATTGTACAGGACCGCGAGCGCGTTTTCGGCAATCGGGATCCCATACAGGTGGCCGTTCACATATCCCTCGTTCACAAGATTCTTGTCCACTTTCGTGACATCGATGGTGTGGGCATCCGTGTACGGCTCCAGGTTTTCCAGCAGGCCTTGGGTGGTGAACTGCGTGATCATCGGCCCGTAGTTCATCTGCATGATGTCCGGCAGATTGTTGCCGGCCGCCTCCGTCGTCAACTTCTGCTGATACCCGGAGTACCCTGTGAACTCGGGTTGAATCTTCACATTCGGATGCAGCTTTTCATACAAATCGATGACCTGCTGCGTGAGGGTCGCGCGGGTCTGGTCTCCCCACCACGAAAATCGGAGCGTGATTGTGTCTCCGCCTTGAGTGGATGCACCGCCGCCCGCGTCGTTTTGCGACGTGCCCGCGCCGCCGCATCCCGTGGCCACCAGCATCGTCATCGCCAGCGGTAACAACCAAGCCGCCGTCCGCCTCATAAGGCATCCCCCCGTAGTGTTCCATACCAGCCCAGCCGAAGCCTTGGGGCCCGACCGGGCTGGTCCTGCTGCTCTGCGCTTACTTCAACAGCGCCTCCGCCTTCTGGCGGAACTCCTTGGCGCCCTGCTCCGGCGTCTCCTTGCCGAACAAGACCTTCTGGTCCACGTCCTTCAAGGTCTGGTTGATCTGCGAGTACTTGGGCGGGCTGTCGGGATCAATCGGGCTGCTGTGCTTCGACACATAATCGATGTAGTCGAACGTCTCCTGATCCAACGGCGACAGGGACGGCTTCAGCTGGTCCCGGATGTCCGATGAGACCGGCACACCGCGTTCCGTCTTCAGGATCTTGGCGGCGTCCAAGTTGTTGATGAAGAAGTTGATGAAATCGGCCGCCTCCGCCTTGTGTTGGGACGTCTTGCTGATGGAGAAGAACATCGACGGCTTCAGGTACATGCCCTTGTCCGCGTCCGGGCCCGGCAGCGGCGCGAGTTTCAGCGGGAGCTTGCCGTTGCCCGACAGTGCTGTCAACTGATTCGACCAGCGCAGGTCAAAGGCCGCCTTCTGCTGCGCCAACGGCTCCTGCTCCAGCCCCTGAATCTGCTGAATCTTGTCGATGGTCGGCGCGGCACCGTCCTTGATCAGCTTGAGGTTGATCTGCCAGTAATCGGCGAGCGTCTGGTCGTCGTAGCCGAGCGCTTTCTGATCTTGGGAGAACAGGTGCTGGCCGTGCTGGCGGATGTAGTACTCAGGCGTGAACGTGTAATCCAGGGTGCGCGCGCCGTAGATGCCGAGCTTTTGGTGCACCGTCTCCGCCATCTGAATGAAGTCGTCCCAGGTCCAATCGGGCTTGGGATCGCTCAGGCCGGCCTTCTGCAGCAGATCCGGGTTGTACAGGACGGCGAGCGCGTTTTCCGCCAACGGGATGCCGAGTTGCTGGCCGTTGATGACGCCGGTGCCGAGCAGCTGCGGATCGATTTTGCTGACGTCAATCTGTTTGCTGTCGATGTACGATTTCAGGTCGTCCAACAGGCCCTGGGAGGAGAACTGGGAGATCATCGGTCCGTAGTTCATCTGCATGACGTCCGGCAGGTTATTGCCGGCCGCCTCCGTTGTCAGCTTCTGCTGATACCCGGAGTAACCGGTGAACTCGGGTTGAATCTTGATGTTCGGATGGGATTTTTCATAGAGATCGATGACTTGCTGCGTAAGATTCGCGCGGGTTTGGTCCCCCCACCAGGAGATGCGCAGCGTGATGGTCTGGCCGTTGCTCCCTTGCCCGCCTGCGCCGTTGTTGGCCGCGTTCTGTCCGGTACCGCCGCTGCTTCCGCCGCCGCATCCGGTGACCGCCACCAGTGCCACCGCGGCCGGGACGAGCCACTGAGCCGCCCGTTTCATCGTCCGAAACCCCCTTCTTCCTCTTCACGCGGATGAAACCGCTTGCAGGATGTCTGTATTATAGAAAGCGGCCTGTACCGGCCGGAATCGAAAAATCCGAAGGGTGATGTTTAAAAATCCGATAGTTTTTCAATTGCAACGTTTCCCGGGGGCGCTGCGTCTATATGGATGAACGGACGCCCTGGTGCCCAGGGCGGAGAGGGTTCGGAACTGAGGTGTGACCCAGATGGGGGTTGGATTCATCATCACGGTTGGCCTGCTGAGCGTCGTCCTGGGGCTCTTCGCCAGGCAGGCGCTGTCGGGCATTGATGCACCGCCGGAACCTGAGGCGCATCAGGATGCCCCCCACACCCACGCCATGTAATCTCTCTGCAGCGCTTCCACCCGCGCGGCATCCCACCGGACCGTGAACGGAATGGCCGCACGGGCCGGCGGCCCGCCTGGCGTCGTGACGGAAGGGATCTGCACCCAAGACGCCTCCATACGCCACAATGGATCCTGGCCTGCCGTGCAGCTCGCGGCCGCCGCGGACGGCGCAGCGTCGCCCGCCTGCGCAACGGTGCCCAGTGTCGTCTGCGGGTCTCCTGCATCCGCGAGCCGTTCGGCGGTGCGCGCATGCACTCGGTCGAACAGCAACTCCGGACAGACCCCCACGTAGAGCAGGGCGCGCTCGGGCTGCATCTGCACATCTTGGGCGATGGAGTGCGCCAATCCGGCGACATGCGGACACAGTTCGGTGGCCCGGCAGGAGCACTCAGCGCCGGCCGCCATACGGGCAGCCGCGTCCGCGTCCGGCAGCAGGAGCCGCCCGGCGTCCGCCACGTGGCGCAAGAATGCCTCCTCCCACCTCCCCATCCACAAGGCGGCCAACCAATCGGGTCGCTGGGCGAACCACTCCGCCGCCTCGTCCAAATGCGGTGGCCACCAATCTGGGCAGGGCAAGGTCACCGACTCGCCCGCGCCCAGTCCGGCACCTGTGCCCGGACCCGGTGCTTGCACGATGGCGTAAATGTGCCCCTCACGCACGGTCACGCTCGTCACCAGACTGTGCCGCGCCGCGGAACGCGGACGCCGCTGCCCTGTCGGATCGCACCGTTCCAACAGGTGATGCCACCCCCACGTGCCGCCAAGTTTCGACGAGCGCGCCATCAGTCATCCATCTCCCCCACGGCCGCCTCCACATCCAACATGAACAGGCGCCGCAGCGTCTCGTCATCCAATTCCGTCAACCATCCTTCTCCCGTCCCAGCCACGACCTGCGTCAGGGCGCGCTTGTGCGCAATCATCTGGTCGATCCGCTCCTCCAGCGTTCCCGGACAGATGAGCCGGTGGACTTGGACATCCTTCGTCTGCCCGATGCGGAACGCGCGATCCGTCGCCTGATCCTCCACCGCCGGGTTCCACCAACGGTCGTAGTGAAACACGTGGTTGGCACGGGTGAGGTTGAGCCCTGTGCCACCCGCCTTGAGCGACAGGACGAAGACCGGCGCGGGATCCACCCCGTCCTGAAACCGGGCGACCAACTCCCCCCGTTTGGCTGCGCTGAGTCTCCCGTGCAGAAAGGGTGGACACCAACCGAACCGGCCCTGGAGCGCAGCGACCAACAGTTCGCCCATCTCGCGGAACTGGGTGAACACCAAGGCGGCTTCTCCCTTTGCGACCACTTCTTCGATCCGCTGCAACAACAGCGTCAACTTTCCCGATCGGCCAGGCGTCCCCTTCCCTCCGGCGACCAGCGCCGGGTGATCGCACACCTGTTTGAGCCGGGTGAGCGCGGTGAGAATTTGCCCGCGGCGCCCGATGGAACCTGGTCTTCCGAGTCCCTGGAACAGGTCGTGGACGATCCGTTGGTACAAGGCGGCCTGTTCCGGCGTCAGGGCTGCGTAGGCGGCGACCTCCCACTTCTCGGGCAGCTCCCGGCGGATGACAGGGTCCGCCTTGCTCCGGCGCAGCAGGATCGGCTGCAACAGCGTCCGCAGCCGCCGGGCCTTGGAGCCGCCCGGGGCCCGTGCCACCGGATCAGCGAAGGCGCGGTGGAACCAGCGGGCGCTCCCGAGGTATCCCGGATTGACCAACTGGACGATGGACCACAGTTCCTCGAGCCGGTTCTCCACCGGCGTCCCGGTCAAAGCCACCCACTGCCGCACGTGCAGGCGGCGCAAGGTACGTGCTTGATGTGTGTCCGGATTCTTGATCGCCTGCGCCTCATCGGCGATCGCGACATCCCACTGGATGGCCTGCAGAACGTCCGCATCGCGCACCGCCGTTCCGTACGTGGTGATGATGACGTCGCACTTCCGGAGGGCCGTCGCCAGCCGCGGCGTCCCGTCCGCCTGCGTCTGATGCCGGCCGCTGCCGTGGTGGATGTGGACGCGCAGATTGGGGACGAACCTCGCCATCTCCTGCCGCCAATTGGCGAGCAGAGACGTCGGACAGACCAACAGGTGAGGACCCTGGGCTTGACCTGTCTCCTTCAGATACAACAGATAGGCCAGTATCTGCACGGTCTTGCCGAGTCCCATATCATCGGCGAGCACCCCACCCAGCCCCAGCCGACGCAGATGCGCCAACCACGCATACCCGATTTGCTGATAACCCCGCAACTGTCCCCGGAAGCCGTTCGGGGCCGGCAGAGGGCTGGGGTGGCAAGCCGTGCGCAGCGCGTCGACGAATTGCGCCAGATCGGCGGCGGACGGGTCAAAGGAAATCTCGACCGGAATCGTCTCGTGTTCAGGCGCCTGCGCCCACAGCCACAGCCTCGCCAAGGCGGACAACGACCGCTCTTCCTGCGGCGGACTGACCATCTCGAGGCGATCGAGGATATCCCGCAACGGGACCAGGCACCACCCGGTGTCCGTCTGGAGCAACGGGGTCCCCTGTTCCACCATGCGCGCGAAGGCCTCCGGCGTCACAGTGGCGTCTCCGACGGCGAGGGTCCAGTCGAACTCGGCCAGGTGCGCCAGATCGAACCAGGGGCGTCCGGTGTCCGCGGGGTGCTGCGGAGACCGGCGCGGGCGACGGCGGACCTGCACCTGGAGGCGGATGTCTCCGCCTCCCACCCGCTTCAAAGCGGGCAGCCGAACGGAGAAGCCCTGCGCCTCCAACGCGGCCGCGTACACCGTGAAAAAGTCGTACACATCCTGCACCGGCACGCGGCACTGGCTCGGGGCCGGCGCCTGCAGGGCCTGCCGCAGGGCGGGCCACACCTCTGCCGCCTGGTAGAGTTGCGGGAGCATCCATCGGTCCGGGCGATGCAGCCGTTCCCCACCGATCCACCAGTCTCGGCGCGGTTCGCGCCACCACGACGCCAGCGGCGCCCGTACGCCCGGGCGGCGCCGATGCGTGATCCAAAAGCGCACGGTCCAATCGTGGCCGACCCCGTTCGGCGGTTCCAAGGCCAACTCCAACCGGTAACGCTCTGCACCGCTGGTATCCGCCCACCGTTCCGGCGTCCATCCGGTGCCTGCGAACCAACGCCGCAAGACCCGCCACATCAACCATCCGTCGGCCTGGAACAGCGCTGCGTCCGAAGCCAGCGCCCGGGCGAACGCCTCCATCAGTTCCGATTCGCCCCGATAAGGAATGCGAAAAGGGGCGGGTGGGTCTTGCGGGATCACACCGCCTGGGGACAGCTCCTGGCGGAAGAAGTGATCGACGCATCGACAGAGCCAGGTATCGCACAATCGGCGGGCATTCTCATCCCCGGACGCAGCGGCTGACGGCGCCCACCACCGTTCCGCCTGGGAAAGCAGGACCATTCTGCGATCCGCCAGTTCCTCCCGTGTCCATGCAGGCATCCAGGCGGCTGCAAACGCGCCCGCGCCCGACGGCCACTCCGCGTATCCCAGGTCCCCCGCCTGAGCGAGACGGCCCATGAGATCCCAGACGCCCGTACCAGGCAGGTCCACAGGGGCTGCAAACGGGAGCACGTCCTGGCTTCGCACGATCTCGAGCGCCAACCCGGCCGCCCATCCGTACACGGCGAGGTCGTCCGCCAGCGGCCAGGGCGCGTCTGGCAAGCGGGAAACAAGCTGAAGAAAGTCCTCGCCGCTGAGCACCACGCCGTCCGCTTCGGCCCGTAAACATTGAGGATTCAGATGCCTGAGACACCAGCGTCTGACCCACTCCACGGGGGAATGGCCTCCGGATTCCCCAGCCAGCCACAGCCGGACCTCTCCATCCTGCCACCAGGCTTCGCCTGGCGTCAGCCGCCCGTGCAATCGAACCGGTTGTGTCTCGTCAGCCCGCATCTCTGTCCCCTCGAACTGTCCAAGCCCCATGGACGGTATTCATGAATGGACCGTATTCGTTATATTATATCAAGTTCCGGTCATCGGCGGGGTTCGACCGCTGTACTCCAAAACGGCGTGGCGAGGCTGCCGTATGGCCGCCTCGCCCGGATGCGGGAGATGGTGCTGTCGGTTGTCAATGGGGATCATCCTGCCAGCGCGGCCGATCCGGATGGCCCGTGACCCCTCGCTCCTTCAACGTGCTTTCCCGATGCGGAATGTCGGGTGCGATCCCCCCTTCATCCCGCATGCGGTCCACCGCATCCACGACGGATTCCGTGAACTCATTGTGCTGCGGCGTGTGTGGGATGGGATCCCCGCCGGCCATGCGCCATCGCTCCTCTCCTGAACGTCTCAGTCAAAGTGCAGATAGGTGCAGCGTTCACACGGCACATACACGTACGGGGTGCGCGTCGCCTCGAGGAACTCCTCGTCCGAAGCCTGCTCCACACCGACGTCGATCTCCCATGTCTCCCCGCAATACGGACACCGGGCTTCGTGTACCACCGGCATCCTCCCCACCTCCTCGGCCTGCCTGACACGATCCTGGTCGCAGCTAGTGTTCCTCACACCGGATGGGATATGAGCATGCGCCGGGCATAATTCCTGGACCTGTCCCGTATGTTGGTGACGGATGGCGTCCACAGGCGGCTCTGTGCGGGAGGAGATGCAGGATGTCGTTCGTTTCCAGCCTCGTCGTCGATTTTTTTGTGGCGATGGGCATCGTGCTGGGCGGTTCCTTGTTGGGAGGCGTCGGCGCATCGCTGATGCACGCGCCCCCGATGGCGGTGATGGTGAATCTGTCCGAACAGCTGAAAATTTGGGCGATGGTGAGCACGCTCGGCGGCACGATGGACACCCTCAAGGTCATCGAAACTGGGGTGCTCTCCCGCGAGCTGGCGCCGGTCGGGCGCCAGATTACGTTTTTGATCGCCGCGTTCGTCGGCTGTGAGGCCGGTGCCTTCATCGTGCGTTGGCTCGCCGGGGAGGGGCGCCCCTCATGACCTTCAACCGCCGCCTGACCGCGGCCGTCGTGGCGGGTGTCCTGCTCGGCGCCAGCCTCATGCTGGTGTACCAGGGCCGGGAGATCAATCAGTTGCGCGTACAGTACAATTCCTGTACAACGGAGAGGGAAACGTTAGAGGACCAAGTGCGGCTGCTGTCGGCGAAACTGCAGCACCCGAACCCGGAGCCGGTGATTGAAAGCATCCAGGTGGACGCAAAGGCCCCCGACGGCCTGACCCAGTTGGAGGTGGTCGATTTCGTCAAGAAGCAACTGGCCTTCTTGGTCGACCGCCCCCTGTCCACCCTCGATCACAACCCCGATCTTCCCTACCGGCTGTTGGACGGCCGCACGGTCGCCATCGACCAACAGGAATTCACCATCCGTGTCAACACCGTGGTGGTGGCGAAAAAACTGTTCGTCGCGGTCACCGTCAGCCCCTCGGGATGACCGATGTACCTCATCCGGGATCAGATCCGGATCGAACCCGGCCGCGTGTACGATCTCGCCGAAGAACCGGACCGCCTGACTGTCACGCGCGTGGAGGGCGTGATGGCCTGGGGGATCCGCTTCTCCGACGGATCGGAGACGGCGGTCCCCCTGGCCATGCTGGTCATCGATGGCTCGTGACCGAAGCCCATTTATCCGCGGACCGGCAGACACACCGCCTCCCAGCGTTTTGGAGCACGGTTGAGGGACCGGGCACCCTTCTCTTCGATGACCACCAGATCCTCGATCCGCACCCCGAATCGCCCGGGAAGATAGATCCCGGGTTCGATGCTCATCACCATCCCCGGTTCCAACACCTGGTCATTGCCACCGACCACGTAGGGCTCCTCGTGGATGTCGAGCCCAACCCCGTGCCCCGTGCGGTGGGTGAAATACGGACCATACCCGGCATCCGTGATGTACCGCCGGACCACCGCGTCCACCTCTCCGAGCGTGACGCCCGGTTTCGCGGCTTGAATTCCGGCCTCCTGGGCCGCGAGGACGCAGGCGTACACCCGCCTCATCTCCTCCGTGGGTTCCCCCACGATGTACGTCCGCGTGATGTCGCTGACGTAATGGTGGTACACCCCGCCCGTGTCGACGATGACCGTGGTCCCCGCCATCACCTGGCTCCCGTCGGGCTCGTGATGCGGGGCCGCTCCGTTCGGGCCGGCGGCGACGATGGGCGGAAAGGACATCCCCTCCGATCCGGCCTTCCGCCACAGGGTGGCCAGCTGTTCTGCCAGCGCAGCTTCCGTATCGCCCGCACGCAAGTCCGCCGCGAGTGCCTGTACGACCTCATCCGCCATGGCCGACGCTCGCTCAAGGCAGGCCAACTCCTCCGCATCTTTACGGCAGCGCAGCTTGGCCATCATCCCGTCGGCAGACACGGGCAGCGGCAGACCCGGCCGCAGCGCCATCCACGCCATCAAGTGGCGCGCCTCCCAGCCCCCGTCGACGGCAACCCGTCGGGCTTGTCCCACCTCCTCGTGGATCAGGCGGTGCGCGTCCTCCCCGTCCTTCCACAGAACGATGCGCACGTCCGCCGATGCCACCTCTTGCGCGAACATCTCATGCACCACCCAGACCGGGTCCCGGTCCGAACGGACGACGAGCGCGCTCGCGCGCTCCCCTGTGGCGAGCCACACCCCCGTCAGATAGAACACATTGGGCCTCGAGGTGAGGAGAACTGCCTCCACCCCGGCCCGTTCCATCTCTTGGCACAACCGCCGTCGACGATCTGACCACGGGCCTGACGTCATCAACCGCATCGCCTCCATCCTGGGTCCGGTCCCGCGCGCAGGCGGGACCCGTCCTCCAGAGTGTACCAAATCAGCGACGCCGGCGGGGCATCTCATTGCGCAAATAGTGGGCAAAACCCGCCACCCCTCGTGCAAACCCCGCCAGTTCGTCATCGGTCAGGATATCCCGGCCCGGCCGGCTGTTCAAATCGTACACGTAGCACCATTCCTCGTCTGGCGATCCGCCCACGTCCACGCCCAACACGCCCAGCGTGGGATACGCCCGCTGCAGGACGCGGGCCACCCGCAGCGCCTGCGTCCGCGCGCGTTCGAGCACCGCTGAGTCGATGCGAGCACTGGCCAACCGGGACAACTGGATGGCGGTCGGATGCGTCAAAGATTCGACGCGTCCGCCGGCATGGTAGTTCGTCACCATCGCCCCCGGCGGTCCCCTGCGTGCGGTGACCGCCAACACCTCCCACACCCCGCGCTGGTTGCACTGAACCGTGACCCGAAGGTCCAGATGCCGTCCATCCTCCGTGCGCCACAACGGGATATGCCCCTGCGCCATGTATGGCCGACGCCTTCGGCTGTACGCCAACAGCGCGAGCAGTTGCTCCTGGTCCATCTCCCGGTGGATCACCCGGCCGAAAAACCGCTCACCCGCCACATACCAACGCCTTCGGGAAAGCGGACGGATGAACAGCATGTTGCGCCCGCCCGAGCCATACACCGGCTTCCACCACACCGCCCCCCACACCTCCGCCAGGTGCAGGAGTTCTGCGGGCGTGGGGTGGAAGCGCGTCGGCGGCAAGGCGGCCCGCACCGAGTCGTCCCTCAGGATCACCCGGTATACTTCGTCCTTCGCAGGGAGCACCGGATTGAAAGCGAGCAGGTGGCTGCGGTGCAAGGTCTCGCGCAGCCGCCGGTATGCCACCCGGTGACGTTTCAGGTCCTGCAGGTACATCGCGTCGTACACCACCGGATCGACCAGGTGGGCGATCCGCGCCCGGCGCCACGTCCGGCCTTGCTCCCAGGCCCATCCGGTCACCCCATCCGGCAATCCCGCCGCTGCCAGGGCCGGCGGGGTCACCACCAGCGGCATGTCGTATGCCGCCGCCTCCTGACCCAGGGTTTGAAACCACAGCACACGCCGTCTGGGCCGCGCGGCGACAGGCGTGGTTCCGGTGACGGTGATCAGCATGCGAACCCCTCCCTGCGCACGCATGATACACGCTATGTGACCTTCCCCACACCTCGTGCATACCTTGTGTCGAATGAGGCTCTGGGCGAATGCCGGGAGGGACGGGAACGATGGGGATTCGTGTGGCGCTGGTTGCGCCGGAGGGGTTGCCGATCCCGCCGGTGCGCGGCGGTTCGGTGCAGATCTACCTGGAAGCGTTGGTGCGGGAGCTGGAGGAAGCCGGGGTGGACGTGACGCTGTTGTCGCCTGGAGCGGGGCGGGACGCGTGCAAGCGCCACATCCAGATCCAGGCATCCGACCGCAGTGCGTACCGAAGAGCCTGCCTTGCTCGCCTGCGGAGTCTCGCACCGGAGGTGATCCAGGTGGACAACCGCCCGGACCTCGTCCCGCTGGTGCGCCGGGCTGTGCCAAACGCGCGGGTGGTGCTGAACCTGCACTCGACCACCTACCTCGGGCCGCGGCACATCGACCGGGCCCGGGCCCGGCGCGTGCTCCGGTACGCCGATGCGGTGGTGCTGAACAGCCGCTTCTTACGCCGCGAGATCGCCCGCACCTTTCGTCTGGGTCCAGGCACTTGGCGGCCGTACGTCATCCACCCGGGCGTCGACGCGAGGCGGTTCACCCCGCCCGCACGACGTACCCGGCCGTCCTGGCCGCCGTTTCGGCTCGTCTATGTCGGGCGGGTGATCCGCGGCAAAGGCGTGCACATCCTCGTCGAAGCTGTCCGGCAACTGCATCGGGCGAATGTCCCCGTTCAACTGACCATCATCGGTCGGACACCCCCCTGGGAGGCCGCCTATGAGCGCGCGCTGCGGGCCGCAATCCGTGGTCTGCCCGTGCAATGGCCCGGTTTTGTGCCGCCGGATAAGCTGCCGCCGCGGCTGTGGGCGGCACACGCGCTCGTCTGCCCATCTCAGGCCCCCGAGGCCTTCGGACTCGTCAACGTGGAGGCGATGGCCGCCGGCCTGCCCGTGATCGCCAGCAAACAGGGCGGCATCCAGGAGACCCTTGACGCCTCGTGCGGCATTCTGGTGCGCCACTATCGCGATCCTGCCAGCTTCTCGCGCGCCATCCGCACGCTCATGGCGGACACCAGCCGCTGGCGGGCCCTGTCCGAGGGCGCGCAGCGGCGCGCCCAGGAATTCACCTGGAGCCGCTGCGCCGCGCAATTCGCTGCCCTCTACCGCGAACTCTGACCGTCTCCCAAGTGGCGGTACGCTTCCGGCAAGGACGGGCGTTTGAGTCGGAAGCGATCGCTGGCGCGGGTGTACTCGTTTCCCGCCATGCGCCCCACGGGCAGCCAGCGGGATCCGTCGATGCGATCCCCCGCCCACAGGTCGTCGCGCACGTGCAGATGGACGACCCGGCCGAGCACCAAGAACCCACCGCCCGGCCCGTCTCCGAACTGCAGAATCTGGACCCGTTCGCACTCCATCTGAATCGGGCTCTCCGCCACGCGCGGCGGAGCCACCACACGGCTGGGCACCGGGGTCAGGCGGGCGACGGCGAACTCGTCGACCTCCGGCGGATACTCCGGGGAGGTGAGATTCATCTGCTGCACCAGCTCGTCACTGACGACATTGACGACGAACTGTCCGGTCTCCTCGATGTTGCGCAAAGTGTCCTTCTTCTCGCCGTCGCCGCGAAACATCGGCGCGAACGAGATGATGAACGGCTTCGGGCACACGCCGTTGAAAAAGCTGAAGGCCGCCAGATTGCGCACCCCGTCCCGGCTCTGCGTGGACACAAAGGCGATGGGGCGCGGCACGACACAGCCCACCAGGAGCTTGTAACTGTCCTGCCACGCCAGCGCGTCCGGAGAAAGTTCCACCCGCCATCCCTCCACACTGGATCCGTCTCCGTCAGCGGAGCGCACCGCGCAGGACGAACCAAACGTTCGCCGGACGCTCCGCCAACCGGCGCATGAAGTAGCCGTACCAGTCGTTCCCGTACGGCACGTACAGCCGCAGGGGATACCCGTCCCGCACCAGCTGCTGCTGCAGTTGGGTGCGGATGCCGTAGAGCATCTGAAATTCGTACCGGTCGCGGGCGATGCCGTGCTCGGCGATGAAGCGCTTGGCGTGCTCAATGATGCGCTCGTCGTGAGTCGCCACAGCGGTGAACCCCGGGCTCAACAGCTGCGCCTCCATCAGCTTGATGTAATTGGCGTCCACGTCCGCCTTGTCCGGGTACGCCACCTCCGGCGGTTCCTTGTACGCCCCTTTGACGATCCTCAGGTGTACCCCGTCGGCGGAGAGCCGAAGCACATCCTCCAGACTCCGGTACAGGTACGCCTGGATGACGGTGCCCACGTTGTCGTACTCCGCGCGCAGGATGTCGAAGAGGTCGAGCGTCGCCTGGCAGCGCGGGTAATCCTCCATGTCGATGGTGACCCGGATCCCGAGATCCCGGGCGTGGCCCAGGATCCGGCGCATATTCTCCAAGCACAGCTCGCGATCGATGTCGAGCCCCAGCTGCGTCAGCTTGACGGACAGGGTGGAATCCACCCCGGCCCGGTGGATCGCGGTCAGGGCCGCCACACACTCCTCCGCTGCCTGGCGGGCCTCCCGTTCGTCGCCGACGAACTCCCCCAGGTGGTCCAGCGTGGCGGTCATCCCCTGACGGTTGAGCTGAGCCACCGCCCGGATGGCCTCGTCAATCGTCTCCCCGGCCACGAATCGCCGCGCCCCCAGGCGCAACCCGTACCGCTTCGCCCAGCGGTTGGCCGCCCGGTTCTTGGCCAGCGACAAGAGCACAGACCGCATCCATTGCTCCATGGTGGTTCCCCCTCTACTGCAGCGCGTGCAAAATCCGCACGCCGTGCTCCCCGGCGCTGTATCCGATGACGAATCCGAGCAGTGCGAAAAACGCGATCCAGAACACCACCGCAAGCAACGTGAACAGCCAACGCACGGCTTTGCGCCGCAGCCAGCTGCACAGCACCGCGATGGCGAGCAGCACCACCAGCATCAAGAACTGCACGGCAACTCTCCCCACCCACTCCCGTCCACGTCGGATCCAGCCGTCACGTCCGGCGCGGGGTCAGCAAAAGCCGGTCCGGCTGCACCGTGCGCTTTGGCGTCCAGGTGGACGGGTCGTTCTCGTCGAACTGCTCCAGGTAATCGATGACTTCCTTCGTGATGGCCGTCGGCGTCGACGCCCCGGCCGTCACGGCCACCGTCTGAACTCCTTTTAGCCACGCGGGATCGATCTCGGTGACATCCGCCACTCGGTGCGCCGGCACCTTCGCGATCTCCTCGGCCACCTGCGCCAGGCGGTTGGAGTTGTTGCTGCGCGGGTCACCGACGACAATGCAGAGATCCGCGTCCTTCGCCTGTTCGGCCACCGCTTGCTGGCGCATCTGGGTGGCCATGCAGATCTCGTTGTAGATCTCCGCCTGCGGATACTTGGCTTTGACCGCCTGCATCAGCTCGGCCGTGTCCCACTGGCTCATGGTGGTCTGGTTGGTGACGGCGATCTTGTCGTTGCGCACATCCAGTGCCTCGATGTCCGCCATGTTTTCGACCAGATGCACGCGGCCCGGCGCTACCCCCACAGCCCCTTCCGGCTCCGGGTGGCCCTTGCGGCCGATGTAAATGATGTCGTATCCCTTGGCGACGCGGTCGCGGATGAGTTCGTGCGTCCGCGTCACATCCGGGCAGGTGGCGTCAATCGTGTGCAGGCCCCGTTCCGCCGCCCGCCGCTTGACCTCCGGCGACACCCCGTGGGCGGTGAAGATCACGGTGCCCTCCTTGACCTGTTCCAAGAGTTCCAGCCGGTTGGCGCCGTCCAGCGTGATCACGCCTTCGCGCTCGAAGGCCTCGACGACGTGCCGGTTGTGCACAATCATCCCGAGGATGTAGATGGGCCTCGGCAAGGTGGGGTCGTCGGCGGCCTGTTTGGCCATCACCATGGCGTCGACCACACCGTAACAGTAACCGCGCGGCGAGATTTTGATCACCTTCATGGCTTTCCCTCATTTCGCGTCAGGCGATCCCGGCGGTTTCACGGCCGCCACTCGTGCAGCAACCGCTGCTTGAGATCCCACAACCGCTGCGACAGATCCACGTGGTAGATGTGCGGGTTGACGTGGCGCAGGATCTCCGGCGCGAACCGGGCCAGTCCGGCTTCCACGTGGCTGCGGATCTGCCGCAGGTCCGGCAACTCATACACCAACTTCCCGCCGATATAGACGGGCTGCAGCAGCGACTCCATCTCAAACCCCTGGATCACCTTGCGCTTGTAAGTGTGAACGGGATCGAACAACTCCAGCGGCTCGGCCGGATTGAACGACTCGTCGTCGAGCGCGATCAGATCGGCCGACGCACGCCCGTTCACATAAAATCGTAACACCTTTTTCTTGCCCGGGTTGGTGATTTTGTTCGCGTTCTCGGAGATCTTGATGCGCGGCTGGAGCACGCCGCCCTCCTCCTGCGCCGCCAGCTTGTACACCGCCCCGAGCGCCGGATGATCGTAGCTGGTGATGAGATTGGTGCCGACCCCCCAGGCGGTAACGCGTGCACCCTGGACGATGAGATCGCGGATGGTCCACTCGTTCAGGTCGGACGACGCGATGATCCCGACGTCGTGCAGCCCGGCCTCGTCCAGCATGCGCCGCGCCTGCTTGGACAGGTAGGCGATGTCGCCGCTGTCGATGCGGATGGCCTTCAGGCGCCGGCCGCTGGCGGCCAGCTCCCGGCCCACCTGGATGGCGTTGGGCACGCCGCTGCGCAGGACATCGTATGTGTCGACCAACAGCACCGTGTCGTCCGGGAACGCGCTCGCGTAAGCACGAAACGCCTCCAGTTCGGTGGGAAAGCTCTGCACCCAACTGTGCCCCATGGTGCCAGAGACGGGAATACCGAAGCTCTGGCCGGCCAGCACGTTGCTGGTGCCGACGCAGCCGCCGATGAATGCTGCCCGCGCCCCGAACACGGAGGCGTCCATGTTCTGCGCCCGGCGCAGCCCCATCTCGATGACGGGCGCCCGAGCCCCCTGCGCCGTGGCCGCCGCGTCGACGATGCGCTGGGCTTTTGTCGCAATCAGGCTTTGATGATTGATGAACGTCATCAGGGCGGACTCCACCAGCTGCAGCTCGTCGATCGGGCCCTCGAGACGCAGCAAGGGCTCGTTGGGGAACACGATGGTCCCCTCCGGCACGGCGTACAGGTCGCCCGTGAACCGAATCGTGCGCAGGTAGTCGAGGAACGGCTCGGAGAACAGGCGAAGGCTGCGCAGGTACGCGATGTCCGCGTCTGTGAACCGCAGGTTGTGCAGATACCAGACCACCTGCTCCAACCCGGCGGCGATCACGTAGCCGTTGCCGCAAGGATTGGTCCGGTAGTAGAGATCGAAGACCACCCGCTGCCGGTGCCGGCCGGCCTGGAAGTGTCCGTACATCATCGTCAGCTCGTACAGGTCGGTCAACAGGGAGACCGGCCTGTCCCGGTACACCGGCAACCGCGAGATGGCCTCGATGCGCGCCAGGGCTCGCTCATGCTGCTCCGGGTCCTGCCAGCGGGTTTCTTCCGTTTGAATCATGTGTCTCACGCCTCCCCCCGGATCGCGCCGTCCATCGCCTGGACCAGGGCGGGGTTTCCACCTGCCGCGATGTCGCGGACGCGCAGGTGGTACGGCCCGCCGCCGATCTCCCCGATGCATCCCCCGGCTTCCTGCACCAACAGCGCCCCCGCCGCCACGTCCCAGGCGTTGAGATCGTACTCGAAGAAACCGTCAATGCGCCCGGCCGCCACGTACGCCAGGTGCAGGGCCGCGCTGCCGAGCGCCCGGATGCTCTTCACGCGGCCGAAGAGCTTGGCGGTGTTGGCGGTGGTCCGTTCGTACGTTCGCGATCGCGTCGGAAAACCGGAGGCGACCACCGCCCGTTTGAGGTGCTCGACGCGGGAGGCCTCCAGGCGCACGCCTACGGGGAGCCCCTCCGCCGACGGTGCGCCGATCCACCCGCGCATCGCCTCGGCCCCAGCCAGGTAGGCCCCGAATCCCCGCGCCGCGTAGAACACCTCGCGGTGATACGGGTCATACACCACGCCGGCCTGGATTTCGCCGCCGGCGGCATAGGCCACCGAGACGACGGACAAGGGCAGGTGGTGAACGAAATTGGTGGTGCCGTCGATGGGATCGACGATCCACAGGTGCGGCCTGTTCCACACCTGTTCAGCGGCGGCGGCTGACGCGGCGGCGCCTGGGGCGGTCGTCTCCTCCCCGAGCACGTCGTGATCCGGGAAGCGCTCCGCGATGCGGCGGCGGATCATCGCCTCACAGGCGGGATCGACATCCGTCACCAGGTCGTTCGGGGAGGATTTCGCCTTGACGTCTTGGATGGAATCGACGCGGGAGCGGAAATAGTCGCCCGCTTCCAGCGCCGCCTCGGCGGCGGTCGCCAAACACTGGATGAGATGTTCTGACAGCAATGGACCAAACCCCTTCAACTACGTGGGCGTTTCACTCCGCTTCTGCTGCGCAAGCCGCTTCGTGAAACGCCCACGCAGTACCGTTATCGACCCGACGAACATACCGTTACCGGCCGACGACGGTGCCGACCGTCAACAGGACCAGCACAGCCGTGGCGCCCCACGCCTGCGCCGGGCGGGACCGCTCGTCCTTCACCCAGATGTGGGCCACGGCGGCCGCCGCGATGCCGAACAGCGGATGCAAACTCCACACGCGATGCAGCACCCACGTGATGATGCCGAGCAAAATCTGCAGATCGATGAGCCCAATCAACACTTTGGACGGAAGCTTCGCTTGCACCCTCGCCGCTGCCCGCAGCCACGCCCACACGCAAACCACCAGCGCGGCCACCAGGGTGACAATGCCCACCGCCTCGTGAATCCAGATCATCATTCACACTCCTGTCCCATCTTAGCGAACTGGCCCAGGCTCCGCCAACTCATACCCCGCCTCCTCGACGGCCGCGCGGATGAGCTGAGGATCCACCGGCTTCTCGGCCTCCACGACCACGCGTCCGCTCTGAACATCCGCCTCCGCCCGCAGGACGCCGGGCAGGTCCATCAGGGCCGATTCCACGGCCTGTTTGCAGTGCGCACAAGACATGCCCTTCACGTAAAACACCTGATCGGCCATGCGCCGCATCTCCCCTTCCATCGCCCCGCCTGCCGGCACTCAGCCTTGCGGCGGGGTCATCGGACTGATGCCATTGTACCGCACCGAGGCATCTTTGTGTCTCGGTGGGAGGACGGGTGATGGTAAGCATTCGAGGATATACTAAAAACAGCCATCCATTTCAATGCCATTGACCATCGTCCGCCGCCCCTGGGCCTAACCTGGCTCGGAACCCGGGCCTGTGCTTTTGACGCGGGGCCGGATGGAGGGAGGCCATGTGATTGCAGACACGCATCGTACGCGATTCATTGGGAGAACTCGAAGTCCCGGCAGACGCTTATTACGGCGCGCAGACGGCGCGCGCGATCGATAATTTTCCTATCAGCGGGCTGCGCCTGCCCCGCGCGTTCATCCGCGCGCAGGGCATCGTCAAGTGGGCCGCCGCCCGTGCGCACCAGGCCTTGGGTGCCATGGACCCGAAGAAAGCCAATGCCATCTGCATGGCGGCGGAAGAGGTGATCCGCGGAGACCTGGACGATTGGTTCCGCGTGGACGTCTACCAAGCCGGCGCAGGCACGTCGCAGAACATGAACGCCAACGAGGTGATCGCCGCTCGCGCCGCCGAGTTGTTGGGCGGGGCGAGGGGAGACACGGGGCTGGTGCACCCGAACGACGACGTCAACAAGTCCCAGTCGACCAACGACACCATCCACGTCGCCATGAACATCGCGGCGATGGAACTGCTCGCTCACCGGCTCGATCCCGCCCTCGCCCGGCTGGAACAGGCGCTGCGCGACAAGGCGTTGGCGTTTCGCGGGATCGTCAAATCGGGCCGCACCCATCTGCAGGATGCGGTGCCGATGCGCCTCGGGGACGAGTTCGCCGCCTGGGCGGACAACGTGGCGCGCCACCGGCGCTGGGTGGAGCAGGCGGCGGCGAACCTCCTGGCCATCGGCTTCGGGGGAAACGCGGTGGGGACGGGCATCAACACGCCGCCCGGTTTCGCCGAGCTGGCGGTGCAGTTTGTGGCGCAATACACCGGTCTTGCGTTCCGGCTGCCGGAGAATCCCTTCACGTTCAACCAGAACCCGGACGAGGCGGTGTGGGTCAGCGCGGCGCTGCGCAACCTCGCCCTGGCCCTGCAGCGGATCGCCAACGATCTGCGGCTGTTGTCCTCCGGGCCCCGCACTGGGCTCGCGGAGATCACCCTCCCGGCGGTTCAGCCCGGGTCGTCCATTATGCCCGGCAAGGTGAATCCAGTGATGGCGGAGATGCTCAATATGGTCGCCTTCCAGGTGCAGGGGTGCGACACGACCATCGCCCAGGCGGGGGGCGCCGGCCAGTTGGAGCTCAACGTCATGATGCCCGTGATGGCGGCGAACCTGTTGCATGAAATCGCGATCCTGGCCAACGCCGTCACGGTATTTACGGACCGCTGCGTGCAGGGCATCACCGCCGACGCCGCCCGCTGCCGCGCCTATGCGGAACGCTCGCTGTCGCTGGCGACCGCGCTGAACACGGTGGTCGGCTACGACACGGCGGCGAAGGTGGTGAAGCACGCGCTGGCCCACGATACGAGCCTGCTTGAGGCGGGCTTAGCGCTCGGCATCGACGAGTCTGCGCTGCGCCACGCCCTCGACGTCGACCACCTCTCCGTGGTGGTGCCGCGGACCTTGGCCGAGGCGCACAACGCTGCGTTCAGCGCGGACGGCATGAGCGGCTCCGGCAGCACGGGCCCGGATGCAGGCTCGGCGGATGGTGGAAGTGCGGGCGCTGTGAAGCCCGCGAACGGGGCGGGCCCCAGTGATGGATGGATCGGGTACGCCAGCATATCTCCTCACGTCTCGAATGAACGAAGCGACTGACGGGATCCGCCAAAACGGAAACCACGTCCCGCACCATCCCGTTGCGGTCGTCCGTCTCGACGCACCGACGCACCGTCGCCATCGCGGACGCGCTCATTCCTTAAACTTCCTCCAGTCCAGTTTGGAGGTGCGCAACAACTCCTCGAAGGAGACGTCGTCATCCGGTTGTGGGTCGAACAGCTCGGCGAACGATGCCTCTCGATCCGCCCGGTCCCCCTCCGACGCGCCGCGGTCCTCAGGGCTGCGCCTGGTCGATCCCACGGGCCGCCCGGCTCCCTCGTTGAACCGCGCCGGCGCGCCAGGCCGGGCCCCGGCACTGGAGCGCTGACCCCGATTCTCGGACGACCGCTCGGTCTCCGCCTGCGCCCGCACGCTCGCCTTGAGCGCCGCCAGCTTCTGGGCGATCTCGCTGCCAAACCGCTCCTCCAAGGGGATGGCGGGCACCACCGCCCAGGCCGGCTTGTCGTCGTCCCGCCCAGGAACGGCGGGCCTTCCCTTACGCTTGCCCATGACCATCACCTCCACCGCACGGCCGAACCGGGATCAATCCCGGTTCGGCAGGCGGTCGTGGATGAAGCGGAACATCGCTTCCAAACGTGCGACGCGCAGCTTCGGCTTTCCGGTGCGTGACAGGTCGTGGCTGGCGTTCGGCACCCGGAACAGCTCCACCTCGCCGCCGTTGCGCTTGATGGCCGTGTAGAACTGCTCGGCTTGCTCGATGGGACAGCGGAGATCGTTCTCCCCGTGCTTCAACAGCAGCGGCGTCTTCACATTGTCGGCATAGGCCAGCGGTGAAGCCTTCCACAACTTGTCAAAGTCGTGCAGGACATCGCCGCCCACCTCAGTCTCCGTGAAGCGTGGCCCGATGTCGGACACGCCGTAGAACGAGATCCAGTTGGAGATGGACCGCTGCGAGACCGCGGCGAAGAACCGGTCCGTGTGGCCCACCAGCCAGTTGGTCATAAACCCGCCGTAACTGCCGCCGGTGACGGCCACGCGATCGCCATCCAGGAAGTCGAACTTCTCCAGCGCCGCGTCGAGCCCGTTCAGGATGTCGGCCGCGTCCTTCTCCCCGTAGTGGTGCCGCACCGCGTTGACGAATTCCTGCCCGTACCCCGAGCTGCCGCGCGGGTTGACGTACACCACCGCATACCCTTCTGCGGCGAACCACTGCATCTCGTGGAAGAACGAGTAGGCATACATGGCGTGCGGTCCACCGTGGATCTCGAGGATGACCGGATACTTCTTCCCCGGTTCGAAGCCGACCGGCTTGAGGACAAATCCCTGCACCTGCCAGCCGTCCTCGGACGTGTAGAAGAACACCTCCGGCTCCACCACTTCGACCTCCGCCAACAGCGCGTCGTTGCACGTATCGAGGCGCACTTCGCCACTCGGGAACGGCGTCACCCGCTCCGCGCTCATCGGCTCGGTCACCGCCCGCGGCGGCCGCGGCCGCACCGGACCGCCCGTGATGTCCACCGTCGCCACCCGGCCCGGATGCACCGGCGTCGCATAGGCGATGGCGAAGCGCGATCCGCCGTCGAACGACAGCCCGTAAATCTCGCGGTCTCCACCGATGACCACCTCACCCGTCGCCGTATTGCCGTTCAGGGTGAAACGGACCACCTCGCAGCGGCCCTCGCGCGTGCTGAGGGCGTAGATGCACCGGCCGTCCTTCGACCACAGCGGACCCGGCGTGTGCTCGTGGCTGCGCATGTCGGACACGCACTCGTCCCCGAGCGTGTCCGGGAAGTCGGTGCACAGGTCCACGGACGAGCCGCCGTCGCTCGGCACCAGGAAGAGGCGCGTGTGGGTGGCAAACCAGTATTCGTTGCGGTGGCCGAAGAAGGCGATCGACTTGCCGTCCGGGGAGTACGTCAGCTGATACACGATGGCATCATTGCACAGCAACTCCAACTCGCCACCGGTGGCCGGCACCCGGTAGAGGTCGGAGCGGTACTCCAGTTCGGGGTTGGCCGCACGGTTGGAAGGGAACGCGATGTACTTCCCATCGGGGGACACGGCCGGCTCTCCGACGTCATACGGCCCGCTCGTCAGCTGTTGCACCGCGCCCGTGGCCACGTCGACGGCCACCAGTTGATTCTTGAATCCGCGCGTCAGGCCGCCGCCGTCGCGCTTGTAATAGATCCAGTCGTAGCGCTTTGGGTTCTTTTCCCACTCCTCGCGGTCTTTATCGGCCTGCTCCTTCGCTTCTTTCTCCGACAGACCTTCGTCGTACAGCTCCACGCTGCCGTCCTTCGGCACCGGTACCAGCCCGTACAGGCGGCTGCCATCCGGCGCCCACGTCAGTGCACGGATGCCTCGGCGAAAACGGGTCAGACGGCGCGCTTCTCCACCATCCATCGGCAGCAGCCAGACCTGTGTCCCAAACGAGCGGTTGGAGAGGAACGCCAGCGTCTTCCCATCCGGGGACCACACCGGTCCCCAGTTCCGCTTGCCCGCGTGGGTCAGCGTCCGGGAGATCGATCCGTCCGCGGCCGCCAGCACCAGGTGAGTCTCGTAATCGTCGTCCTTCACGTTGGCGACCGTCCGTTCGTACACCACCCAACGCCCGTCGGGAGAGAACACCGGATTGCCAGGCCATTCAAACTTCTGCACGTCCTGCGCGGTGATTCTGCGTTTGCTCATCGTTCACGCTCCCAGTCCAACAGGGCCCGCGGCCCAGGATACGGGAGGGGCCCGCTCAACGAGCGGAACCCCCAGCCCGGTTCGACCGAATCGGCAAACGCGGGCAGTTCGGACGCTCTTACGCCCGGCCGTCCCGGTTCGCCAGGAATTCAGCCAAGTACTGCTTCTCTTCATTCACCAGCTGCGGATGATCCGTGAGATGACGGCGCAGCACCCGTTCTTCCCACGCTTCGGTACCGGGCGTCTCTTCGATGCCCTCCGGGATGTCGGCGATTTTGCGATCGTACAAAATCTCCCATTCCTCAGCGCCTTCCCGCTGCAGGCGGCGGGAGACTTGCATGAAAATACCAGGCTCGTCCACATCGTGACGGGCGTACATCATCATTTCAAAATCATCCCATTGGTGGATCCAATCCAGCGGATCGAACGCATTCACCCAGATCTATGACCCCTTTGCCGGATCCCGGACGTTCTCGCGCGAATCGGGCGCTTTGCCGGATTCTCACAGCCCCAGTGTAACCGTGTTGCGGCTCCGGTTCAAGCGGTGTAGGGGACGCTGCTTTGTGTACCAGGGGGTCGCTCTGCTACAATGGACTGGGGATTGGGAGTTTGCGGCACAACGCCCAAGGCGCGCCGGAACATGGCGTCCGCTGTGCCCGGGTGTCCGGTGAACTTGGACTCGCGTCAAAGGAGGACGTTTACGATGCGCAAGTTCTTCCTGGCCTTATTCGTCATTGCGCTCATCATCGTGGCCATTGAGACGTTTCGCCCTCAACCGCCGTTTCCAAAGGTGGACACGTCCTACTTCGCCGCTGTCGCGGCCAGTCTGCTCCGCTGACGGCCCACACGAGCGCAAGGGCGGGGAACATCCCCGCCCTGCTCCGCTTTAAGCCAGTTCCTTCTTGAGCAGCTCGGTCATCATCGGCACCACTTCGAACAGGTCTCCGACGATCCCGTAGTCGGCCACCTGGAAGATCGGCGCCTCCGGGTCTTTGTTGATCGCGACGATCACTTTCGAGTTGGACATGCCGGCCAGGTGCTGAATCGCGCCCGAGATACCGCACGCGATATACAGGTCTGGTGTCACCACCTTGCCCGTCTGCCCAATTTGCAACGCGTAGTCGCAGTACCCCGCGTCGCACGCGCCGCGCGAGGCGCCGACCGCCGCGCCCAACACCTCCGCCAGCTCGTACAGGGGTTTGAATCCTTCCGCGCTCTTCACGCCGCGGCCGCCGGAGACGATGATTTTGGCCTCGGAGAGATCGACCCCTGAAGACGTCTTTTGCACGATCTCCTTGACCACCGTGGCCAGATCCTGCGGTCCAAACGTCACCGACAGGGTTTCCACCTGGCCCGCCTTGCCGAGGCCGCCTTCGGCCGGCGGCAGGTTGTTCGGGCGAACGGTGGCCACGACGACGCCGTCGGTCACTTGGACTTTCGTGAACGCCTTGCCGGCGTAGATCGGGCGCGTGAAGGTCAGGTTATCCCCGCTGCCCTCGATGTCGACCACGTCCGACACCTGACCCGCGCCGAGCCGGGTCGCGATCACAGGAGCCAGATCCCTGCCGACGGCCGAGTGGGCCAGCAGGAGGATATCCGGGTTCGTCGCCCGCACGCACTCCATGAACGCCTTTTTATATGCGTCCGGCGTGTAGTGTTCCAACTCGGGTGCATCCACCACATAGACCCGATCCGCGCCGAAGTCGCCCAACCCGCCGGCGAGCGCTGCCACGTCCTTGCCCAGCAGGGCCACGGAGACCTGCCCGCCGTCCGCGACGCGATGGGCTGCCGCCACCATCTCGTATGTGACGTTGCGCAGCTTGCCGCGCCGGACGTCCGCCAATACCAACACGTTCTTCGCCATCTCTCGGTCCCTCCCGTCGTCCTCAGCCAATGACTTTGTCGACCGTGCGCAGCGACTGAATCAGCTCGCGGACCTGTTCCTGCAGCTCCCCTTGCAGGATCTTGCCCGCCTGCTTCGGCTTGGGCAGGAACGTGTCCACGACCTTCGTGCGCGGCCGGATTTCCTCCGGGTTCAGGCCGAGGTCCGCTGCTGTGACGTGGGTCAGTGGCTTTTTGCTGGCTTTGCGGATGCCGATGAGCGACGGATACCGGGGTTCATTCAAGCCCTGCTGCGCGGTCACCAGCACCGGAAGCGTCGCCTGCACCACCTCGACGTCACCCTCCGCGTCCCGGTACCCGGTGACCTGGTTCCCCTCGATCACCAGCTTCGTCAACGTGGAGATGTGCGGGATCCCGAGCTCTTCCGCGAGGCGTACCGCCACCTGCCCGGAACCGTCGTCGACAGCCTGGTTGCCGGCCAGGATGATGTCAAACGGCCGCTGCCGGATGATGGCGGCCAACACCTTGGCCACCGTGTACTCGTCGCCAAACAGCGCCGGATCGTCGGCCAGGATGCCTTCGTCGGCCCCCATCGCCAGGGCCGTGCGGATGGCTTCCTCAAACCGGGAGGGCCCCACGGATACCACGGTGACCTCGCCGCCGTGCTCCTCCTTCAGGCGAAGCGCTTCCTCCACCGCATATTCGTCGTACGGGTTGATGATGAATTTCACGCCATCCTCTTTGACACGGCCGTTTTCGACCACAATGCGTTCTTCGGTGTCGAACGTCTGCTTCAAACACACCAGAATGTTCACGGTCTCTCTCCTCTCCTCAACCTGGCCGGTGGTCCATCGACTCAGCGGAGGGAATGCCGTCGGGCACTCGGGACAATCCGTGCAGCAGCACGTCCACCACGTCGTCCGCCAAACTCGCCAGGTCATACTTTCCGCCGGGCAACACCCAAGCCGTGACCGTTTCATCCAACGTCCCGAAGATCAGACGCCGCGCGATGCGGGGATTGACGTTCTCGCGGAACACCCCTTGGCGCATCCCGAGTGCGATCACGTCGTCGAGCGTTTGATAAAACGGTTTCATGATGTCGCCGATCTGCCGCCGAATGTTCGCATCCACCTGGCGCAGATGCACCTGCGTCACCATCGCCATCTGCGGGTGGCCGCCGAGCTCCTCCAGATACAGGCGAACGAGGACGCGCAATTGATCTTCCGCGCGTTCCACCCCGTCCATCCGCTCCTTCAGTTTCTCGACGATGCGCCCGATGGCTTGGCGCAGCAAGGAGATCAGGATGTCCTCCTTGTTCTTGAAGTACAGGTACACCGTGCCGTCCGCCACGCCCGCGGTGCGCGCAATCCTGGAGATCTGCGCATTGTGATAGCCTTGCTCAGCCATGACCTGGACGGCGGCCGCCAGAATCGCGTCATACTTGGATTCATCGCGGCGATTTGCGATATCCTGCCCCTCCTGATGAATGAATTCTCATTCATTTATACGAGGCCATTGTACGAGAAAAACAAGACGCTGTCAATGAAACGGTTCAGCGAATGTGCCGCTCCGCTCCTGCGCTGACGCGAGCCGCTCCGCGGCACATCCGCCGAACCGTGGGGGATAAAGGGTAGCCCCGAAGGATACCGCGCCGGGTCACGCCTCGGGTGGAAGGCCCAGCGCCTCGCGGATCTTGGGCTCCACCTTCTGGAACCCCTTGTCGCCCGCAGCGCGAAAGGCGAGATTTCCGTCCCGGCCGAAGACGAAGAACGCCGGCACGTACTCGTTTTGGAACGCGTTTGCCACCTTGTGCAGGTGATCGAGCCCAATCGGCTGCGTCATGTGGTAGGTCTCGACATCCTTCTTGACCCGGTCGGCGTCCGCATCCTCCTCGTAGCGGGGCATGTGGAACGCCACCACCTGAAGCCCTTCCGATTCATACTTCTCCTTGATGGCCATCACGTCGTTCATCGTCTCGTGGCAGATGTGGCACGAGACGGCCCAAAAATGCACCAGGGTCACCTTCCCCGGTTCCAGCTTCGGCGCCGCCCCGTCGGTGTGCCACCACTCCGTTGCGCCTTCCAGGCTCGGCATCGGGGTTCCCAAACGCATCGGCATGTCGTATCCCTCCTGAGTTGATCCTCAAAACATCGCATGCGGTCCGAGTTCCTGCCGTTGAAAAGAAGGCGCGAACCCACTCGGATTCGCGCCTCCACAGGCGATCGCGCCGGCCATGTCCGCATCGCACACCACCGGACGCAAGGCCAAACCGGCTCAAACCTCCAACAGTTTGTCCCCAGGCTTCCAGTTGGCCGGGCACAGCCCGCCCGCCTGAAGCGCCTCCAACACCCGCAGGGTCTCGTCCACGCTGCGGCCGATGTTCATATCGTGCACGACCTGGTAACGCAGGATACCCTCCGGATCGATGATGAACAGGCCGCGAAGGGCTTGCCCAGTCTCTTCCACGAGGACGTCGTACTTGCGCGCGACCTCCTTGGTGAAGTCCGCGGCCAGCGGATAATCGAGCCCACCGAGACCATTCTCGGATCGCGGCGTGTTGATCCACGCCTTGTGGCTGTGGACGGAGTCGCAGCTGACGCCGAGGACTTCCGCATCCAGGTCCTTGAACTCCTGCAGGCGATCATTCATCGCGATGATCTCCGTCGGGCAGACGAAGGTGAAGTCGGCCGGATAGAAGAACATGACCAACCATTTGCCGCGGTAATCGGACAGGCGGACATGCTCGTCCAACGTCTTCATGTTCTTTGTGCTCAGCATGTCAAAATCAGGTGCTGGCTGACCTACCAGTGGCATTGGGCTCCCTCCTCCTGCTTACCTGTATCTGGTTCACTTTGGCTGTGACTGGCGATGATGCACATGAAGGATTATACTATGGAAGCAGGACTGGTTTCAAATTTCGCGCAGCACCACAACGAACGGGCAGGCCCACACCCGCGCTCTGAAAAACGGAAGGGGGAAATGGGATGGACCTTATGCAGTCGTCCGAGGAGTGGAGTCGCGCGCATCACCGTGTGAATGAACTGTTGTCCCGATTGTTGAACACGTTACGGGACCTGGGCTACAACCCCAGTTACCACATTTCTTACGATCACGACGAGCACCACGTGCGATTGGATGACCAGTTGCTTCGGCAACACCCGCAACTGATGGCGGTGTACCGGGACTATGTGGCCGCGTGCCGGCAGCGAAGCCTGGCGGTGCAGCGGATTCAGGAACTGCCCAAGATCGATCTCGGCTTCGACGCCAACTGACCCACACCAGAGTGCATAAGAAAAAACCTGGATGAGCGGATGCCTCCGTCTCATCCAGGTTTTTTCCGCACCCAGTCAGCGGGATGCTTCGTGCAGGGTGACCTCATCCCGCATCACGTCGGCCAGCGTGATCGAATCCAAGGCCTCCGTCAGCGCCTCCATCACGCGCAGCCATACGCTTCGCGTATGACAACCGCGAGCGCGGCCGCAGACCGCCCCCGGATCGGTGACGCCTTCCCCGATGCATTCAATCGGCGCCAGTGAGCCCTCCAACAGACGCACCAGCGCACCCACGGAGATCTCCTCCGCCGGTCTAGCCAACAGGTATCCGCCGTTGACCCCCCGCACGCTTTTCACGAATCCCGCCTTGCGCAACTTGACGACAATCTGGTCCAAAAACTGTTCCGGGATCCCTTCCATCTCCGCGATGGTGGGCAAAGACACGGGGCGGCGATCCCCCGCCAACTCCGCCAACGCCACCATCGCTCGCAGGCCGTACTCCGTCCGTCTCGACACTTTCACGGCCATACCTCCAACAAACGGCATTGGCAGCGGCCGCCGAGCGGCCGCCCTGCGCCCGTCACACGTCCAGCCAGATCTCCTCGCCGCGCACCTCGACCGGATACGTCTCGACTGGGAACACGCACGGCAACGCCACCGCAGCCCCCGTTCGGACATCGAACTTGCCCCCGTGCTTGGGGCAGGTGACGATGCACCCGTTCAGTTTGCCGCTGGACAGTGACGCCGTTGCGTGCGTGCACACGTCCGATGTCGCGAAGAACCCTTCATCTGTATGGTACACCGCGAGGTCGTCCCCGTCGACGGTCACCTTGATCATGTGCCCGGGGGGCACCTCGTCCACCCGGGCCACGCTCACCCACGCCATGCACACACCTCTGTCAACCGATGGAACCTTCCATCTCAAACTTGATCAGCCGGTTCATCTCCACCGCGTACTCCATCGGCAGCTCCCGCGTGAACGGCTCGATGAAGCCCATGACGATCATGCGCGTCGCGTCCTCTTCGGAGATGCCGCGGCTCATGAGATAGAACAGCTGCTCTTCGCTGACCTTCGACACGCTCGCCTCGTGCTCGAGGGTGACGTCGTCGTTGCGGATCTCGTTGTACGGGATGGTGTCGGACGTCGAGTCGTCGTCGAGGATCAGGGTGTCACACTTGACATTCGCCTTCGCGGCTACGGCGTTCGGCCCGAAGCTCGCCAGGCCGCGATAGGTGGTCTTGCCGCCGTGCTTGCTGATGGACTTGGAGACGATGGTGGACGTGGTATTCGGCGCCATGTGCACCATCTTCGCCCCCGTGTCCTGGTGCTGGTTGCGGCCGGCCACCGCGATCGACAGCACCATCCCCTTCGCGCCCTCGCCCATCAGGTACACGCTCGGGTACTTCATCGTCACCTTCGAGCCGATGTTGCCGTCGACCCACTCCATGGTCGCGTCCTTGTACGCCACGGCGCGCTTCGTGACCAGATTATAGATGTTCGGCGCCCAGTTTTGGATGGTGGTGTAACGCACGCGTGCCCGGTCCTTGACGATGATCTCCACCACGGCACTGTGCAGCGAGTTGCTGCTGTAGATCGGCGCCGTGCAACCCTCCACGTAGTGCACGAAGCTGTCCTCATCGGCGATGATGAGGGTACGCTCGAACTGGCCCATGTTCTCCGAGTTGATGCGGAAATACGCCTGCAGCGGCACCTCGCACTTGACACCTTTGGGGACGTAGATGAAACTGCCACCCGACCACACCGCGCTGTTGAGCGCCGCAAACTTGTTGTCCTCCGGCGGGATCACGGTGCCGAAGTACTCCTTGAAGATCTCCGGATACTCGCGCAGCGCCGTATCCGTATCCGTAAACAGGATGCCCAGTTTTTCGAAGTCCGTGCGCATCGAGTGGTAGACCACTTCGGATTCGTACTGCGCGGATACGCCGGCCAGGAACTTTTGCTCCGCTTCCGGAATGCCAAGGCGATCGAAGGTGTTCTTGATCTCCTGGGGCACCTCTTCCCAGGACTTGCCCTTCTTCTCCGTCGGCTTCACATAATACGTGATGTCGTCGAAGTCCAGTTCACTCAGGTCGGCACCCCAGCTCGGCATCGGCTTCTGGTAAAAGATGTCGAGTGCGCGCAGGCGGAAGTCGGTCATCCACCCGGGTTCGTTTTTCATCATCGAGATTTCCTCGACGACCTTGCGCGAGAGTCCCTTCTGGAACTTCACCACGGAGATGTCCCGGTCGCGAAAACCGTATTGGTACTCCTCCAGTTCGGGCAGCACTTTCGCCATCGTCTTTCCCTCCTTAATCCCTTCCGTTTGGGTTCTGATCGATCCCGCTGCTCCATGGCAGGCGCGGATTCAGTTCGCCGCGCCGTCGTCCTCGCTGGCGACGGCCCGTTCGAGCGCCTGCCAAGCCAGCGTCGCGCACTTGACGCGCGCGGGAAATTTCGACACGCCTTGCAGTGCCTCCAGGTCTCCCAAATCCGTCCTGTCCACGTCCTCCCCCCGCACCATCGCACGGAACGTGCGCGACAGGCGGAGGGCTTCCGCAACCGGCTTGCCTTTGATGGCCTCGGTCATCATGGACGCGGAAGACATCGAGATGGAACAACCGGCACCGCGGAAGCGCACGTCCTTCACGATGCCGTCCTCGACCAACAGTTGCAGGCGGATCTCGTCTCCGCAACTCGGATTGCGCAGATCGACGGTGACCGTCCCCCGTTCCAGATCCCCCATGTTTCGGGGTCGCTGATAATGGTCCATGATGACTTGCCGGTACAGATCATCCAATTGCATGTTGGAAAAACTCCTTTGCCGTCTGCAACGCCGAGGCGAGCCGATCGATGTCCGCCTCCGTGTTGTACAGATAGAAGCTCGCCCTCGCGGTGGCGGCGACGTTCAGCCAGCGCATCAGCGGCTGGGCACAGTGATGGCCCGCCCGGATGGCGATGCCCTCGGCGTCCAGCACCGTGGAGACATCGTGGGGGTGGACACCCTTCAGGTTGAAGGTCACCAAGCCGCCGCGATCCGTCCCCTGGCGCGGCCCGTAGACCTCGATGTCCGGGATGGCACTCAGTTTCTCCAACGCGTACTCCGCCAATTGACGGTCGTGGGCCCGGATCTCCTCCATGCCGATGGCCGTCAGGTAATCCACCGCTGCTCCAAGGCCGATGGCGCCGGCGATGATCGGCGTACCGCCCTCGAACTTCCAGGGCGGCTCCTTCCACGTCGCCTGGTACAGCTCGACGACATCAATCATCTCGCCGCCAAAGTATGTCGGCTCCATCTCCTCCAACAGCTTCCGCTTGCCGTACAGCACCCCGATGCCCGTCGGGCCGCACATCTTGTGTCCGGAGAAGGCCAGAAAGTCACAGTCCAAATCCTGCACATCCACCGGCATGTGCGGAACACTCTGGGCCCCGTCGACCACGAGGACGGCGCCATTCGCATGAGCGATGGCTGCGATCTCCCGAATGGGGTGGATGGTCCCCAGCACATTCGACACTTGGGCGATGGCCACCAACCGCGTGTTGGGGCCGATGGTCGCCCGCACATCCTCCAATCGGATGGTACCGTCTGGCTGCAGAGGGATGTACTTGAGTTTGGCCCCCGTGAAGCGCGCCACCTGTTGCCACGGGATGAGGTTGCTGTGGTGCTCCGCCGGCGTGAGGACGATCTCGTCCCCTTCCTTCAGCTTCAGGCGCGCATACCCGTACGCCACCATGTTCAGCGACTCGGTCGTCCCGCGCGTGAACACCACCTGTTCCGGGCTGGGCGCGTGAATGAATCGCGCCACCTTTTCGCGCGCCAACTCATACGCTTCCGTGGCGCGCGATCCAAGCGTATGCACGCCCCGGTGGACGTTGGCGTTGTCCAATTCGTAGTAGCGGCGCAGCGTCTCAATGACCGGCCGCGGCTTCTGGGACGTGGCGGCGCTGTCCAGATAGACCAACGGATGACCGTTGACTTCCTGCTGCAGGATGGGAAAATCCTTGCGAATCTCTTCCGCGTTCATGCTTCCAACTCCCTGTTGATGCGGCGCACCAGGTGCGTTCGAACCACCTCGGACGGTATGCTCTGCACCGTGGGCTCCAGGTACCCCCAGATGATCATCTTCGTCGCCTCTGAACGGGGGATGCCGCGGGACATCAAGTAGTACACCTGGTTCTGGTCAATTCGTCCCACGCTCGCCGCATGGCCGCAGCGCTGGACATCGTTCTCGTCGATGAGCAGCATCGGAATGGCGTCGGCGCGCGCCCGTTTGTCGAGCATCAACATCCGGTCGTGCTGCTCGCTTCCCGCGCCGACCGAACCCTTGTAAATGTGCGTTGAACTGCGGTATATCGCGTTGGCCCGATCCTTCATGGCACCGTGCAGCTGGATGTCGCTCGTCGAGTACCGGCCGTGGTGCAGAACGCTCGCCGTCAGATCCAGATGCTGCCGGCCCGTGCCGATGCCGATGCCTTTGACGGTCGATTCCGATCCGTCGCCCGCCAGATCGCTCTCCAACAACACCACGGAAAACCCGTCGCCGATGTCCGCGAACACCCAATCCACCGACGCATCGTTGCCCACGTGTGCCCGCCGCACGGAGAAGTTCGTCGGTCCCTTGCGATACCCGCCGGCCACCGCCGCCGTCACTTTCGCTCCAGCCTTGGCAATCACCTCGGTGACGCCGGTGTGTACCTTGTCCGGCTGCGAGCCGGCGGTCAGAAACGCCTCCACGTAGGACAACACGCTGTGTTCATCGGCGATGACGAGGGCGCGCGGCGCACCGCCAGCGGCCTGTCCCGTCTCCTCGTAGACAAAGTGAACCGGCGTGTCCACCACCACGCCCCGCGGCACATACACAAAGATGCCGCCGTGCCACAAGGCCGCATTCAAAGCCGCCCACTTGCTCTCATCCGGCTTGACCACCGTGCCGAGGTGGACCTTCACCAGTTCCGCGTGATCGCGCACCGCGGTGTGCAGGTCGGTCATCACAACGCCCTGGGCTGCCAGCTCCTCCGGGAGCTGGACGGCGACCGCCAGACCGTTGCGCACATGCACATACGCCTGGCCGGCGAGCTGGCCGACGAAGGCCGCCGCTTCTTCCGAAGGGCTTCCCGCCTCGTCCGGGTACGGACCGATATCCCAGCTCCGGTCCCGCAGATCCGTCTTCTCCAACTTCGGAGACGGAGCCGCCTGGAAGGCCTCCCAAGCGCCGGCGCGCATCTTGCGCAACCAATCGGGTTCCGCGTACCGGCCGGAGAGTTCTTCCGCCGTCACCGAGACGATTGTGGTCGTCTGTTCCGCCATCGCTCGCCCCCCCTTACGCCTGCACTCCGACGGTCTCGTCTTCGATGCCCAGTTCATGTTTCAGCCAGTCGTATCCCTCTGCCTCGAGACGTTCCGCCAGTTCGCGGCCGCCGGAACGGACGATGCGGCCCTGCATCATCACATGCACAAAATCCGGCACGATGTACTGCAACAAGCGCTGGTAATGCGTGATGATGAGGAATGCCACCTCCGGTGAACGCATGGAGTTGACGGCTTCCGCGACGATCTTGAGCGCGTCGATGTCCAGGCCGGAGTCAATCTCGTCCAAAATGACGACGCGCGGCTTCAGCATGACCATCTGCAGGATCTCGTTGCGCTTCTTCTCACCGCCGGAGAACCCTTCGTTCAGGTAGCGTTCGGCGAAGACCGGATCGATGTTGAGCCGTTTCATCTGCGCCTGCAACTCGCGGTGGAACTTCATCACGGGGATCTCGTTTCCCTCTCCGAGCCGCGCGTTCAACGCGGTGCGGATGAAGTTTGCGTTGGACACACCAGGTACCTCGGCCGGATACTGCATCGCGAGGAACATGCCCTTGCGGGCCCGCTCATCCACCGACATCTCGAGGACGTCCTCACCGTCGAGGGTGACCTTGCCGCCGGTGACCTCGTACGCCGGGTGGCCCATCAGCGCGGACGCCAACGTGCTCTTCCCCGTTCCGTTCGGACCCATGATGGCGTGAATCTCGCCGCCTTTCAGGGTCAAGTTCAAACCGCGGACGATCTCTTTGTCTTCGACGCTCACCCGTAGATCTTCAATATGAAACAACGGACCAGCCATACCGTACCAACCTTTCCCGCGTGTGGTCTGATTCAATGTTGACTCAATGAGTCATGTTTTCTTTCCTAAGCTTATCACACCGCAAGAAAAATGCAATCGCGGCAGTGCACCAACTGGCGCGCTGCCGCGGACACCGGGCTGCCGCCCGTCAGAACAGATATTTGAATACGAGCTTCGCCTCTTCGGACATCATCTCTTTGTCCCATGGCGGATCGAACGTCAGAACGACCTCCACGTCCTCCACCCCGGGCAAGGCCTTGACCTTCTCGATGATCTGCTCTTTCAAGTCATCGAAGATCGGGCAACCCATGGTGGTGAGCGTCATCGTGACCGTGACCTTCTTGCCGTCTTCCGAGACGTCCACGCCGTACACCATGCCGAGGTTGACGATGTCGATTTGAATCTCCGGATCGAGCACATCGGTCAGGACCCCGCGCACCATCTCCTCCGTCACCTGCATCGGCACGCCTCCTTTCCCGTTTCGTCCGTGTCGCCTCTTCTCAGCCACTCACCGATTTCATGCCATGCATCCCGCCGTCACGGCGTGACCGTGATCTCCGTGTGCATCGTCCCATGGCCGGTCCCGCAGTAGACATCGCACTGAATGGTGTAGGTCCCCGGTTTATCCGGTGTCCAGACCACATCCACCGGGTCCTGCCCCTGCGCCACCGTCTGGTTGATGTTCGTCCCCGCGATGGAGAATCCGTGTGCGCCTTCGGTGGCTTTGACACGGAAGTCAATCGGCTGTCCCGCTTTAAACGTGGTTTTGTCGAGTGTCCACTTCCAGTTGGACGCTTCCACGTTGACTTTCACCGCATTGGGCGGCGGCGCAGCGCTCTGGCCGCCCGAAGCCGCCCCGCAACCTGCCGCGAGTCCGGCGGCCGCGGCCACGCTCAACCACAACCACTTCATTCCGACTCCCCCCTGCACAGACTCCAGTTGCGCCCATCATACCATGGTCTGGCATGAATGGACGAGAAACCGATCACAGCACCTCTTCCAGCGGCGTATACGGAAGGCCCAGGGATCTGGCCACGGCCTCATACGTGACTTTGCCCTTGTATACATTAACGCCTTTGGCCAGCGAGGCGTTCGCGCGCACCGCCGATACCGGGCCGAGATTGGCCAACTGCAGCGCGTACGGCACCGTGACGTTGGTCAACGCCAACGTCGACGTCCGCGGCACCGCACCTGGAATATTCGCGACCGCGTAATGCACCACGCCGTGCTTCACGTAGGTCGGATTGCTGTGCGTCGTGATGCGGTCGATGGTCTCCACGGACCCCCCTTGGTCAATCGCCACGTCGACCACGACCGCCCCCGGATTCATCCCTTTCACCATCTCTTCCGTGACAATCTTCGGCGCACGCGCACCCGGGATGAGCACCGCCCCGACCAACAGGTCGCACCCCTCCAACTCTTGCCGGAGGTTGTAGGCATTCGACATCACCGTCCGCAACTGGTTTCCGAAGATGTCCTGCAGCTGGCGAAGGCGGCCGACGTTCGTGTCGAGAATGGTCACCTGCGCACCCATGCCCAGTGCGATGCGGGCGGCGTTCGTTCCCACGATCCCGCCACCCACGATCACCACCCGGGCTGGCGGCACGCCCGGCACTCCGCCCAAAAGCTCACCACGCCCGCCATGGGCCTTCTCCAAAAAGTGTGCACCGATCTGGATGGACATGCGCCCCGCCACCTCGCTCATGGGTGTCAAGAGGGGCAGGCTGCCGTCCGGGAGCTGCACCGTCTCATACGCGATGGCCATCATGCCGCTGTCCATGAGCGCCTTGGTCAGTTCCGGCTCTGGCGCCAGGTGCAGATACGTGAACAAGGTGAGATCCTGCCGGAAATACGCGTACTCCACCGGCAACGGCTCCTTGACTTTCATCACCATGTCCGCGTGATTCCACACGTCCGCCGCAGCCGGCACGATGCGCGCGCCCGCGTCTTCATAGGAGGCGTCCGAGAAGCCGCTGCCCTCGCCAGCGCGCGTTTCAATCAGCACCTCATGGCCAGCGCTGACGAAGGCGTGCACCCCGGCTGGCGTGATGGCCACTCGGTTCTCGTTGTCCTTGAGCTCTTTCGGAACCCCAATGATCACGGTTGACAAGACTCCTTTCCGGCATGTCCCATCCAACATGTTCAATCCTGCACAGGGGGATAGCCATTCCGTCCTCAGTGTAGATCACGCCATGGTCAGGCGCAAACGCAGCCGCTTCAGAAATCGAACCGCGGCGCGGACCGCGGTTCGTCAGGCATCCGTTTGGCGGACAATCTGTTTTTTCAACACCCTCCGGCGAGGCGGTTGTTCGGCCAGCGCTCCGGCGGCCTTCTTGGCCTCAATCCAATCCTGAATCCGCTTAATATCGGTTGGGGCGATCCGCCAATTTCGATCCCCAAACACAAAGGACTCGGCGGTGAGCTTCCCCTCCGCAGCCAATGTGTCGACCGCAAGCCGGATGATATCGACGCGGGTGTGCATCATTTCAGCCAGTTCAGCCAAGCTGAAGCGAGTGGTCACACCTCTCTCTCCCTTTCACCGAAGAATCCACTGGATGTGCGGATCCATGGAGGTGTAGTCCGCAGGCGGTCCGATGAGCCGGAACACGACCTGAGCCGACGCGCCGGGCGCAAGCACCCGATCCGACGCTGGGTCCGGTTCCACTTGAGCCATGAATCGCACGGGATTGGGCGCCGTCCAATCCATAGCGTGCCCCCGCGGGGTGAACCAGATGACGGCCAGCAGGTTATGCAACGAGAGCGGCAATTTACCTGTGTTCACCAGTTCCGCCTCAACCTGGAACGATTCCCCGTTCGGCCACTCGGAGGTCGACTGCACCCGCACGCGTTGCACTTCAGCGCCTGGGACCTGCCAGACCACGTCTGCCTGCGCGGCCGGCACTAATCCCTTCTTAAAGAATACGAGCCGAGGCGTCAGCGTCAAGTTTCCGTTCGCGTCCGCGGGCGCCCCGATGGGCCGGAACGTCCACGTCACCGTTTGCCCCGGTTGAATGGGGGTGTCGGGCGCGTCGACCAGCGTGATCCAACGGGTGGAGGACAGCAGTTCCCCGTCCTCTCCCTCCTGAAACGACAGCACCCCGAACACATCGTCAGCGCTGAGGGGCTGGGTGCCGACATTCGTGAGTGTCGCGGTGACTGTATCCCGGCGTCCCGATCCCGTTCCGGTGACTCCGATGTATCCGACGCTGAGGGGGGCTGCCACAAGCCCGATGGACGAACCTTGCGGTACAGCGTTGGAAGCGGCCAGCGTGCGATCGATACGCCCTGGTGAGGCCGTTCCCACCTCCATCCCGCTCCACACCAACCATGTCATCATCACCGCGGCCGCGACGCCGCATCCGCCGACCAGCCAACTGGACCAACGCCGGGCCCGTCGCCGCTGCCGGGGTGCACGGGCCGCCCGCTGGATGCGATCTGCCAGTTCGGGCGTGAACGGCAGCTCCGGCAAGGCGCGCAGACGCCGCCGCAGTTCCTCATCAAAGTCGTTCATGCCTGTCCACCTCCTCCTCGAGCATCTGGCGCAGCATTGTGCGACCGCGGTGCAGACGCGTGCGCACATTCTGTTCGGATATCCCGAGCACCCTGGCCACCTCGTGGCCCGGCAAGCCGCGCATGTAGTACAACACCACCACTTCACGATACTTTAACGGAAGCTGTTGCAGGGCTTGCCAAACCCGCTCCCGCTCCAGCCGGTTGACCGCCTCCGCCTCCGTGTCGGAGGCCGCCTCGCGAAGCGCCATCTGCTCCTCATCCTGCACCTCGTGCCGGACCGCCCACGACCGAAGGTAGTCCTTGCATCGGTTCACCGTGATGGACAACAGCCAGGTCTTGACGCTGCTCTCTCCCCGGAACGACTCCATTTTCGTCAACGCGCGCAGGAACACATCCTGTGCGATGTCCTGCGCTTGGTGGTAGTTGCGGACGTACGCATACGCCACGTTCAACACGTCTGCTCCATACGCGGCCATCCAGGCCTCCAAGGTGGCGAGGGTGTCGCCTGGACCGGGCGCGGAAGTCCGTCCCAATGTCATGTCACCTCCCGCCAGACACCTCCGTGAATCCAGACGGAGCACACTGCCCAAATGTGACAACGATTCGGTGAGCAACGATGCACCGCGTACTCGTCCCTCCAATCGAGTAGGAGGGGGCGCCTAGCCCCCGTCCTCTCACACCACCGTACGTGCGGGTCCGCATACGGCGGTTCATGAAACACCACGAAGTGTAAGGTATCTCGCCTGAAGACTGCGCAGTCCCAGTTGATTCGAAGTACGTTTTGTCCATGGCCTGGTTCAGCATCCTCGCCATGAACCACGGCCCTCGCCGTGAATTGGCTGTCATGTGCACCACCCATTCCGGTTGCCCCAACGCGCGTAGCTCCCGATACCGCGTGCGCACCCGTTTCCATTGCTTCCAAATGCACATCCGCAGCCTGCGCCGGATCCATTCGTCGAACCGTTCGCAGTGCCGCTTCATCTCCGCCAGCCGGTAGTACGCCACCCATCCCATGATGTACGCGTTCAATTGTCTGATGCGCTCCGCGATGGGCATGCTTCGTGAGCGGCTGGTGATCTGGCGCACCCGCTCTTTGAACCGTTCGAGCGTCTTCGGTGCCAGGCGTATCGTGGCCAGCTTGTCGGGCAGAAAGCTGAATCCGAGGAACTTCAGTTTCCACGGCCGGTCTACCGCACTCTTCTCCTGGTTGACCTGCAGTTTCAGTGTCCCCTCCAGGTATCTGGTCAGTGACGCCATCACTCGCTCGCCCGCCCTGCGCGACTTCACGTAGACATTGCAGTCGTCCGCATAGCGGACAAACCGATGTCCTCGCTTCTTCAGCTCCTTGTCGAAGTCGTCCAGCATGATGTTGGCGAGCAGTGGGCTGAGGGGGCCGCCTTGCGGTGTCCCTTCCTCGTTGCGTACGACCACCCCGTCCGCCATGATGCCTGCGTTCAGGTAAGCCCGGATGAGCTTGAGCACCCGCTTGTCCTTGACCTTCCGTGCCACACGCGCCATGAGCTTGTCGTGGTTCACTCGGTCGAAGAACTTCGCCAGATCCAGGTCCACTGCCCACCGGTAACCCTGTTGAATGTATTGCTGTGCCCTGCGCACCGCATCATGGGCGCTCCGCCCCGGCCGGAATCCGAAACTGTTGTCGGAGAACTCCGGGTCGAAAATCGGGTTCAGCACCTGGAGTAGCGCCTGCTGGATGAATCGGTCGATCACGGTGGGAATGCCTAACCCCCGCACTCCGCCTCCGGGTTTCGGAATTTCGACCCGCCTGACAGGTTGCGGTTTGTAGGTCCCCGCGAGCAGCTGCTGACGGATGTCAGCCCAGTGGGTCTGGATGTACGACCGTAGTTGTGCTACCGTCACGCCATCCACCCCTGGCGCCCCCTTGTTCGCCTCGACTCGACGAAGTGCCAGGAGTAGGTTCTCCCGCTCCAGCATCTTCTCCAGCAGGGAGTCACCCTCTTCGCAGGATGGGGTCTGCACTTGTGCCAACGACGAACTCGGCCCTCCCATCCCGGCCTCTCGCGGCTTCACCGCTACCTTCCGGGCGGAGGCCCCTTGCGGGGTATTCTGCTGTCGTCGCTCGTCGCATGAACGCATGTAGTCCATCCTCGTTTCATGTTCGGCCCTTCCGCAGGCGAGCGCTCGCCCACGTACTATGGCCTCTGCTGACTCCTGTCCGTTCAGCGCCGCCTCTCGACGGCGGTTACCGGCTCTACCGGCGTGCCGGACAGGCCTCCCCGGATAAGAACGGCCCCTTTCCTCTCATGCACCCGCCGCATTTACTGCCACAACCCTTGGCGACTTCGGACTTCGTTGTGCCTTGTCAACTCATCCAACTGTGACAGCCTCAGATGCGGTTCGTGTACCTCGGGTCGAGAGTTTGTCTCCAGCTTCCTTCGGATTCCACCTCACGATGGACACCCTTGCTCTTGGCTAACGGTAGGTATGTCGCCAACCCCCGTTCGGGACTTTCACCCTATAGAGACCGCCCATGCCGGGCGTACAAGGGCGAAGCCGGAGAGGATTCCCCTCTCCGGCTCCCCCAGTGAAGGATCACGCACACGCGCCAACTTTCCACGTCCCAATCCGCGCGTTATGCCTGCACGAATTCCGGCGGTGCCTCTCCAGCGGTATCCGTCTCAAAGGACGGCTCAGGCAGGGCGGAGTTCAGGCCCCAGAAGTACAGAAGGATAGCACCAATGACGACCACTATCGTGTCCAAGTACGGCCCCGGGACCCAAGGCTGCTTCATCGGACCGTAGGCGCCGATGTACGACATGATGAGGATGAAGATGTAATACACCACCAGCCACACGCCCGCCTTCCAGTCCCGGCCGATGCGCGACCGGGTCTCGTCGCTCTTGTCCATGAAGGCGAAGTAGAGGATGAGGGACGCGAGCGTCAGACCGATCAAGAACTCGTCGGTGTTCCATCCGGCCCAGTAGATGATGCACGTCGCCGCGATGAACGCCAAGGGGGCCAGGATATGGCCGCCCGGCAGACGGAACGGCCGCTTCATGTTCGGCAGCGTGCGGCGCATCGACATCATCGAAATGGGCCCGACCATGTACGTCATGACCGTCGCCGACGTGACCGCATCCACCAACTTGCTCCAGGTGTCAAACTGCGCTGGCAGAATCCACACGATGGCGAGGATGAAACTGAGCCACAGGGCTGCCCGGGGGACGCCGGTCTTTGGATCCACTTTCGAGAAGAACGAGTAGAAGTGCCGGTTGTTGGACCAGGCGTACAGCACGCGCCCCGTCCCTGACAAGTAGATGTTCCCTGTGCCGGCCGGCGAGATCACCGCGTCAATCAGCAGCAGCGTCGACAGCCATGTGAGCCCCAGGGACGAAGCCACCCAGACGAACGGGTAGTTGACCGTCTTTGGCATGGCATCCTTGATGTGGCCCCAGCCCTGGCCGAGGGCGCTCGAGGGGACCGCGCCGAGGAACGCCAACTGCAGCAGGATGTACACCGCCGTCCCCAGGAACACGGCGATGATGATGGCCCGGGGAATGTCCCGCTGCGGGTTCTTCGCCTCTGCGCCAAAGTCGACCGCCTGCCGGAAACCGAGGAACGCGAACACGATCCCGCCCCCGGCGATCGCCGTGAACACGCCCTCCGCACCACCCGGCGCCGCACCGGTGACTGCCAGGTTCGATCCCTTGAAATATACCAATAGGGCGATGACGGTGCACGTCGGCACAATGAACTTGAACGCGGTGACGATGGTGTTCACCTTGCCGAAGACGTTGACGCTCCAATAGTTGAGCAGGAAGAAGACGGCGAGGAGCAGGATCTCGACGATGGTGCCGGCCAGAGAGGGCCCTTTTTCTCCCATCAGCCACGGCGCGTAGTAGGACGCATGGCTGACCACCGCTTCGACCTCAATGCCGGCCACGCTCGAGTAGGCCATCAACGAGGCGAAACCCGTCATGTACCCCACGAGCGATCCATGCGTGTACTCCGGATAACGCACGAATCCGCCGGCGCGCGGCAGGGCAGCGGCCAATTCTCCATAGACGAGACCAATCAATAAGACCGCGATGGCGCCACCCACCCACGCCAACCAGGCGATGGACCCGGCGTACTGCGCGCCGTTCATGGACGCGAACAACCAGCCGGAGCCGATGATGGACCCGAGCCCGAGGAAGGTCAGGTCGAGCAGGGTCAGCTTCTTCTTGAACTTATCGTCCATACCTTCTCTCCTTTCCATTTGGAAATCCAGACAGACCCTGGGTGCTTCTGGCTCAAACTTATTATATGTCAGAATTTCGATAAGTCAAACTTTCGTGACCAGACAAATTTACTCAATTTACATAGACACAATGCACAACCCGCGTCATGGGAGCGATTCGCGCCTCCAAAGCAGATCTCCCGCGTGTCGCGCCGGCCCTCTGCGGCGTGGACAGCCGCCTTCCCTTTCCTCCGCGTGGCCAAGCTGGTACACTCCCAGAGGAAGCGACCGCGGGCCAGCGGGGCCTGCGGCATGATCGGAGGAATGCTCGTGTACCGCATGTTGCGCCCAATCCTGTTTCGGATCGATCCCGAAGCCGCACACCACCTCACCATGGCCGCGCTCTCCCGTGCGCCGTGGGCGGCAGGCCTCGCGGCCGGCAAGGTGCAAGAACACCCGTCGCTCCATCAGTCCTTGTGGGGCCTTTCTTTCGCCCACCCCGTCGGCCTCGCCGCCGGTCTGGACAAAAACGCCCTCGCCATCCCCGCCCTGTTTCGGTGCGGATTCTCTTTCATCGAAGTCGGCACCGTAACCCCCCGTCCGCAGCCAGGCAATCCGAAACCGCGCCTGTTCCGGTTGCCGGCCGACGAGGCCCTCATCAACCGGATGGGGTTCAACAACGACGGAGCCACCGCCGTCGCCGGCCGGGTTCGGCGTTGGACGGGCCTAGGAGTCATCGGGGTCAATCTGGGCAAGAACAAAGGGACGCCAAACGAGCGGGCGCACGACGATTACCTGGCGCTCGTAAACGTGTTCGCGCCGATGGCCGATTATCTCGTCATCAACGTCAGTTCGCCGAACACCCCTGGCCTGCGCGACCTTCAAACCCAGGAGCATCTGCTGCCCTTGGTCCAGGCGGTGTCCGCGGCGCGAGACCGGGTCGCCCCACCGGAGCGCCGGCCGCCGCTTTTGGTCAAACTCTCCCCGGATCTCGCGGATGCTGACCTCCAGAGTCTGGCGATCGCGCTGGCACAGTCGGGCGTCGACGGCCTGATTGCGACCAACACCACCATCACCCGGCCCGCGCTCGCCACGCCGGGCGTACAGGAGGCAGGTGGCCTCAGCGGCCGCCCCCTGCGGCAGCGCGCGACCGAAGTGGTCCGCCTGCTGTACCGGGCCACCGGCGGACGGCTGCCCATCATCGGCAGCGGCGGTGTGATCTCCGCGGACGACGCGTATGAGAAGATCCGGGCCGGGGCCAGTCTGGTGCAGGTGTACACCGGATTCATCTACCGAGGCCCCCGGTTGGTTCAGGAGATGGTCGACGGCCTTGCGGAGCGGCTCGCCCGCGACGGCTTCAGCCATATCCGGGAAGCCGTTGGTGCCGACCACCGCCGACGGTGAAACCGCTTGTCCGGGCGCGCTGGTAATTGCGGATCGATTGCGATAAGATGAGGATGTGTTACCTAATCCCACGATTACATAGGAGGGATCCGCAATGGCGCACGAGCTCCCACCGCTTCCTTACGATTACAACGCGCTGGAGCCGCACATCGACGAGCAGACGATGCGCATCCACCATGACCGTCACCACGGCACATATGTGAATAACCTGAACGCTGCGCTCGAAGGTCATCCGGATCTTCAGGCGAAATCATTGGACGAGCTGCTTCGCAACATCGACAGTGTACCCGAGTCCATCCGCACCGCGGTGCGCAACAATGGCGGCGGGCACGCCAACCACAGCCTGTTCTGGCAGATCATGAGCCCGAACGGCGGCGGGCAGCCGACGGGCGCCCTGGCGGACGCCATCAACAGCACGTTCGGCAGCTTCGAGAAATTTAAGGATGAGTTCTCCAAAGCCGCGGCGGGCCGGTTCGGCAGCGGCTGGGCTTGGCTGGTCATCGACAACGGCAAGCTGGCCATCACCAGCACCCCGAACCAGGACAACCCGGTGATGGAGGGCAAGACGCCCATCCTGGGGCTGGACGTGTGGGAGCACGCGTACTACCTGAAGTACCAGAACAAGCGCCCGGACTACATCGCCGCTTGGTGGAACGTCGTCAACTGGGCCGAGGTCGGCAAGCGCTACGAAGCGGCCATCAAGTGATCGCTGTGAACGCAAGGTGCCGCCCCACCGCAACGGTGCGGGCGGCGCCTCCTTTTTGGCCACACCCGACACAACGCCGGGCACATGAGCGCCGCGGGAATCCTTTCGCACCGCCGGGCAACACTACGTCTGGACCCGGCTGGCAGCGTTTCCTGCCGCCGGACACGCCGGCGCCTAGTCAGGCGCGCCGGATGTCGAAGGAGGCAGGCGAATGGAGGCACCGCTCACCCTGATCAAAAGGGCCCGTGTGTATGCACCCGAGCCGCTCGGCGAGAAGGACGTTCTCCTGTGCCACGACCAGATCCTCGCCATTGGGGAGGACCTGTCCTTCCACGGCAGCGTGCCCCTGTTGCGTGAGGTGGACGCGCGCGGCCTGATGATGTTCCCCGGGCTGATTGATCAACACGTCCATATGGCGGGCGGTGGAGGCGAAGGGGGATTCCACTACCGCACGCCCGAGATCTCCCTGAGCCACGTCACCACCGCCGGGGTCACGACGCTCGTCGGCGTGCTCGGCACGGACGGGGTCACCCGCCACACCCGGGAACTGCTCGCGAAGGCCAATGCGCTGGCGTTCGAAGGGGTGACGACCTACATCTACTGCGGCGCCTACCAGGTCCCGACGCGCACCATCACCGGCACACCACGCGGGGACATCGTGATGATTGACAAAGTCATCGGCGTGGGCGAAATCGCCATATCGGACAGCCGCTCCAGCCATCCCAGTGAGCACGAGTTGGCCGAACTGGCCAGTGAGGCGCGCGTGGGGGGCCTGTTGGCCGGCAAGGCGGGCGTATTGCACCTGCACGTGGGCGACGACGACGCCGGCCTGTCCGTCCTGTTCGAGCTGTTGCAGCGCACGGAACTGCCGCGGGAGATATTCACGCCCACCCACCTGAACCGCAACCCGGATCTCCTGCAGGACGCCATCCGCTACGGCAAGGAGGGCGGGTTTGTCGACGTCACCTCCGGCATCCGCCCAGACGCGCACGATCACGTCTCTGTCAAGCCGTCCCAGGCCATCCGACGGCTTCTGAACGCGGGGGTCCATCCCCGCCTTATCACCATGAGCTCCGACAGCAACGGCAGCTCCCCCATCTTCGACGAACGCGGGAAGCTGGTGGCCATGGGCATCGGGTCCATCGCGACCCTCTGGGAGGAGACCCGGGACGCCATCGTGCAGGAGGAGGTCCCGGTCGACGTCGCGGTCAGCATGGTCACCCGCAATGTCGCGCGGGTGCTCAAATTGGGCCGCAAGGGACGGATTCGTCAAGGCTTGGCGGCCGACCTGATCCTGACCAACGACCGATTCGAGATCCAGCATGTGTTCGCCAAGGGCCGGCAGATGGTGGAGGACGGCAAGCCGATTGTGTTCGGGACATTCGAGAACGTCCATCGCGTCCCCGGCTCACCGGACGTCAAAGGGGCCGCCGGCACTGTGAACCCGGAGCGGGGCCGGCCCATGATGGCGCCCGACGAGGACGACCCGGACGACTTCCCCGATGCCACTGAGCGCCAGCGCAAGAGCCGCCGGCACTACTGCTGCTGACCCCGCCGCCCCGACACCCTGTTTCGGGAGGGAGTCTCCGTGGAACTGGTCTTCCTCGGCACCGGCGCCGGCGTCCCGACGACGTCGCGCAACGTCACCGCCATCGCCCTCACCCTGTGGCCCGAACACACGGCCGCCTGGTTGTTCGATTGCGGCGAGGGCACGCAGCACCAACTCCTGCGCGCCGCGGCCTCGGCCGGCCCGCGGGTGCGCGCACGTCAGGTAGAGCGGGTGTTCCTCACCCACCTGCACGGCGACCACCTGTTTGGGCTGCCCGGCCTGCTCGGCTCCCGCTCCTTTCAGGCCGCCGACACGCCGCTAACGGTATACGGCCCGCCGGGTACCCGCCGCTACCTGGAGACGAGCCTCGAGGTCAGCCAGACCCATCTCACCTATCCGCTCGAGATTGTGGAGATTGAATCTCCCGGCATCGTTCATGCAGACGAGCGGTTTCAGGTGCACGCCTCCTGGTTGGAGCACACCATCCCGACGCTCGGGTACCGGGTGGTGGAACGCGATAGAGCTGGACGGCTCTTGACCAGCCGTCTGGCCGCCCTCGGAGTGCCGCCCGGTCCCCTGTATGGCCGGCTCAAACGGGGTCAGTCGATCCCGCTGCCCGGCGGCGGCATCCTTCACCCGGACGAAGCCCTCGCCCCGCCCGTCCCTGGGCGCGTCCTCGCCGTCCTCGGCGACACCCGGCCCTGCCCTGCGGCAGTGGAACTGGCATCCGGCGTAGACGTATTGGTGCACGAGGCCACCTTCGCGAACGATCGTTCAGAGCTAGCGCCCGCCTACGGGCACAGCACGGCGGCCGACGCCGCTCGTACCGCGCACGCTGCGGGCGCAACGGTGCTCATTCTCACCCACATCAGCGCCCGTTACAGCAGCGATGGCGCCGACCGCCTCCTCGCGGAGGCGCGCGCCATCTTCCCGAACACGCTCTTGGCTAGCGATCTGTGGTCGTATCCCGTTCCCGCATCGCGCGCCGGACGCGCGACCTGATGGTACGGTAGTAGTCGTCCGTCGTCCGGCCCGTGCCGAGCCACTCCGGATCGTCCCGGTAGCGCTGTTCCTGCCACGGGTCGCCGTACAGGTGGTACCCGTACTGCTCCCAGAACCCGGGCCGGTCCTCAGCCAAAAACTCAATCCCCCGCACCCACTTGGCGCTCTTCCAAAAGTACAAGTGCGGCACCACCAGGCGCAGCGGCCAACCGTGCTCCGGGGTGAGGTCCCGACCGTCGTGCCGGTAGGCGAACAGGACCCCATCCTGCAGCAGGTCCTCCAGAGGCAGGTTCGTGGTGTACCCTTGCTCCGCGTGCACCAACACGTACTTGGCCTCCGGGCGCACCCGGACCAGGTTCATCACGTCGCGGAAGGACACGCCCTCCCAGTGGTTGTCAAATCTCGACCAGGTGGTGACGCAATGGATGTCACTGGTGTACGCGTACTTGGGCAGCGCGAGGAACTCGGGCCAGGTCAGCACCCGCTCCGCCTCGACCAGGCCAAAGATGCGGAAATCCCAGGTATCGAGGTCCACGCGCGGCACCGTACCTGCATGCAGCACCGGCCACTTTTCCGTCAAGATCTGCCCCGGCGGCAGGCGGTCGCCCCAACCCCGGGTCGTGCGTTCAAACAACGCAATCCCTCCTTCCACGCCCGCCTTCACCCCGCGCGCCGCCCGGCGGCGGATCACACGAGGTGACCTTCCTCCATTGGGATCGCCAAAGTGTGGAACAAAAATGTATACATGTCCGCCCACTCGTCGAGCAGCTTCGCCGTCGGCTTCCCGAGACCGTGGCCCGCACGTTCATCCACCCGCAGCAAGACGGGGTTCACCCCTGGCGAAGCCGCCTGCAGGGTGGCCGCGAATTTGTAGGCGTGCAGCGGAGCGACGCGGTCATCCCTGTCGCCCGTGGTGATGAGAATGGGTGGGTAGACGCGGCCATAGCGCACGTTGTGCAGCGGTGAATAGGCGTACAGGAACCGGAAGTGATCCGGGTTTTCCTCGGCATTGCCGTACTCCGGCACCCAGAACCGTCCGACGGTGAATCGGTGATAGCGCAGCATGTCGATGACCGGCACCTGACACACCACCGCCCCGTACTGCTCCGGCCGCTGCAGCATGGTGGCCGCCACCAGCAGGCCTCCGTTGCTGCGGCCCATGATGGCCAGCCGTTTTGGATTCGTGTATCCGGAATCGATCAGCCAGCGCCCGGCGGCGTGAAAATCGTCAAACACATTCTGTTTGCGATCGAGCATCCCCGCCTGGTGCCACGCCTCGCCGAATTCACTGCCCCCGCGCAGGGACACCACGGCGAACACCCCGCCCCGCTCCAGGAGCATCAGGTGCGCGGGATAGAACTGAGGCGTCTGCGCGAGATTGAAACCGCCGTACCCGTACATCAGCACCGGCCGCTGTCCGTCCCGGGCGAGCCCGCGCCGGTGCGTGAGGAACATCGGCACCGAGGTGCCATCCGACGATTGGAACCACACCTGTTCGGTCTCGTACGCCGCCGGATCGAACGGGATCTCCGGCACCCGGTAGGGAACGAGGCGCCGCGACGCAAAATCGTACCGCCACACCTGGGGCGGATGCAGATATGACGTGAACTCGATGAACATCTCGCCGTCGGCGGGGCCGCCGGTGATCGCCGGGATCGATCCGATGGCCGGCAGCGCCGGTTCATCGAGCAGCTGCCCATCCAAGCTGAACAGCGCCAGACGGTGGTGTGCGTTGTGCAGGTACACCAGTGCCAGCGCTCCGTTCACCATACGTCCAAACGACAGCGCATCCTCCCCCTCGGGGACCACCTCCCGCGGCGGCTGCCCGTGGGTCGATACGTCGAGGGCGATCACGCGTCCCTTCGGCGCATCCTCGGTGGTGATGAAGTAAAAGACGCTGCCCGCGTTGCCCAACAGGTCGTACGCGGCCTGCTCGGGCGGGAACCACACGGTGAATCCTTGGTCCCGGACGACCCCAGGGCCTGCCGCAGGTCCGGCGGCCTCCGCCGCATCGGCCGGCGGCGCCTGTCCGTCGTCGGCCAGGGGCCGCAACAAAACCCCATTGCGCTTATCCGTGCCGCGCGTCAGCGACAGGTACAGGTACCGGCCGTCCTCGGTGATGGACACATGCGGGACCAGCTCCGGGTCAGGCGGCTGGTACACCACCGGATCGTCCGATTGGGGGGTGCCTAGCCGGTGGAAGCACACGCGCGCATGGCGGCTTTCCTCCTCCGGCGCCACCGTCCCCGGCTCCGGGAACCGGGTGTAGTAAAAGCCGCTGCCATCCGGATGCCATGCGATGTTCGTGAATTTGCACCACTGGACCTCATCGGGATCGTCCACCCCATCGGCGACGCGGCGCACCCGGATGGTCTGCCAGTCGCTGCCGCTCTCCGACAAGGTGTAGGCCACCCGCGCCCCGTCCGGGCTGACGGCGGTGGTCATCAAGGCGACCGTTCCGTCCGGACTGAGGGGGTTCGGATCGATTAACACCCTCGCCGTCCCGTCCGCCTCCTGCACCCAGTACACGGATTGGTTCTGCACTCCGTCGTGCTCCAGGTAAAACATGCGCCCGGCCTTTCGTTTCGGCGCGAAGTACCGGGGGAAGTTCCACAGTTCGCCGAGGCGCGCCCGAACCGCGGGCCGCAGCCCGGTCTCGTCCAGGTACGCCCGTGTCTGCTCGTTCTGCTCGGCGATGAACGCCTGCACGGCGGGACTCGTCAGGTCCTCCAACCAACGAAACGGGTCCGCCACCGCGGTGCCGTGGTAGTCCTCGACCACCGCCGGCCGCTCTGGTTCTGGCATGTCTGTCTCCTCCTCATTCTCATCGGTGTCGGTTCCCGCATCCCACTTCGACACCGGCGCCCCCGCATCCTCCAGGACTGCGCGTGGTGCAGGAGCTCCGCGGCGGCGAGGCCATCGAAACGCAGGACCCCGGCCGCAGGACCCCGGCGGCACCGGTGCGTCGACCTGACGTTGCTGCCGCCTCAGGGACATGGACGCAGAGCGGTTGGGGGCCGGGACTTGCCCAGATCCCGTCCATGCTGGGTATGAACCGTGTCCCCGCCACCGTGGCGCACATAAAGAGATACCATGTGATTCCACATGCGGCAGGTGGCGGTCGACCTGCCCGCAGGTCGTGATCTCAGATTCATCCTGGCAGGTGACGTACATGTGGTACACCGCCCTCGGCGACTCCATCACCGCCGGTTCCGGGGCGAGCGCGCCGTGGCGGGCGTATCCGGCACAGATCCTCCGCCGCAGCGCCGCACGCTCCGTCCCTGGCGGCGCCTGTCTGCACGTCCTCGCCCATCCGTGGTGGACCACCGAAGCGCTCGACATGGCCGTCCGCGAAAATGACATCGGTCCCCTTACCCAGGCGACCGCCGTCAGCGTCTGGATCGGAGGCGACAATCTGTCCCAGGCTGGCCTCCGGTTGCTCGAAGGCCCGCGCGGGGACGTGGCCGCCGTGGTGACGGCGGCCATCCGCAGCCATCAGGCCCATCTCAACCGCCTTCTCCGGTTCCTCGGCTCCATCACCCGGGCCCGTCTGGTGGTGTGCACACAGTACAACCCCTTCCCCAACAGCCCCCTGGCTGTCCAGGCCATGGCCGCGCTGAACGACGCCACGCGCGACGTCGCCAGACGATTGGGGGTCTCCGTGGCTCCCGCCGACACCTGGTTCGCCGGTCGCGAGGCGGAACTCATCCACGGTTACCGGACAGGACGCCTGGAGGACGTCCTGCGGTCGCCCGATGTGCCGGTGCATCCGAATGATCGCGGACACAGCGTGATCGCAGCCGGTCTGTGGCCATTCCTGTCGTAATGCGCGCCTGACCCGACCGCGCGGCCCGAGTGGGCCGAGCCCTATGACGCAGGTCGGGAGGCCCGCGCCTCGGGAGTCACGTCCGCGGCCCCCGCTCTCCGGCGTGCCAGCGTCCCTCCCTGCGCAGGACCTCCAGCGGATAGACCGTCCCCCGCCACATCAGGCCCCCGCGTCGCCACACCCGCCAGGCGGCCCTGAGGTAGGCGAACGCCAACAGCGCCGCGCCCACCGGCCACAATAGCATCGCGGCAGCCACGCGCAGCCGCGTCCGCCTGTGCAATGCCTCTCCATCGGCGGGCGTCTCTCCCGCCGCGCCTGAGGGCGTCTCCTCCGCCGAGCCTGCGAACAGCCCGCATGCGACCACTGCGCACAATCCGGTCACGACCGCCCACGCGAACAGGTATCCCCACGCGGCGCGGCCCCCGGTGACAGCGCCGATCACTGGCCCCTCGTACAGCGCCAACAGCAACGGGATCACCGCCGCCAGCGCCCACGGCCGGTACCCGAAAGCGGCGAGCGGACTCTTTTCCAGGCCCTGAATCATGTCCCAGGTCCGCTCGTACCAAGCCAAGGACATGCGATCCGCGGCCCGCACCAGGCACTGCCGGCATCCGGACCGCTTGAGCAGCCGCCCCAGCGCGGCGTCGTCGTCCGGCCGCATGCGGATGGCCGCGTGGCCGCCGGACGCGAGGTAGCGGGATCGATCCACCCACTGAAACGCCCCGATTCCAGCCACACCCCACCGCCCCCGGCACGCGCTCTGGGGCCGCAGGAACATCACCAGGTTGAGAGCGAACACCAGCATCAACGCTGCGAGCGGTGTCGATTCCGCCTTGAGCCTGGGTACCGCCGTGACATGCTGAAATCCCCGCTGGTGCGCGAACGCGGCGGCCTCCTCCAAGGTATGCGGATGCAGGCGAACATCCGCGTCCATGAACACCAGCCACGCCCCCGTCGCCGACATGGCTCCCTGGTACAGGGCGTGGTTCTTGCCGAGCCATCCCTCCGGCAAGTCGGTCACCCGAATTCCGCGAACGCGCGGATCGGCTGCCGCAAATCGGGAGATGACGGTCCAGGTGTCGTCCTGCGACCGGTCGTCCACCACGATGATCTCCAGATCCGCCACCGTCTGCGCCGTCAGAGCCGCGAGCGTGTCCGCCAGCGCCCTGCCCTCGTCCCGCGCGGCGATCACCACGGACACCCGGCCGGGCGCTGTCGTGGACTGCCCGCGCCGATCAAACCCCCGCCTGGAATGCTCATTCCAGCTCGACCCGACCGCTTCGCCCACGCGCGACAGGCGCGGGACGCGGAGTAAATCCGGCAGCGTGACCGCCGCCAAGATGGACCACACGACGGCCAACAGCCAACCGATCCAGGCCAATACGAGCTCCCTCCCGCCTATGGACTCGCCGATCTCCAGGATAACGCTCCGAAGCGAGCCATGGGAGAGGATGGCGGCGGGTGCAAAGAGTTTGCGAGCGCCCCAACGGCGTTGGCCCTGCGGCTATCCATGATCTTACGGGTTGCCCCCTCGCCGTGGACACGTGTCCGGCGCTTCACACGCCCGAGCCGTCCGCACCGATCCGCGGAGAAGACCCCCCTTAACGCGGACGAAAAGGAGACGCCATCGGCGGGTGACCCAGCCACTCCTCAATCCGAAACAACCGGTTATATTTCGCCAGCCGCTCCGACCGGGTGATGGACCCCACCTTGATCTGACCAGCCCCCGTGCCCACCGCAAGGTCGGCCATGAAAGTGTCCTCGGTCTCCCCGGATCGCGCCGAGACCACCGTCCTGAATCCATGGGCCTGCGCCATCCGGATGGCTTCCAGCGTCTCGGTGACCGTCCCCGCCTGGTTCAACTTGATGAGAATGGCGTTGGCCGCACCCTGTTCCATTCCCTGCTTCAACCGCGTGACGGACGTCGCGAACAAGTCGTCTCCCACAAGCTGCACCCGCGCGCCCACACGAGCCGTCAGCTGCCGCCAACCCTCCCAGTCGTCCTCAGCGAGCCCGTCCTCCAGAGAGACGATGGGGAACCGCTCGGTCCACGCCGCCAACAAGGCGACCATCTCTTCAGAGGAGCGAGTCGTTCGATCCCGCCGGAGCCGATACACCCCGTCCTCGTAAAAGTGAGAGGAGGCGACATCGACCGCGATCGCGCCGTCCACCCCTGGCTTCAGCCCTGCCCGTTCCATGGCCTGGATCAGGATCCCGAGTCCCTCTTCGTTGGAAGACAGGGCCGGCCCCAAACCTCCTTCGTCGGCGACGAGCCGGACGTCGTACCCCGCTGCCTGCAAGATTTGCTTGGCGGCATGGTAGACGTCGTACACCTGTTGCATGGCGCGGGAGTAGGTCTCAGCGCCGACGGGGACGAACAGGATGTCCTGGATATCCAGTTGCCCGCCCGCGTGCAGGCCGCCGCTGAGGATATTCACCATGGGCAGTGGCAGGCGGACCCGCTCGGGATGCGTCCCGAACATCTCAGCGATGTAGGCATACAAGCGCAACCTCCGGGCCTTCGCCGCCGCGACACACACGGCCATCGAAACCCCGAGCGTCGCGTTGGCCCCCAGGCGCCGCTTGTCCGGTGTTCCGTCCAATTCGAGCAGACGCCTGTCCACCTCCGCCTGGTCGTCCGCCTGCATCCCGGCCAACGCCCGGGCGATCTCGCCGTTCACATGCGCGATCGCCCGCCCCACACCTTTTCCGCCGTATACCCGCGGGTCCCCGTCCCGCAGTTCGAGTGCCTCATGACGGCCCGTGGAAGCACCCGACGGCACGATGGCGTGCCCCGTGGTTCCGTCCTCCAAGGTCACCCCCGCTTCCACCGTCGGCGTCCCGCGCGAGTCCAATACTTGGCGTGCCTGTACGTGTACGATACGCACCCGGTGTCCTCCTTCAAGACTCAGTGACGTCATTCAAGAACGCTGCATTGGTGCTCTGCTGCATCTGGTCATCACAACCTCTCCACTGAGTGTACGTGTTCGAAAGACGCCAGTGTTTCGAAATTGACAAGCGAAGCCGAATCATCGTCAAGGTACAAAGTGACGTTAGGGTGTGTTTTTAATGCGGTCGCGGGGATGTAATTGCTGACAGGCGAGTTCAGGGTCTGCGCTACTGCCTGAGCTTTCACCCGATAAGGGACACAGGAGATAATCGCCTCGCTTCTCAAGATCTGATGCACTGTCATGCTCACCGCCTGCGCCGGGACATCTTCCACGGCCGAGAACCACCCTTCCCGCACCTGTTGTTCCTTGCAGCGCCGGTCGAGATTCACGACGATAAACGCCTCCCGCGTCTCGAAGTCGGCTGGCGGATCGTTAAACGCAATATGCGCGTTCTCCCCGATGCCGACCAGTGCGAGGTCAATCGGCGCCTTGCGAATTTCAACGGTCAACTCCGCTATGTGCTGCTGCAAATCTCCTTCCGGAGACACGAACACCGCCCGCCGCAGAGGAACCTGGTCGATGAATTTTTCTTTGAGATACCTGCGGAAACTGGCCGGATGATCCATCGGCAATCCCACATATTCATCCAGATGAAACATCACCACTTTGCTCCAATCCACGTTCTGACGCACGAGAAACCGCAGGGTATCGATCTGGGAGTTCCCGGTGGACAGGACCAGCCTCGCCTCCCCGCGGGACTGAATGGCAGCATTCAGAATCTGGGCACAATGGGCAGCCGCCGCCTTTCCCAATTCCTCTGACGTGTGAAAGCAGCGGATGTTCATACATTATCCCTCCGGATTTGCGGTCGCAGCTCGAACCGCGACACGCAAGGGTATATCTTAGTTGGCTGAAGAATTGAAGAACAGCAACTCTCCGTCAATGGCCTCCGCGATCACCGGCGTGGCTGCCCCGATAATGGACATGTCCTCGCCAAACTTCGAATACTTGAGTTGCACCCGTTTGGCAGGCAAATGCAACGCTCTGGACCTCACCACGGATTCCACTTCTGACAGGAACGATTCGCCGAGCACCGTCACGTTCCCATGTAACAAAATTGCCTCGGGATTAAACACATTGACTAGGTTGACGATACCTATTCCAAGATAGTACGCGTACCTTTTGACACGAGGCAGCGTAAATTCATCCTGCATGGCATACAGGGCTCCAACCGTCTCCATATCTAACTGACCCGGCTCCGACAGGTGAGAGTTCCTGTTAAACCATGGTGGACGGTGCGCTTCTGCCTCTTGATTGAACCACTTGAGAAAGGAGCTTTCTGTGGCATACAGTTCCCAACAACCGTGATTTCCACAACGGCACTTCGGTCCATTCAACTCGACCGTGGTATGCCCGAATTCCCCGCCGCTGTTGTCAATGCCGCGATAGATCGTACGATTGAGGATGATTCCTGTGCCCAAGCCTCCCTTCGTTTGGAGGGTGATGAACGTGTCCAGATCGCGCCCAAGTCCAAACCATTTTTCCGCCATTGCAATGTTTCTCGATTCATTGTCCACCATCACCGGCAGTTGAAACCGAGATTGTAGATAGGGACCGATGGGAACTTCACTCCATCCTTCCAGATGGGTAGCGTTAACCAGGACACCTCGTCGATTTTCGATCACTCCCGGTGCGCTGACACCAATCCCGATGACAGAAACACCCATCTGCTCCGCCTGATCCAACATGGACCTGACGATCGCACAGACGAGTTCGAGCGTCTGCGGAACATTCCGCTGATCGAAGCGAAGCTTTGTTTTCGACAACACGGTCATTTGGAGGTCGACCAAAGCCCCCTCGAGTACGTCTATACCAATGTAGATCCCGATTACACTTCCAGCCCTGGCGTTGAAACTGTACAGGACGGGTCTTTTCCCCCCTTGACTCGTGGAAGTACCCATGCCGACAGCCGTCAAGTATCCTTCCTCCACCAGTTCATCCACCAATGCCGAGACCGTTGGTTTACTGATGCCTAGGGATTTCGAAATATCCGGTTTCGAACTCACACCATTGCGATACACGTGCCGCAGTAAGGCGGCCTTGTTCTCGCTCTTGAGGTCGGATGGTCTAAGAGCCCCATACCTTGGCACATCGCGAGCCTCCTTAAATGTTCATTTCGGCACGAGTCTCATTCCCTGTATGTGTCTCGTACACCGTAACCGTGAACGAAGTGTATATCGTCTGCCCAGGTTCAATCATGGCAGCAGTGCCATTTTCGATAGCTTCCAGGAGGCCAGCTTGTCCCGTGCCCGGCAGACTGGTGAAGGGCTCCAATGCAAGAACCCGTGCATTTCCATACCATGGATAATCCTCCGTGCCGCCCGCCTCATTCCAGATCCAAAGATACGGAAATGTCTGGATGTCCCATTCGAAGCGAATGCCCACCCCGATTTGGGTGTTGGTCAGCATAAACCACCCATCCTCCATCTCCGTCGCGTACAACATATCGGCGGATTGACACGAGTACTCCCGCAAAACCCTCAGATCCACGACATTTCCCCATCTATCACGAATCAACGGCCACACGGCCAGTGCGCCTTGAGGAGAAAATCGGCTGTTCACAGAATAAAGCTCTGGATGCGACACGATCTTGCAGCTAGGCAAATCTAAACGGGTTGCCGGTCCAATGAAGGGCGGTCCGAACGCCGGATGGTGTCCCCACATAAAGTGCAGCGGCACCCGTCCTTCGTTGCGTACCGCCTCTTTCACCTCCAAAGCCGATATTCCTTCCACCAATGTGATGTCCTTGGTCAATAGATATGGACTGCGCAGGGTTCGTACAGATAAGCGGACCGTGATCCTCTCTTTGCGATCCTCGATGATTTCGTAGTCCCATGGCAACAGCGCTACTTCTCCGTGCATGCCAAACAGGGCGCCCCGATACTCGCAGCCGCCGCTCCCGGCGGGAAACACCTCCTGCCAGCCACCGGAGTATTGGTCCAGAAATCGTGTATTATTGGTGGAGGGGAATCCAGACACCGTCCCCTGGCGTCGGATGCCCCGTGAACTTCTGTACATAAAATCGAGGTCGAGCGGTTTGTACACCAGCTCGAAGATTTCCGCACCCTTGTCCAAAAGCAAGGAGACCCGCAGTTTCTCATTTTGTAGGACAAGCACGTTCATGCCCTGAAAGGTCCAGCCGTCTTCAATGCGGCAACCCGTCGTACGTTGCAATCGATTCTGCCTCATATGCTCACCTGATATCCTGACTTCGGCAATATTCGCCCCCTTAGAACAGGGCGTGCTCATCGCAGAAGCGCCCGCGTAGCCAATTGTTGAGAAACGAAACGGTGTGATCGCCAGAAAACCTGTGTGCTCCATCGAACACATGAGTGAACAGCCGCTCCGAAGCACCGGCAGCCCGATAGATGGATCGTAGGTGTTTCTGCGCGGCGAGCGAAGCCTCAATTGGAAACCCTGGATCGTGCACCCCGTTTTCGACAAGCAGCGGGCGCGGCGCAATCAATCCGGCTAGGTCGGACAAATCGGCGTACTCATAAATACCCGGGACGAACTGAGATCCGCAGAAGTTACCTAACTTGATTGCGTATTCCATGTATGTCGTCAATGCACACGAGACTGAGGCAGCCTTAATCCTTGTGTCCAACGCGGCGACGTGCAAGGCCATCGTGCCGCCGAACGACAATCCGACACACCCGATGGCATCCGGATCCACATCCGGACGGGTGACCAGGTAATCCACGGTCTTCATCACGTCCCATACGTGGAGTGTAATCAGTTTGACGCCCATCAGGAGGCCGCGGATGAAATGGACATTACAACTGTCCCGCCCAGGATAGAGGTTACCGTCAGACCGTTCACCGAAGTTTCGAAAGTCTAGGGTGACAGTGATGAAGCCCGCCCGGGCGAGTTGAACAGCGTAATCATAGTTGTACCGTTGGATGGCGTGTTTCCGAACTGTGTCGGTGGCCACACCTGTCACAAGGTCCTTTCCGTAGGCATGCCAGTCTCCCTCAGGTCCGTGTCCGTGCAGACACAGCACCGCAGGATGGCGAGCGTCCTTAGGCAGATCCGTGCGCTTGATCACCAACGCAGGGACAGACGCCAGTTCTTCTACATCGAAAATGACCTTTTCTTTGTACAACCCATCTTTTTCAACTTGCCATACCGTTTCCGGATGTAGCTCTACTTCTTGAGGAAACGGTTCCATCAGCTCCATCAGCTTTGCTCTCAGGACGGTCTGCCACTGCAGTACGTCCTGGCCCAGGTCGTCATCGAAGTGCAGTTTCGGTTTGACCATTAGGCCACGGCGAATGAAGTATTCCTGCAGTGAGAAGTGGCGCTTGGCCATCATGAATGTCTCCTTATCCTTTGATCACAGAACGTTGTACTTTTGAAACGCCTCAGCCAGGCTCATCCCGGACAAAATGGCGGCTCTCACCTGGTTTTCCGATTGCACCTTCTGTAAAGCACGCTCGATGACTTTGTCTGCAATGGCCTGCGGGATGACCACCACGCCGTCCACATCCGCAAACACCAGATCCCCCGGATGAACCTCCACGCCACCACACTCAATCGAACACTGGTACGCCACCACCTCGTTTCTACCTTTGGAATCATACGGAAGATTTCCCTTACAGAAAACGGGATACTGCATCTGTCGAATCTTCATGGTGTCCCTGCAATATCCCTAGAGAATCGTACCTCGCGCCCCTCTCGACACTGCCGCGGTGCTGAGCAACTCTCCCCACAAGGCACTTCGCTCCGACGCCCCCCGGCCACGACCATCACGTCACCGGGAGTCAGCCTATCCACCGCCTCGATCTCTTTAGCGTATGGATGATCGGGAATCTCGAACACGTCCGTCACTAGGACTGTAAAAGCCCTGCCCATTACCTTTTGCGAATCATCGAGGGGACGGATCGACGGAGCCATTGCCTGGTGGCGGTATCCAAAATCGTCGAGGATATCGCACAGAACCGGCGAGTATAACTGATCCTGTAAAAATTGAAAATGTGCATATAAAACTTCCATCAAGATCTCTCCCTATGATCTGTCATGTTCGAGTAAAGGAAGTTCCATACCCCAGCCACATATCCTACGCGAACCCGCTGACTCACTGGGAGAAGCGAAAGGAAACTCTATGGGATGATTACTTCTACCGTAGAGACGAAGCCATGTTCAGCAGCGCGCGCACGGCGATATCCCCCGCCTCCGGAGCCAATTGACTGTGCCGGCACGTGCGTACTTCGTACCCGCCTTGTGCAAACGCTTCTTGGGTAGGGACATATCCTACACAATCGTTGGCCAAACCAAAGACGAAGGTGTGTTTCGCCAGACCCTGACGCTGCACCTGGTGTTTCAGATGCAGTCCAAACTCCACGAAGAATTCACCTGGCAGGCAGAACACCAGCGAATCTCCGACGCGCACCACCTGCAGATCCGTGGCGATGTACGCCTTGTGTTTGCTGGCCATCGCCAGCAGTTCACGCGCGTAAGCCTCGTCCGGGATCCCGTCCAACAGTGATGGAATCACCCCGCCACAGGCCTCCCAAGTGTCACGCGCCCACGCGAGTTCCTCATCGGAGATGACCCGCCGCGGAAGGCTGACGACTTTCATCCGTGTGTGCAATACAGGTTCGTATTCGACACGTGCGTTGGCAAGTGCCCTCATCACCGCTTCGCCGAGTATTCTACCAATTCGTTCTGTTTCTTCAAATCCCCGCGTCTGATTAGGATTTTTTACATTGATATGGTTAATGTTCCCGAGCGCGCCGTTGACAAACAGCACCACTACGTCAGAACCCAACTGCTGCTGTAGATAAACATTGAGATCGTGAATATAGTCCCTCGAAAAGGCCCAGTCCTTGCCAACGAGCACCGCAGGATGCAGCGTGTAATTGACGAGCACGCATCGGACCCGCCCACCGCGATGCCGGACCTGCCAGACCAGTACCTCTGGGTCAATCGGTCCAGCAGTTCGCGTCACCTGCTCCGGGTCCAGCCCCTCCCAGTTCATGTGCAGGGAGCCATCGCGCAGCCAGACTCTGCGATTGAATGCAATCGAGTCCTCCTGACTCCGCCCCACCCATAGAGTGGAGTCCTCTGCCTCCTCCATCGCCTTACACGCGCCGCGGGCGACATCTTCCACAAACGATTCCAGATAGCGCACCACCATCGGATCGTAATCGTCCTTCATGGAACTGCCGACGTCAGGGCCAGAATGGGTATGTGTGGCGGTGACAATCTGGCACTCAGGAGGCAGGCCGGTAAACTCCAGTACCCGCTCCTTCAGCCGATGCACCCAATCCCGTTCCAGCGCAAGCAGGTCGCAATTGATGAACAGTAGTTCCTGGTTTTCGTGGCGTAAATAGAGAATGTTTGCGAATAATGGATCATGCACAAACCGTGAACGATTGTCGCTTCTGACGTTACCGCCAATCGGAGTGCCAACGGCCGGGGTGATATCCACCCGCTGACATCCTGCCTTCACCAGGCTTCGCCTCCCCCGCTCAAATTTCCGCGATCACGTCGATTTCAACCAAAATGCCGTTCAATTGACTGCCTACGGTGGTACGTACGGGATAGGGCTGCTCAAAGTATTGCATATACACTTTGTTGAACTCGTCAAAATACTTGAGATCACTCAGGTGCACAGTGGCCTTCACCACATCCTTTAAAGAAGCGCCCGCCTCTTGCAGAATTGTCTGGATGTTTTTCAGCACCTGGTGTGTCTGGCCTGCAATATCCGTCGCTTCGACCCGCCCAGTCTGTGGATTGATAGGCCCCTGCCCAGCGACGTAAATGCGATTTCCAACACGCAGACCTTGCGAATACGGTCCTGCCGGCTGCGGAGCCTTGTCGGTGCAAATTTGCTCTTTCATCCTTTCATCTCTCCTTCTGCAAATCGATGTTTCCGACGTGGTGTTCTCCGTCAGTTCGTCATGCGATGTTCGCCAGTGATTCGTTTGACCCGGCGGACGCGGTCATTTCGAACCTCCGCACCAATCCACGATAGTACGTGCGTAGACCTCGACGAGCGTCATGAAGTCCTCGATGTTCACATACTCATCGGGCGCGTGCGCATTCCCTCCGGTCGGACCCAGGATCACGGCCGGCGTTTTGGAGTACAGGTTGAACATGAACGAGTCGCAGGCGAAGACTGCCCCGTGAACGGGTAACCCTCCCGTTCTCGACGCCTGTCCAACGCGTTGGAGGGTGTCGAGGATCGGGTGGTCCAGAGGCACCCCGGTGCCTGGCAAGAATCGGATCTTCTTTTCCACCACCGGTGGTATCTGCGAAAGGAGTTCATCTTCTTCCACGTATCTTTGATAGAAACCCGTGAATTCCTCATAGATCTGTTGTTCGGTGGTGCCCGGAAAACACTGAATCCAAACGTCAAACGAGCAGGTGCTCGGGACACGGTCCGCCAACTCCATCTGGACATCGCCTGCCCGCAGGGTCTGAACCAACGTGACCAGTTCCGGGTTCCAGGCGAACATGGGCGGGACATTGGCGCGTTGGTTTCTCCAGTGATGGTACTGGCGCACAATTTCCAGGAAGCGTGCGGCGGCAAAGACCGGGTTCACGACGTTTTCCCCACTGAACGAGCGTCCCGGGTTCCCCTTGAACGTGACACGGTAATAGACGCCGCCTTGATTCACTGGGCAAATCGCAAGGTTCGACGGTTCAGGTACGATGGCCGCGTCCGCTTCATATCCGCGCAAGCGACACGCCAGCGTCGCGTTTGCGCCACCGAACTCCTCATCGACCACCGTTTCAATCAGAAGGTCACCCCTCAATTTGTACCCGAGTTCTCTCACACACCGGGCAGCCATCATGGCAGCCACCATGCCGCCTTTCATGTCGAAGATGCCCAGGCCGTATTGCTTGTCGCCGATAACTTCTCCGCCAAACGGATCGTGCGTCCATGCATCGACACCCCTCGGCACTGTGTCCATATGGCCCGAGAAGATTAGCGACCGGCCATGCCCCGTGCCCTTCCAGACCCCGACAACGTTCGGGCGGTTCTCATACACCCTGCCGTCGTTGAGGAAGGCGGGATGATCCAGCAAGCCCGGAACATCCGTGGGAAGGAACATATCCGTCGCAAACCCTATATCGCGCAATAACCGGTCGACCTCTTGTTGCACCCGCAGTTCGTTTCCCCGCGGGTACAAGTTCTCGCTGGGTATGGAAACCAATCTGCGATTGGTGGACAGAATCAGATCCCGGTGCTCCCGGATCCAATCGCGTATATCGTCTGACAAAGTCATCTACCTCCTCCCTTATTCCTGGCAGATCTGGCCTCCGTCCACAACGAATTCTGCGCCAGTGATGAACGAGGCCTCGTCGGAAGCCAGGAAGGCGAACACATTGGCGACCTCCTCGGGCTTTCCATAACGCCCCAGAGGAATCTTGCTGGCGTATTGTGCAAGCGTCTCGCTGGACATCCCTCCTTCCCCGGCCAAGTCTGTGAGAATGAACCCCGGGCACACGGAATTGACCCGAATGTTGTACGGTGCCAGCTCGATGGCCATCGTCTTGGACAGGAGAATGACGCCGGCTTTGGATGCGTTGTAGTGTGCCAACTCAGCTTCCCCCAAAATCCCGTTGGTGGAAGCCATGTTGACAATGCTGCCGGAACGCTGCTGCATCATCACACGGGCGACTGCTTGCGACACTAAGAAAGGCCCCTTCAGATTGACGGCCATGGTGCGGTCCCAATTCTCTGGCTTCGTGTCCAAAAATTTCTCAAAAATGGCGATCCCGGCATTGTTGACGAGGATGTCGATGCGGTCGAACAGCGCCTGTGCGTGATCCACCAGTTTTTGAACCTGTTCCTCGTCAGTCACGTCCACCACAAGGCCGTGCACCTCTCCGAACGCTCGCAGAACCGTAACCGACTTCGTCAGCCTGTCCTCCACCACGTCGCAGATCAGTACACGTGCCCCCTCGTCCAGAAACTTTTTCGCGATGGCACGCCCAATGCCCCGGCCCGCCCCGGTGACAATCGCCGACTTTCCAGCTAGTCGCATCCCTCATTCTCCTCCCAAATTTCTGTCGGCTAAGGAAGGTTAGTAATCGTTTCTTACTTTTATGGCAGCATGTTCAAGTCACTTGTAGTAGATGAATCTCTCACCGACAGCAAACATATGAAACTTCAAATCGCGATGATGTGTGAACAGGTAATCGACGAAATACGCCGGATTCTCTCGGTTGGACTTGAATAAGTCATAGTGCATGGGCACGACCATGTCCGCCTGGATGGTGTACGCAAACTCCACCGCTTCGCGGTAATTCATGTTGCCGATCACTTCGTTTTCGTCTCTAATCCAGTCTCTTCCATTGCTGTTGATCAACGCAACATCTATGCCAAACTCCCTGAGCGTATCCGCCAGTTCGCGGAAATAGATGGTATCTCCGCTGTGATAGACCGTCACCCCATTAACCCGAATGACGTAACCAAGATAGAAGTGATTGCCATGTTCGTCCACTTCGTCCTGCTGGTGTCGCTCCGCGATCGGCCAAACCGTGAACTCACCCAGTTCCAGAGGTTCCATGTGTTTTGCCCCCACCACTCTCGATGGGAAGATTTCGCTTTCTGTCAACAGATGCGTGTGAGACGCAGGAACCACAAACCTTGCGCCGGGAGACGCGTTCGACAGCGGCTTCAACGTCGCCACATCCAAGTGATCCTGGTGAAAGTGTGTACATAGGACAAAGTTAACCCCCGAAACGCGGATGGTTCCACGGGAGGTGGAAAATCCCGGACAAACAACCCCTTGGGCCCCATGTTCTCCTGCTCAATGGAATCGGTCAGGTAAGGGTCGACAACCAGGACCTGATTTCGCCCTTTCAGGATGTACCCTTCCTGCCCGATATTCCACATGGCGATCGCGTTGTCTGGAACCACGGTTCTTTCTATCTCCAACAGCAGAGCCTCTCCAGAACGATAGGTGTTGATCATCCACCGCACACTCCCCTGTGGTCAGCCATGGTCCGCACTTACCGAACTCTCCCTCGTGCACTGACCCTCCAAACGGCCTCAATTCGATGATTCCTCACCGCGACAACCTCGTCATGCATGTTCATCGTTCCGCAGATATGATTCGGTATCACGGAAACTTGCTCTCCGATTTCCGGCACCGAGCTGCACGCGCTGAAATCTACATGTCCATGCTCCTCGGACAACGAGTAGATTTTCGCTTCAGGATACTCCGGAATATATCCGTATCCATTCCCTGATTTCATATAGCCGAAGTCGCTGGACAGCGTCTTAGAACCGGCGTCGATGATGGCAATTGTATCCGTAGGGCGGTTGACCACAGTGGTGACCACTCTCGCGGCACACTCCTCCAAGGTCACGAGACCAGTTTGAACGGACGACCAGTCAAAGAACACGTACGTGCCCGCGCGTAATTCCGTCAGCCCCCTCACCGTATGCGCAATCCTCGGTCCAGCACTGCTTCCCCCGCTGATGCCAGGTATCTTCACACCTGCCCGCTCAAACACGGTTTGAGCAGTTTCAAACCAAGGTCCGCTGGCCTCCGTAAGCGGAAACGTGGCCAACCCTAGGAATTCAAGGTTGGGATAGTAAGCGATCATCTTGGCCAAAGCGAGCGCGGCTTCCGGTGTCGCGACACCTGTGCGGTGGTAACCAGTGTCACAATCAACATAAATACCCAACCGGCAGTCGGCCTGTTCCGCCGCCTCACCCATTCCCCGGAGAACCGTTTCATGGTCAATCGCCACACTAATATGGGCCCGCCGCGCCAACCGCATCAAACGGTCCAGCTTACTCTGGCCGATGATGTTGTAATAAATCAACACGTCCCGGATGCCCGCGGCGACCATCTCCTCGGCCTCGCCGATCTTCTGGCACGTGATGCCAAGCGCGCCGGCCCGCACTTGCATATGGGCGATCTCCGGAATCTTGTGTGTCTTGATGTGCGGCCGAAACGCTAGCCCGTGCTGGTCGCAGTAGCTCTGCATAGTTCGAATGTTGCGCTCCATCACATCGAGATCGATCACGACACAGGGCGTATCCAGCTCATACCGTGGCAACGCAATCCCCCCTGGGGTACCAAAATGATGGGTAAGAGTATGCAAGGGAAAACCCTTGCATACTCTTACAACAGATCAGTTGCCTTCCACCGCAGCCTGTGCCTGATCGAGCGCCTGTTTCGGGCTTTCCTGATTCGACAGCACCGCTTCGCCAGCCTGTTGGATCGCCACAATGGCCTTGGATACCTTCGGATCCGAGTTCGGATAGAACTGCGCCGTCGGTAAAAGGTCGATGAACGGCGCCTGGTCCGGATCGGATTTCTTGATGTCATCCCCTGCGCTCTTGGTCACAGGCAGCATGCCCTCGTTCTTCAGGAACTGCTCATAATTATTGTTCTGATAGAAGAACTGGACGAACTTCGATACGGCGTCCGGGTGTTTGGAGGACTTGAAACTCAGTAGGTAGTCCGCGACACCCAAGGTGACAGGAGCCACGCCGTCGTTGACCGGGATCGGCGCCACTCCGTAATGCAGGTTCGGCGCCTGCTGCTTGATCAACGTGATGAAGAAGTTCGCCGTGATCATCATACCAACCTGGCCCTGTTCAAAAACCTTTTGCATCTCGTCGCGGTTGATGGCGGTCGGCTGCGGATTGGTCACCTTGTCCTTGAACGTCAGGTCATGCATGAATTGCAGAGCCTCCACATTTTTGGGATCGTTGAGATCCCACTTGCCATCCTTCTTCCAACCACCGCCGTTGCCAAACGCGAAGTAAGAGAAATCGGCTTGGCCCTCCAAGTTGGTGTAGGGGATTCCGAAACCAGGAATGCCCGTTTTCTGTTTGATTTTCATTGCATCGTTACGTAATTCGGACCACGTCTTCGGGGGTTCGGTGATACCGGCTTTCGCGAACAGATCCTTGTTGTAGTAAAGAGCGCGAACGGACGCGATGAGCGGCAGCCCGTAGAGCGTGTTGTTCATTTCGCCGGACTGGACGAACGACGGATACATGGAATCAATCAGGCTCTGTGGCACGACCTTGTCCCATGGATTCAACAACCCGTCCGCCGCAAAGCTTGCATACTGGTTGTAATTCAAGAGGTCAGGGGTCTGGTGCGTGCTGACCATCGTGTTGACCTTCTGTGGCAGCGCGTCCCAGCCCACCACCTGCAGATCGACCTTGATGTTGGGATTTTGGGCTTCGAATTTCTTGATCAAATCCTGCCAATATGGTTCCGTGTTGTTGCTGTATTCCGCGGCCACAAACGTGATGGTGACGGGATTGTTGTTGTCTCCCGAACTGCTAGTTCCGACGTTTTCCTGTCCACACGCAACCAGGCTGGTTCCGAGCACCACCGTGCTAGCTGCCAGGGCCAACTTGCTCTTCGTGGGCTTCACATTTGCCACCTCCTCGTCAATGTTACAAATCTCACCATACCACGACGCAGACACGGAGCCTTCACAACTCTTGCCGAGAACCACCACCCTTCGTGGTCTGCACAGTCAACTCTTAACCCCTCCCGCCGTTAAGCCACTGATGAGATATTTCTCGATGGCGAGGAAGAGGATGACCACCGGCACTGTGGCGATGATGGAGACCGCAAACAGATATTGCCACTGGGTGTAGTACTGGCCCATGAACGCATAGATCCCAACTGTCAACGGTTTCGCGGATTCACTCGAGATGACAGTAAGCGCGACGGCAAATTCATTCCAAGCGGCAATGAACACGAACACGACGGTCGTAACAATTCCCGGTAACGCCAATGGCAGCACGATTCTCAACAACGCCTTCCATCTGGAACAGCCGTCAATCCAGGCGGCTTGTTCGAGATCGTACGGCAGGCTGGAGAAGTACCCACTCAGCAACCAGACCGTGAATGCCTGATTGAACGCAGCATTAATGAGGACCAGGGACCACACGTTGTTCATCAGCCCCATCCAGAGCACCTCGCGGTACAAACCCACCACCAACACCACAGGAGAAAACATTTGCGTGATGAGCAGGAGATACATATAGAATCTCTTGCCGCGGAACTTGAGCCTTGACAACACATAGGCGGCTGGTATGCCACAAATCAAGGCAATTACGGTTGCACCGGTCGCCAGCCAGATCGTGTTGAGTAGGTACTGCAATACAGGAGCCTTGGTCCAGACGTCCACGTAATTCTGAAAATACCACGGATGCGGCAATAACGTGGGCGGAATGGAGTAGACGGTCTGCTCAGACTTCAGGGAAGTCAGGATCATGACCAAATACGGAAACAACAGGATGAGCATCAACAGATACGCGATGACGAGGATTGCCGGTCTTGTACGTGCGGGCGATGAACGTGCGGATCTCATTTAATCACTCCTCAACACCATGTACCCATAGATAATCGAGAAGACCAACAGTAGTACGAAACTAATGACGGAGGCGGCCGCCGCTTCCCCCAAGTTATTGACCTGGAAAGCCAAGGAGTATAGATAGGTGATGAGCGTTTGTGTCGCGTTGGCGGGCCCCCCCTGGGTTACCGTCCAAATTATAGGAAAGGAATTGAAAACATAAATGGTGTTCAGGACAGTGCTCACGATGAGCGAATGACGCAGCGAAGGCAGTGTGATGTGCCGAAACTTTTCCCACGGCCTCGCTCCATCCACGCTAGCGGCTTCATACAATTCACTCGGAATGGTCTGCAACCCAGCCAGTAAGACGAACGTAGTGAATGGAATGGTGACAAATATCCCAATCCAGATCATCGCCGGGAACGACGTATGGTACGTTGCCAGCCAGTAGATGTTGTGATCAATGATACTTAAGTCCTTCAATATAAGGTTTAATGTTCCGTAATTGTAGTCGAAAATCCATTTCCAGATAGAAGCCGTAATTAACAGAGAAGCAGCCCATGGAACGATCAACGCAGCGCGCACGAATTTACGACCTGGAAAATCAATGTTAAGAAGGACGGCTACTCCCAGTGAGATGATCGTACTCAACCCCACGATCGACACAGTCCATACAATGGTGTTGGAGATTGTATGCGCGAAGTTACGTTCTTGGATCAGGTGAACGTAGTTGGACAATCCGGCGAATCCGTGACTGATGCCCGCCAAATCCATTTTTGAAAACGACGTGACAAATAACTGATAGACCGGGTACAGCGTGAACAGCAGAATCAGCAGAAAACTAGGAAGTAACCAAATGTAGGGAGCTAAACCTTTTCGATACTTGTACCAACCTAGTTTTCTCGACGCGACGGTTCCTGCGGACACCCCTTGATTTTGAGCCAATGTAGACATCATGTCGCCCCCATTTCCAAACAGAACAACATAACATGAATATTCAATTGATTAGTAATACCTCTCGTCGACGGCGATAAGCAACGAAGTAACTGAAGCTTGTTAGTAATGATACTTTACGAACTCGTTAGGTTCTATATACCACATTCACAATCAGTATTCAACACAGAATTGCTATACAATATAGCCAATTACGATCCTTAATCCTCAATCCTCTCGTGACTTTCATACGTGGTTGTCCAAGAAAGAGTAGCAGAGGGAGATTTTTTCGAGGTATCACACGTTGTTCAACGTACGGTAAACCCACCATCAATCACAAAGACCGTGCCCTTAATGAAGCTGGCGTCCTCCGAAGCGAGAAAAGCGACGGCTGCCGCGATTTCCTCCGGCTTCCCGAACCGGCCCATTGGTTGTCGTTAATCCATGGCTTTCTGAGCCTCAGCGGGATCTGGATAGTTTGCGGTGATTCGCTCAATCCAGGGGGATCTGGACCATACCTGGGCATACCGTGATGGCCCAAATACCTTTGTCCACATAATCTAGGCCATGGACTTCGTCAAAGCAGACACGCCGCGTTAGACGTAATGTACGCCCCCCTGTCCGTCACTAGGGCGAGTGCGGCGGCCGAACTCATGTTAATGATGACGCCGCCATCCGCGCGCACCATGTTGGATAGGACTGCCCGGCACATCAGAAAGCATACAGCTAAGTTGACGGCTAACCTGCGATGCCAGTCCGGAGTGGGATTCGCACAGGCCCCCAACACCCCAACACCCCAACACCAGCATTATTCAAAAGGACGTCAATACGAACATTTGCGTTGTCCAGTCTCTCGAACAACTCCCCGACTTGCTCCGCCTGGCTTACGTCCTCAGGCCAACTTCGGGAAAGGAGTTCCTTGGCGCGAACGGACGCGGCAACGTGTGTGCAGCCATCTCATTTGCGTCGCAGCACAGAACGTGAGCGCCTCCTTCGGTCAACCACACTGCAATCGCCTTTCCGATTCCAAATCAGCCCCTGTGACAAGCGCCGTCCTTTCCTCATAACCGCACGGGTTTTCACTCCTTTGTATTTCTCATTTGAGTTCATGTCCGCGTCCAGAATGGATTCCGCTCCGGCTTCGTCATCCCATCCACTGGAAATCCTGCAGATGGTCCACCTCTCCGGTCAGCAGCGCGATCCCGCCGCGCCTGGCGACCTCCTGCTCGGAAGGCGTCAGATACTCCACTGGCGACTTTCCATCGACCCGGGCGAGCATCAACGCCCCGGTGGTCCTCATGACCATTGGACGGTACTCGGGCTCGGGCAACACCTGAACCTCCCGGAAATAAGTGTCATAAAACACCTGGGCCGCCTGATGGCAAGCTTGACCGTTTACGCCGAAGTGAATCGCTTTGAGGAGCAGATGGCTCAGCAGAAACCCGACGTCAAAGGCGGGGTGCCCTGCGTGAGCGACCTCCCAGTCCAACACGCACGGCTGTCCCTGGCGCAACAAGACGTTCTTGGGGCTGAAATCCCCGTGGACCAAGACCTCGGATCGCGACATGAGCCCGTCGATCACGAAGTCCAACGCCTCTGTCCACGCCGCATAACGAGGCCGGATGAAAACGAAGTAAGGCGATACCCGCAGCTGGTAAAACAACGCCTTACTCTCGAAAGGCGCAAGCCACGCCGGATTCTTGTAAGAGCTCCGATGCAGCGCCCCCAGAAAGCGGCCAAGCTGCTCCGGAACGAAGAAGTCCATCCGCCCGGCGAGCAATTCTGCCTTCCAGGTTGGACCGTCCACGTACTCCATGGCGAATAGCGATGCATCGCGGTCCTCGAGCACGAGCTCCGGGACGAAATCCGGCGCCAACGCCGAAACGCGCCGCAGGCACTCCGCCTCCACCTGATTCCGCTCCGTTCCCGCGTACCAATCTTCCTTTACGCGCAACTTGGCCAGGGCGCGCTTGAGCACCAAGGACCGCCCGTTGCGCACCAAGACGACCTCACTGGATACCCCGCCGGTCAACGGGACGAGGGTCGCCCGAGTACCCGGTGCCATCACACCCTTTCGAATCAGGTAAGACGTGACTTCGGCGCCGTTCCTTAAGTCCATGGAAGCTCACCCCACCGCGCGGCAGAACCGGATGTCCATCGGATGACCGGATGCACACCGCTCACCCATCTTGTTCCACCTTCTCGCCGAACCACGGCTCACCCGGCTTCGCGTAGCGGCGCGCGGTCTCTTCGTCCAATTCCACCCCTAATCCCGGTCGATCGGGGAGCCGAATGTACCCGTCGACAATGAGGTCTTCACGTTTCCGGCCCACCAGTTCTCCCCAGAACGGAACGTCAGCCGCGTGAAACTCCAGTGCGAGAAAGTTGGGGATAGCGGCCGCCACATGGCAGGAGGCGAATGTTCCGATGGGGCTCGAGATGTTGTGCGGGATGACGTTGATATAGTAGGTGTCTGCCATCTCCGCAATCCGTTTGGATTCCAGCAGCCCCCCTGCCTTCTGGAAATCCGGTGCCACCAGGCTGACGGCATGGGTTTCGAAGAGCTCTCGGAAACCATGCCGCAAGTAACGGTTTTCCCCGGTGCTGACAGGCACGCGCACGGAACGGGTCATCAGGCGTTGGGCTTCCACATTCTCCGGCGGGACCGGATCCTCGAGAAAGGCGATGTGGTACGGTTCCAGGGCGTGGGCCAAACGGATCGCATCGGCGACGTTGTACCGCCAGTGGCAGTCGTAGCCCACATCCACGGCAGGACCGACGGCTTCCCGCACCGCCTCCACCAGGTTCACCATGAATTGAATTTCGGCCGCATTCAACGCACCATTGAGGCTGTCATGCGTATAGGGATTGGGTACATCGAGATCGAACTTAATGGCCGTAAATCCCATCTCCACTGCCTGTTTCGCTCTTTCGGCGTACATCTGCGGCGTGAACACTTCGTCCGTCTTTGGCCGGCCGTATGCGCGGCCATGGATGGGGTGATTGTCTTCCGCTGTCTGCGAATGTCCTCGCCGCGTGCTCCACGCCGGATTCACCGGCAACTGCACGCTGGACATCGCCTCCAAGCCCTCGCCTGCGTGGCAGTCCATGTAGATCCGAATGCGATCGCGATACTTGCCTCCCAGCAATTGATAGATCGGCACGCCCAACAGTTTGCCGGTCAAGTCCCACAGGGCGGCCTCGATCCCGCTGATGGCGTGCCACACGGTCCCGCCCGTGGCGCCCGCGTGCGAAACGGCCCAGCGCATCTTGTTCCACAATCGGTCCACATCCCGCGGGTCCTCACCCAGCAACAGCGGTGTCATATCTCGTATCGTCGCTGTCAGGCCGGGGGCAAAAAAGCACTCCCCGGTTCCATACTCATGATCCGTATACACGCGGACGAACGTCCACTCGTAGTTCCCTTGCACGACCGCCGTATCCACCCGAGTAATTTTGGCCATCTCTCCACACCTGCCCTGCAATCTCGCAAATCGTTCAGACTTCTCGCGACGGAATCGGATCGACGATATCCCGCAGAAAGGCCCGCCATGACTCGTCCAGAGCGAGATGCTCTGTGAGGTGCCGCACCAAATCGTCCTCGTGGCGGGTTTGGATCGCCTCGAGAATCGGCTCATGCCGTTCCGCGAGGGTGATCATCTCGTCGAAGTACTTGACGGAAACGTGGGAAATAAAGCGCCGAATCTGGCCGTCCATCGTGGTCCACACGCGCAGGAATACCTTCCTGTCCGCAAGTGCAATCAGCAGGCGATGAAACTCCACGTCCTGCGTCACTAACTCTGTCAAGTCGCCGCGTCGCGCGGCGATCCGCATATTTTCGTATGCGGTCCGCAGAGCCGCAACATCGCTGTCTCTCGCGCGCCGCAACAAGACTTTGGCCGACGCGATCTCGATGAACCGGCGCATTTCGAACAACTGCTCGATCTCGCCGAACGACATGTGCGACACAAACGTGCCCGTGTGCGGGATGGTTTCGACCAACCCCTCGTGATCCAGACGTTGCAGCGCTTCTCGTACGGGCGCCTGGCTTGTCCCGAATGTCTCCGCCACGCGCAACTCCACGATCCGGTCCCCCGGTCGTAGCTGTCCGGTGATGATTTGAAGCCGCAGCGCCTTGAAGATCCGGTCGCTCAACACTTCCCGTTTGGACCGATAAAGAGTCATACTCCCCATCCAGGACTGCCCTCCCCCGGATTGACATTATCGATCATAAATCGATAATATCGAATTGTCAATCAATACGGACTCTCCTGGAAGGGAGTGTGTGTCGTGGAAGCGGCGCGTGGCACTTTCGATGCTGGGGTTATCGCAAATGCCATCGAACATTTGGTTGACAAGTACAGTACTCGAGGCGCGCGGGTAGGCTGGCTGATGATCGCGTCGATTTTCGTAGAATCCTGGGACCTGTACTCCATCTCGTTTGTCCTGATTTTCATCCAGCAGGCGTTTCACCCGTCCGCATGGATGCTCGGCTTGGCGGCTGCAGCAACCCAAGGCGGGGCCGTCATCGGATCGCTCGCTGGCGGTTGGCTGACGGATCGGGTCGGACGGCGGGCCGTGTTTCTCGGAACCATGATCACCTTCTTCGTGTTCGGTACCGCTCAGGGGTTTGTCACAAGCATGACCCAACTGGTGATCATCCGATTCATTCTTGGAATTCCTTTGGGCACGGATATCGCCAACGGTTACACGTACATTATGGAGTACATGCAGCGTGGCAAACGCGAGGTCATGGGGAACCGGTGGCAGTTCATGTTCGCAGTGGGCGAAGTGGTCGCCATCGCCGTCGTCCTGTTATTCCTCGGCCTTGGCCTTCCGCAGAATACCATCTGGCGCGTCATGTTGGGCCTCTCCGGACTCCCGGCATTGGTTCTCTTCATCTTGCGCTTGAACCTCCCGGAGACCGTCATCTGGTTGATTCATCGAGGTCAATTCCGCGAGGCGAAAAGGATCGCCCAGGACATGTACGGAGACCCGCTGGACATGTTACCCGATGAGAACTTCGACGTACCTCGTCCAAGGTTGAGCGCTTTCTTGTCAGAAATCCGCCGTGATCCTGTGCGTTGGCGTGCGACCCTGTACGGGTGGATCGCATGTTTCGCCCAAGGCAGCGAGTTTTCCACGTTCGCGTTTTACCTTCCCGTGTTGTTCGTTCTCCTCCACGTGTCCGGCGTCTTCCAGACAGATCTCATCAGCCTGTTCCTCTACCTCATTGCCGTCATCTCCGGCTGGGTTGGACCTCTCATCGTGCCCCGAATCGGCCAGAGAAAACTGGCCATCTACGGCTTTTCCATCGTATTCGTGTCTCTGATTGTGGCCGCCATCGCCATCTACACCAACACGCTCGTGCTCCTGCCGTTCGTGGCCGCGGCCATGCTGTGGGGACACTACTGGGATGCGGAAAACGTCATGACGATCCCGTCGATGGTCGCCCCCTCCCAGTACCGCGGCACTGCCACCGGTTTCGCGTACGTGTTCGTCAAACTGCCATCGTTCCTCAGCATTTTCTTGTTCCCTTCATTCTTTAACGCCATCGGCAAAGGAAACGCCACCCTGTTTACCGCCCTGTTCCCGCTCATCGGATTGCTCGCGGCCATCTTCATCTTGCCAGAGGTGTACGGATACAAGGGTAAAGAGAATGCGTCCGTTTGAAGGGAGCGAGCTTGACATCATGAGAATCCGGGCAATTGAGACCATTCAACTGCCGGAACACCCGCACCACCTGTTCGTCCAAATTCACACAGATGAAGGTGTGAGCGGGCTCGGAGAGACCTTTCCGCGCCCGTCATCCTCGGCCGCCGTCATTCACGACGTGTTTGCCGGCATGTTGCTTGGCAAAAATCCACTGGAGATCGAACGCCATTGGCGTGACATGTTTCAGGCGATTCATTATCACGGTTTTGCAGGTACTGAAATTCGTGCACTCAGCGCGATCGACATGGCCCTCTGGGACATCCTCGGCAAAGCGTCCAACCTGCCCGTGTACAGGCTGCTCGGCGGAAAGTGCCGGGATGAAATTCCCGTCTACAACACATGTGTCAGCCACGGCCCCTATCGGGACCACGAGTGGTTCACCACCCGTCCGGAAGAGTTGGCCTTGAGCCTCCTGGCAGATGGCATTCACGGCATGAAGATCTGGCCATTCGACGAACTTTCCGTGAAAACCGGCGGGCAGTCAATTTCCAAAGAAGATCTGGCTTGGGGCGTGCAACTGGTGGAGCGGATTCGAAAGGCCGTCGGAGATCAGATGGAGATCGCCATCGAAGGGCACTGTTGCTGGAACCTGCCGGCCGCCATTAAAATCGCGCACGCGCTGGAACCCTATGATGTGATGTGGTATGAGGACTTGATGCCACCCGATCCCATCGGTTCGTTGAAACAACTGCGTGACGCGACCACCACGCCGATCTGTGCCAGCGAACGCCTGTTCACCAGATTTCAGTTCTTGCCGCTCCTCGAACAACACGCCGTCGACATCGTCATGCCGGACATCGCATGGGTCGGTGGTATCTCAGAGATGAAGAAGATCGCCACCCTCGCGAGTTCGTATCATCTGCCCATCGCGCCCCACAACTGTGGCGGACCCGTGATCAACTTGGCGAACGCGCACATCTGCGCAAACGTACCGAACCTCTTCATCTGCGAATCCGTGCGAGCCTTCTACAATACCTACTTCCAGGATATCGTGACACATCCTATTCAGATGAAGAATGGATGCATGCAGGTCCCAGAATCACCAGGGCTGGGTGCCGAACTGTTGCCCGAGCTGCTCAAACGCGATGACCTCATCCGAAAGGTCACCACCGAGGCGGTGAACACGCACTGGACCAGCGGGGACCCATGGAAGGATGATTTAGGCGACCGCTTCTGAGGCGTGTCCTCCCATGTCACGCACATGATCACGGTCCGTTATACGCCATGGACGGACCGGACACCACCGTTGCAGGAGGGACTCCCCTCCTGCTTTTTTTGGCTGTTGCGTCGGCCCGACGGCCATAACAAACGCTTTGTTGTCATCGAACCAGGGGTGAAACGTGGTAAAAACCGTTTTGATGTTGAGTCATGCCCGGCTGGCCACATAAAGATAAAATGTTGCGTTACCGGCGATCTGGATTGGGCCGCGCGACCTGGATAAATACGATTCGGACGCTATGGAGCGACCGAGGCCTTTGACTAAGCACAAATCGGATACAATGGGGCGCGTGAGACCCCCCACATGAGCAAAAATCGGCTGCTAACGGTGAGAGACGCCAGGGTCCCCCGCCCCATATCCCCCGCCCCATATCCCCCGCCCCATATCCCCTGCCCCACATCGCCCGCCCCCGCCCCCACCACGCATCGACCGTCTCCATCCATCGCACCATTCATCGCCCGCCTCCACTCGCCCGCACACATCCCATTCGCCCGCATACGCTGCAACATGCTGTGCATTTTCCACGGTTCGGAGGTGCAGCGGCAGTGTTGTCTCTCACCATGGCCATGGCGTCCGTCCTCCGGGACATCACCCTGGTGACCGGTTACATGCACCAGTCCTTCCCCCAACCGTTGGACAAAGAGCAGGAACGCGAGTGCTTTGAACGATGGCTGAAGGGCGATCGCGCCGCCTACCAGGAGCTCATCGAACACAATCTCAGACTGGTCGCCCACGTGGCGAAGAAGTTCGACTCATCCGGGATCGATCACGACGATCTCATCTCCATCGGCACGGTAGGCCTCATCAAGGCCGTCGAGACCTTTCAGCCGGACAAAGGTACCAAGTTCGCCACGTACGCGGCACGGTGCATTCAGAACGAGATCTTGATGCAGTTGAGGGCCTTGAAGAAGACGCGCAAGGATGTGTCCCTCAACAGTCCTATCGGAACGGACAAGGAGGGGAACGAGATCACCATCGGGGACGTGCTCGGCACCGACGCGGACGATACCGAGGAAGAGGTCAGCAAGCGGATGGAGATCCGGCATGTCCTGAAGCTGATGGATACCCTGGACGAACGGGAGCGCCGGGTGATCGAGCTGCGGTTCGGCCTGGCCGACGGGCAGGAGTGGACGCAAAACGAAGTCGCGGATATGCTCGGCATCTCCAGATCGTACGTCTCGCGGCTTGAAAAACGAGCGCTCCTCAAGATGTTCCACCAATCCTACGCAGGACGGCGGCGGCGCAAGCCGTTCGTGTATCACCCGAAAGCCACTGAGCGCCGAGAGCAGTAGCACCACTGGCCAACAGGCGGGTGCCGGGAGCAGGCACCCCCGGCACCCCGTGGATGGACCTTTGGACGCACAACCGTTGCAGAACTCGCTAGGCTTGAAATGTCGAAGAGGTGGATGTGACCGGGATCGGGTTCGGTCGCACAGGGTTCGGCGTGACCGGCGTGATCGACTCCAACGTCACAACCGGTGCGATCCAGGCCCCGTCCGCCAACCCGACCTCGTAAACCACGGCCGGCCGGTATCCGGGGCATTCGACGGTCACCACCGCCACCCCCGGCGCCTCCGAGGCCGACGGCGTGGACGAAGATAACATCGGATCGGCCGGTGCGGTGAACGAAAGCACCGGTGTCCATCCGTCTCCGAGTGTGCGGGCGGTGGCCAAAACCCGGCCGCCGGCCGACAAGGTCACCGTCGCTCCGGAGAGGACCTTCCCGTCGGAGGCCCGCACCTGAACGCGGCCCTGCACACGCGCCGGCCCGGCCTTTTGCATCGACTGGGACGCCACGGTGGGAGCGTCCGCTGCACGCGCGCCGGCCGACGGGGCCGCGGCTGCACCCGTGCTGGACGGCCTCTCCCCAATCGATCCCGCCGTCTGCACCCACGACGCGCTCTCCCCGCCTCCGTCGCTGGACGCCGACTGCGTCGCCCGACGGGTGACGGTGCCGGCGGAGCCGGACTCGCCCGCGACGTGGGCCGCAGGGGCAGCGGCGCTCAAGCCACCCGCGGTCTCGCCGACAGCCCCTGTTCCATCTGCCGCCGTAGAGGTCGCAGCGGCCGTACTGCCAGCGGACGCGCCCTGCCCGGAACGCCCGGCCGCGTGGCGCCCGCCGGCGGTACCTTCGGCACCGCCCCTTGAAGCCGGCCCGTTTGCGACAAGCCCCGCGTCCGAGGCGGCACCGAGGGCCGCGCCATCTAAGCCTGCCGCGGCCACGGCCACCGTCGAGCCGGCATCATCCATTTGATGCGTCCACCGCGCGTGCAGACTGGGCCAGGACACACCTGCGGCGGCGCACGCCGCGGCTCCGATGCCAACGACAGCGCGGGTCCACCGCCGGCGGGCACGGTTCGCACGACCTGTCCGCGAGCCCTCAACGGAGCCCGCAATTGAGCCCGTAACGGAGCCCACACCCGAGCTGGTAACCGAGCCCACAACCGCCCCCGCAAACGCGCCCGCCGCCTGCACCGGAGCGGGCAACATTCCTGCCTCCTGGCGCAGGAAGGCCAACAGGGCGTCGTCGTCGCCCGCCGTCACCCCGACCCCTGCCGTCAGCGTGCAGACCAATGCCCGATGCAATTGCTCACATCGGCGCATCCGTTCGGCGCAAACGGGACAAACCCCGGCGTGCGATCGCTTGGCGGCAGGCAGTTCCGCACCCTGCACCCACTCCCACACTTCATCCCAACTCAGGTGCCTCACGCATTTCCCTCCCGTTGACAAGGTCCACGAGTTTTCGCCGGGCCCGGGCCACCCGAGTGCGGATAGCGCCCGGACGCATGTTGACCGCCGCCGCGATCTCGTCGTAACTGAACTGGTGCACATGGCGCAACAGGAGGATTTCGCGGTCCAGAGGGTGCAATTGGTTGATCGCTTGCGCCACCTCCCATACGGCCTCCCGTTGAACCACCAACTCCTCCGGCCCCGGCGCCACGGTGGCCAGCGTCTCGTCGGCCAGCGGCAGCTCACCCGTCTGGCGGCGGCGCAACACGTCGTAACAATGGTTCCGCGCGATGCGCGCCACATAGGCACGAAAGCTGCCTCCGCGGTATCCGTCCAACGACCGGTACACCTTCAGCATGATCTCCTGCGTCAAGTCTTCCACGTCGTTCGCGTCCCGTGTGATGTGGTAGACTAGGTGGCGAACCATGGCCGCGTGTTCGCGAAAGCATCCGTAGGCGCAAAAGGGTTCCTGACAATGGACATTGAAGCACCCCATGGCGACACTCCTCGTTCACAGGGGCCGGAAACCGCGCGGGAAAACCGGACCCTGTCGTCCAATCCGTCTATCTGAGACTACGCGAGGCATCACGGAGGGGCACGATTGGCACGCTGGCATTCTGACCATCACCATCTTCCATCCCATCCCGTCGGCGAAGAGCGCACCACGCGCCACCTGAACCGCTGGGCCCGGCACGCCGTCGCGCTGGCCGCGGTGTGGTTGTTGGTGATGGTGGCCTATCCCGGTTGGGCGTCGTCCGACGCCATGGGCTACGACGACCTGTCCCGGCTCAACGCCCCGCAACGCACGCTGCTGGCCTGGTTCTACCACCACGGCCAGTGGCCCCTGTGGAATCCGTTCAGCTTCGGCGGACAGCCGTTTCTCGCCGCCGGGCAGGCCGGGCCACTGTACCTGCCCAATGCGCTCTTCCTGTTTGCCCCCGTCGCCCTGGCGATGAAGCTCTCCTATCTCTCCCACGAACTCGTCGCCGCCACCGGCATGTACCTGTTCGTGTGGTCCATCGTCAATAGCCGGCGTGGGGCTGCGGCGGGCGCCATCGCCTTCACCGCGAGCGGGTTTTTTATCGGCCACCAGGTGCACACCCAAATGTTCGATGCCATGAGCTGGCTACCCTGGATCGCCTGGGCCGCGCGCGGCCTGCTCCTCTCTCCGAGGGCTCTCCCCGAGTCCCCGGGCCATGGCCACCCAGCCCGCCCAGCAGGGCTGCGCCAATCCACGGGTCGCCGGTATGCCGGCGTGTTGGCCGGGACCCTCGCGCTGATGGTGTACGCCGGCCATCCCCAGGTCACGTTTTACACGTTTCTCTACTTGGCCCTCTATCTCCTGCTATGGGCCGTCGAAACTCGGCGATCCGTGCGGTGGCGCCGCTTCGGCGCTGTCGCCGGGTCGGCCGCATTCGGCCTGCTCCTCGCGGCACCGCAGTGGTTGCCGACCGCTGCCTTGGTCACCTACTCCGATCGCCAACATCCGGCCGCCGGGTTTTTGCTCGAAGGGTCCATGCCGCCGAGCGCCTGGCTGCAATTTCTCAGTCCGTTTTCCATCGGCGGCGGCGACACCGGCGTTCCGATCTCCTTGTCCACACTGCTTCCCATCGACCACAGCAACCTCTTCTGGGAGTATACCGGCGGCATCGGGATCGTCGCCCTGGCGCTCGCCCTGGCGACGGTCGTGACCCGGTTCCGCACGTCGGCCGAGGTGCAGCGCCTCACCGCGATCGCGCTGGTGTGCGCGGTGTTCGCCCTCGGCAGCTACGGGTTCCTCGACATCGTCCTGACCCGCGTCCCGGGCTTTGACCTGTTTCGCATCCCGGCCAGGTACATCGGCCTCGTGGACTTCGCGCTCAGCGCCCTCGCTGGCCTGGGCGCGGCACGCCTGGACGCCCCTATGCGTCGCTGGGTGGCCATCTGGTGCGCCGTCTTCTTCGCGGTCCTGGCCGCCGCCCGTCTGTGGGGCCCGTTGGCGCACGCCCCGCGCGCCGCGTTCACCCACCCGGCGGCGCTTTGCGTCGCCATCGTGCTCTTCAGCCTCGTACTCGCCCGGCGGGATCGCCTGTACGGATGGGGGATGTGGGGCCTCGCCGCCGTCACCAGTGCTGGCCAGGCGACTCTATTGTCGCCTTTCGTCCTCGTGGCAAAGGCACCCTACCAGGCCCCGAGCGGCGCCATCCAATACCTTCAGGCGCATCTGCCGAAGGACGATCCGCTGGCCCGCGCCGCCGCCTTCGGCGAGACGTCCATCTCGTATGACCAGGCGGCCGCCTATCAGATCCCCGCGCTCAACGGGTACGATTCGCTCGTCCCTGCGTGGTACGACCAATCCGTCGCACTCACCTGGACCGACGCTGTCCTCAAGGCTGAGCCCGCCTCCATCCTCGACGCGTACGACGTCCGCTACGTCGTCACGCCTGCCGGGGACGAGCCGGTCTTCGGCCTGCCGGGCGCCGAGACCTCGTACACGCACTGGCTGCCCAACGTGCCCAAGGGCGCCATCGGCCTGCAGATGCACTTGGAGGCGCCGGCCAGCGCGATCGACGGCCGCCCGCTGTGCTCCATCACGCTGACCGCGGGCACCCGGACCGTCACCCACTGGATCTACAGCTACCCCACGGAGGACTACTACGTCACGCTGCCCGCCGATTGGCCCCAAGACGCAGCGACACGGGTCACCATCCGCAGCGAGGCGTGGGGCGGATCGTTCACCATCGCAGACCTCCGGTGGGTGGAAGCGAGCGGCTCGGAGGCGCCAACGGTGCTGCCGGTCCACCGGACGCTCGGACCGCGGCCGTGGCGGGCGGTGTATCAGGACAGCCGGGAGACGGTCTGGGAGAATCCGGACCGGACCCGTCCGGCGTGGGTGACCTCCGATCTGGCGGGGGTGCAACCAGCCTCCGGCAGCGTAAAACCGGTGGGGTGGACGGCGGATGAACAGGAATGGCGCGTGGATTCGGAGACGGGCGGATGGCTGGTGCTGGCGCAGACGTACGATCCGAACTGGCGCGCGTCCGTCGATGGCCAACCAGCGCCGGTGGAGGCGGCGGGGACGGGATACGGCGGGGTATTGACGGCCGTCCGCGTCCCGAAAGGTTCGCACAATGTGCGCCTCGTCTACCGCCCCCTGACGTTTTCCCTGGGGCTTTGCGTCGGTGGCGCGGCGCTCCTCGCCGGCGGAGTCTGGATGCTGTGGGGCATCAGCCGCCCCCGCCCGCGGGCCAGGGCCCAAGGGTGACCCGGACCGAGATGGGTTTGCCCCGGCGCAGGACGCTCAAGGTGACGGTCTGGCCGACGCGGTCCTGGTTGACGATGGCCGTCAGCTCGGCCACATCCGCCACCGGGTGGCCGTCGATGGCCGTGATGATGTCCCCGTCCCCGACCGGTTTGTCCGCCCCGCCGCTGTCCGCGTGCAGGCCCGCCTTGGCGGCCGGGCTGCCCGATACCGTGCTGATCACCAACACCCCCTGCGAGACCGGGAGTTTGAACTGCTGCTGAACGGCCGGATCGATGTCCAGCGCGCGGATGCCGAGCCACGGGTGGTCTACCGCGGTGCCCTGCAGCAGGTTTGGCAGAAGTGCCACGAATCGATCGATGGGGATGGCGAATCCAATACCGACAAACCCGGCGACCGGACTCTCGATCGCGGTGTTGATGCCGATCACCTGACCTCTGGCGTCCAACAGCGGCCCCCCGGAATTGCCTGGGTTGAGGGCGGCGTCGATCTGAATCAGGCCGCTCATCAGGCGGCCGCTCTCCGTCGGCATGGACCGGTTCAGGCCGCTGACAATGCCGGCCGACACGCTGTTGGTCAGCTGGAACGGGTTGCCGATGGCCACGACCGGCTCTCCCGGTTGCAGCCCCTTTGCGCTGCCGAGCGACAGCGGGCGTACCCCAGGCGGCGGCGAGATCCGCACCACCGCCAGATCGTCCATGGGATCCGTCCCGACGACCTGACCCGTGTAGGTCTGGCCGCCGAGCTTCACGGATACCTGCTTCTTGCCGCTGACCACGTGCTCGTTGGTCGCGATGTCTCCGTTCGCATCGATGAGGAACCCGGTGCCGATGTCCTCCTGCGGATTGTTACTCTGCCCGGACGGCGTGACGGCCGTGATGGTCGCCACGCTGGGGGAGGCCGCCTGGTAGATGGCCGGGATGTCGATCCCGCCGGTGAAAGGGGTCCATCCCGACGACGCCCCGGGGCTCGACGTCCCTGGTGCGTTCCCTGCACCGGGCGCACCCGCGCCCGCCGCGCCGGTGCCCGGGACGCCGGCGCTCCCCGGCGTGCCGTCACCCGGAACGGAGGGGCTGGGCGTCACCTGCGGCGCGGACGGAGCCGAGGACGGCCCGGAGGCACCCGCCCCCTGTGCGGCCGCACGGTCGCCCACACCGGCCATCAGCCAGGCCGTTCCGGCAGACCCGGCCGCTGCCCCGAGGACGAATACCGCCGCTCCAGCGCCGAGCCGCCTGCGCCAACGGGCCTCCCGCGCCCCGCGGTCCCAATCGTCATCTCCGAACCAACGTCTCGCCATGCCCGTCCCCCCTCACCGTTGGCCGGGCGCCTCGGCCCCGGCCTGCAACGCCCGCTCCAAAAAGGACTGAATCTTCTCCAACCGCACGACCCGATGCCACGGCTGACCACTGCGCGACATGCCGTGTTTCTCGTTTGGGAAGCGGACGAACTCCACCGGCACCCCGCGCACGCGCAGCGCCGTGTACAGCTGCTCCGCTTGCTCGATGGGGCAACGCAGGTCGTTCTCGCTGTGCAGAATGAGGACCTCGGCCTCGATCCGGTCCGCGAAGGCGAGCGGCGACATCGCCAGATAGCGATTCGGGTCCTCCCACGGGGCGCAGCCGAGGTCGTCGAGGTCTACGTAGCCGAGGTCGCACGTGCCGAACATGCTGTACTCGTTGACGCAGGCGCGCATGACCACCGCCGCCTTGTATCTGTTTGTATGCCCAACCGCCCAGGCCGCCATGAAGCCGCCGTAGCTCCCGCCCGCGATGGCGAGGCGCTCGCGGCACAGGGGGAAGCGCGCCAGGGCCGCGTCAGCGCACGCCTCGACATCCTCGAAGTCAAGGGTGCCCCAGACGCCGCGGATGGACCGGCAGAACGCCTCCCCGTAGCCGCGGCTGCCGCGCGGGTTGCTGTAGACGACGGCGATGCCGGAGGCCGCAATCAGCTGAAACTCAAGGAAGAACGCGTCTGCGTACATCGCCATCGGCCCGCCGTGCACCTCGACCACCGCCGGGTACCCGTCCGGCGGGGGCGGCGTGTTGGGCAGCATCACCCACCCGTCCAGGTCCAGGCCCCCGGAGGAGAACCGGAAGCGCTGGGGGACGGCGAGATCGACCTCGGCCAGCCAGTCGTGGTTCCAGTGTGTCAGCCGGCGGAGCGCCGGGCGCTCCTCCTCGCCCGCCGGGAGGTCCACCAGGAACACGTTGGCCGGTTCCACCGGGGTCCCGCGCACAATCGCCGCGGCCGACCCTTTTTGGTTGATAGCGTAGGTGAACACGCAGTGCTCGCCCTCGGTGACGAAGGTGAGCCGGCCGCGCCGCACGTCGATGCGCGCGAGCTGGACCGTCCCCCGGCGGGACACCAGGGTGTACAGGGACCGGCCGTGCTCGGCCCACATCAGGCCCTCCGAATGACCCGCCCGGGTGTCGGTGAGCGCCTCGTTGCCGAAGTCCTCGTCCATCCCTTCGGTCACGCACCAGCACCGGCCCTCTGCGAAGTCGTACAGCCACACGCCGGCCTGCGTGTACCATCCGTGCCTCATCTGGTGGCCGTAGAAAGCGACCTGGCGGCCGTCCGGCGAGCAGCGCGGACCCTCCACCCAGGCCGGAGTCCCGGGCAGCCGTTCGACGGCCTCAGGGGGATGCGGGGCATGGAACGCCGCCAGATCGGCCGGCACGGGCACCCGGCACAGGTGCTGCTCCAGGGTCCGATCCGCATCCGGCTCGCGGTTGGTCACCACGAGCAGGTGACGGTTGTCCGCCATCCAGTCGAAATCATGGATGTCGAAGGGCCCCTCCGTCAGGCGGCGGGTGGTGATGGCGGGGCTCTGCCCGTCCGGATCGAACGACCAGACCACGTGCCGGCGGTGGGCGAGGAGATCGGCGAGATCGACCACGTACAGATGGCGGCGCCGATCGCCGAACTCACCCGTGCCGTCGAGCCGCCACAGAAGGCGGCGGATCACCTTGACGTCGGCCGTGAACCGCTCCCGCGGCGTCTTCTCCCGCTCCTCGGCGCTCGTGGTCTCGTCGCGCGCCCATTCGGATGTCCTCGCCACGAAGGCGATCCGCCGACCGTCCGGGCTCCAGCGGAACGCCTCCACCCCCGACGGGTGCCGGGTCACCGCCACGGCCTCCCCGCCGCCGGCCGGCATGACGTACACCTGGTCGGTGTCCCCGCCCCGTTTGGACAGAAACGCCAGGTACCGGCCGTCCGGCGACCAGGCGGGCCGGGTCTCCGACTGGCCGCCCGCCGTGAAGGGCACGACCTCCCCGCTCGAGGTGGACACCATCCAGATGTGGGTGTGGTACTGGTTGTCCTCGGGGTTCAGACGCGTCACCGTCACCGCCACCTGCCCGCCGCCGGGATGCATCGCCACGTCTCCGACGAGGGCGATGCGAAAGATATCCTCCGCTGTCACTTTCCGCTTCACCCGGATCCCCTGCCTCTCTCACGATCTGGCCGCTTCGGCCTCCCCTTCCGTCACCGTCCGGCGGGCGAACCACGCCGCCGCCGCTTCCCAGGCGGCAAACCGGTCCTCCGCGGGCGTGCCCGCCTCGTCCAACGACTGGCTGGCCTGCACCAGACCATCGGCGGCGGCACGAAGCAGCCGGGCCGCTTCGCGGCGATACACATCCACCGCCTGGCGGCACACCGCATCGGTCAGGCCGGCGACCTCCGCCCGGGCAGCGGTGACGAAGACGCCTTCCAGCTCCTGTTGCATCGTCTGCTGCCCGCCGCCTTCAAAAAACTGCCTCGCACTGCTGAAGTGGCGAAATGCCGGATGCGCCAACTCGGGATCCAACTGTGCCCGTCCCGCTTCCAGGGCGGGTACATCCTCCATTTCCGGCAGCAAGCCCGGATCCGCATGCACGTCTTCCAGCCGCTTCGCCATGCGATCCCGCTGTTCCGCCAACGCCCTCGCCACCTGCCGCTGCACCCGCAGGGCGAAAGTGCGAAGCTCCGCCGACAGCTGGCGGGCCAACGCATCGGCCAGCTCGGCCGCGGCCTCCTCGAGCGGGCCTCGCCCCGCGGCGACGCGAAACCGCCCTGGGTGGAACGCCTCCCGAAAGGTGTCCCCGAAACGCAGGCGCACGCGCTCTCCGATGTGGAAGGCCAGTTCTTCCCACTCGGCCCGGAGAGCGTCTTCCACTTCGTCCGTCCCGGCGAGGGCGGCGTCGGCTGCACCGCGCCATTCGTCCGCCAACGCCCGCTGCTGCGCCCGCCACGCCGCACGCGTGGCCGCGTCGGCCGCCCGCTGGGCGCAGAGGGCCTGGTGCACGCGCCGCACGTCAGCGGCCCGCGCCTGCAAGAGCCGCTGTACGGCGTCCTTTGCGATGGCGAGCGACCGGCTCTCGACGAAGGCCGTCAGGTCCTCCGCCAGGCGCTGCACACCCGATTCCGCCCGGAGCCGGTCCGCCTCCGGCAGGGGGTCGCTTTCGGCCAGGCCGAGGCGCTGCCGCAGCAGCGTGGCGAACCGCCCGTCCTCCGGCTGACGGGCCCACATCGACGCGGCCAGTCCGATTTGGCTCGACACTTCGTAGACACGCGGGCGCCGCACCCCGAGGCGGCGAAGCTCCTCCACCACCCGGTCCCGGACCGCGGCCCGCTCGTCGCTGTCAGTGGCGAGATCGACCGCGTTGATGACGACGAACAGCTTGTCGGTCCCGAGGATGTCCTGGACCTGCGCCAGCTCGCGCAAGAACTCCCGATCCGCCCGGGAGAAGGCGTGCGTGTAGTACAGCACGAAGACGATGGCGTCAGCCGCCTGCATGTAACCAAAGGCGACATCCGTATGGCGGCGGTGGATGGAATCCACGCCGGGCGTATCGACCAACACGGCACCCCGCTGAAGAAATGCCGCCGGATGGGCGAGATCGACCCGGTGCACAAAACAGGCGAACCGCTCCTCGGCTGTGTAGCGGCGCACCTCCAGGCCATCGGCTGGGTGCCGGGTGCCTAGCCGCGGGGCCAGTTCCGCGTACCCGGCCGCGACCGCCTTGACGAACGAGGCGTGGCGGCGCGCCGACGGCGGAAACTCCGTCATCTTCCAGGCCGCCGCCTGGCGCAGTGCGTCCTCCAGGTCCTTCGCCGGACGGTGCAGAAAGCGCATGGCCTGGGCCACGTCGTCCCACAGCTGTTCTTCCGCCTTGAAGTGGATCACCGCCTCCGCGCCGCCCGGAACCGCCCGCGCCACCTGGGTTACGGCCGCCGTCGTCGGGTTGGGGGACACGACGAGCACCGGATCGTCGAGCGGCGCGTTGATGAGGGACGATTTTCCGGCTGAGAACGCGCCGAACACGGCGATCATCTTCGATTCCGACCGCACCCGCGCACGCAGTTCCTCCACCTCGGCCAGCCACGGGCCGGGTGCCCCCGCAGCGGAGAGTACCGACGCGGCCTCGTCCAGTTCGCGCAGCAACGCCTCCCGTGTTCCCGCCTCTCGGTCCGTCGGCGTCCTATCGTCCGCGACGTCACGCACATCCGCCGCCACCCCGTCAACAGGCTGCATCCGCCATCCCCCCTTCCTCGTCCAGTGCGATCTCACGCCACAATGCCTCGATGAACGCGTCCCGCTCCGCCGCCACGCCTTGCCACGCGGCGATGGCGTCCACCTGCGCCTCAAGCTCGGCCATCTTGGCCTCGAGCGGGGCCAGCTCTTCCTTAAGCGGCCCGTCCGCTTCACGCCACCAGCCCTCGAGCACCCGAGTGAGCCCGCCGTACGCTTGGCGCTTGATGGCGGCGACCACATCCTTGACGTACTGATACGGGTACTGGTCGGAGACGAGCGCGCCCTGGCGTACCTGGCTGTCCACCAGCGCCGTATCCACCGTCACCCGGATGGTGTCGACCGACTTCAGCCAGGCGGTCTCGGCCCAGGGCGTGGTCCGGATCCACTCGCGCAGGCCATTGTGCAACGGCGCGAGGAGAAACTTGTCCGTTCGCTCGGCGAGGTCGGCCACGAAACGGGCCCGGCGCGCCTCCCGCTCCCGTGCGGTCTTCTCGCGGGCGCCGAACCAACCCACCTTGAAGTCCGGCCGCAGGCTCTCGACGTACAGCCGGCCGAGTTCGGTGGTCTCGTACGGCGCGATCTGCGCCAGATCAATCAGGCGCAAGAACGACTGCCGCACCTCCTCCCGCAGGGCGGATACTTCCCGCATGCGGCGGTCCCGCGCCTCGGCAGAACGCGCCCATTCCTGCGCCAAAGCCTCCCGCAGCTCCGGGATGGCATCCGGCTCAGGGGTCGATCCCAACGTCTCACACACCCTCTGCCAGGCCGCCTCCAGCGCCTCGCCAAACCGGAACGCGGCGTGCTCGCGGACGAGCTCGCGCAGGCTCTGCCGGATGCCTGCCTCCGCCACTCCGTCCGATCCGGCCGCCCACCGGTCCAAATGCCGGCGCAGCTCGTCCAACTGGTTGTGCGCCGAACCGCGCGTGGAGGTGTAATACAATCCCTCGCAGGCGATGTCGTAGTCCGCCAAGGTTTGCTCGACCCGCCGGCGGTATTCGTCAAAATCCAGCTCCCAGTCGACGTGTTTGTCCACCTGGTTGACGGCCAAGATCAACCGCTTGCCCTGCTTGATGAGGGCGTGCGCCAAGTCCAGATTCTCCTCCGCCTCGACGTGTTGGTAGTCCATGACCAGGACGACGCCGTCGGCCCGGTGCAGCGCCGCCTCCATCTCCGCCTGGTGGGCGGCGTCCGTGGAGTCGATGCCCGGTGTGTCGAGCAGGACCAACGCACCCGCGGGCCCTTCGTACACCAGAGCCTCCACCGCGGCGGTGGTCGGCACAGCGCCCGTCGGGCGGGCGTCCGTCCGCGCGATCGCGTTGATCAAACTGGATTTTCCAGCTGAAAACAGGCCGCAGAAGGCGATGTGCGGACGGGCGTCGGCCGTCTCCAGCCGGCCGATCACGTCGCCGAGCCGGGCGGCGGTCTCCACGTCCCCCGCCTCGCGCATCCGCGCCTGAAGGTTGCGCAATGCTTGCACTCGTGGATGGTGTGTGGCCACAGCTTCCCGCATGTCGTCGTTCCTCTCCCCTGCGTTTGCCACCGGACCTTGCGCGCGGTGGCCTCCATCCTACAGTAGCACAGGCTGGGGCCCAGGTGCCACGGATTCCATCCCGTGCACCCGCGAAACCAGAGGACTACTGCCCGGCGCACGCGGATAAGATAGCCTCAGGACACGCGCGGCGTCGCGAGAGGGGGCATCGGCATACCCTGATGCCAGGCACCGACATCGACGCGCGGGGGTCATGCGCATGCAGCTGAATACGTTGGTGAAATTCGGATCGCTCATGTTCAATGTCGCACAGGACGAGAAAGTGAAGGAACTATTCACCATGGTCCATCAGGGCGCCAAACGCCGGGGATGGATTGGGCCGGCAGGAATTCCGGCGGCAGGGTCGACGCAAGGGGCGAAGGAAGGCCAACCGGTCAAAGCGGAACCTTCTCCCCATCCAATTCCGTTTGCGCCAAATTCCGCGGCGCCGAAGCCGGGCACGGCGAAATCGGCCACCCCGGTTCCCGGTGCGGGTCCGCTGCTCGGCGCCCCCATCCCTTGGCAGACATACCTCAATGGCAAGAACGCCAAGAAGGTGCTGACGTGGGCGGGTGAACTGACCCAACTGCTGATCAAATGACCGGTGCACCGGTGCGGACGTCCGCACACCGGGTGCACCGAGAGCTGGAGGTGCAACGTGCAGCCGGACGTCTCCCCCAAGTCGGCGCCTCAGTTCCTGTACCGCTTGTTCCGCCAGGTGCTCCCGATGGCACGCGGTGAGATCGTCCGTTGGACCGAACGGGCCATGGCCATCCCGGACCTCGAGCTGCGCCAACAGGCTCTGGAGAGCATTCGCCATAAGCGATTTCACGCGGACGGCGGCTGCGTTTACGCAGCTTGTCACCCCGCCTGCGCCCCGGCCCTGGTGCGGCTCATCGTGGCCCTGCAGACCATCAGCGACTACTTGGACAACCTGTGCGACCGCTGCGGCCGGTACGACGAAGAGGATTTCACGCTCCTGCATCAGGCGATGCGCGATGCCGTCCGGCCCGGGCAGGCGGTGCGGCCCTACTACCGCTTGCGCGGGCACGCGGACGACGGAGGTTACCTCCAGGATCTGGTCCGCACCTGCCAGGAGACCGTTCGGCTGCTGCCCGCCTATGGTCGGGTGCAACCGTTTGTGGAATGGCTGATTGACCGGTATTGCGAGTTGCAGGTGCACAAGCACGTGCATCCCGCCGAGCGACGGGATCGGCTCACCGATTGGTGGCGTTCTCACGGGTGGCAATACCCCGGCGTGCATTGGTGGGAGTTCGCAGCGGCCACCGGATCGACCCTTGGGGTGTTCTCCCTCTTTTTGGCTGCTGCGGCAGGTGTGCAGGAACCGGAAGTCCGCGCGCTGATGCAAGTCTACTTCCCCTGGATCTGTGGATTGCACATCCTGCTCGACTACCTGATTGACCTGGAGGAGGACCGGCGGGCGGGTGACTTCAACTTCGTCCGCTGCTACCCCTCCATGGCGGAGGCACACCGGCGCATCGGTTGGTTCGCCGAGCAGAGCTGGCGGGCGGCCCAGGCATTGCCCGGACAGCGGATTCACCAGGATGTGGTGCGGGGGCTGTTGGCGATGTATCTTTCGGACGGCAAGGTGGGCGCCCAATCCGAGGTGCGCCAAGCCCGCCGTCTCGTGTGGTCGTTCGGTCCAACGGCGTGGGCGTACTATGCAGCCTGCCTGCTCTACCGCCGCGTGCGCTGATCGGCGCTGCCGCCCGGCCGCCAGCGCTCCATCGCGACACGCACCGCCTCGATGACCCCCGGGATGGGCACGGAAGGTTTTTCAATCTCGACGCGGACGCCCTGCAGGCGAGGATGGCGCGCCAAGACTTCCTCTGCGACCCGCTGCGCGACGCGCTCAAGCAGGTTGTACGCAGGGCCTTCCATCACCTGCCGCACGTCCTCGTACACTGCGGCATAATTGACCGTGTCGCCGAGATGATCCGACGCGCCCGCGGGACCCAGGTCCAGGTACAGCTCCAGGTTGACCACAAACCGCTGACCCATCGCCTTTTCCTCGGGAAACGCGCCGTGATACCCGTAAAACGTCATGTTCCGAAGGAGAATGCTGTCCATCGAAGCCTCCCTCCCCGTCCGAGGGCCTTATCGGGATGAAACCGGCGTCCAGATGCCCGGATCGCCATCCCACACCCGTTCGGACCTGTCGCGCTCATTCGCCAGAGCCGGGTCTTCGCACATGCGCCAAAAGTTGCTCGGCCCAGTGTCGGGCAGATGGTGCTTTTCCAACAGCGCCCGGCGGGCTTCCGACATCCGCTCCGGCTGTGCCGACTGGTTCGTTCCACCGCGGTCGACCGCGTACAGGGTCAGGCATGATCGAACCCGCACCAGTTCGCCCAACCGGGCGATCCGCAGCAGGAAGTCCCAATCCCAGTAGTGGGACATCGCCTCGTCGAATCCTCCGATCTCCTCGTGCACGCGCGTCCAGTACATGAGGCTCGAAGGCACCACCGGATTGTACCGTTCGAGGAGCCGCGCGGGATCCCGCCACGCAAAGACCTGCCGCCGACCGGCACGCCACCCCCCTTCGCTGCGGGAGACCTCGACCAGCTCCGTGTCCGTGAAGGCCGCCACCGCCCCCGGGTGGTGCAGGAGCGCCTCGGCGAGCGCAGCGACGTGGCCGGGCAGCCAACGGTCGTCATCGTCGCAAAACGCCGCCAGGTCCCCCCGTGCCAGCGCCAGCGCGCGATTGCGAGCCGCCACCTGCCCGACGCGGGTATCCAGGTTCACCCAGGTCACATCCAGGCGATCCACAAACGCGCCGCACACCGCGTCGACCGGAGAGCCCCCGTCGTTCACCACAATAACTTCCAGCGGACCCCGCCAAGTCTGCGCCGCCATCGCGTCCAGGCACCCAGCGAGGGCGTCCGGACGATTGCGCGTCGCCACGAGGGCGCTGACCCGGTGCATACGCCATTCCCCCTGTTCTTGTGTACACCGCTGGAAATCCCCGTGCTAGCGGTGTACAATTGCCTTAACATTTCGATTCCCCCATCTGCGTCGATCTGGAGGGACCGCGTCCTATGAGCGAGATCCAAACCTTCGCTGTCACCGGCCGCTGGCCGGCCGACTTTCACCAAGGCGGAACACTCACGGCCGACGGCCTGTCCGTTTCATTCAGCATTCCTGCCGGTCTGGGCGGCCCTGGAATCGGCACCAATCCCGAAGAACTCCTGCTGGCGTCGGCCGCCGGTTGTTACCTCATCACCCTCGGGAAGCTGCTCCGCAACCGCCGCATCCCCTTCTCTGAGATCCATCTCGAATCTCGCGGCTTCGTCGAAAATGACCGCGGGCTGCGCTTTGATCGCATTGAACACCGCCCGGTCGTCCTCGTCGACGACCCGGCCGATGAGGAACACATCCGCATCCTGTGCGAGCACGCGGAGCACGCTTGCATGGTCTCCAGCGCGCTCCGGGGCAATGTCGCGGTCCAGGTGGTGCCGGAGGTGCGTGTCCAGACCGCCCCGTCCCGCTAAGGGGAAGTGGACCCGCGGCGTACGGAGGCGGTCTGAGCACGTCGCCCTGTGGCGCTCCGCACGGCGCGGGTCCGCGTGCGGTCAAGAGCCCTGCGCCACGGCCGATGCCGACCTTGGCTTCGGGTGTGCCAGGTGCACCGCCACCCACCACAGCGCAAGGCCGGAGACGCCGCGCAGCAGGGTTGAGGTGAGCATGCCGGCTGTCATCCCGGCCCGTCCGAGCAAATAGATGCCGAACTCGGGGGCGGCGAATCCGACGACCGCGAGCAGCACGTTGTACACGGCGATGCAGGTCGTGCGGCGCTCCGGCGGACTGACTTCCAGCAGGTAGTTGAACAACAGCAAATTCGTCCCCGCCAGCGGGATGCCGGTCAAGACATTGATGGCGCACAGGTAGTACAGATTTGTCGAGACGATGGTCAGGGCGGGCGCTGACGCCATCCCCAGCGCGGCCAGGGCCATCATCCGCCCGTTACCGTGTTTTTCCGCCATCCTCCCCCACCAGCGGTAGGTGAGGACTTGGCTCAGCTGGTTGAACACCGTGAACAACCCGAGCCAAAAAGCCGGCGCGTGCGCGGTCGAGATCTGATAGATGTTGAACAGTGGCCAGGACAGTTGCCACCCGAAGTTGAACAGGAGCATCGCCCCGGCCACGAGCCAGTAGCGGCGATCCCGGCACAGGGCCGTGAGTCCCGCGCGATCGAACAGCCGAACCGGCACTGCCCCGCCCTCGGCGAGCCCTTCCGCCTTGGATTCGTCATGTCGCATCAGCAGCCAGATCTCGAGGGCAGAGAAGAGGACGGTCGACAGAAACGCCACTTGGTACGGCAAGGCCCAATGCTTGTCGAACTGCTGCAGCCCCCATCCGGTGGCGAACGTCGCGACCAGCCCGACAATGGTCAGAACCCGGTACCGTTCGCTGAAAAACGCGGAGCGGCGATCGGGCGCAATCAGGTCGCCAATGAGGGCTTGCCACGACAGATCCCCGAACGACTGCGGCACCCGGGTCAGCGCCACGAGCCACACCACCCACAGGGCTGGATGAGCGAGGGGCAGCCAGGGCACCAGGGCCATCCAGACGTAAAACGTGCGGGACACGGTGGTCGCCGCGACGCAAAAGCGCTTCTTGCTCCGGACCCGTGTCATCGCGAGGGCGGCTGCGAACATCGCGAACAGGTTGACGAGCGAGGGCAGCGAGTTGAGCAACCCCATCTCTGCGTCGGTGGCGTGCAGGCTGTCGAGCAGATACATCGCCACAAAGCCGTTCACGATATTCATACTGATGGACGCGAAGCTGCCGTTGGCGATGCTCAACCGCTCATTGTTCCACTGCACACGCAACCCGTTCACCGCCCTGTCGACCTCACCGAAGACCCGACGGACGCCGCCGGGCAACAATCCCATCTTGCCAACACGCCGTCCGCTTGTAAACCGGCGCGCCGGCGCCCTGCGGCCCGTATGGGCCGAGGACGGGCGGCCAGGGGCTCCGCGTGCTCCATCACGCCGTTTCTCCGCCGCCTTCGTCCTCGAGCGCGCGATCGATGGCCGCGGCCACCTCGACTCCGAACAGCATCACGATGCTTCCGATGTACAACCACAACAAAAACAACATCACCGCGGTCAGGGTCCCGTACACCAACTGATAGCGGCCGAGGGCCAGGCCCGCGTACCAGAGGAACAGCTGGCGCCCTTTGTCGAGCAGAATCGTCGCCGTGAGCGCGCCCGGCACGAGCGCCACCCATGGCGGTTTTCGGGAGGGCAGGTAGCGGTACGAGACCGTGAAGCCGAGAAACAGCGACAGCGGGAACACCACCCGCGACAGGCCGTGCAGGACGTACAGCGGCACGGCGAGGGCCGGATTGTCTGTGACAAACCGGTGCATGGCGGGGTACACCGTCATCACCAGGGCCGATCCCAGTCCCAGGAGCAACAACACGCACAGCATCAGGAAGGCGATCCACCGGCGCGCCAGGAACGAACGCTGCGGAGACTCCCAGATGACGTCCATCGCCTGCTGCACAGCGATGAAGCCGCTGGTCGCCGACCACAGGAGGGTGATGGCGCTCAAGACCCCCACCCGGGGGCCGGCCGCCGACAGCCACCCGATGTTGACCTCTATCACCTGTTTCTCTTCTTCCAGGGCTGGAAAATACGGATGCAACATCGACGTCAGCAGCTGGGCCATCTGCGCATCCGGCACCAGGCGCGAGACCGCGTAGATGATCAGGAGCAGAAGAGGAAACAGGGAGAAAAAGGCGTAAAACGAGATCACCGCCGCCAAGGAGGCGATGTCGTGCCTGGCGACGGACGTCGCCAACCCCCACAGGAGGGACCCCGCCGCCCGCAGGACCTCGACGAGCCCCTTCGGGTTCCCCGATTTCATCGCGGCCACAGCTCCAAACGTTCCAACACCGTCTCAAACGCCTCCGGCAGCGGCGCCTCCACTTCTGTGCGGCCACCGCTGTACAGGTGATGGAAGGCCACCCATCGTGCGTGCAGCGCGTGCCCGCCCGGCCACCGAACGGCGCCCGCCCCCGGTCCGCCCCCGTACAACACGTCCCCGACCACCGGGCAGCCACGGCTGGCCAAGTGGACGCGGATCTGATGCGTGCGACCGGTCCCAAGGCGGCACTCAACCAAGGACACCCAGCCGTTCGCCTGACGGACCGCGGCGAGGGTAGCGTATTCGGTACGCGCCGGTTTCCCGCTGGGCGAGACACGGTACCGGCCGGCCACATGCCGGTCCCGTCCAATGGGTGCGTCGATCACGCCGCTCTCCGGGATCAACCGCCCCGCCACCAGGGCCCAGTACACCCGAGTCAGGGCCCCTTCCGCCAGCTGCTGATCCAATGCCCGCGCCGCGTAGGCGTGCTTGGCGTAGACGAGCGCGCCTGTGGTATCGCGATCGAGCCGGTGCACATGACGCGCCCGCCGCCGCAACCCCTGCCACTGCAGGTGCCACGCGACGCGGTGATCCATGGTGTCCGAATCCTCCGGCCCGCCCGGGTGCACCAAGACACCCGCGGGCTTATGGACGACGAGCTGATGGTCGTCTTCGAACAGCACCTCGACGGGCGGCCATCCCGATGCCCCCTCGGGGATGCGTTCGATCAGCGGCTCGTCCTCCTCGACACCCCCGGTGAGGCGCACCCGCTGTCCGGAGACCAGCGGATCCTCCGGACCAGCGGGCGCATGGCCGACGCGGACGGCGCCGTCCCGGAACAGGCGGCGGATGAATCCCTCCGGCAGCGACAGAACGCTCAGCAGCTTGCGGCACGGCGCGCCGGCCATCTCCCCCGGCACCTTGACCACCAACGCGTCTCCCTGCACGGCGACCTCCATGATCCATCCCTCCAGCATTCAGCATGGCCATCCGCCCCTGCTGGCAACCTGCGGGGTGGGGCACGAACGCCCATGTCGGGTGCAACAAAAAACGCGGCCGTACACCCGGCCGCGTTGGAAACCGTTCACAGGATGAACCCGGATGGGCACAGGTTCAATAGGCCTCGACGTTCTCCACCTCCGGGACCTGCGCCTTGATGGCCCGCTCCACGCCCATCTTGAGCGTCAGCACGCTCGCAGGACACCCGACACAGCTCCCGGTCAAAGCGACGTAGACGGTCTTGGTCTCGTCGTCATACGACACAAACTCCACATCCCCGCCATCCATCTGAATGGCGTCCCGGATGCCCGCCAGCGCCTCCTGGATTCGATCCTCAACCGACATCGCAGATCCCTCCGCCCTTTATGTTACTGAATCCGTGCGATTCTTGACAAGCGGCTGGCGTTCCATCTTCCAGAGCGCCTGCTGCAGGAGCTGCGTCCACGACACCCACCCTGCGCCGGCCGGCCCCGGCCGCAGCCCAGCCGCCCTCGCCCGTCTTTCCATAGAATAATACGCCAACACCCCAAGGACGGGGAGGACCGAGCAATGCCCGGGTTTGACCGCTTCAAGTGGATCCCGATGATTGTCAAAGCCTACAATCAGGCGGTCCAGGCGACGCAGGCACAGCGGCGTGCGACACTGCCACAGGATGCCAGCGACGGTGCGCGCAAAGCCTGGCGCGACGCTGGGGGAATCTCCAGGCCACCGGCGCGAGGATTCGCCAGCCGTACAGCGAATCGCCAAACCGCCCGCTCCCAGAACCGGTGGCACGCCCCGCAGCGGCCGCCCGTCCGGTCCACGCCGGCTGCGTCCACGGCCTCCGCACGGCCAGGGGGCTCAGTTCGGCGAAAACCTCCCGCTTCGGCGCGCCCCGGGCATCCACCCGCTCCCGGCGCATCGGCCGCGTACGCGAAAGTGTTGCAGGAGTTGCGCGAGACCCGGGAAAAGTTGGCGCACTTAGAGGCCATTCACCAACAGCTCACCCGGATGCACGCCGAGCTGCAGGCGCAGCTGCACGAACTGCTGCAGCGCGTGGACAATCGCCCCAGCCGAGCAGGAGAAGGGAACCCGGCGAATCTTCAAGGCTCGGCGCGGGAATTCCTCCCGTCGAGCCCAGCCGTACCGAACCCCGGTGTGTCAAACGGAGGCGGTACCGGCCTCTGACCCCTGCGCGCCACCCGCCTGCGCCTGCTCCGTGTAAGCCTTCCAGCACCCCGGATCGTGGGGCGGGGCAAGGAGACCGGTGGCAAAGGCGATGCTCTCCGCCGTCGTGCGGCCGACGAACCGGAAGGTCTCCTGCAAGACGCGCAGGGGGTCGGGACAGGACGCCAGCCCGTGAAAAAACGCTGCCAGAGATCCGTGCGTTTCCGCCAGCTGCAGCGCGATGCGGGCGTTTTCCACCGCGGCTTCAATCTTCTTGCGGTTGCGGATGATGCCGGGGTCAGACAGCAACCGGCGGACGTCGTCGTCCGTGAAACGAGCGACGGCGCCAGGCTCGAAGCCGGCAAACGCCCGCCGGAAGGCCTCCCGTTTGTGCAAAACCGTCCGCCAGCTCAACCCGGCTTGAAAGGTCTCGAGGACGACGAATTCGAACCATCCCGCGTCCGATTGCGGGGGGTGTCCCCACTCCTCGTCGTGATACCGCGCCAATTGTTCGTCCGTCACCCACCGGCAGCGAGGCTTGTCCTCCACCGACGCCATTCGCCCGTCCCCCCGAACCTGTTATTCGCTTTCCATCCCGGTTTCCGCGCTTGTCCACCAAACGACGCTCGGGAGGCGGCCGCACACTCGCCGTACGGCCACCTCCCTTTCACATGGGCGGGACACCCACCGGCATTCCGGGTGCCTGTTGGGCGGGCTGCACACCCGTCCCAGGTGCTGGCCCTCCCGAACGGGCCACCCCTGCCACAGGCTTTTGAAAACAGATGGAGTTGGGTGCGACCCGAAATTGCTCAACGAAGCCCAGCTTACGCGTGAAGGCCAGGCTTCTTTCGTTGTTGGCCTGCACGAACACCTCCATCGTATGCACGCCGTTCGCCCTGGCCTGATCCTCCATGTGCTGCATCACGCGTGTGCCGATCCCCTCGGATTGATGAGCGGGATCGATCACCATGGCGCTGACGTGCATCTTTCCGTCCGGGCCGATGAGATAGGAGTAATACCCGATCGGTTTGCCGTTTTTTTCCACAACCACGGTAGGCGCGCCGGACCTGAGATACGCAAGAAACTGTTCCCTCGGAAACGGTGCCCCGAACGACTGTTGATGCACATCGCCCAACTGCGCTTCCGTCAACTGCATGATGAACGCATCGTCGCCAGGCTGTCGCGCCCGAAACGTCAACAGGGCCTCTGCCGGTTTGCTGGAGCGCGCACCATGCGTTCGGCGCTTTCCGGTCTTCCGTCCTCCGGTCTTGGCGCCTGCCCGTCCGGCGCGCTGCGCCGGCCCGGACGCCAACACCGCCGAAACGCGAACCGCCGGACGGCCCCGGGTGTGTCCCTTTCCCTTTGCCCGCATCTGCGTGAACCTCCTCTGCCAAACTCCGAGATGTTCACCACAGCTTATGCGCGCGTGCGGGCGGTTGCCATGTCGAGGTGCGCCGGCAGCAGGCCTGACCCGAGGCGGCCGCCCTGAAATCGGCGACCGCCCGGTGATCTCTATCGATTATCCGTGTCTCCGTCTTTGCCGCGCCGGACCAGGCGCACGAGATTGCGCAAACGGCCTCTTTCCTCCTGGGGATTCGCATGGCCGCCCCGCGAGCCCTGGCCCCCTTTTGCACTCTGGCTCGCCGCTGCAGACTTCTTGCTTTTGGCGGCCCCTTTGTCAGTCCCCTTCTCCTTCGCCTTGCTGCGGTCCTTCTTGTTCTCCTTCACAGGAGGCGGTGCCAGCACGTAGCCGATGTAATTGCCGGCGATGTCCATCTTGTACTTGTGGTTCGGTTGAATCTTGTCATACTCCGACTTGGTCGTCTGAAAGGTCACCGTCTGCATCCGGCTCATCTGGATGCCCCGCATCGATTGCGAGACGTTGACCCGCCCCACCACCTGGTAGGTCTTAAAACGGGCAAACTTCAGCCAGCCGGACTGCGGGCGTTCGCGCACGATGCGCTTGTGCAGCACGAACACCTCACGGCGCTCCTTTGCCGCCTCGTACTGGGCGTCAAACTCCTTTTGCCGCTTCCGGGCATACCTGTACATCCATATGTACAAACCCGTCAACACCAGGATGACGACAACAATCCAAATCCAGCGCACCCCATCTTCCTCCTGAACCCGGGCCCCGAGGCCATGGTCACGAACCGTCGTGTCTGTCCTATTCTAACATCTTCCCAGGCGGCTGACCAATCCCGCGTCGCGGTCATCCGGCGGGTTTCGCATACCGCTTGGGGAACCGCTTCATCCCGACGGACGGGTGGAACATCACCTCCAGCTCCTCCTCCCCGCCGTCGGAGGCCGGCCACACCGCCGTCACGATGCCCTCGCCGAACTGAGCGTGGCGCACCCGATCCCCCGGCTTCCACGTGTACAGCTCGGCGGCCGTCAGCGACTGATGCACGATGTGCGTCGCCGGCAGCTCCGCCAAGAACCGCGACGGCTCGCGAACCGCCACCTGCCCGTACAGCGTGCGCTCCGTACAGTACGTCATGTGCAGCACGTTCTGCGCCCGGGTGATGCCCACGTAGCACAGGTTGCGCTCCTCCTCAATGCCCAGCGCATCGTCCATCGAACGGGCGTGCGGGAAGACTCCCTCCTCCATGCCGATCATGAACACCACCGGGAACTCCAGCCCCTTCGCCGCGTGCAGAGTCATCAGCCGCACCGCGTTCTCAGGCTTTCCCTTCTCTTTGTCGACGTCGCTGAGCAGCGCCACCTCCGCCAAGAACTCCAGAAGGCTGCCCTGCCGGCGGCGATCGAAGGACTTCGTCACGCTGAACAGCTCGTCGAGGTTCTCCAGCCGCTGCTGATCCTCCTTCTTGGGGCTCTCCGCGTACATGCGCCGGTAGCCGGTGGCGTGCAGCACCTCGGCCAGAAAATCGCTGACCGGCATGCCATCCATCCACACCATCAGCTCCTCCATCATCGCGTGGAACTGTTCGGCGGCCTCTGCGGCCTTGTCGCCCACGCCCGCCTCGCGCGCCCGGCCGAGGGCGTCGAACAGGGTCAACCCCTCCCCGTGGGCGAATTCCAACAGCTTGCCAACGGTCTGTTCCCCCAAGCCCCGCTTCGGCGTGTTGATGATGCGCAGCAGCGAGATCTCATCCTTTGGATTGGCGAGCACCCGCAGGTAGGCCATGACGTCTTTGATCTCCCGGCGGTCGTAGAATGTCAGGCCGCCGACGATGGTGTACGGGATGGCCTGCCCCATCAACGCCTCCTCGATCAACCGGGATTGAGCGTTGGCGCGGTAGAGCACCGCGCAATCCCCATAGCGCCCACCCGCTTCCACGTGCATGCGGATCTGATCCGCCACATAGCGGGCCTCGTCCTCGCCGTCGGTCAACGCCGTCACGCGGATGGGCTCCCCGCGGCCGCGGACGCTGCGCAAATTCTTCTCCTTGCGGCGCGTGTTGTGGCGGATCACTTCATTGGCCGCCTCGAGGATGATCTCGGTGGACCGGTAATTCGTCTCCAGGGTGATGGTCTTGCAGTCCGGATAATCCCGCTCGAAGTGGAGGATATTCGTGATATCGGCGCCTCGCCAGGCGTAAATGGCCTGGTCCGAGTCGCCGACGACGCACAGGTTGCGATGCTTGCCTGCGAGCAGCCGGACCAGCCGGTACTGGGCGTGATTGGTGTCCTGGTACTCGTCCACGTGGATGTAGCGGAACTTGTCCTGGTAACGCTCCCGCACATCGGCCCGGGTTTCGAGCAGTTGCACCGTATGGCCGATGAGATCGTCGAAGTCCATCGCATTGGCGGCGAACAGACGCTTCTGATACAGTTGGTACACCTGTGCGGCCACCTGGTCGCCGAGGCGTTGGGTGTCCTTGGCGCGCAGCTGACCCGGCCCGCGCAGTTCGTTCTTCCACCGGGAGATGGCCGCCTGGATGGCGCCCGCATCGAATTTTTTGAGGTCCAGGTTGAGGTCGAGCATCGCCTGTTGAATGGCGCTCTTTTGATCGTCTGCGTCGAGGATGGTGAACGCCGGAGTGTACCCGATCCCTTCCGCCTCCCGGCGCAGGATCTTTACGCACACGCTGTGGAACGTGCCCATCCACAGATCGTCCGCCTGCCGGCCGACCAGCGCCCGGATTCGCTCTTTCATCTCGCGCGCCGCCTTGTTGGTGAATGTGATGGCGAGCACGTGGTGCACCGGAACCTGATGCGCCTGCAGGAGGTAGGCGATCCGCCGGGTCAACACGCTCGTCTTCCCGCTGCCTGCGCCCGCAACCACCAGGAGCGGGCCTTCGACGGTCGTCACCGCCTGACGTTGTTCGGGATTGAGCCCGTCCAGCAAGTCAACCGCCGCGGCAGGGGTGGCTGTCATCGCTGGCCTCATTCGGTCTTCGCTCCTCTCGCTTGTGGATGTCCGCACGAGACCTTGTCCACTGAATGCGCTGACAGACGTCCAGCATACTGCCTGCCGGGACGAACGGTCAAGCGCGAAGGGACGCGGTGCGGAGGCGGGATCGGCGGGGATCCGGGCGGACCAGCTTGCCAACCCGGCAAAAAACGTTCATCATCGTAAGTATCATCGCCCGCTGACGGCGGTGGAGGAGGTCACCGATGCGGACAGAAACGAACCAGCAGGTCATCCCGGCGCCGGTGCACGAGCGGAATCGAATCGCCGAGCACGTGCGGGAGATCCTCCGGTTGCTCGGCGAAGACACCACCCGTGACGGCCTCGTGGATACGCCCCTGCGGGTGGCCAAGATGTACGAAGAGATGCTCGGCGGCATGCGCATGGACCCGGAGAGCGTGCTCAGCGCGACGTTTGACGAGACGGCGCAAGGTCCGGTGATTGTCTCCGACATCACGTTCTACAGCCTGTGCGAGCACCATATGGTGCCGTTCTTCGGCAAGGCCCATGTCGCCTACCTCCCGTCGCGGACCATCGTCGGGATCAGCAAGATCGCCCGCCTGGTGGACGTGTTCGCCCGCCGGCTGCAGGTCCAAGAGCGTATGACGGAGCAGATTGTGGACACCATCGACCGGGTGCTGCAGCCCCACGGCGTGATCGCGTTGATTGACGCGGAACACACGTGCATGTGCGCGCGCGGGATCCGCAAGCCCGGGTCGCGCACCATCACGGTCGCGACCCGCGGCGAGTACCAGCATAACGCGGATCTGCGGCGCGAGTTCCTGCAGATGATCGGCCGCGGCTGATCCATTGGATGGAAGATGGAAAGTGGCCGGATCTGCTGGGATCCGGCCACCGCTCCCACGCCCCGCCTGCATATCAAGCGGGCGCTGTCTCCTTCGCCTCGCTGTACAACGCTTCAATCTCCTTCGCATACAACGCCAACACGTTGCGCGCGCGAATTTTCAAGGTCGGCGTCAGCAGTTCATTCTCCAACGTAAACGGTTCCCGTGCCACCAACACCTTTTTCGGCTGTTCGAACCGGGCGAATCCGGCCGTCGCCTGTGTCACCTGGGCGAGCAGGAAATCGGCCAGCTCAGCGTCGTCGGACCACTGCGCGCGCGGCAAGTGCCGCCCCCGCTCGGCCAACCACCGGCCGACCGCCTCCTCGTTTGGCACGACGATCACGCTGACGTACTTGTACCCCGCCCCGATGAGCAGCGCCTGGTCGATGTACGGGTTCTGCACGATGGCCCCCTCGATGGGCGCCGGCGTGACCTTCTTGCCCGTCGAGAGCACCAATAAGTTCTTTTTGCGGTCGGTGATACGCAGGTATCCGTCCTCCGACAGTTCCCCGATGTCTCCGGTGTGCAGCCAGCCGTCGGCGTCAATCGCCTCCCGCGTGGCCTCCTCGTTGTGCAGGTACCCGGGCGTTACGCTCGGCCCCCGCACCAACACCTCGCCGTCTTCCGCGATGCGCACCTCGAGGTTCGGCAACACCTTGCCCGCCGTGCCGAGCCTGGGTTGTTCCGGGAAGTTGGCGCTCACCACCGGCGAGGTCTCCGTCATCCCGTATCCTTCCGCCACCGGCACGCCGATGGCGGTGAAGAAGCGTCCCACGTACAGGGGCATCGGCGCCCCGCCGACAATGACAGCCCGAATCCTGCCCCCCAACGCCTGGCGAACCTTGCGCAGCACCAGCCGGTCGTACAGCGCCAATTCCCACGCCGGCACCGGCCGGCCCTCGACGCGCGCCGCCGTTCCCAAGGCCAGCGCCCGCTCCATCATCCGCCTGCGCAGCCCACGGGCCGCCTGGATCCGGGCCTGCACCGCCTCGTACACCTTCTCGAGCAGCCGCGGCACCGTCGTGAACACCGTCGGCGGCATGCGCACAAATTCCTCCGTGATGTACTTCATCCCGCGCGAGTAAGCGATGGACGCTCCCGCCTGCAGGGGGACGAACTGCCCGGCGGTGCGCTCGAAGATGTGGGACAGGGGCAGATAGGACAGCGATCGATCCTCGGGACGAATGCGCACCACATGGCGGATGCCTTCCACGTTGGCGACCAGGTTGCCATGGGTCAGCTGAACCCCCTTTGGAAACCCGGTCGTGCCCGACGTGTACACGATGGTCGCCACGTGCTCCGGCGGCAGGGCACGCCAACGCGCTTCCCACTCGGCGTCCGTCAGGCCCGCACTCCCGCGCAGCCAGTCGCGCAGCCGGTACACCGGCCAAAGCGCCCGCGCCCTTTCCAGTGGCCCGTCGGCGACCTCGTCGAGCACCACGACGAACTCCAGCGCGGGCAGATGGGCCTGCTCGGCCACCACCTTTTCCAACTGTTCGGCGTTCTCCACGAACACCGCACGCACGCCGGCGTGTGCCAGGATGAATTGCACCTGATTGGACGGGACGCTTGGATACACGGGCACCGTGTGCGCGCCGAGGCTCATGATGGCGAAGTCCGCAATCGGCCACCAGGCCCGCGTGGTCGCGATGAGACCGACGAAATCGCCCCGCCCCACCCCGCATTCTGCCAACCGGGACGCCACGCGGTGGATGTCCCGCCACAGCTGTTCATAGGTCCACGTGGCGTAGCTGCCGTCTTCCAGCGGATCCCACAGCGCGGTGCGCTCTCCGTACCGTTCCACCGACGTGTAGAGCATTTCCAGCAAGTTTCGCGCTTCCTGCATAACTCATGCGCCTCCGGGACAGGATCCAGGCAAACATACCCGTTTTCCAATTTTTCCAAACCCACGATCACGTTGGACGACGCTTGCACCACAGAACCGGATTCACCCGGTCGCCACCCGGGTATCAACCGACCGGTCGGCCGGTTATGGACATGCCCGTCCCCGGGGAAGCGATTTCACCGAATACGGTTACATTCGCGACACGATTCGACATTCCTGCCTAGCCTGTGAAAAAATCCGCACATTTCATCCGGATCGGCAGGAGTCGTTAGAGCGGCCTGGAATGCAAAGGGGGATGTCGAGCGTCATCGCGAGCGACAGGAGGGATTGAGAATGCTTCATCCGAAATGGCGTATGGGCGCGGCGGCGCTTTTGTTCATCGGACTGGCCGGCTGCGGATCGGCCGGCAACACGACCAACGCGGCCAATGAAGGCAACCGTTCAGCCGGGACCGCGGCAGGAAAACCCCAATGGTCCCAGCCGCCGGCCATGCAGATCGACCCGGCCAAACAGTACGACGCGGTGTTCCACACCAACTACGGGGATTTCACCGTATCCCTCTTCGCCAAGGAGAGTCCTCGGACCGTGAACAACTTCGTGTTCCTGTGCGAACACCACTTTTACGACAACGACAAGTTCTTCCGCATCATTCAACCGTTCATGATCCAGACAGGCGATCCGCTCAACAACGGCACCGGCGGCCCCGGCTACCAGTTCGCCGACGAGTTGCCGCCCAAGCACTCGTACACGCCGGGGATCGTCGCCATGGCCAACGCCGGGCCGAACACCAACGGGAGCCAGTTCTTCATCTGCACCGGCCCGGACGCCAAGGCCCTCGATCAAAATCCGAACTACACCCAGTTCGGGCAAGTGACGAGCGGCATGGACGTCGTGCAGAAGATCGCCGCCATCCCCGTGACCAACAACCCGATGACCGGCGAGCGGAGCTTCCCGACAAAGGACGCTGTCATCAAGACCATCGACATCCAGGTCCATTGATCTGGCGATACCGGCGTCCGCAGGAGGGATGTCTGTGAAACGAACCCACTGGATTCTCGTCGCCCTGGTGGTGGTGGCGCTCATCTTCTTCCGCCGCGGCGGGCCGCCCAGTCTGGCGATGCCGCCGGAGGCCCGTCACCAGGGCGTCACCGTGCAGATCCCGGTGACGATGACCCCCGCCGAAACCTCGGAGGAACACTGGAATCTGGCCAAGCGCGGCGGACAGACGTACGTCGTCCAGGTCTCAGAGGCCCGGCGCGTAGTGGGCGAGTTCCCCGCAGAAAGCCCGATCGGCCAGGGCCCGCAGGGGACAGACTACCGGGCTGGCGGGCGGGTACAGCTCGACGGAACCTGGTACCGGGCCGAGCGCATCCACGTCAACACCGACGGCCAGTCCGGATACCTGGTCCTGGTGCGAGAGCAGCCCGGCAACAGCCAGCCCTGAGCCTCACCGACCCGATTCGCGCAGCGCCTCCTCCACCATCCGGGAGAGCGGTTCGAACTCAATCAGGAACGCGTCGTGCCCGTACTTGGAAGACAGCTCCCGGTAGCGGCTGGCCACCCCGCAATCGGCTGCCAGGCGGGCCGCCCGCCGCAAGTCCCTCGGCGCGTACAGATAATCCGTGTCGATCCCGATGACCGTCAGCCGGCCCCGCACTTGGCGCAGGGCGGCCTCTATCCCCCCGCGGCCCCGGCCGATGTCATGGCTGTCCATGGCGCGCGTGAGGTACAGGTAGCTGTTGGCATCGAATCGGCGGTTCAGTTTGTCGCCCTGGTGCCGCAGGTAGGATTCCACCAAGAAGCGGGGCGACGCCAGCGCGCCCTCTGCCGCCTCGGCCGTGCGGCGGCCGAACCGCTCCTCAAACAGCAAGTCCGTGCGGTAGGTCAGCATCCCGATGGCGCGCGCCGCCGCGAGCCCCGCCTGCGGCGTCCGCCCGGTCCCGTAGTACTCCCCGTTCTGCCAATCCGCGTCCGCCATGATGGCCATGCGCATCGCTTCGTTATACCCGATGCCGAGCGGCGGGAAGGCAGGGTGCGCCGCGATGGCGATGGTGTGACGGACCCGTCCGGCGGCCATGACGGCCCATTCCCAGGCCTGCATCCCGCCGAGCGATCCGCCGATGACGAGCGCCACTTCCCGCACGCCGAGCGCGTCGAGCAGTCGCATCTGCACCGCGACCATATCGCGCACCGTCACCGCGGGAAACCGCATGGCATAGGGCCGGCCGTCCTCCGCCAGATCGCTCGGCCCGGTCGATCCCGCGCACCCGCCGATGACGTTGCTCGCGATCACGAAGTACCGATCCGTATCGATGGCCCGCCCTGGGCCAATCAGGCCGGACCACCAGCCAGGGCGCCCGCCGCCGTCGCCGGCGTGGGCGTCCCCGGTCAGGGCGTGGCAGACGACGACGGCATTGTCTGCCGCCGCGTTGAGGCGCCCCCACGTCTCGAAATACACCCGCACGCGCGGCAGCAGCACCCCGCACTCGAAGGAGACGTCGTCCAGGTGGAGCCACCCACAGGCGTGCTGTCCGGCGTCTTCGGCCGGCCGATGCCCGCCGCCGGATACCGCCCACTGCAGGGCGGCCGATCCGGTCGTGGGCCGGACCTTGAGCGTTTCCGTCATGCACCGCACCTCCCCGCCTCCGAGATTCCGTCCGATCAGCGATCTGAACCGGCCGCGGCAGCCTTCAGACCTGCGTCGAGATCGTCCAAGAGATCCTGCACGTCCTCCAATCCCACGGACAGGCGCACCAGATTCGGGGTCACGCCGGCTGCACGCTGTGCCTCCTCGGACAGCTGCTGGTGTGTCGTGCTGGCCGGGTGGATCACCAGGCTGCGCGCGTCGGCGACATTGGCGACGTGCTTGAACAGGCGCAGGTTCCCGATCAACCGCTTCCCTGCCTCCACCCCGCCGCGGATGCCGAAGGTGAGGATGGCGCCCTGGCCGCGCGGCAGGTACTTTCGGGCCCGCTCGTAGTAGGGGCTGTCGGGCAGACCGGGGTACTGGACCCACTCCACCTGCGGGTGCTCCTTCAGGAACTCGGCCACGCGCAGGGCGTTTTCGCTGTGCCGCTGAACCCGCAGCGCGAGGGTCTCGAGGCCCTGGATGAACAGGAAGGCGTTGAACGGCGAGATGGCGGGCCCGATATCCCGCAACAGCTGTACACGCGCCTTGATGATGTAGGCAGCAGCGCCGACGTCGCGCACGTACGACACCCCGTGGTAGCTCTCGTCCGGCTCCACCAGCCCCGGGAAACGGCCATTGTCCCACGGGAAGCGGCCGCTGTCGACGATGATGCCGCCGATGGAGGTACCGTGCCCGCCGATGTACTTGGTGGCGGAGTGGATCACGATGTCCGCGCCGTGCTCAATCGGCCGGCACAAATACGGGGTGGCAAACGTGTTGTCCACAATGAGCGGGACCCCGTGCCGATGCGCGATGTCCGCCAAAGACGCGAGATCGGCCACGTCGAGGCGCGGATTCCCGATGGTCTCTGTGTACACGGCTTTTGTGTTCGGCCGGATGGCCGCCTCGACGGCGGCAAAGTCGTCCGGATCGACAAACGTCACCTCGATGCCCGCCTTCTTCAAGGTGTGGGCGAACAGGTTGTACGTCCCGCCGTACAGGTTGGACGAGCTGACCACGTGGTCCCCCGCGTGAGCGATGTTGAGGATGGACAGGGTGATGGCCGCCTGGCCGGACGCCAGGGCGAGCGCGCCGACACCGCCCTCCAATGCGGCGACGCGCTGTTCGAACACGTCCTGCGTGGGGTTCATGATGCGGGTGTAGATGTTGCCCGGACGCTTGAGCCCAAACAAGTCGGCGGCGTGGTCCGCGTCGTCAAAGGTGTACGACGTGGTTTGATAGATGGGCACCGCGAGCGCCTTGGTCGCGGGGTCTCCGGTGAACGCTCCGTGCAACGCGATGGTCTCGAATCCGAGGGGTCTGTCCGCCATCTCGCCAACTCCTTTTCCCTTGAGGTTGAAACGGCCTGCGAGGCCGGGCCGCCCGCAGCCAGACGCCGCGGCGGCCATGAAAAAACCGCTCCGAGAGGAGCGGCGAGCCGGCCAATGGGATGGCGGATCAGGCACACTCCTCTCATCTCTCAGCCCGCGCCGCGGGCTGCAGGAATTGGCACCTCTTCGGCGAGCATTGCACTTCGCCGATGGTTGCCGGGCTTCATTGGGCCAGTCCCTCCGCCTCTCTGGATAAGAGCAGTCCTGCCTATGCGGTTTTTTGTTAGCGGTAATATACCACCGGCCCCGGCGTCTGTCAATTGCGAGAACAACTGCGAAGCCCGCCGAAACCCCCGTTTGCTTGACGCCGTGGACGAGGATTGGTTTAAATAAGAAAGATGTCAGTCTGAAAAGGGGTTTCCTTTGATGACTTCTTCCACTTCACCCATCCAGGCCATCATCCTCGCGGCCGGACAGTCGGCACGACTCCGTCCGCTCACGGATGACCGGCCCAAGTGCCTGTTGCCCATGGGACCGAAGACCATTCTCGACTGGCAGCTGGAATCCCTGGCCGCCATTGGGGTACGCGACGTGACCCTGGTCGTCGGCTACCGGCGGGAGATGATTCAGGCGCACGTGGCCGAGCATCATTCCGCGATGCGGGTGACATACGTGATCAATGACGCATACAGGCACACGAACACGCTCTTTTCCCTGCGGCGCGCCCTCGAGACGTACGACGGCGATTTTTACTATCTGAACGCGGACGTGGTCTTCGACGAACAGATCCTGCGCCGGCTTTCCCCTTACGAGGAGGGCGGTTTTCTCGCGGTGGACCGCAAGCAGTGCCGCGAGGAAGAGGTGAAGGTGTTGGTGGAGGGCGAACAGGTGACCGCCATCGGCAAACACCTCAACCCGGACGCATGCTTCGGCGAATTCATCGGCGTGGCGAAGTTCAGCGGCGCCTTTGCCGACCGGTTCCGCGCCTCCGTGCTGCGCGAGGCGGTCGCCGGCAACGAGATGAAGTTCTTCGAACACGCCCTCGACGTGATGCCGGACAAGACCGGCCTGACCGCGGTGGATATCACCGGTCTGCCGTGCGTCGAGGTGGATTTCCCGGAGGACTACGAGTACGCGGTGCGGGAGGTCCTGCGCACCTTCAGGACGGTCGGCGCGGATGAGTGAGTTCCGGAAGATCAACGCCTGTGCCAAACGGCCCGTGGACATCTGGACCAACTACCTGTACTACCCGTTCTCGCTGCGGCTCGTGTACCTGATCCGCAACACGCGGGTGACGCCCAACGCGCTGACGTTGGGGTCTTTGCTGTTGGCGCTGGTGGGATGCCTCTTTTACGCGCGGGGCGATCGCGCGGCGATTGTCACCGGCCTCGTCCTGGTCCAGGTCTCCTACGTGCTCGACTGCGCCGACGGACAGCTCGCCCGTTACCGGCAGCAATACTCGCCCATCGGGGGCTGGCTCGACCAGGTGGCCGACCGGGTCAAGGAATTCGCCCTGTACTTCAGCCTCGCGTGGGGTTACGTGCGGGTGCATCCGGAGGGCGGTCGCATCTGGCCGTGGGCCATGGTGGCCCTGTTCGCCTTGTACCTCCTCGAGTATCTCGGCCAGATTGAGATGTTCCGCGTGAAGGGACGCGTTCGCCAGGTGAACGAGAACGGCGTGCCGGTGGAGGCGGAGCCCGCCCCCGGCGCGGATGACACGTTCCAGAAGATGCGCCGCTGGCGGGCCTTCGTCCCGTTCCGCGGCTTCATCATCGGCGAGCAGTACTTCGCGCAACTGGTGTTCCTCGCCTTCGGTTGGGTGTACTCGTTTTTCATCTTCGTCTCCGTGCTCGGGCTCCTGATGGCGGTGTATCGGCCGCTGGTGCAGTTCATCAAGCATCGCCGCGCCACCGTGAATCCGCCACAACCATCCTGAAAGGGTGTCGCTATGGGAAGCGCGACTGTCGTCATCACCGCCGCCGTCCCTTGGGACGGCACCACCGCCCGCCCGCATCACTTCGCGCGCGGGCTTGCGGCGCGCGGTTGGGACGTGTTGTTCGTAGGCGCGCCCGTCACCCTGATTGCCCCGTTGAAAAACCCGGCGCTGCGGAGCCGCCTGATTCCCGCCGTCCCGGTGACGGAGGTTCCGCTCGGCGGCACGTGCGACGCGGACGTCCGTATGGGCCGAACGGGACGCCTAAGGGTGCTCGCTCCGTTCGCGTGCCTGCCCTTCCCGAACCTGTATCGGACGGTCAATCGGTGGAACCAGGCTCTGCTGGCCCGCCAGATTGAACACGCTGCGCCGGGCCCGTACGTGCTGCTGCCCCAGTTGCCCAACTCCGTCGACCTGGTGCCCGCCCTGCACCCAGCGGCGGTGGTGTACGACTGCGTCGACCTGCATGCCGGGTTCTCCGGCTTGGTGCGGCCGGAGGTGGTCAACCAGATGGAGGCCGATCTCGCGGCTGTCTCGCGCACCGTGATCGCCACCGCCGGCGCCCTCGCCGAACACATGCGCGCGCTGCACCCGGACGTGCGGTTGGTGCCGAACGCCGCCGAGATCGATCACTTCGCCGCCGCCGCGTCCGTCCCCGAGCACCCGCGCCTCGCCGGCATCCCCCGCCCGCGCGTCGCCCTCATCGGGGGCTTCGGCCACTGGGTCGACTACGGGTTCCTGCGCACCCTGGCGGAAGGGCTTCCGGAGGTCCAATTCGTCATGATCGGCCCCGTGGAGACGGACGTGTCGATGCTGTCCTCCTTGCCAAACGTGCACTTCCTCGGCCTGCAGCCGTACCGGGAACTGCCGCAATACCTGGCCGGGTGCCAAGCGGCCCTGGTGTCCTTTGTGAACACTGACCTCACCCGGAGCGTCAACCCCATCAAGGTGTTCGAGTACCTGGCCGCGGGCAAGGAGGTCGTGGCGACGTCGACCGACGAGATCGATAAGCTGTCCGATTACGTCTGGGTCGCCCGCAGCCCGTCCGAAGGCCTGGAGATGCTCCGCGGGGTCCTCGAGGGCGCCCGCCGCTGCGACGACGCGAAACGGCAGGCCTTCGTTCAAAGCAACTCCTGGGCAGCTCGCGTCCAGCAGGTGAACCAGATCCTGCGCGCAGCGCTTCCGGAGCATCTGCATCCCCAGGCGTGACCATCGCCCTCCCGCAGCGCAGGACCTGTGGGAGGCCTATGTGGGGCCACTTTGTCACAGAAGGGTGTGTGCGGCGGGTCCCCTCTTCCAGGGTGAGTCAGGCAGGCTTATGCTTATGTCAGTAACGGGGCACAATAGCGACATAAGCTCCCTGTAACTTCAGGTCTGCTTGACTGTCAGCTGAACGAAAAATTGATGAGGGGTGTTCCTTGATGACAAATAGTAGAATGAATCCTAAGGTTGATGAATTTTTAAGTAAAGCTAAAAAGTGGAGGGAAGAATATGAGAAGTTGAGAAACATCGTTCTTGACTGTGAGCTGACCGAAGAATTCAAGTGGATGCATCCTTGTTACACGTTTGAGAAAAAGAACATAGTTCTAATACATGGATTTAAAGAATATTGTGCGCTTCTGTTTTTCAAAGGTGCCTTGTTACAGGATGCCCATGGGATTCTAGTCCAACAAACGGAGAATGTACAGGCGGCGCGCCAGATTCGGTTCACCAATGTTCAAGAAATAGTTGAAATGGAAACCATCTTGAAAGCCTATATTTATGAAGCCATTGAAGTTGAAAAAGCCGGTTTGGAAGTGAATTTTAAAAAGAAATCAGACTTCATAATTCCCGAAGAACTTCAAAATAAATTCGATGAAATCCCTGCCTTGAAAACTGCTTTTGAAGCATTGACGCCGGGACGGCAAAGAGCATACATTCTTTATTTTTCTGAACCCAAACAATCCAAAACTCGACAGTCAAGGGTTGAAAAATGTTTGCAGCAAATTCTCAATGGAAAGGGATTAAATGATTAGTATATTCTCCTTGAACTAACGGTGGCGTTAACGATACAAGGAAATGCCGACTAAGCTGAATAAATATAAAAAACGCGGTATATCGGAGCGCCGCGTTTTTCTGTATTTTTAAGTTCCGGATAACAGTAACCATACGGGGCCCCCAGATCCCAGGCCGAAGGAACGGTCCAGTTGGCCCACACATCACTAACTGACGACGTGTGATCGACGTACCCTGCCCACCCCCGCGAGGTCACGCTTGTTGTCGAACTAGCAATTGAGCTGTCCTGAGCAGTTTACCATTTGCATACGTCTTGGTGGCACTGGAGCTTTTCGCATATCTTGGTGTTACAGCCAACGTATAATGGCCATAAGTTGACGGTGTTTGTTGTCCGGAAACTGACGGATTCGGTGGCCATGGCGGATGAACGGGGCAACTCATCCGAGTTGCCCCGCTGCCACTGCAGTTTACACATAGATCTTGGCGTCGTAGGTTGCCGCTTTTCTTAACGTGAGCACCGTTGATTTGCCATCCGTCGACCCGGGAAAGATGATGCACCAACTGCCTGCCATGTCCATCTCCAGCCGTCCCCATACAAACTGCCTGCCTATTCGCAAACCAATCACTTCTCCACAGTGCAAAGACACGGAGTCGTCCCCACACTGAACCGAGAACCGGTCCCACTGTCTGTCGTAACGCAGGGTGCCGCGCTTTGCAGTTCGCCTGGTCATGTCAACTCCCCCTGTATGACCAGATTCACGATGTGATCATCAATGATCCGGTGCTTCGTCTGGGCACCGTACATGAGGCAGTGCGTGCACACCTTGTTGATCATGCGTGCTGCGCCACTGGAGAATCGATAAACCTCATCGATGGCCTTGTCCGAGAAAATATCGTGCTCGGCCCCGGCATAGGCCAGGTGACGTCGGATGTACTCACCGACCTCTGCCCGGTCGTAATACGGAAGCTTGCACTGTATGTCGATTCGTTGGCGGATGGCGGCGTACGCCTGGAGGTTTAGACGCTCCCAGAGTTCGCTCTGCCCGACCAGGATGAGCGCCATGGGGCTTTGCGCGTCCATGCGGAAGTTGAGCAGGAAGCGCACCTCCTCCAACATCTCTCGGTCGAGAAGATGAGCTTCGTCTACGACGCAAACGGGCTGCACGTGGTGAATGCCGCGCATGAGTTCTATCTCGCGATGCAACTGTCGCTTTGCGTCGCCGCGGTAGAACTTGGACTCACACCCGAGCTGCTCTAACAGTCCTTTGTAGAAGTGGCGAGGCGTGAGTTTCGAGTCTGACAGGTAGAGGACCTGGTACTTGGCACTATCCAGTGTCTCCGCAAAACGGCGAATGGTCGTGGTCTTTCCCGTTCCGCAGTCCCCGGTGACGACACAGAACAGTTGCCGCTGCGCCGCGTAGGAAAGCCGCCCCAGCGTGTCCTCCAACGATGGCGATGTGTAGAGCTCTCCGGCCGGAATGTTTCTGGCGAACGGGGTGTGCCTAAACTCGTAGAATGACTCAAACATCTCCCTTCACCTCGTTCCACGCGGAGGTGTAGGAGATGGCCCGTGCCTGTCTGTGTTGACGTTGCTCATGCTGTTTTTGCGCAGCGCCCAGCAGCCTGGAGGCGTCTGCTGGTTGGGGCCCCAAGTGTTCCGGCAACTTGGGTCGTTTGCCAGCCCGCTCACCGATGACCATGGGGCGAGCTTTCCACGGTTCATATCCCTCGTACTCGATGGTCACCTCGCTGATGTCTGCCGGATCGTAAATGACGTCCACCGTGCAACCGATGAACGACAACCCCACCTCATACTTCCGGTCCATGAAACTGATGCACCCGGATTTGTCCACTTTGCGCGTCTCGGCATGCAGGAACGCATTGGCGAGGACCTCCGGCTCGACAAATCGCAGCGCCTTACGGTCACTACGGTACGCCGTCTCTGGGCTTATGGACTGATTGTCTGTGGAAAGCGCGACGTGCGGCTTGTTCTGGTAGCATTCCGACAGCCATACGGAGAACTTCTGATTCAGTTCTTCCAGTGTCTGCGGTTTGTCCAGGGCAATCTCGCTGAGAAATGAATCGACCGTCCGATTGAATTTCTCTACCTTGCCCTTACTCTCGGCAGCGTACGGCTTGGTGTAGAGGAGCCGTATCCCAAGCTTGGAACAGGTCCGGGCCATCCAACGGGTTCGGTACTGTTTTCCGTTGTCGAAGTACACAGAATCCGGGGCGCCGTATTTCTGGATGGCTTGGCGAAAACAATCTTCCACGATGGCCTGGTCGAGGGTGGGGTAGAACTCGGCATGGAGTACGTACCGCGTGGCGTCGTCCAGGAACACGACGAGGTAGACCTGTTTCCTTGCGCCGCCAGGCCCGATGGGCAGATACGGGCCGAACTTGATGTCCGACTGCCACAATTCATTTCGATGCCGACGCTGAAACCGGCGGGCGGCTGTACCGGTTGCGGCGTACATCCGCATCTGACGGGAGCTATACCCCCGCTCTGCCAACTTCTCCTGCAGGGTGCTGCGCTTGATCTGGCCCGGCTTTGCATACCCCTCCCACTCAAGGATCTGAATGATTTGGGAGATGCTGCGCGTGGGAACCTCCCGTCGCAGCAAGATGGCCTGTTCCAGAAGCGACTCCGGGATGGCGTCTGGTCTTTGATACACTTTGGCTTTTGGCTTGAGGCCCTCGAAACCTTCCTTGCGGTACTGGGCCAGATACCGACGAATGGTTAGTTCTGAGAGACCCGTTTGTGCGCAGATCTCAGCCCTGATCTGTCGCGCACGGCCTGCATCCAGGCCATCTGCAAGCAGCCGAGACAGCATCTGCACCCGATTTGCGGCGATTTCCTCCGCCTTCCTCGAATCTTTCATGCCAACCACCTCCATTTTGGTAGGGTCAGCATGAACGTACAGTGACGAGACGCGGATCAACACGCCGAACGGGTATGTCTCCACAAATGTAGATTTGCAATCGGTCGGACAGCACGCGCCAGCCAACCGGGATGATGCCCAACAACCCGTCCGATTCGATGGAGTGCGGTTTGTGGATGAGCGGACGAACTCTCCACAGTCCACTGGAAGCGGTCAGCGATGGACTCCAGGCAGCCGGCGGCATATGGGGCAAAGACCTCAAACCACTGACGCCAGCGCCGCAGCGTTGATTCCTCAACGCAGGCAGGCGTCGCCTTATCCGTGACAGCATCCTCAATGACCTGTGCCTCGTGGCGGCGATAGGGAACCAGAAAGCTTGGCAGTTCGTGGTGGATCTTGTTGCAATCCCGGCAGCGCAGTCGGCGGATGATGAGTTTTACCTTGTTGCCGGAACTCTGAACCCAGGTCCTTTTCCGACTCCCGATGACGCGAAGCTCACCTTGGCAACAAGGGCAGGGGACATTCTCCGCACTCCGGACAAAAAACACCGGCGGTGTGGCTTTCAACAAGCTTAAAGTTTGATATACTGACCATATCCGAGTGATGGGACGCCCCTTGTGATGCTGTTGGCGCAGCACCACGTAAAGAGGGGCGTCTTTCCTTTCCTAGGATACGGCCATTTTACTCAGCAATTTTCGGACAGGCAATAACGTCAGCTTTCGGCCATTTCGAGATGGCTAAAACATCTTGGACAGCCAATCGAACGCAAGTTTCCGGGCAGATCCTACACCATTCGGTAAACTCATACTCAGCTCTCCGGCAGAAGAAGGCCGGACCACAACCGCAGAGATCGTGGTGGCGGGGGTTACGAATCCTGCCTTAACATCAGGGCACTGGTATGTGATCCAACAGGTTGGCCCAGGATACCAGATTCAGTTTCAATGGGATCGGTGAAAAACATCGGCATCCTCACACCAACACGCGACTTCAGCTTGAGTCAAGGGCTCCACCGTGATACACCCACTGCTGAAGTCCTGATTGTTGAAAGCCACCGCGGTCGACAGAAGAAAAACAGCCCCCATGCCGCCGATGCCCACAGCGGCACACGAACTACTTTGATTCGCCTTCCCTAGACACCCGTCCCGGGCATCCACGTGCGCCCGGCCGCCCGTTCAGCCGTCCGTTCCGCCGGCCGCCGCTTGCGCCTCCATGGCGGCCCGTTCGCGCAGTTCCACACGGCGGATCTTGCCGCTCGTGGTCTTCGGCAGGCTGTCGACGAACGTGATGGCCCGCGGGTACTTGTACGGCGCCGTCACCCGCTTGACGTGCTCCTGCAGCTCGCTGATCAGGTTCGGGTCATGTGCGTCCTCCGGATCGCGCAGGATCACGTACGCCTTGACGATGTGCCCGCGCTCCGGATCCGGAGCCGCCACCACCGCGCATTCGGCCACCTTGGGGTGCTTGACCAGGGCGTCCTCCACCTCGAACGGCCCGATGGTGTACCCCGCCGAGATGATGATGTCGTCCGAACGCCCTTCGAACCAGAAGTAGCCGTCCTCGTCCATGCGGCCCTTGTCGCCGGTGATGTACCACTCCCCGCGGTACGCCTTCGCGGTCCGCTCGGGGTCGTTCAGATACCCGCGGAACAAGGCCGGGTGCGATCGGTGCACCGCGATGTGCCCGATCTCGCCGACCGCGGCAGGCTGTCCGTCATCGTCGACGATCGCCACCGGCATGCCCGGAAAGGGTTTGCCCATCGATCCCGGTTTGACATCCATGTCCCGCAACGTCCCGACCAGCAGGGTGTTCTCCGTCTGGCCGTAGCCGTCCCGGACGGTGACGCCGTACACACGCCGGAACGTGTCGATCACCTCGCGGTTGAGCGGCTCACCGGCCGAGCAGGCGGAGCGGAGCTGCACCTGGTAACGCTCCAGTCCCCGGACCTTGGCCATCAGCCGGTACTCGGTGGGCGTGGCGCAGAGCAGCGACACCTGATACCGTTCCAGCAATTCCAGATAGCGCTCCGGTTGGAACCGCCCCTGGTACACGAAGGCCGTTGCCCCATTTCCGAGGACCGACACGAAGGGGCTCCAAACCCACTTGGCCCATCCGGGACCCGCCGTCGCCCAGGCCACCTCGCCTGGCTGCGCGTCAAACCAATACGTCCCCGCCACCCTCAGGTGCTCCAGAGGCCAGCGATAGGTGTGCACGACCCCCTTGGGGCCACCGGTGGTCCCGCTGGTGTACGACAAAAACGCCATGTCGTCGTCCGCCGTCGGCACGACGAAATCCGCGCTCGACCCCAACTCCATCGTATCCTCCAGAGACGCCCACTCCGGCACCGCACCGCCGACCGAGAAGAAATGGCACAGACTCGGACACTCGCCGCGGACCGCGTCGACCTCTCCCGTCAGTCTGGCGTGGGCAATCACGACACTGGCCTCGGCGTGCTGAACGCGGTAGCGGATGTCCCCCGCACGCAGCATCTCGGAGCTCGGCATCACGGTGGCTCCCAGCTTCAACAGCGCCAGGTACACCACGTACGGTTCCACGCCGCGCGGCAACAGGACCAACACCCGCTGCCCACGCCCCACGCCGACCCGCGCCAGGGCGCTCGCCAGGCGATTGGTGTCCCGCCGCAGTTGGCCGTAGGTCAGCCGCCGCTCACGCCCGGCCTCGTCCACGCACAGCACCGCCAAGCGTTCCGGAGCTTTGTTAGCGATTTCATCAACTGCTCTCGCGAAATTGTATCCCATCACAAGTCCCCCTCTTATAAGCCCGTTTATTCCGTACAGCATTCTTGACGACTGTGAACGTGTGCTCATGCTAGGGCTGCCCAGCTTAGACTCGCTCATTATAACACAGAGGATTCAGAGATTTGCATACGAATGTTTTCCATCTGAAACAATGACACGAATCATTTGACCTGCAATGCTAGCAGTATGGAATGATCACCTGCGGTGATCAGAACGTTGCACGAACCTGGTGTTGTATGAGAAGGCACCTTCTTTCAAAACCAAAAAGGCCCCCACCCGTTTCCGGATAGGGGCTTCGTTCTGTCACGCGCTCTGTTGTGTACCGCTCAATTCCCCTGGGACAACCGCTTCGCTTCATTCAGGGCCTCCAGGAACACGTCCACCGGCTGCGCACCGGACACGGCCAGGCGTCCATTGAAGATGAAGAAGGGGACGCCGCTGATCCCGGCGTCACGGGCGAAGGCGAGGTCTTCTTCCACTTCCCCGAGCCCTTCGCCCTCCTCCAGCTGGCGTTTCGTCCGAGCCCGGTCGAGGCCGAGACCCTCGGCCAGGTCGAGAAGGACATCCATCCGGCCGATGTCGCGTCCTTCTTCGAAATACGCCCGAGTGATGGCCTCCACCATTTGGGTCCGCAGCGGCTCCGGCGTCAGCCGAATGAGTTGGTGAGACAGGCGGGTATTCGGCAGCCGTTCGATCTCCGAAAAATTGAAGTCGATGCCGCACGCCTTCCCGATCTCGCAGATGCGCTGGTGCATTTGTTTCAACCGCTCCGGGCCCCCGAGCTTCTCCGCCAGGCTGGAGAACGGGCGGCCTTCCACCGGAGTCCCGGGATCCAACAGAAACGCGCGCCAGTGAATCTCCACCGGCTCCTCCTGCCATTGCTTCAACGCTTCAAACAGGTGCACTTTGCCGATGCGGCACCACGGGCAGACGGTGTCTTGGAATATGTCGATCCGCACGGGCGCATCCCCTCCTTTGGTCCCGGCCCCACGCATACGCAGGGCCGTTGGCCGAAATTCTGAGGCCGCTCATCTTCCGGAGCGGGAGAGGCCCGGCTGCGTTACGTCCTGCACCGCCGCATCCGCCAACATCCGGTACACCACATCGTCCATCGGCGGATTGTGCAGACCCGCCCGCACATCCCGGTAGAACCGCTCCAGCGGCAGGTCTTTCCACAGGCTGCGCGCGCCCACGATCCGCATAGCGAGATCGACCACCTCGAGGGCACTGTTGGTCGCCAGGGTCTTCACGGCGCCGAGCTGCGGCCGCAGCGCCAGACGCGTCTGGGCGTCCGCCTCGTCCCAGCGCCGCGCCAGGTCGTACATGAGGGTTCGCGCCGCCAACAACTTCAGCTCCATCTGCCCCATTTTCTCCTGGATGTGATCCACCTTTGCGATGGGGTGTGGCAGACTGTTGGGCTGGTAGGTGGCCGCGTATCGCACCGCCGTGTCGCGGGCCGCCAGGGCGACCCCCAGGTACGTCGCCGGGATATGCAGCATCCAGCCTCCGCCGTCCCGGTTGCGCGGCGATTTCTGCCCGGGCTGCAGGCGGCTGACCAAGCGCTCCGCGGGAACGAACACGTCGTCCATCACGATGTCGTGGCTCCCGGTCGCCCGCATCCCCATGACGTTCCACGTCTCGACGACCTGGACGTCCTCGCCGCGCAGCAGAAACTCGCCGACGTCCGGCGATCCGTCGATGCCCGCGGTGATCAGGATCCAGTCGAGGGCCGGGCTGAGGGTGCTGAACGTTTTGCGTCCCCGGATTCGGTATCCGCCCGGCTCGGGGTACGCGGTGGTCTGCGGCCGCCCGCCGCGGCTCGGACTCCCGGTCACCGGCTCGCTGGCGCAACTGTTGATGAGCGCCCCGCGCGCGACCACGGACCGGCAGACCTCCTCGAACAGCGGCTCCGGGAAGGCCCCGCTCGCGCGCAGGTTCAGCATCATGCCCACATGCCAGCCGATGGCCAGCGCGGTTGATCCGTCGCCGCGCGCCAGCTGCTCCTGATGCAGAAGCATCTCGTACAGCGAGATCTCCTCGCCCCCGAATCGCTTCGGCACCGTCCAGCGGACGTAGCCGCTGGCCCGCAAGGCCTCGATGTTCTCGTGGGGGAAGCTGCCCTCCTCATCGTAGCGCGCCGCCCGTTCGGCGAACGCGGCGGAGAGCTTAGCCACCACTTCGTGGCGCACGCGCTCATCCTGGTCGCGCAAAAACCACGTCCGGCTGTCCGTCCCCACTCCACCCGTCACGACGCCGGTGCCACCTTCGCGCGGACGTCGTCCAGGAAGGACTGCACTTCCTCCTTGGTCTTGCGGAGCTTGCTGACGAATCGGCCCACCACCTGGCCCTCGCGGTAGGCCACGAGGCTCGGGATGCCGAGGATGTCGAGGGTCTCGCACAGCTCCCCGAACCGATCCCGGTCCACCTTATAGAAGCCGAAGTCCGGATTGTCCCGGATGACCTGGTCGATGAACGTGTCCAGATAACGGCAATCCGGGCACCAGCCGGCGGAGAAGATCATCACCACGGGCCGGTCGCCGCGCACCACCGTGAAGTACTGATCGAGCGACTGGATCTCTTCCATAAAATCCGCATCTCCTCTCCCGCGTTACCCCCAGGCCAAGGGGGCCGGTCAGCCGGCCCCGCCAGGGTCAGGCCAGGTGGTACAACGGATCGAACTTCTCGTGAAGGTAGTCAATCAGGTACTTGGCGTTGATGTCCTCGCCGGTCACCTGGCGGACGATCTCGCCGGGCGTCAGGGTCTTGCCGAAACGGTGGATCTTCTCGTTCAGCCAGCGCTTGATCTCGAGCATCTCCCCGCGGCGCACCTGCTCCATGTAATCCGGGATCTCCTTCGCCAGCTGGTGCCGGAACTGGGCGGCGTAGATGTTCCCCAGCGAATAGGACGGGAAGTACCCAAAGTCTCCGCCGGACCAGTGCACATCCTGCAGCACCCCGGTGGCGTCGGAGTCCGGTTCGACCCCGAGGTATTCGCGCATCTTCTCGCGCCACACCCCGGGCAGATCGGCGACCCGCAGGGTCTCATTGATGAGGGCTTTCTCCAGTTCATAGCGGATCATGATGTGCAGGTTGTAGGTCACCTCGTCCGCCTCGATGCGGATGAGTGACGGCGAGACGTCGTTCATCGCCCGGTAGAACTCATCGACCGACACGTCCTCGAACTCGGGGAAGTAGCGGCGCACCACCGGCAGATGCGACTCCCAGTACGCGTGCGAACGGCCGATCATGTTCTCATAGAACCGCGACTGGGACTCGTGGATCCCCATGGAAGCTCCCGTGCACAGCGGTGTCCCGATGAGATCCGGGGACACTCCCTGCTCATACAGGGCGTGCCCGCCCTCGTGGACGGTGCTCGAGATGGCCGAGCGCAAGTCGTCCTCGAGGAACTTGGTGGTGACGCGCGCGTCGTACCGGTTGATGGTCGTCTGGAACGGGTGTTCGGTCTCGTCCAGCCGCCCCGCCGTGAAATCGTACCCCATGTTCCGCAGCAGCTCCAGCGACAGGGCGCGCTGCTTGTCCTTGGGATAGTGGCCCTGGAAATGGCGCAGGTCGGGCCGGATGCCCGAATCGACGATGGCCTGCACCAGCTTCACCGTCTCCTCCCGCAGTGGGCCGAAGATGCCGTCCAGCTGCTCCACCGTCAGCCCCGGCTCGTACTGGTCGAGCAGGGTGTTGTACTTGTTCCCCTGGTATCCCCAGTAGCCGATGAATTCGATCTTCATCGCCACGATCTTCTCCAGGTACGGCCGGAACAACGCGAAGTCAGCGGTCTTCTTCGCCTCCTCCCAGACGGACTCCGCCTGGGAGGTCAACACGACGTACGCCTTGAAGCGATCCGCCGGGATCTTGCGGTTGCGGTCGAACTCCTTTTTGACCTCCCGGACCGTCGCCTGGGTGACGGGATCGAGGGCTTGGAACGTCCCCGGTTCGCTCAGGACGTTGAGGTATTCCTCCATCTGCGGCGAGGTCTGCATCGCGAACACCTCGGCCGCCAGCGTACCAATGGCTTCGGAGCGCAGCTCGACGCCCTTTTTCGGAGCGCCGGTGCGCAGGTCCCAGTACATCAGGTTGATGGCCTCTTCGAAGTGGAGCATCTTGCGGACGTACTCGCGAAACTCGCGTGCCCAATCGGTTGCGGTCTTTGCCAACGCAACCCCACCTTTCCGATTTCGTGTGACCATCCCTTATTATACCGAAATCGTCCGTGCCCCTGCCGCAGCGACATGAGCGTTTTCACCGTGGTCATAAAGGCAACCCAATTTTCATAACCGCGAAATTCCTTCCGAACCACCATCTCGTCGCCATGGCGAGCAACATAGCCTTTACAAAGTCGCTCATTTCGTCGTCAAAGGCGTCAAACGCAGTCGGCTAGTCGAATGTTTTAGCCATCTCGAAACAGGCGACTTTGTCAAGGTTAAGGTTTCCGTGATTTTCGGAGAACCACATTTATCGCTTGTTATTACGCCACATAGAATGATTCATAAAGTGCATATAAAAAGAGTCCATAGGTAACGGTCCCGTGGACTCCTTCTCCTTATGGAAGATTGCGTTTATCGCCTGATCGACGATTGCACGTTTCTGGTTCTCGTCAACATATGGAGTCTTGATTTTGAAATCCAGTTGCTTTCGAGAGATTGTATAAATCTTGTTGGTACGAACGAATGAGTCATATCGAAGTTTAACTGGGATGTCATAAGCCCCTCTGCTTCCGTGTTCCTGTTATGGTGCATTTACATATGATTACATCCGTATTGTCATTGGAATCATTGTGCTTTCCAAGCACGAATACGGGGTGTGGAATAGGCTTTCCGTTTTCATCTGCGAGGAAGGCAAAAAAGAAATCGCCTTGGTCAGCATTGGCTCTATCATGTTCGACTTGGCGCTTCCGACGTTCGTCAATCCTCATACTCTGCGTAAACCTCACTGAGTTCTTCTTCGTACCACTTCCACATTTCATCAGCGCCACCCATCGTTTCCTGTGCGCCGGGAGAAACGTGAATGGGTTGGATTGGTCCTAGACCCATGGCTTTGCGCATTTCTTCAATGGTGGGTCGTTTATCGTCCAAAACGATTTGTCTTCCACCTTTCCGTTTGGCATATGCCGCCACTCTTTGCTGTTGCCGTTTCCTCAATCTCCGTAACGCAGCCAATGTCGAAGCATGCAGGTATCCGTGGCGGTTGGCTGTAACGTCGGAACGTCGCACAACTACAACTGCCTTAACCTTTTCGCCGTTTTGTGGCTGAGGCTGAGTACCGGCTTTCGATTCGCGTTCGGTTGGCATCACTTGACCCCCCGCCCTCTTGTAGTGCCTATAATGTACATCATGTAGCAAACGGCTGCATCGGAATACCTGCCCGTCTTTCCGCCCATGCCGACGGCCCTAACTTCCGATACGCTTCACTTATCGGAACTTAGAACGCATCCCATCTACCTTGTTGCTCAGCGGCGTTCTCCCACTCTGTAAACGAGCCTTCACACAGGTGACATGCGCGCATGAGATTGTCTTCCACACTGACGAACGTACGGGACGCTGGCTCTAAACCGCAGAACTCACAATCAGCCATGAAATCTCACCCTTCAACCGGCTGCACCTCGCGCAAAAGCCGCCCGATCGTTGTCCTACAAAATGGAAAACATCACCTAATGGGCAGCGAAACTCAAAAGACGCCAACGGCCCGGCCGTTTGCATATGCGGCCGGGCTGTTGACTGCCCGTCGACCCTTCCACTGCGGACGTTTTAATCGGAAACTCCCGCTCCTGCGGACGCCTGAGCCAAGTCGGCCGACGCCTCCGTCGGGAAGACCAGCCACGCGTCCGGGAGGTGGCGTTGTCCGTTCGGATCGAGCGTCGAAGGAGCATTGACCACCTTGCCGTTGTAGGCAAGCACGCTGGACGATCCCCCGTCCATGGCGCACGCGTTGACCGCACCGTACTGCAGCATCAGGTCCATGACCTGGCGCTGGCTTGCGCCCATGCCGGCGCCGCCATGAAAGCGGCCGTTGATGACGACGAAGATGACTGTGCCGTCCTTCGCCTGGCCGATGGCTGTGCGCGGCGCGTAGCCCCAGCCGCCATCCCCCTCGGTGATCATCGGTTTTCCGTCAACCACCAGCTCCGGGTGGAATTGCATGGCGTCGCGCACGCCGAGCTTCCTGAGCTGTGTGACGGTGTAGTCGCCCATCACGAGGACGCCGTCCTTGGTGAAGCCCACCGTGGTCCAGCCCGGTTGGGGCGGATTCAGGACCTTTCCGCCGACGTACTCCAAACCGACGGGGACACCCCCCCATCCCTCGCCCTTGGGATCCTCGAACCCGCTGGCGTTGGTCCCGGCCACCGCTCCGGTGCGCCGCAGCATGTCGGTCACGTACTCCCCTTTGTCCGCGACCACGCGGGCGGGCACCAGCCGCACCAAGCGGGGATTGTGCACCAGCATTACGTAACCTGTGTAGCCGTCGCCGCTCACCGGCTGAATCTCCACCACCGGCCGGTTCACCGCCTGGCTGATCGGCTGAACCTGGACCAGATCCGGCTTCTGGCTGTTGACCACCACCGGGTTGAGCTGATTCATCAGCTTGCGGTACTCCGCGTCCGTCGTGATGTAACGGGCCAGGTACGCGTGCCGGGTGGAGATGATGGTCTCCGCCAACACCAGTCGGGCGTCGTTGCCCCACGGCGTGCCAAAGCCCACCCCCACCAATCCGGCCGCCGACGCCATCATCGCGGCGGTCGCCACCAATATGCGGTTGCGCCACACCCGCCGCCGCTGGCGCTTCGCCTCCCGTCTGCGCAGCCGGCGGGAGGGCAGTGCCGCACCCTGCGGCATGGTCGTCCGTGAGTGCACGCGACCTTCCCCCTTCCGTCAATACCGTCCTGTCTCTCAGACGGAGCCGCACCCTCCCGCGTGACAATAGGCAACTCGATTTTCCCATAGTTCTGAGAGGGAACGGGACGGGCGTGGGTAGCCCGCCGTCATGGTTCAGGCATCGCCGGTGGCCACCGGATGCTCGGGATACGAGATCCAATCGCTCCAACTGCCGGGGTAAAGCCGCGCGCCGTCGAGCCCCGCCAGTGCCATTGCGAACAGATTCGCGCACGCCGTCACCCCGGACCCGCAGTAGGCGATGACCTGGCGTGGATCCTGCACGAACCGGAATCGATCCCGCTGCGCCTCCGGCCCCTTCCACCGCCCGTCGGGGGCCACCCCTTCTTCCCAAGGGGCGTTTCGGGCGCCCGGGATGTGGCCGGCCACCGGATCGATGGGCTCCGCGTCGCCCCGAAAGCGGGCCCGGGCGCGCGCGTCGACGAGGAGGCCAGGCTTGTGGCCGGCCGATACCGCGCGGACCTCTTCCACCGGCACCACCCACTCCCGGCGCACACGAAGCGGAAACTGGGCCGGACGCGGCTGCGGAAGCTCCGCCGTCACGGGCAGGCCTGCCGCCTGCCACGCTGGAAATCCGCCGTCGAGGACGGACACCGAGTCCAATCCGAGGTAACGAATCAGCCACCAGGCGCGCTGGGCCATCCCGCCGCCCGCGTCATAGACCACCACCTGGACGCCTTCCGTCACCCCCGCGGCCCCCAGTTTGTCCGCGAGTTCCGCCGGGTCCGGCAGGGGATGCCGGCCGCCGTGCGCCTGGCGCGGACCGGACAGGTCCTGCTCCAGATCCAGATAAAAGGCCCCCGGGATGTGTACGTCCAGGTACGCTTCCCGGCCCGCATGCGGTTGTCCAAGCACAAACCGGCAATCGAACACCACGAGCCCAGCCTCGCCGAGGCGCGACCTCAACGCTTCCACCGTGATCAACAACTTCGCTCACCTCGCTTCGGGCGCCCGTCCGCCTGGGCGGGTGCCCGACTTTTCTGCCAAGCCCGAACACATACACTGTAGCACAACCCAAGCGCCTTGCGGCGAAAGGAGGGGTTTCATGCCGTGTCCAGAGGTGGTGACCGGACGCGTCGAGATCCCCGGAGAAGATTATGACCGCATCCAACGCGCGGCCGACGCCGGGCAGAACCTGTGGCGTCTCAGCCCCGTGCGCACCGCGCAGGTGGTCGGAACCAGCCATCTCGGCCTGCGCCCGCAGGACGTGTACACCTTCGTGGAACAGTACCGCGATGCCGGGGACGGCCTCATGCACGCGGTGGTACGGGTGCGCCACCGGGACTGCGTGTATCTGGTGGAGCTGTACCAACCGCAGCGGCAGGGGCCGCGCGGCATCTGGGTGGTGCAGGAAGTCACCGAACTGTAGAGGAAAGTGAAGATCTCCCTGGTGCAGCGGCATGGGTGCGGGTAGAATAAGATAGCGTGTGCCGGTACGGGCCCATCAACTGCTGCAAAGGATGACTGCCGCATGTCCGTTGACCTTCAGGCGCCGGTGCTTGACCCGGACGGTCAGGCACCTGCGCATACGCTGTTTTTGTTCGGTGCGACGGGCGATCTCGCCCAGCGCAAACTCCTGCCCGCCCTGCACAGCCTGTTTGTGGACAAGCGTCTGCCGGAACGGTTCTGCGTGATCGGCGTGGCGCGCGCGGATCTCACGGACGACACCTTTCGGTCCTTCGTGCGGGAGGCCGTGCTGCGCTTTGGCCGCAACGCCGACGCCGGAGAGGACTGGCCGGCCTTCCTGCGCCACTTCCACTACGTCCAGGCGGACGCGCGCCGTCCGGAGGATTTCGCGCGGCTGCGCGCGCGGGCCGAAGCCCTGGAATCCGAGCACGGCTTGCCCGGACACCGCCTGTTCTATCTGGCGCTGGCGCCGGACTTTTTCGCCCCCACGGCACGAGCCCTCGGCGGGAGCGGCCTGACCGCAACCGCAGGCTGGCGGCGCCTGGTCATTGAGAAGCCCTTCGGGCACGATCAGAAGTCCGCCGCCGCCCTCAACGACGCCCTGCGGGAGGTCTTCGAGGAGGACGAGATCTACCGGATCGATCACTACCTCGGCAAGGAGATGGTCCAGAACATCGAAGTGCTGCGCTTCGCCAACTCGGTGTTCGAACCCCTCTGGAACAACCGGGCCATCGCCAACGTCCAGATCACCTCGAGCGAGACAGTCGGCGTCGAGAACCGCGCCGGGTACTACGAGGCCGCCGGCGCCCTGCGGGACATGGTCCAGAACCACATGCTCCAGATGGTGATGATGGTGGCCATGGAGCCTCCGAGCCGCCTCAAGATGGAGGCCATTCGCGACGAGAAGGTCAAGGTCCTGCGCTCCCTGCGCCGCTACAGCCCGGAGGAGGCGGTGCACCACGTGGTGCGCGGCCAGTACACGGCTGGCCGAATCCAAGGCCAGGACGTTCACGGCTACCGCCAGGAGCCCGGGGTGTCGGCGGGATCGATCACGGAGACATTCGTCGCCGCGCGCCTGTACATCGACAACTTCCGCTGGGCCGGGGTGCCCTTCTACCTGCGCACCGGCAAGCGGATGGCGGCCAAGGCGACGGAGATCGTCATCCAGTTCCGGGACATGCCGAAGGACCTTTACTTCAACACGGGCGGCCGTCTCGGCCCCAATCTCCTGGTCATCCGCGTCAATCCGCAGGAGGGCGTGTACATTCAATTGAACGCCAAGCATCCGGGGACGGACGAGCGCATCGTCCCCATCGCCATGGAGTTCAGCCAGGCGCCGGACCGTTCACCGGAGGCCTACGAACGGCTCCTGTGGGACGCCATGCAGGGGGATTCGACGTTCTTCACCCGTTGGGACGAGGTCTCGCTGGCGTGGAAATTTGTCGATCCCATCGCCGCCGCGTTCACCCGCGAGGACACGCCGCTGCACCTGTATCCGGCAGGCTCCTGGGGCCCGACGGCCAGCGACCGCCTGCTGGCGGAGGACGGCTTTCGCTGGTGGCCGGTGCAGGGCCAGGACACGCCGGTAGACGAAGTGGAGCCAGAGCATCATCCGGCGCGCCCGGTGGGCGTCTGAACGCCGGGACAAGCCCCCGAGGCCGCACACGACCCGCCGAGCACCCCGCCGGTGAATGGGCCGTGTATGGAAGGAGGAGACGTATGCCGCGCGTGATCGACATCTCGGCGCCCATCTACGAAGGGATGCCGGTGTACAAGAACAAACCGGAAAAGCAGCCGAGCTTTCAGGTGACGTCCGACTTTACGACGGGGAGTGCGCACGAGACGCGCGTGAGCCTCGACGCGCACACGGGCACCCATGTGGACGCTCCTCTGCACATGATCCCGGGAGGGGCGACCCTGGAGACGATCCCGCTGACGCAATGGCTCGGGCCGTGCCGCGTGATCGACCTCACCGGCGTTCAGGGCGGCATCACCGGGGCAGACCTGGAGAAGCACGCCATTCAGCCGGGGGAGTTCGTCTTATTGAAGACGCGAAACTCGGACGTGGAAGGGTTTGACCCGGCGTTCGTGTACCTGGCCGAAGACGGGGCGCGTTTCCTGGCAGAGGCGGGCGTGCGCGGCGTCGGCATCGATGCGCTCGGCATCGAGCGGTCGCAGCCCGGCCACGAGACGCACAAGGTGCTGTTTGAACACGGGGTGGTGATTATCGAGGGGCTAAGATTGGCGGGGGTCGAGGCGAAATCTTATTGGCTGGTGGCGGCGCCGCTGCGCCTCTTGGGGACGGACGCTGCGCCGGCGCGCGCCCTCCTTCTGGAACTGGGGCCCGGAGAGTCGCTGGGCGCTCCGGCCTGAGCCCACAGTGCTCCGGCCGAGTTTCTCGGGTCAACGCTCTCGCCTGAGTTCCTCCTCAATCCGCCGCTCGATCTCCTCGTCGCTGATGTCATACTCCTGCGCCATGCGGCGGGCGATCTGCCGCTGCTCGATGTAGTAACGGCGCAGTTGCTCCCGCCGTTCCTCGGGGTCCCGCGGCGGCCGGTTCCCGGAGACGAGGCGCCACAGCCCGTAGCTGATCAAGCTGGTCGCGATGAGCATCAGCAGCGCGGTCAGCGGATTACCGAAACCGAATCCGACAATCACGGCGGTTCCCCCTCCCCGAAGATGATCGGCCCGACGGCGGGCCGTCAGGCCCGCTCCACCGCGTGGCCGCCGAACTCGTTGCGCAGCGCCGCGACCACCTTGCCGGTGAATGTGTCATCCTCCAGCGAACGGTAACGCATGAGCAGAGACAAGGCGATGACCGGCGCCGCCGCCTGCAGCTCCAACGCCTCTTGCACGGTCCACTTGCCCTCGCCCGAGGAGTGCATCACCCCACGGATCCCGGAGAGCTTGGGGTCCTTCTCGAAGGCGCGCTGGGTCAGCTCCATCAGCCAGCCGCGGATGACCGAGCCGTTCGACCACACGCGGGCCAGCGCCGCAAAATCGTAGTCGTAGCGGCTCTTCTCCAGGATCTCGAAGCCCTCCCCGATGGCCGCCATCATGCCGTACTCGATCCCGTTATGGACCATCTTCGCGTAATGGCCGCTTCCCGAAGGGCCTGTGTACAGGTACCCGCCCGGCACGGCCGTGTCGCGGAAGAGCACCTCCACCTGCGCGAAGGCATCGGGATCGCCGCCGATCATATAGCACGCCCCGTGGCGAGCCCCCTCGATGCCCCCCGAGGTGCCGACGTCGAGGAAGTGGATGCCCAGCTCTTTCAGCTCGGCGGCCCGGCGCACCGAGTCCTGGTAGTGAGAGTTGCCCCCTTCGATCACGATGTCGCCCGGCGCGAGGCGTGGCGTGATCTCCGCTAACAGATCGTCCACCGGTTTGCCCTGCGGGACCATCAGCCAGACCACTCTGGGCGCAGGCAGACTGTCCACCAATTCGGCCACCGACGCCGCCCCGCGGCCGCCCGCTTCCACGAACCGGCGGATCGCGTCGGACGACAGATCGTACGCCACCACCTCATGGCCGTGCTCCATCAAATTCAATCCCAGATGAAATCCCATCTTGCCAAGGCCAATCAGTCCAAGCCGCATGCTGCCATCTCCATCCGTTCGTCGTCGGCGAAAGCCAATACAGGTCGCTCGCCGTGTCGTCGGCGAAAGCCGCGTCCGTTTCGATTATACTGTAACCATGGCTATCCTCATATTCGACTTGGACGGGACGCTGGTGGACACATCAAACCTGGTGTTGCCCGCGTTTCGGCGGGCCCTTGCGGCCTTTCCGGGCACCCCGGTCCCCAGTGAAGACGTGATGCGAAAGACCTTTGGCATGCCGGATGCGGAGATCTGGCGAATGCTCATGCCGGACGCCGGCGAGGAGGAGCGGAAAGCTGCCTTTGAGCTGAGCGAACGCTTTATCTGTGACGCGATGGGACACGCCGATGTGCTGCTCCCGCACGCGCGGGATGTGCTGGAAGCGCTGCGTGATCGCGGCCACACCCTGACGGTGGCGAGCAACTGCGGCCAGGCCTATCTGGAAGCGGTCCTGACGACGCAGGACATCGGGCACTATTTCACCGACCCCCTCTGCCTCGGGGGCATTGGCGGGCGGAACAAGGCGGACATCCTGGCCCGCCATGTGCAGCGGTTTGGTCGCGAGGGGGCCTGGATGATCGGCGACCGAAAGTCGGACGTGGAAGCGGCCAAGAGGACGGGCATCCCGGCCATCGGATGCCGGTTTGGGTTCGGCGATCCCGGAGAACTCAAAGGAGCGCAGGCCGTGATTCACGACCTGCGCGAACTGTTGTCATTGTTTCCGGACTGAGCGTGCGTTCGGCGGCGGGCCGCCTCGGCCAACTCCTTGAGGCGGGCGGCGATGGACTCGTCGCGCAGGAGCTTGGACAGCTCCGGACGGGATTCAGACGCAGGATTCCGCTGCGGATCCATCGCTCTCCCCCCTCCACACCGCGCCGGGCGCAAGGTGGTCTGCTCCCAAGTGAGACACCAAATGGACCGCCATGGCGCGGATGCGCCGATCGTCGATGCCGAGATCGTCCGCCGCGGCGCACAGGCCCGACACGACGGCGGCGGCGAGATCGGCGGTGAGCGGAGAAGCTCCCTGGGAACCCGGACGGGCGGAGGACCAAAGGGCCCCTTCCGCCTCCGGCACCCCATCCAACGCACGCAGGGCACCTGTCGCCACGGGCACGGCCATCACTGTGGCGTCGCCCCCGAGATTGATCAGGGCGTGGTACGTGCCGCGCACCGCCTCATGCACCGCGAAGCGATGACGTCCAACCATCCGAAGTGCGCTGCGCACGGCCATCTCCGCCGCCAAGTGTGCCACCTGCGGCAGATCGAGCGCGTCCGCGAATTCGTGCAACGAGAACACCAACGAATCCTGGACGACGGCGGCCAGGTAGTATTCGCCCGACACTTGCTCCTCGGCCATCATCCAAACCAGGTGCTGCTCGGCTTCCTGCATGGCCGTAGACAGACGCTCCATCTCCATCCCCCCAGGGTTCGGTTTGACTCGTGAGCCCAGCAAAAAATCCCCGTCAGGCCTCACGCCTGCGGGGGACGAGTCGGAACACGCGCACAGTGCACCATGGCACACTCTCCTCTCTCACGCTTACGAGGTTAGCTGACGGGTTCGGGCCAGAAGAGGTTAGCCCTACCGGCAGAGCGCCGGATTCACCCCAACCAAATGGGTCCCCCGCTTCCTTGCGGAATTCAGCGGAAAATGAGATTCAGTTTCAGACGATTTTATCATACTCGTCGGAATTTGTGAAGCCCCATGTGGGAATTGAGGCACTCTTGGCCGCGTCACTCGTACAGCTTATACAGCGCCTGCGTGCCGTCTTCAGCGCCGCCCTGGGCGGCCAGCTTCTCATACAGCGACTTGGCCAGCGCCAAGCCGGGCGTGTCGAGGCCAATGCGGCGAGATTCTTCCAGCGCGATCGATATGTCTTTGATCATGTGCTTCACGTAGAACCCGGGTGCGAAGTCGCCTTTCAGCATGCGCGGGCCGAGATTGCTCAGCGACCAGCTGCCGGCCGCCCCCGCCTCGATGCTCTGGAGGACCCGGAACGGATCCAGCCCCGCTTTGACGGCGTATGCCAGCGCTTCGCTCACGCCGATCATGTTCGCCGCGATGGTGATCTGGTTGCACATCTTCGTGTGCTGCCCGGCACCCGGGCCGCCCTGGAGGATGATGTTCTTGCCCATCGCCGCGAGAATCGGCTGCACGGCCGCGAACGCGTCTTCGTCTCCTCCCACCATGATGGTCAGGGTCCCGTTGCGGGCGCCCGTGTCCCCGCCGGACACTGGCGCATCCAGGGCATGGAGACCACGTGCCTTGGCCTCCTGGTAGATGCGCTCGGCCAACGACGGCGTCGATGTCGTCATGTCGATGAGGTACGTCCCCGGTTTTGCGTGTCGGACGAGCCCGTGGTCGCTCAGGTACACTTCTTCGACGTCCTTCGGATACCCGACGATGGTGATGGCCGCCTGAACCTGTCCGGCCAACTCCGGAATGCCCTCCGCCCACCGGGCCCCCTCCTGGATCAATTCCTCCGCCTTCTCCCGGCTTCGGTTGTACACGACCAGCGAATAGCCCGCTTTCATCAAGTTGCGCGCCATGCTCTTGCCCATGACGCCGGTGCCGATGAAGCCAATCGTCGTGTTCTCCGGGGTCAATGCCAACGCTCGCCACTCCTTTCCGCGTGCCCGTCCCGCGGGCGGTTCCCGCGTTGCTTTTTCCGTAGCATTCATTCGCCACGCGCCACGCATCCCCCTGCTGCCTCATACGTCTATCTTCCATGCGGGTTCGATCCGGTGGTCATCCGTTGGTTGCACGACCGGTCGTGACCCCGGTCACAATCTCTGGAACAGCCGTGGACCATGATAAAGGAGAATCATCCGAGTCCCGATCAGGGGGAGGCAATGAACGATGTTCAAACCTGAAGACACCGTGGGCGACGTGGTCACCCGCTTTCCTGGTGCTGCGAACGTGTTTCGTGCGTATGGTGTGGATTTCTGTTGCGGCGGCCATCGGCCACTCGCGGAAGCGGCCAAAGAACAAGGTATTTCCGTAGAGGAACTGGCGGCGGAGATCAACCGGCAATATGCTGAAGCGAAGGAGCGGGCGCAGCAGGATGTGGACTGGTCGGTACAGCCCTTGCACGATCTCGTCGATCACATCGTCAACGAACACCACGCCTATTTGCACACCACGCTGCCGATGATGAGCGAATTGGTGACGAAGATCCTGCGCGTGCACGGCACCCACCACCCTGAGCTCGCAAAGGTGCACCGCCTGTTCCACGAGCTGAAAGCCGAGTTCGAACAGCACCTCATCGAAGAGGAAACCAACCTCTTCCCGCGCGTGATCGCGTGGTCCCGTGCCGTGGAGGGTGAGACTTCCGATGAGGCTGCGGAGCGCGTCGACCTGGACGCCCTCGTCCGCGATCTCGAAGCGCTGGAGGCCGATCACGACCGCACCGGCACCCTGCTGAAAGAGTTGCGCGAGGTCACCGATGGCTACTCGGTCCCCGCCGACGGCTGCGGGACGTACCACTACGTGTTCCAGAAGCTCGAGGAAATCGAAGGCATTACATTCCTTCACGTGCACCTGGAGAACAACGTGCTCTTCCCGCGGCTGCGGGCCAAGCAGACGCAGCAGGCGGGTTGACGCAGGCTTCACGCAGGCGTGCGCGGACGAGGCTGCGAAGCGGGCCCGGATGAGGGCCCCGCTTGTGACTTTGAATTCTGCAAAATGATGGGCTCTACGGACCTCTATGCCGCTTTTCATGCACTGCACAGTGTCCTCCCCCGGGTAGATAGTACATTCCGCGCCCTCCTCAACCCCCGTACAGGAAGGGGACGTACTCCACTCGATCACGCCGGAATTGAAAAAAGTGAGATCACCCATCCGGCCGCTCGCCGCACGAGGCCAGCCCGCTAGCTTTCCGCCTCCCGGTGCGCGCTCTGTGCGAGGTCCGGTTTGAACAACCCCATACCGAAGTGGCAGTTGGAACCGAGGGCGATGGGCCCGCTCACGGGTGTGTCAAACTCGAGACGCCAGAAGCTGCCCCGCATATCGGGCAGGTATTGGCGCTTGGTGTGCCGGAGCCGACGGAACCGGTGAGGCAGCACGTACGTCCCGCGGACCTCCACCGCTTCCAAGGCCTCGATCCGTACCGGTTCTGGCAAACCGCGCAGGCGGAGTTCCTTCGCGATCTGTTCCTTGGGCCCGAACCGGCCGTTCCGCTTGCTGTGCCAAGGGTGCAGATACGGCGTGACGGACACCCAGACGCGTGACGTACCCATCAACGGGGTCGTGTCGGACGAACCCCTTGCCGTCGAAAACATCCCTTCGAGATGGACCGACCACTCCCGCGAAGGGCCGGGCCACCAAACCGGTGTATACAACCGGCGGATCTGCTGGATGGCGCGCACCACCTCGGCCGAGAACCGGACCTGGGCATACAGGACGACGTGATCGATCCGCCCGTCTCCATCCGCGTCCTCCGGCAACAAAAACAGGTGCTCGTGGCCCCGCTCGCTCACGGAACCGTCCTCCTCACGCCCGGTGACGAGCAGAGGCGCTCCTTCTCCACACTTGTCCACCAACGCCAGATGAAGCACCTCGGCCACATCCAGCGCCTCTTCGATGCGCGGCTTGACACGGCTGGTGAGAGCCAAACGGGCGACGTTCACCTCCGTCTGCGACTCGTCGCCTGCTCGGGAAGAGTTCCGAGAGGTGGTACGGTCAAGTGTCGGCCGATAGTACACCGCCCATCGCGCTCCGGCTGGCAGGTTTCTCTTCTCGGCGTGCAGTGTCCCCGTGTCCACCTGAATGGCCTCATAGAGATCGCGGGGGACTGCGGGCCCAGCCGCCCGTCGACGTCGCCCGCCCCCTCCGTTAAAAACGTCGTGCGGTACTGTAAGGATCCGCTCCGCGTACAGTTGCGGCGGAACCGGCGCCAAAATTCGTACCGGCTCACCCTCCTGCGTTGCCATCAACGCGTCGGCAACCTTCGATCCCGCCGGCCCGCAATTGATCTGCTGCGTGGGTTCCCGCACGACCCGCACCTGCACCCAGCTGTCCGCCCGTCCGAGATCACCGAGCAACCTCGCAATCGCGGACAACAGATGAAACTGCTCCTCCGTCGCGCTGAGGCTCGGCCAGTACACACCGAGGACGGCATCCTGCGCCACGCGCAGGAACGAATGAAATACCAGCGTCGTGGCCCCGCCCTGGGCCGGCATGTAGTGCCAGCTGTGCGCGTGCACCGCAGAGGGCAGTGCGTAAACCGGCGCCTCTGTCGCCAACAACAGGATGGTCTCGCGCAGAAGTGCCTCCGGGTATTCTCGTGCCAAATGATACCGATGCCACGCCGCCACGAGGCTGCGAAGCAGCCGCCAAGGCGAGGGCGGCCATTCCACTTCCGCCTCATTCACGTGCCGTCCCCACGGCGTCGCATGATACGTGCCGGCGGGAAACCGAAAGTCCAGACCAATCACGGCGGTCCCTCCTTCAGTCCGCGTGCCCGTCCGGATGGAAATGGATGCTTCTTTCGACATCCTCCTTCATTTTCCTGCTCAACCAATGTTCAATTTTCCAACGCTGAGTGAGGCTTCCTATACAGTAAAAACGAATTTCAGGTTATTGCTCGCATGATGTCTACGATACTCAATCTTTTCACGGCCCCCCTTTCACAGGCCGAGGCGGTTACCCTTTCGGGCAACCGCCTCCGCTGTTCCACGCCATCCTATCCCCGCGCCCGCGCGGCCCCATCGCCGTAGCCGAGCCGCTCCGAAATGCGCAGACCCGCCTCTTTCACCAGCGGCACCAGCTCGCGCAGCCGGTCCGGCCCCATGCGAATGCTGGGGCCGGATACACTGCAGGCTGCCACGACCCGCCCGCTGTGCTCGAACACCGGCGCCGCGACGCAGCACACCCCCGCCTGGTGCTCCTCAATGTCGAACGCGTAGCCCGTGCGGCGCGTCTCCTGCAGCGACTGCAGAAAGGCATCGCGGTTCGTGATGGTGTGCTCGGTCAATTTCGGCAACCCGTACCGGTCGATGATGGCCTGCACCTCCCGCCGCGGCAGAAACGCCAGGATGGCCTTCCCGAGGCCCGTGGCGTGCACGGGCACACGTGTACCGACGCGGGAGTGCATGCGGATGGTATTGGCGCTCTCCACCTTGTCGATGTACACCACCTCGCCCCGGTCCAAGAGCGCCAGATGCACCACCTCGTTCGACAGATGCGCGAGCTCCTGCAGGTACGGCAGGGCCTCCCGCCGGAGATCAATGGAAGAGAGCAGCTTCATGCCCAGATCCAACACCGTGTATCCGAGCTTGTAGCGCCCGGTCTTCGGATCCTGTTCGATGTAGCCGCGGCGCATCATGGTGCTGAGCAGCCGGTGCACCGTGCTCTTGTACATGCCGACCCGGTTCGCCAGTTCGGTGATGGCGATCCCATCGGGGTGATCGCTGACCACTTCCAGCAGCCAAAACGCCTTGTCAACCGACTTGACCGTGTAATCGTCCACCGTTGTCACCTCAGCCCTGCGCTCCGACTTCGTCCGGCCCCAACACGCGCGCGTGCTCCGGGAAGGTGCCGAAGATCTGCCAGTTCTCTTCGATGATGTGGCGGGCGTTGCGCACCTCCGCACAGCGGGACGGCTGCGGGATGAGCTTGCCTCGATTGCACAAGTCCTTCGGGTTGAAGACGGCGCGCACCGCCAGTTGAGCCGCGAGATCGTCATCGGAGAACATGAACCGCATCTCCTCCAATTTCTCGATGCCCACCCCGTGTTCGCCGGTGATGGTGCCGCCCACGTCGGCGCACACCTTGAGGACGGCCGAACCCACCTGGATGGCCTTCTCTGTCTCGCCGGGAATCCGAGAGTCATAACAGATGAGCGGGTGCAGGTTGCCGTCGCCGGCGTGGAACACGTTGGCGATGCGCAGGCCCGACTCGCGGCTGATCTCGGCGATCCGCTGGAGCACCTCGGTCAGGCGCGTGCGCGGGATGACCCCATCCTGCACGATGTAGTCGGGCGAGATGCGCCCCGTGGCGCCGAACGCCATCTTCCGGCTGCTCCACCACAGGGCCCGCTCGGCCTCGCTCTGCGCCACTTTCACCGTTCGCACGTGGTGGCGTCGGCAGATCTCGACCACCCTGTCCATCACCTCGTCGACGCCGGCCGCCAGGCCATCCACCTCGATCAAGAGCACCGCCTCGATGTCAGAGGGGTACCCCACGTGGTAGTTGCTCTTGTCCACCGCCTGCATGGCGAGCTGATCCATCATCTCGATGGCCGCCGGGATGATGCCCGCGCCGATGATGCCGGAGACCGTGTCGGAGGCGTCGGCGACGCGATCGAACATCGCCAGAGCGGTCTTCACACCCTCCGGCTTTTTCAGGATGCGCACGGTGATCTCCGTGGCGATGCCGAGCGTGCCCTCGGAGCCGACGACGAGCCCCAGCAGATCGTAGCCGGGGGCGTCTCCGTACGGGGAGCCAAGATCGATCACGCTGCCGTCCGGCAACACGAACTTCGTGGCGACGATGTGGTTGGTGGTCACACCGTACTTCAGGCAGTGGCTGCCGCCTGCGTTCTCGGCCAGGTTGCCGCCGATGGTGCACACCGACTGGCTCGACGGATCGGGCGCGTAGTAGAAGCCCTGCCCGGTGATGCGCTTGGTCAACGTCAGGTTGACCAGGCCCGGCTGGACGACGGCGCGCAGGTTCTCGAAGTCGACCGACAACAGCTTGTTCATCCGCACCAGGCTGATGATGACCTCGCCGTTGAGCGGGATGGCGCCGCCGCTGAGGCCGGTGCCGGCGCCGCGCGGCAAAAACGGGATGTCGTTGTCGTGCAGCAACTTGACGACGGCGGCCACCTCCTCCGTCGTCTCCGGGAAGACGACCGCCCGTGGCAGGGCCTGGCGGGCCGTGTAGCCGTCACAGGCATAGGCGTGCAGCTGGTTCGGTTTGTACAGGACCCGCCGCTCGCCGAGGATCTCGGTCAGGGCGCGCCCCAGTTGGGCGTCGTTCATCGCTGCTTCTCCTCCTTTTGATACGCGAGATCGAGCAGCTCCACGGTGTGCAGCACGTCGAGGTCGGCCTGGCGCCGGTGCACGCCCGCCCGAATCTGCATCATACAGCCGGGGTTCCCCATGACGACGGCATCCACTTCCGCCGGGATGTCGTCCATCTTGCGCTCCAACAGCGCACCCGCCATCTCCGGATGCGTCAGGTTATAGATGCCGGCACTGCCGCAGCAGCGCTCCGAGTCGGGCATCTCGATCACCCGCAGGCCTGGGATGGACCGGAGTAACTCGCGCGGCTGCGAACGGATCTTCTGGGCATGGCACAGGTGGCACGCGTCGTGGTACGTGACGGTCCGCTCCACCTTGCCCCTCGGCGGCTCGTAGCCGACTTCCACCAACAGCTCCGAGATGTCGCGCACCCGCTTGGAGAAGGCGACGGCTTTGTCGTGGTACACCGGGTCGTCCTTGAACAGTTCCGGGTACTCCTTCAGGGCGGCGCCGCACCCGGCGGCGTTGATGATCACGTAGTCGGCGCCGCTTCGCTCGAACACGTCGATGTTGTGGCGGGCCATCGCGCGCGCCTGCTCGCGGTCGCCCGCATGGACCTGGAGGGCGCCGCAGCAGATCTGATCGCGCGGGACAAGGACCTCCAGCCCGTTCCGGTTGGCGACGCGCGCCGTCGCGCAGTTGACGTCGGAGAAGAACACGTCCATCACACAACCGGTGAACAGCGCCGCGGTCCCCTTCTTCTGACCCTGTGCGGGCATGCGCTCGGGCAGCGCTTCGATGGCGGCCTTGGGCTGGATGTCCGGGATGACCGCCTCCATCTCGCGCAGGTGCTTGGGCAACACGCGCAGGGCCCCCGTCTTGCGGGCGGCCGTGCGCAGTCCGGACTTTTGGTAGAAACGCATCAGGCCGCGCAGGGCCTTCAGGCGCTTCGGGTGCGGGAACACCCCGCGCAGGAAGAAGCGTTCGATGGCACCCGTCATACCGGTCTTCGGCTGAGCGTGGTGAACCTGGCCGCGCGCCTCTTCAATCAGGGCGCCCACCTGCACGCCGGACGGACAGACCGTCTCGCAGGCGCGGCAGTCGAGGCAGGTGAACACCGGATCGATCACGGATTCATCCAGCGGCAACTTCCCTTCGGCCGCCTCCTTGATCAAAAACACGCGCCCGCGCGGCGAGTGGTTCTCGTCCTTCCACTCTTGGTAGGTGGGGCATACCTCCAGGCAGAAGCCGCAGTGCACGCACACGGAGTACTTGTCTTCCTCCGGCGGGTCGGGCCACAGAAAGGCCGTCTGCCGTCCCGCCGAGAGCAGTTCGGGCTCTGTCTTCGCCATGTCAGATCCCTCCCACGAAACGGCCCGGGCTCATGACCCGGTTGGGGTCGATGGTGCGCTTGACCTGTTCCATCAACGTCTGGGTGGCCGGCACGGTGCCGAATGGATCGACCATGGATCGGACGGCCAGTGGGGCGCGTTCGATCACGCAGCCTCCCCCCTCCTCCGCAGCCTGGCCGCGGCAGAAGCGAACGGCCTCGGCGTAGGCGGACACATCTCCGCCCGCGAAGCTCCAGCGGCCGGCGCCGCCGACGGCCCCCGCGGTCACGCGACTGGTCCACCCCCTCGCTTCTGCGTACTGCTGCAGCCGCTCGGCGATCCCAGCCAACGCGGACGGCTTCGCCTGGAAGCGAACGCACACCTCCCCCGCGAGCAGCTGGCGGCGGTAGGCTTCCCACGCCTGGTCGGCGGCGTCTCCCTGCACCACCTCCGCCTCCATCCCGATCTCGTTGGCCCAGGCGAGCAGTTGCCGAGTCTGGGCGGCGGATGCGGACGGGTTCTCGTCGCAGTCGACGGCGAGCGTCCAGGTACGGGATCCGGAGACCAGCGGCGGATCGAAGGCCCCGCCGATGACCTCGAGGCGGCTGGGGATCAGATGCGATCCGACCACGCGCCGGCGCAACTCCTGCACCTGGGCGACATCGCCGAACAAGAACACCGTCTCCCGATGCAAGGGAACAGGGCGCAGTTTGAACGTCACTTCGGTGAGGACGGCCAGGGTGCCGAACGAGCCGACGAACAGCTTGGTCATGTCATACCCGGCGACGTTCTTGACCACCTTGGCGCCGGTCCTCACCACGCGTCCGCCCGGATAGACGGTCCGCAGCGCGATGGTCATGTCGCGCAGGGTCCCGTACAGGGCGCGCCGCGGCCCGCTCGCGGCGGTGGCCGTGACGCCGCCGACGGTGGCCTCGTCGGCGACCGGCGGATCGATGGGCAGCATCTGCCGCTGCTCGGCGAGATGCGCCTGCAGGGCCGCCAGGGGCAGACCGGGTTGGACGGTGACGACGAGATCGCCCGGCGCATAATCGACGATGCGGTTCAGGCGCGCGAGCGACAGCCACACCTCCGGCCGCGGGACGGGGTAGCCGGCGTCGAGCTGGGTGCCCGCCCCCACGGGCAGCACGCGCCAGCCGTGCTCGTCGCAAAGCCGCATGACCTCCGCCAGCTGCGCCTCGTCCTGCGGCTCCACCCACACCGCGGGGCCTGCTGCCTCCGTGACGCCCCGCCCCAGATCGGGCTGCACCTGCGCGATCGCACCGGCGGAGCGGGTGATGATCTCCGAAATGTCCTCCGGCGCCATGCGAGTCTGTAGCGCTGTCAAGTGGGTTCCTCCGTTCCGGATGACAGAATTGTGTTCCCGATTGAGTTCGATTTCATTGTAAGGAACAAACTTTCCAAATACAATGAGATCGCAAGGAGATTCCAAATTCATTCAAAAGGGGGCGTAACGTTGTTCACCCAAGTCTACACGCCTGTCTTCGGCAGCCTGGGATGGTCCGCGCTGGTCGCACTGATCCCCATCTTGTTCTTCTTCTGGGCGCTGGCCGTCCGCCGGATGAAAGGGCACGTGGCGGCGGCCCTCACCGTGGTGCTCGCCATCCTCGACGCCTGGCTGGTGTTCCGCATGCCCGTCGATAAAGCGCTTTCAGCGACCATTCACGGGATGCTCACCGGCATCTGGCCCATCGGCTGGATCGTGTTCACCGCCGTGTTCCTCTTCCGCATCACGGAGCGAACCGGCTACTTCGACATCATCCGCCGGTCCATCTCCAGCATCACGGACGATCGCCGCATCCAGGCCCTGCTGATCGCCTTCTCCTTCGGGGCCTTCCTCGAAGGCACGGCCGGTTTCGGGACGCCGGTGGCCGTCGCGGCATCGATGCTCGCCGGCCTCGGGTTCGATCCGCTGTACGCCGCAGGCATCTGCCTCTTGGCCAACACGGCGCCGGTGGCGTTCGGCGCGGTGGGCATCCCCATCACGGCCATGGCGGCCTCGGCGCACGCCGACGCCTTGCTCATCAGCCAGATGGTCGGACGCATCCTGCCGTTCGCGTCCATCCTCGTTCCGTTCTGGCTGATGGTCGTCATGAGCGGTTGGAAAGGGATGAAAGAGGTCTGGCCGGCCGCCCTCACCTGCGGTCTGTCCTTCGCCATCACGCAGTTCTTGGTGTCGAACTTCATCGGTCCGGAGCTGCCGGACATCCTGGCGGCCATCGTCTCCATCGTCTGCCTCATCATCCTCCTGCGGTTCTGGCAGCCGAAGCAGATCTGGCGGTTCAAGGGAGAGGCGAGTGCGGCGGAGATGGCGGCCACCCGCGAGCGCGGAGCCGAGACGAAGCTGACGGGCCGCCAGGTGTTCCACGCGTGGTCGCCGTTCTTGGTGCTGTGCGTCATGATCATCCTTTGGGCACTGCCCGCGGTGAAGAATGTCCTCAGCAAGGCGACCATCATCTTCAACTGGCCCGACCTGAACAAGCTCGTCGCGCAGACGGCGCCGATTGTCGCCAAGACCACGCCGATGGCGGTGACGTACAAATTCGACATTCTGGCGGCGACGGGCACGTCCATCCTGATTGCCTGCGTGATTGCCATGTTCATCTGCGGCCAGTCGTTCTCCGATTGGCTCCGCACCTTCGCCGACAACCTGCGTGACCTGCGCTATCCGCTTTTGACCATCGCTTTGGTTGTGGGATTCGGCGATCTGTTCAACTACTCCGGGATGTCCGCGACCATGGCCATGGCCTTGGCTGCAACGGGTGTGCTGTTCCCGTTCTTCTCGCCGTTCCTCGGCTGGATCGGCGTGTTCCTGACGGGCAGCGACACGTCGTCGAACCTTCTGTTCGGCGGCTTGCAGAAGCTGACGGCGCAACAGCTGCACCTGAGCCCGTACCTGACGATGGGCGCCAACTCGTCCGGCGGCGTCATGGGCAAGATGATCTCACCGCAGTCCATCGCGGTGGGTGCCTCTGCCACGGGGCTGGTGGGCCGCGAAGGGGACCTCTACCGGTTCACGCTCAAACACAGCATCGCCTTGGTCATCTTCATCGCCCTCATCACCAGCGTCTACGCCTACATCTTCCCGGGTGCCATCCCGCAGGGGTGACGGACTGACGTCGGTCAGCAGCGACGAGATCCGGGGACGGACGCATCGCGAGCTCACATACCATGCTGAGGGTGCCAGACATGCAGTCCACGCTGGTGGTGCACATGCTCTGGCACCCTCCGTCCTGGTGCTCATCCCTCATTCACAAAGCTTCACAAAGCCGCGTACGGAAAATGGCCGAATGACTAAGACAATCGCTGACTAGGTGTTCATACATTGGGGGTAACTTCACGATAGGGGTGAGTATCCACCATGACAGAACACTACGGGAAGCACAAATACTCAATGGACAGCTCGTCTCCATGGCACAAGCCACCGTCACACGAATCGGAGTCTGTCCCGGAGCACAACGGGCACGACGAAGAATCTCATTGGGGATATGCGTCTAAACATGCGTACGAATCCACTCCGCATTCGCATGGGACCCACAAGCACTACGATGATTCGCCGACTGTACATTCGAAACCGCAGTACATTCCGTACGGCGTGCCACAGGTTATGAAAAAGAAGAAGAAAAAGGCGTACTACCCAGGTCACTATGCACCAGCACATGTACCCGCTCAGCAGTGGCCATCCCACTGTCCACCGATCGTGTGTGATCCACAGTATGTGGTTCGGGACTGTTACGTTCCGCGCGAAGTGCCCGTGATTCATCCTGTTGTGACGGTAAACAGGCATGTCATCGTCAACGTGCCGAGGCATTACGTTCAGCCAATGATGAAAAATGTGGTTGTCGATCCGGGGTGTCCAGGACACGGGTATCACCCGTATGGTCATTACTGAAGCACATTGGCGGACGAACGCTTGTTCACTTTTCAGTTGCGGAAACGGGAAGGACTGTACCTGAGGGGCCGGACGAAAGCGGCCCTTTCTTTCCTGTTTGCGCGTCACCCGTTCTGGCAAGACTCGTTCGGGCAAGAGCCCTGCCCCTCCGCCTGGCGGCCCCCTGTGTGCTCATCGGCCCCGCCCGTTCCGTAATTCAGAACAGTATTTCACATCACACAACCATATGGTATGATGATAGCGCTGACAGGTTGGGCCAACCAGCCCTGACCTCGGATGGCGCGGGATCCAATGGCGACGTTGGGAACCGAAGTCTCCGGCAGAGGGCCGCCCGAGGATCCCGGGGCTTCCGCGAGGCCGCGGATCGAAGGCGCTGGTTGGCAGCACGCAGAGGATTCCAATAATTCCGGGAGGTCGGAGGAATGAGCGGATCGTACATCTGCCCGCCAGGCATGCAGATCACAGGGGCGTACACACCGGAGTTTGCCGAGATTCTCACGCCGGAGGCGCTCGCCTTCGTGGCCGAGGTCGAGCGACGGTTCGGGCCAAGGCGCGAACAGCTCCTGCAGGCACGCAAGGAACGCGAAGAGCGGCTGCTCGCGGGAGAATGGCCCGATTTCCTGCCGGAGACGAAGCATATCCGAGAGGGCGACTGGACGGTGGGACCCATACCGGCCGACCTGCAGGATCGCCGAGTGGAGATCACGGGGCCGAGCAGCGATCGCAAGATGGTCATCAACGCCTTCAATTCTGGGGCCAAGTGCTTCATGGCCGACTTTGAAGACGCCAACTCCCCCACCTGGGCCAACACCATCCAGGGTCAGATCAACCTGCGTGACGCCATTCGCCGCACCATCGAATACACCAGCCCCGAGGGCAAGCACTATGCGCTGAAGCCCGAGATCGCCACGTTGATTGTCCGCCCGCGCGGCTGGCACCTGCCGGAGAAGCACGTGCTGCTGGACGGCAAGCCGGTGTCCGGGGCCTTGTTCGATTTCTCGCTCTACTTCTTCCACAATGCGAAAGAGCTGATTGCCCGCGGCAGTGGCCCCTACTTCTACCTGCCGAAGATAGAGAGCCACATGGAGGCGCGGCTGTGGAACGATGTGTTCGTCTTCGCCCAGGACCGGCTCGGCATCCCGCAGGGCACCATCAAAGCGACGGTGCTGATTGAGACCATCCTCGCGACCTTCGAGATGCACGAGATTCTCTACGAACTGCGCGATCACGCGGCCGGCCTCAACTGCGGGCGCTGGGACTACATCTTCAGCTACATCAAGAAATTCCGCAATCATCCGGAGGTCATTCTGCCGGATCGCGCGCAGGTGACGATGACGGTACCGTTCATGCGCGCGTACACGCTCTTGACCATCCAGACCTGCCACCGGCGCAACGCGTTCGCCATGGGTGGCATGGCCGCTCAGATCCCGGTCAAAAACGATCCCGCAGCCAACGAGGAGGCCCTCGCCAAAGTCCGGGCTGACAAGGAACGCGAGGCGCAAGACGGCCACGACGGCACCTGGGTGGCGCACCCCGGCTTGGTGCCGGTGGCGATGGAGGTCTTCGATCGCCTGATGCCCACCCCCAACCAGGTCCACCGCAAGCGGGAGGACGTGCAGGTGACCGCAGCGGATCTCGTCGCCGTGCCCCAGGGCACCATTACGGAGGCGGGCCTTCGCATTAACGTCAGCGTCGCCCTGCAGTACATCGAGGCGTGGCTGCGCGGTTCCGGAGCGGTGCCGATCTTCAACCTGATGGAGGACGCCGCCACCGCTGAGATCTCCCGCGCCCAGATCTGGCAGTGGATCCGCCACCCGAAAGGCGTGCTTGAGGATGGCCGCAAGGTGACGGTGGAGTTGTTCCGTCAGACCCTCGCCGAAGAGATGGAGAAGATCCGCCAGCAGGTCGGGGAGACGGCGTTCGCGAGCGGCCAGTACGAGCGCGCGGCTGCCCTGTTGGACGAGATCACCACCGCGGACGATTTCGTCGAATTCCTCACGCTGCCGGGATACAACTATCTGTGAGTTGGGAGAGCCTGCGCAGCGGCATGCCGGTGAGGCGTACAGGTGAGCCTCATCGGTGAGGCGCGCAGGTGAAAGCGGATATCCGTGACGGTTTGTGTGACGCTCGGACGGCTGATTTCGATCGCGCCGGTGCGGTCGCCCGCATCCCTATCGGGGGCGGGCGACCGTTTCGCGTTGGTTCGGTGTGCGCCGTGTTGTCGGCCCCTGGGATGCCGGAGGCGAGGTGGTAACCCATTGACACCCCGTTCCGTGACCTGTGGGCTACCGTGCCCAAGCGTACATGAGGTGTCGACGGCACGCTCCATCGATGCGGTATAATAGGTCGAATGGGGGCAACACGCCCGACCACCGTACCCAGAGAGGAGGGATTCCGATGACGAAAGCCCCGCAGGAGACGCGCGTGGTGGTGGGCATGTCCGGCGGCGTCGATTCCTCAGTGGCCGCGTGGCTGCTCAAGCAGCAGGGCTATGACGTGATCGGCGTGTTCATGAAAAACTGGGACGACACCGACGAGTTCGGCCACTGCACCGCCGAGGAGGACTTCGAGGACGTCCGGCGGGTGTGCGATCACATCGGCATCCCGTACTACAGCGTCAACTTCGAGCGCGAGTACATGGATCGCGTGTTCCGATATTTCCTGGAGGAGTACCGGCGGGGCCGCACGCCCAACCCGGACGTGCTGTGCAACCGCGAGATCAAGTTCAAGGAGCTGCTGCAGTGCGCGCTGGAACTCGGCGCGGATCGGCTCGCCACCGGCCACTACGCCCAGGTGCGCGAGCGGAACGGGCGGTTCGAATTGTTGCGATCCGCCGACGCGAACAAGGACCAGACCTACTTCCTGCACATGCTGAGCCAGGAGCCCCTCAGCCGGGCGATATTCCCCATCGGCCACCTGACCAAGCCGGAGGTTCGGCGCCTGGCGCGGGAAGCCGGTCTGCCGACCGCTGAGAAGAAGGACAGCACCGGCATCTGCTTCATCGGCGAGCGCAACTTCCGCCAGTTCCTGCAGCAGTACCTGCCCGCGCAGCCCGGGGAGATCCGCAGCATCGACGGCGAGCTGAAGGGGTACCACCAGGGGCTCATGTACTACACCATCGGGCAGCGGCACGGACTCGGCATCGGCGGATCTGGAACCGGCGAACCTTGGTTCGTCGCAGACAAGGACCTGGTGAACAACGTGCTGATCGTCGTGCAGGGGCACGATCACCCCGCCCTGTACGCAGACGGCCTGTGGGCCACCGATGTGGCGTTCATCCGCGGCGACGCCCCGGCGGAGACATTTCACTGCACCGCCAAATTCCGGTACCGCCAGCAGGACCAGGGGGTCACGGTGCATCTGCAGTCCGGCGGCCGCGCGCATGTGGTCTTTGATCAGCCTCAGCGAGCCATCACCCCGGGCCAGTCGGTCGTCTTCTACGACGGGGAGGTGTGCCTCGGAGGCGGCATCATCGATCGCGCCGAACGCGCAGCGGACGGGCTGTTGTGACGGAGGCGGGATCGAAAAAACAGGTCTCCTCACCCAGGCGGGCGCCCCTCCCAGTTCATCGTCCAGATCATATCCTGGACCATCTTGGTCTGGAGGTGAAACGCATGTACGGAGTGTTCGGCGGCTACACCCGTTGGGCGGTGGTGTTTCTGATCATCTTCGTCCTGTTCTTCCTGCTCGTTCCGGGCTACTATGGTGGTGGCGTCGGCGCGGCTGGGGCGCCTGGCGTCGGCTACTGAAGACGGTCACGGATCAGGGGCTGGTTCCCGAACGGGAGCCAGCCCCTTGTCACATTCCGATGTAACGGGCGTAGATGCTTCGCGCCTCGACCGGATCGTCCGTGCCGTGGATGAGCGCCCGCCCGTCGCGAAAGAGCGTGATCTGCACCGCACCCAGATCGCAGCGCAGCAGGTGCGGATTCATCCGCACCTCCCCCACATGTCGCAGTCGCTCCGCGATCCGCTCCATCCCCACGCCCGGACGCTCCGGGCGCACCTGGATGGTGTGACGGCCGCACATCGACACCGTCAGGCTGTCTGTGCGCGCCTCCAGCGACGCGAATGTACGTCCGGCGCAACACGGGCAATCCGGTCTGCGGGGGCCGAAGGAGACGGATCGAAAGGCGTTGTGCCACACGTCCACATGCACGAGCCCCGGATGGAGCGCGTCCACATTGCCCGTCAGGTACTTCATCGCCTCCGCCACCTGCAAGGACGCGATGATGGAGACCACCGGCGCAATCACTCCGACCGTGTCGCACGTGTCGTGCCCCCCGCCCGGGTCCGGCCCGAACAGGCAGACCAGGCACGGCGTGTGGCCCGGGCGGATGAACGCCGCTGTCCCGTAGGAGCTGACCGCGCCGCCGTATGCCCACGGGATGCCGTGCTTGACCGCCACGTCGTTGATCAGGTACCGCACCTGGAAGTTGTCCGTCCCATCGAGGATGACGTCCACATCCGCCAAGAGATCTTCCGCGTTGCGCCAGGTGAGATCGGTGACGACCGGATCGATCCGCACGTCCCCGTTCGCCTGCCTCAACTTGGCGGCGGCCGCCTCCGCCTTCGGCAGAGCGGCCTCCGCGTCCCGCTCATCGTACAGCGACTGCCGCTGCAAATTGGACGGCTCGACGATGTCCCGGTCCACCAGGCGCACGAACCCGACGCCCGCGCGCGCCAGCTGCGTGGCGATGGCCGTACCGAGGGCCCCCATGCCGATCACCGCCGCCCTCGCCTGCATCAGCCGCCGCTGGCCCGCCTCACCGATGGGCCGGAACAACACCTGGCGCGAGTACCGCCCCTGCCGCAGATCCATGCTGTCGTCCACCACCCCATCCCCTCCGTATCGCCTCTTCAGCCGCCTGTCAGAGGTGGCGGCGGATAAAATCCAGCAGCGTCTGACCGAGGGCGGTCAACACAACTCCCTTGCCCCCGCATTTGGGGCAAACCCGCTCGCCGGCCGTCCGTTCGCCGTCCTTCCGTTCTCCGTCCACCGCCGGCAGGCGGCCAGATCCCTGGCACTCCCAGCACTGCTGTTCCAGATCGTCGAGCGCGATGGTCATCGCAATCCCTCCAGTTCGCCTCTATCTTACCGCGTCCCATTGCGGCGCGCACGCCATGGCGGGCAACCCTTCCCGGGGCAGCGCGCGTTTCCCATCCGGGCGTCCCTGCGCCGCGGGCACGCCGGCCTCCCTTGCATACCGCTTCCCCCGGGTGGTACACTACAGATACGAACATATGTTCCGTATCTGTTCAGGAAAGTGAGCCGATGCCGGTGGACGCGCCGCAGTTTGAGCCCATCACGTCCAAACAGGTGATGAACCGGGTCAACAGCCCCGGCATGCCGTTTCGCTGGTCGCTCAACCCGTACCGGGGCTGTGCCCACGGCTGCAGTTTCTGTTACGCCCGCGAGACGCACGTGTACCTCGGCATGGGGGCGGACGACTCGTTCCGGACGCACATCCTCGTCAAGGAAAACGCCGCCGAGGCCCTCGAGGACCAGCTGCGGCGAATGCTGCGCCGCCACGGCGGGAGGCTGTCGGCGTTGCACGAGGAGATCGGCGTGCTCGCCATCGGCACCGCCACGGACCCGTATCAGCCGGTGGAAGCGCGTGCGAAGCGGACCCGCGCTTGCCTGGAGGTGCTCGCCCGCTACCGGGTTCCTGTGTCCATCACCACCCGCTCGCCGCTGATCCTGCGCGATCTCGACCTGTTGCGCGAGATGGACGTCCGCTCCATCCACCTCAGCGTCCACACGCTCGATAAGGACATCTGGCGGCGGCTCGAGCCAGCGACGCCTCACCCGGCAAAGCGCCTGGAGACGGTGCAGAGCCTGGTCGATCACGGGCTGAACGCCGGGATCTTCCTCGCCCCCATCCTGCCCTGTCTCACCGACAGCACGCCCGCCCTGGAGGCGGTCATCCAGGCGGCGGCCGCCCATGGCACCCGCTTCGTCGTCCCGTCGGTGCTGCGCCTGACGCCCGACGTCAAGCGGTGGTTCTTCTCGGTCGTCGGCGCGCACTATCCGAAACACCTGCCCGCCCTGCGGCGTCTGTACACGCGCGCGTACCCGCCCGCCGCCTATGTCGATCCGCTCCTCGGCCGCATCCACCGCCTCACCGCCCGCTACGGCGTATCCGAATGGGTCCCGAAGGTTGCGCCGAAGGCTGCGCCGCCCGTCCGCCCGGAGGAGACCCTGGAAGCGGTGGCATCCGGACTGCCGGAAGCCGGCATCCAACTCTCCCTCGGATTGTAATCTTCTGATATTCTGGGAGCAGAACGGCCATTGTTTGCCGGGTCGTCGGCCATCCAGAGGAGCGATGAGGCCTGTTCGGACCGCTGTACGTCGCGCTGCTCAGGGCAACTGGCGGACCGGCGACCATCCGAGGGGTGATCCGGCTTGGGCATCGGATTGCTGCTGTTGATCGTGGGCGGCGTGCACGCCCTGTTTCCGCGATTCTGTTGGTTCTTGTCCATCGGCTGGAAGCTTCGCGATGCCGAACCGAGCGACCTATACCTCGGTGTGTCGCGCTTCCTGGGGAGTCTCGCGGGGATCGGCGGGCTAGTGGTCCTCTTGGTGAGCGTGGTTCAAAACCGCGTTGAGGCGGGCACCGCCATCTCCTGGCAGTCGGTCCAGGCCCACCTGGCCGCCGGCAATATCGCCTCCGTCCGGACGTCTTCCGGACAGGCTGTGAAGACGACACCGGAGGAGCTCGACGCCCTCCATCGGGGCATTCGAGACCTGTCCCCGGACAGCTTCCAAGCGGACTCCGGATCGTTCCACGGGTTCGGATCCGTCACGATCACCTGCAAGGACGGCTTTCAAGCGACCCTCATTCAGCTGGACCCGGACAGCGAAGTCGGCATCGCCGTCGGTGACGCCCGGTTGGCGCCCACCTTCACCGCCCACAGCTCAGAACTTCACGAATGGATTGACGAGGTGTCGGTCACAGCCTGGGATACGATCCCTCCGGCGGACGGCATCGGCTGACGGTTCGGCCGGCCGGAGACCTGGCGCCGGTTGACGTCTCCGCCGGGGCGTGATAGCCTACGGATGGATCTCACAGACAACCTGCGACCGGTTGCGTTTGCTGGGTTCAGATTGGAGGCCCGCCGCATCCCACTTTGGGTGCGGCGTTTTTCATGCAGACCAACCGAAATATGGAGGAGGGGTGGTGTGGAACCGGTTCTGCACGTCGTGAGCGATCGCCAGCGGCACACCCTGCCTCTGCCGGAGGCCTTGGCGCTGGCCGCTCTGGGCGGCGCGCACGTCCTCCAGATCCGCGAGAAGAAAGCCCCCGCGGCTGAGGTATACGACCTGTGCCTGGAGGTGCAGGCCCGCTGCCAGGAGGCTGGAGTACGGCCGAAGCTGTTCGTGAACGACCGGATCGACATCGCGATCGCCATCGGAGCGGACGGGGTGCATCTGGCGGCCAAGTCCCTGCCGGTGGCGGTGGTAAGGCGGATCGCCGAGCAGAGCGGCTGGCGGGGCGTGATCGGCTGTTCGGTCCACTCGCTCGAGGAGGCCTTGGCCGCAGAGGCGGCGGGGGCAGATTACGTCACGTTCGGCCACGTGTACGCCAGCGAGTCCCACCCGGGGGTTCCGCCGCGCGGGGTCTACGCCTTGCGGCGGGTGGTGGAGGCGGTCGACATTCCCGTGATCGCCATCGGCGGGATCGATTACACCAACGTCTCCGCCGTGCTCGCCACGGGCTGCCACGGAGTCGCGGTCATCGGCGCGGTCCTCAACCAGCCCGACCCGCGGGCGGCGGCCGCGCGCATCGTGGAGCAGATGCGAGCGGAGAGGAGGAAATCGGATGAGCCGGGGGTATGACAGCATCGTGTTGGGCGGCGGGGCCATCGGCTGCACCATTGCCTGGCGCCTGGCGCAGACCGGGAGGCGGGTGCTGCTGCTGGAGCGCGGGCACATCGGCGGCGAGGCGTCGGGCGCGGCGGCCGGGATGCTCGGCGCTCAGCTGGAGGTGGGCGCGCCTGGGCCGTTTTACGCCCTGTGCCTGGAGAGCCGCGGGATGTACCCCGCGTTCGCCGCAGCGTTGCTGGAGGAGACCGGGATAGACATCCAGTACGTCCACAACGGCATCCTGCAGATCGCCCGCCGCCCGGAGGAGGCAGAGGCCCTGCAGCGCGCGATGGCCTGGCAGACGGCCCACGGCGGACGAGCTGAGTGGATGGATCCGCAGGACATCCAAACCCTCGAGCCGGACGCGGCGCCGGGTTTGGGCGGGCTGCTGCTGCCGGACGACGGCAACGTGGCGGCGCCGCTCCTGATGCGGGCGCTGGCACGGACAGTCCACCGCCGCTGCGAAGTGCGCGAGGGTGCGGAGGTGATTGCCATCGCGCCGGAGGGGGGCTGCGTGCGGGTGCGGACGGCGGACGGAGAGTTTTCAGCCGACACCCTGGTGGTTGCGGCCGGCGCATGGGCGGGCCGGTTTGTGGAAGGGTTGGGCGTGAACTTCGCCATCCGGCCCGTGAAGGGGCAGCTGTTGGCGGTGCGTCCTCGCTCTGGCCACGGCATCACGCGGACGCTCCACACAGACGAGGTGTACCTGGTGCCCAAGCGGGACGGCACGGTGGTGGTCGGCGCCACGGAGGAGCACGGCGCCGGGTACAACCGCGACCTCACGGCCGACGCCCTGCTGCACCTGCTTCAAGGGCTGCGGCGGGCGGCGCCCGGCCTGGCGGATGCGGTGTTCGATCGCGCCTGGATCGGCCTTCGTCCCGGATCCCCCAGGGGGGAACCATTGCTCGGGCCAGTGCCGGAGCACCCGAACGTCCACCTGGCCGTGGGCCATTTCCGCAACGGCATCCTGCTGTCGCCGGTGACCGGGGCGATCCTCGCCGCCTCCGTCGCCGGAGAACCGTGGCCGGAGCGTTGGCGGCCATTCTCGGTGGAGGCCTGGAGGGCCGACGCCGCAGGCTCGGACGCGAAGAGGGAGGTGCATGCGCCATGAACGTGATCGTCAACGGAAAACCGCGCGACCTGCCCGGGGAGGTCACGGTGAAGGGACTGTTAGAGCACTTCGATCTCGCGGGCGAACGCGTCGCCGTCGAGGTCAACGGCCGCATCGTGGACCGCGAAGCGTTCGAAGATCACGTCCTCCGCGAGGGCGACGTGGTGGAGGTCGTGCGATTCGTCGGCGGCGGTTGAGGCCGCGCGCGGATATCCGAAAGGAGATGAAGAGATGGACAATCTGGTCATCGCGGGGCGCAGCTTCCGCTCCCGCCTGATGGTGGGCACGGGCAAGTACCGCACGTTTGAGGAGATGCGCCAGGCGCTGGACGCGTCGGGCGCCGAGATCGTCACGGTCGCGGTGCGCCGCGTCAACCTGGACGAGCGTGAGGAGTCCCTGCTGGCGTTTATCGATCTCGACCGCTACTTCCTGCTCCCGAATACGGCCGGCTGCCATACGGCGGAAGAGGCGATCCGCACGGCCCGGCTGGCGCGGGCCGCGGGGCTGTCCAACTGGGTGAAGCTGGAGGTGATCCCGGACGACGGGACGCTCCTGCCCGATCCGGTGGCAACCATCGAAGCGGCAAAGGTCCTGGTGGAGGAGGGCTTCGTCGTCCTCCCTTACACGACGGACGATCACACGGTCGCCAAACGCCTCCTCGACATCGGCTGTGCGACCATCATGCCGTACGGATCGGCCATCGGGACCGGCCAGGGCCTGCCGAATCCGGAGCGGCTGAAACGCATCATCGATCTCGTCGGCGGCCGCGTCCCCGTCGTGATCGACGCGGGCATCGGCGCTCCCTCAGACGCGACCCTCGCGATGGAGCTTGGGGCGGACGCGGTGCTCGTCAACACGGCCATCGCGAAGGCGGACGATCCGGTCGCCATGGCGCGGGCGATGGCGCTGGGCGTCGAGGCGGGGCGGATGGCGTACCGCGCCGGCCGCATCCCGAAATCCGACGTCCCCTCGCCGTCCAGCCCGGTGGAAGGCCTGGTCGGCGGGATGAAGTGATGGCCGGATGTTGAAGTGACGCCGGGGCGGGGCCTGAGCCGGGGACGGGGCAGGGGCGCGACGGGCCGCGGGATCGCCTCCGGTCCCCGGTCCGTCCCCTTGTGCCAACCGATAGAGTGGCGAATGCGCGTTATCTTCCGGCCGGCTTGGCGGATCGAGTTCTGTGTTTTGGAACTCCGTTCCGTCATCCACAATAAAGCGGAGAATTCGCTTTACCTCCGCACTCGTGCGACCAATAATGTGGCAAATTGACTTTACAGAGAGGTCGGCTGGGGTGGATAAGTGCGGAGATTTGCCTTATTGCACCTTCGAGGCTCGCGACGCCTACCGTCTAAAATTCAAAGGGTCGCTATTCATATGGACCGGTGAACGCATAAGCTGAAAACGTTTGTTATGCCCCCGCAGCCGCGCTACATACAGGCGAAAACATTGCAAGCGCCGCGCCGGGAGCGCGGCAATACCACTGAGGTTCCGCATCAGGGAACTCCGTTCCGCACACACACCGCCCCAACGCACCGCACCCCGCCCCCGCGCCGCCCACACCCCATCCGCCGCTCCAGCGCCCACAACCGCCTCACCCGCCGCGGCGTCCCTGCAGCGCGCGCAACGCCCGTTCCTCCTGCTCCCGCGGCACATAGATGTCGTACTGCCGGCCGGCGTGCATCCACCGATCAGCGCGTCCACCGAAAACTCCCCGCAACGCCGTCCGATGCCGTACCCCCGCCTGCTCCAGCCGGGAGATCGCCTCGATGCACGACTCGTCGTTCAGCGCGGTGTAGATCAACACCTCATCCCGCCGCCAGGGCAACAGGCACCCGAGGCCACGCATTGCCATCGCCTCGCTTCCTTCACCAGTGGCTGTCCACGTCGCGAGCCCACGCGTCCAGGCATCGGTCGCACAGTTGATCCGCACGCCCCTCCGGCGCCCGCTCCGCCTCCGCGGGTGCAAGTTCTCCGCCGCAGACCGCGCACGTCTCCAACGCCCTTTTCTCCTCCTCCACGGCCGTCACCTCCTGAAAGATAGGTTCCATGATACGCTCGCCACACGGTCTGAGCAATAGGATGGTTCACACATTTCGATCCGCTGATCCGCGCTGACCCACGCTGACCCCCGTCGACCTCGCTGGTTCGGCCCGCTCCGTCGATCCTGTGGCCTTCGCGACTCCCCAGCCACCCGCTGGCACCCGCAATGTCCTCGTCCGACGCTTCTCCATCCCGCCCTACAGGACACCCTATAGGACGCCCGGGTCCGGCAGCTTCCACAGCCGCGGGACCCGGACACCAGTCGCATGGCATCTATTCGGTCAGGCGCAGGAACTCGTCCACGTCCGCCACCGCCAAGTAGACGGCGGACTGCCAGAAGTCGGGCTGTCGCAGATCCACGCCGAGGTGGCGCCGGGCCAACTCCTCCACCCGCATCGCCGCGGTGTCGCGCAACAGCGCCACGTACTTGTCCGCGAACGACGGGCCCTCCGCCTGGGCCTGGGCGTAGATGCCGGCACTGAAGAGGTAGCCGAACGTGTACGGGAAGTTGTAGAACGGCGTCGTGGTGATGTAGAAGTGCAGCTTCGACGCCCAGAAACGCGGGTGCCACTCGGCGAGGGCGTCGCAGTAGGCCTCGCGCTGCGCCTCCACCATCAACTCGTTCAGCCGCTCTGCCGGGACCCAACCGCGTTTGCGCTCCTCGTAGAAGTGGGTCTCGAAGAGGAAGCGCGCGTGGATGTTCATCAGCATCGCCACGGCGCGCTCAATCTTTTCATCCAGCAACGCGATCCGCTCGTCCTTGTCCCCCGCTGCCCGCACAGCGGCATCCGAAACGATGGCCTCGGCGAAAGTGGAGGCGGTCTCCGCGACGTTCATGGCGTACTGCTGCATCAGAACCGGCATGTCCCGCATCACGTGCTGGTGGTACGCGTGTCCGAGCTCGTGCGCGAGCGTAGAGACGTTGGCCGTCGTGCCGGAGAAGGTCATGAACACGCGAGTCTGGCGACTGACGGGAAAGCTGGTACAAAACGCGCCCGACTGCTTGCCCGGCCGGTCCTCCGCCTCAATCCAGCGATCGCGGAAGCAACTGTCGGCAAACCGGGCCATCTCCGGGTTGAACTGGCCAAAGTGATCGACGATGAATTGACGCGCCTGCTCATACGTCACCGTCGACGTCGATCGGCCCAAGGGCGCGGGCACGTCGTGCCAACTCAGCCGCGGGACGCCGAACAGCTTCGCCTTGCGCTCCAGGTATTTCACGAGCGGCGCCTTGTTGGCGGCGATCACCGCCCACATCGTCTCCAGCGTCTCCCGGTCCATGCGGTTGATCTCGAGCGGCTCGCGCAGCACATCATCCCAGCCGCGGCGCCGGTACACCTCGAGCCGGAAGCCGGCAATGTGGTTGATGGCCTGCGCGCACAGGTCCTCGCGGCTCTGCCACGCCGCCTCCCACTGCTGGAACAGTCGATCCCGCACGGCCCGATCGGGCGTCAACAACCGGTTGGCCGCCTGTCCCATCGAGATGGTCTTCGGAGTGCCGGCGTCCTCCACCGTGATCGTCAACCCGCCGACGATGGTGTCGTACAACTGGCTCCAGCCATGGTACCCGTCTACCATCAGGCCGGCGATCAACTGCTCCTGCTCCGGCGGCAGCTTGTCGAGGGCACGCCGGCGCCGCTCCTCGACGTGAAAGCGCACTGGCGCCACGCGATGGTCCTCGATCAGCTGTGCCCAGGTGGCCTCGTCGAGCTGGCTGAGCTTGGCGTCGAACGCGGCCAGCGCGGCGCTGATGCGCCCGCTCAGCTCCGTAACCCGGGACTGCAGCCCCCTGGCCCGCTCGTCACTCGTGTCGGCCGACGTCAAGCACTCGGTGAACGCCGCGGCCTGCCGTTGCCGGGCGCGCAGGTCCTGCAGGGCGAGGATGGACTCCGCCCAATCGTCGACGCCTCCGCTGACCGGAAGACGGGTCGTCCGGTCGGTGAAGGATTCGATCGCGCGGGCGAGATCGTCCAAAAAGGCGCTGAACTCGGCGGACCGGCTTCCGCCCGGGAAGATGCTGTCGAGGTCCCAAGTCTGCTGCAAAACGGTCGTCACGTGCATCCCACCCTATGTATTGGCTCAACGCTTTGTCGACATCCGTTTTCAGGGTACCGCGCCTGCATGCGCCGCTGCAAGGGCAGGCGTACATAAGCGGCTTAGGTCTATCGATCCAGCGTATTTAGCGTATTTATTTTTACCCTCGAAATAGTTAAACTGTCGACAGGTGAAGGCATTGGAACCGTGGAAACGCACGCTTTGGATATTGTGGGTGTCGACTTTCCTCGCGGTCGCGGGCACCAGTCTCATCGTCCCGTTTTTGCCGTTGTTCGTGCAAGACCTCGGGGTTCACAAGTTATCCGCTGTCGAACAGTGGTCCGGGTGGATTTTTGCGGCGCAGATGCTCACCGCTGCCATCTTCCAGCCGATCTGGGGCGGCGTCGCCGATCGTTACGGTCGCAAACCGATGCTGCTCCGTGCCGGGATCGGCATGGGCACGATGACCATCCTCATGGGGTTTGTGACCGCGCCGTGGCAGCTCTTGGCGCTGCGATTCGTCAACGGGGTATTTGCCGGGTTTATTTCAATGGCCATCTCCCTTCAGGCGTCCGTGACCCCGAAGGAGTATTCCGGTCGGGCGCTTGGCACGCTGCAAACAGGCCAGGTTGCAGGCGCGCTCATTGGCCCCCTCATCGGCGGAGCGCTGGCGGAAGCCGTCGGGTTCCGCTGGGTCTTCATTCTGACCGGCATGTTGCTCTTGCTTGCCAGTTTCATCGTTTGGATCTACGTCCACGAACAACGCAGTGGTTCCCATGCGGCGAAGAGAGACAAGCCAAAGGTCTCCAAGAAGCATGTGATGGGGTTGTTGTTGCCTGTCTTCATCGCGTCACTGGTGACGCAGCTGGGGATGATGAGCATCCAGCCGATTCTCACGATTTACACGACCCTGCTCTACAAGGGTTCACATCTGGAGTTCATTGCAGGGCTGGTCGTCGCTTGTACCGGCATCGCGAATCTCATCGGTTCACCCATTCTCGGCAAGCTTTCCGATGTCGTGGGACCGAAAAAAATTCTCGTGATTTCACTGATCTTGTCTGCCATATCCTTTCTGCCGCAAGTGTTCGCGAACGGCATCCCGATGCTTATGGTTGGACGCTTTTTGCTCGGGCTCTTCGTCGGTGGAATGCTCCCGTCACTCGCGGTGCTTGTCAAGAAGTTGGCACCTGAAGAAATGCAGGCCCAGGCGTATGGCATCAATTCGAGCTTTCAGTTCTTAGGAAACCTCCTCGGACCAGTGCTCGGGAGCACGGTTGCCGCGACGTGGGACATCCACGACGTGTTCTACGTCACGATGGCCATTCTGCTGCTCAATGCGGTCTACATCCAATGGAACAAACAATTGAAAAATCCAGATATAAAAATATAGTACTTCTTGCGATATTTAAGTGTCACCAACACGCTTGGATTATAGGTGGCAGGCCACCAGATGGTTCGGCGCCACCTCTTTGAGCACCGGCCGCTCCACCTTGCACACGTCCATCACCTTCGGGCAGCGCGTGTGGAACGGGCAGCCCTTCGGCGGATTGGCCGGGCTCGGCACATCCCCCTGCAGGATGATGCGCTCACGCCGCCCTTGGCGCTTCGGTTCCGGCGCCGCCGACAGCAGCGCCTCTGTGTACGGATGACGGGGATTCGCGTACAGTGAACGTTTGTCCGCCAGCTCGACCATGTGCCCGAGGTACATGACGCCGACGCGATCGCTGATATGGCGGACCACCGCCAGGTTGTGGGAAATGAAGATGTAGGAGAGATTAAATTCCTTCTTCAAGTCCATCATCAGGTTCAAGATCTGCGACTGGATGGACACGTCCAGCGCCGAGACCGCCTCGTCGGCCACAATCAGTTTCGGGTTCAACGCGAGAGCGCGCGCGATCCCGATGCGCTGGCGCTGCCCGCCGGAGAACTCGTGCGGATACCGGTGGCGGTCATCGGCCCGCAAGCCCACGCGCTCGAGCAAGTGGATGACACGCTCGGTCGCCTGCTTGCGGCTCACCCCGTTGACAATGAGCGGCTCCGCGATGATCTCCTCAATCCCCATCTTCGGGTTGAGCGACGCGTACGGGTCCTGGAACACCATCTGGAACTTCGGCCGCACCGCCCGCAACTCTTTGCCGTGCAGCTTTGTGATGTCCTGGCCATCGAACACAATCTGGCCGGAGGTGGGCTCGAGCACCCGCATGATCATGCGCCCCGTGGTCGACTTGCCGCATCCCGACTCGCCCACGATGCCGAGCGTCTCGCCCGCCTTGACCGTGAAGGAGACGTCGTCGACCGCCTTCACATGGCCAACCGTCCGGCGCAACAACCCCGCCGTGATGGGGAAGTATTTTTTAAGGTTGCGTACTTCCAGCAAGTTCTCGCTCATCTCAATCGTCCCTTCATACGAGATCGCAGCGGACGAAGTGACCGGGTTTCACTTCGCGCAGCTCCGGCATCTTCTCCCGGCAGCTCGGCTGCGCGATCGGGCAGCGATCCGCAAACCGGCACCCCTGCGGGAACGCGGCCGCGTCCGGGACCGTGCCGGGGATGGAGTACAACACGTCTTTCTCCTCCTCCAGCGACGGGATGGACGCCAACAGCCCCTTCGTGTACGGATGCGTCGGTTCTGCGAACAGGCTGTCCGCGTCGGTCGATTCTACCACCTGGCCGGCGTACATCACCACCACGTGATCGGCCATGTCCGCCACCACCCCGAGGTCGTGGGTGATGAGGATGATGGATGTATCGAAATCCTCCCGCATCTTCTTCATCAATTCCAACACCTGCGCCTGGATGGTCACGTCCAGGGCGGTGGTGGGCTCGTCCGCGATCAAAAGCTTCGGCTCGCACACCATGGCCATCGCGATCATCACACGCTGCCGCATGCCGCCCGACAGCTGATGGGGATACTCATGGACGATCTCGCTGGCCCGCGGTACCCCGACGAACTGCAGCATCTCGATGGCTTTCGCGAGCGCCTGTCGCTTCGTCATCTTGCGGTGACGCAACAGCACCTCGGTGATCTGCTCGCCGATGGTCAACACCGGGTTGAGCGCCGTCATCGGCTCCTGGAAGATCATCGAGATCTCGTTACCGAGCACGTCCGTCATCTCGTCCTCGGAGAGCTTGAGCAAGTCCCGGCCGTTGAACCAGATCTCGCCGTCCACGATCTTGCCTTTCGGCTTCGGCACCAAGCGCATGATGGACAGCGACGTCATGCTCTTGCCGCATCCGGATTCGCCCACGATGCACACGACCTGCCGCGGCTGCACCTCGATGTCGATGCCGTCAACGGCACGGACCGTGGCGTCTTTGCTGATGAAATACGTCTTCAGATCCTTAATCTCCAGCAAAGGAGCGTTCATTTCCACAACCTCCGCAGACGTTTGCAACAACTTTGTTATTCTATTTCCGCAATCACGTCTATTTCTACTAGAATATTGTTTAATCCACTTTCAACAGTGGTTCGCACTGGATAGGGATCTTCGAAAAATTCCTTATATACGCTGTTGAACTCTTCAAAGTCTCGCAGGTCCGCAAGATGTACAGTTACCTTGACGACGTCAGACATCTTGGCTCCACCAGCTTCTAGAATATTCTGTATGTTAATGAGCACTTGCCGAGTTTGTGCGGCGATGCCTTCAGGTTTCGTTCCAGTCTCCACGTTAAGTGGTCCTTGACCGGCTACATAGATGCGGTTTCCGACTTTGATTCCCTGGGAGTAGGGGCCTGCCGGCATGGGAGCTTTGGGAGTAAAAATTTTCTGCTTCATGTTCAATCACCTTCTCCAATGCTTTGATTAGAAAGTCGCAACGAGGACCACCCAAGCTCAAGGCAAAGATGTATTAGACAACCATTCCTCGCGCGTCCACCGTCCACTTACCTATAACTTCATTTCCCTTGACCGCGAATACCTCATTCATGAGGTTGATCACAGGACACACGTGGTTCGGAATAATCGTAACTCGTTGGCCAATCTCGCACCTTTCTCCATTCAGTCGAACGATACCATGTTCTTCGTTCAACCGTTCAATCGTCGCATTCGGAAGCTCTTTTATAAATCCATGTCCGTCTCGGCACTTCGATAAGTCTGAGGTCAATATCTTACTCCCGGAATCAAGATTGGCACGTTCAGCGTTAGGGTGACTGATGATGGTCGCTAGAATCGACACCGCACACTGTTCCAAGGAGCCACTGACCATGAGTTCATTCACATCGTTAAACACGTAGGTACCCGGTCTCCATTCGGTAATCCCGTCAATCGCGATTCCACATTTGCAGGCTGGGGTAGAACCAATACTTACGTCATTAAGTTTGACACCGTTCTCTCGCAATAAGGTCGCTGTGGCAACCATTTTCTTCTGTACATCCTCAGCCAGCTCGCGGAGTTCTCCTAAATCCCTGGCCTTCCCTACATGACCTTCGTGGGTCATGATGCCAACGAGCTTCACATGACTGAGGGATTCAATTTCTCGTGCCAATTGGAGAGCCGTCTCACCTGGGAGAACTCCGTCGCGGCTGTTCCCGGTATCGATAATCATATACAACGGCACTGTCAGGCCATGTTTGGACGCGGCCGCATTCAATTTCGCCGCCCCAAAGTAGCTATCAAATGCAATCGTCAATTTGATGCGCTTGGAGAGGTTCATAATTCGTTCAATTTGAATGTCCCCCACGACTGGAAAAGCTATGAGAATATCATCAGCCCCGGTCTCCGCCATGATCTCAGCCTCGCTGATCTTGGCACAAGTCAGGCCTATCGCCCCAGCCTCCAATTGCATTCGGGCCACGTTTTTCATCTTATGCGTCTTAATATGTGGGCGTAACTTGACACCCGCCTTCTTGGCCGTCGCTGCCATGAACTCGATGTTCTTACGGAGGATATCGACGTCCACTAAAACGGCCGGTGTGGGTAACTCGGAAATATGCATTTACGATGCTCCCTTTCCATATCTTGATATATCTTGAAGTCCTTGAAACCATGTGCCGTAATCATGCAGACCACGGAACAGCTCTGAGGAATGGCACCAGCTTGAAGAGCCTTCTTCACGGCTGCAACTGAGCAAGCGGCGGTGGGCTCGGCGAACACTCCTTCCAGCACAGCCAAGGCACGCATGGCCTGAAGAATCTCGTCGTCGGAGACTGATATCGCAAAACCCTGACTTGCCTTGACAAACTGCAGTGTGTGTGTGCCATCCTGCTCATAACCTATCAAAGGATCGGAGATGCCCGATGCAATCGTATAAGGTTCTCCCCAGGCAGAGACCTTGTCCAATCCAGACTCATAAGCTTTCACAACAGGGGCACAGCCCTCCGCTTGCACCGCAATCAGCTTGGGAATCCTCGCATCCTTATGCTTCTCTACGTCCCCGTGGAGAATGCCGACGACCTCACGAGCTTCTGTAAAACCGCGATAAATCCCTTTTAGCAGTGGGCCCGCCCCAACGGGCACGAACACGTAATCGGGTATCCACCCTTCCAGTTGCTCATACAGTTCGTAGCCGACAGTTTTCAACGCCTCCACCGCATACGGGTTGATGTAGGTGGTGGTCATATTCGCATAACCAAACTCTTTGGATAGCTGTTGAGCAATGCGATACGAGTTACTGTAATGACCTTCTACGAGTCTCACCTCTGGGCCATACGCCGCAATCTGAGTAAGCTTCTCTCTGGGTGTATGTACCGGCGCGAGGATAACCGCCTCCATACCAGCCTTCGCGGCATAAGCCGCAGCTGAGGCACCTGCGTTTCCACTCGAGGCACACACGACTTTCTCGAATCCTAGTTCCTTGGCACGGCTCACCGCAACGCTGAGCATCCGATCCTTGAACGATCCCGTCGGATTTACTGCCTCGTCCTTTAGAAGGAGGCGTCCCTCAAATTCGAAGGAGTCCGCCAACCGGTTGGCAGCATGAATGGGTGTTATGCCTTCTCCGAGAGAAACCGCATAGCTCAGATCCTCGACAGGCAATCGACTCCCGTATCTCCACATGGTGGGTTGCGCGGAAACTCGTTCGTTGCCTTCCCCACAGGTACCGGTCCCTAGACCGACCACCTCCAAAATGCCCCCGCAGTGTGAACAGTGATACATCATGGAGGCCGGGAATAACGCGTCACAATCTACACACCGCAAGTTCATGTTAGAAATCTCTCCTTAAGATCGACGCCACTTCCTCCTGAATCACACGAAGGATTTTCTCTCCGTAGTCCGCCGTTGCATGTCTGGCATCATCTGTGTATCCGTCCACGCCGACCTGTAAATGCGATCTTTGTACAAATAACTTCCACGGCGAGAGAGAATACCGCGTGGGTGCTTCCACTCTTACCTCCGGCCGGCCATCAACAAGCTCTGGATGTAGACACAGCATGATGCTCGTCTCGAACTCCCCCGCATGCCCGGGGAGGTTTCCAGATTGCGGAACCAAACCTTCCTTTGTCAGACGTTCCTCTGCAATTGTCCAATAGGAAGCAGCGGCAGCAGCCACATCATGGGACATCACTACCTCTCTAACCGCGATCCGAATACACTCGTCGTTCCCGCCGTGCCCGTTTAAAATAAATAACCTTTTAAACCCACACCGACAGGCACTATCCAACAAATCATAGAGGACCCTTTGAAAGGTCGAGATCGAGAGACTCATCGCTGGACCATGATCGAAATGGTAATGAGAATTCCCAAAAGGTAGTGTAGGTGCCAGGACAACAGAACGAGAGTCGCCGGCGAGACGACAGGCTGACTCCGCGATGGCCGTTACCGTAAAAGTATCAACGCCGACAGGTAAGTGTGGGCCGTGTTGCTCCGTGGCGGCTACAGGTAGAACAAAAAGGCTTTCCCCGGCAATTTCGGCTATCTTTTTTCTTGTCAGTTCTATGAATTTGAAAAACGGCACGATATTGAGCCTCCTTCTTACCCGGCGTCATTTAAAGTTGTCCGGCAGATACTCGTTTCAACGGCTTGCCAGGGTACTGCCCCGTCAACTCGTGGTTCTTGAGTACGATGGTTCCATTCACGATCACGCTGTGAATGCCTACGGGAGGAACAGCTGGACCGGTGTAGGATGCGCGGTCTTCAACTGTCACTGGGTCAAAAATCGTGATGTCCGCAGCCATTCCGGGCCTGAGTAGACCTCTATCCAACAATCCGAAACGATTAGCAGGCAAGTAAGTCATCTTGTACACTGCCTGCTCTAGTGTTAGCACGCCTTTTTCCCGTACGTAGGTACCAAGTACCCGCGGGTATGTCCCATATAATCGCGGGTGGGCCCGCTTTCCTTTCAACGGCAGTCCGTCGGAGCCGAACATCTGAAGATCATGGACCATGATGGCCTCCATTTCTTCGGGATCCTGCTGGAACATGACCATTATGACTTGCCCATCCTCGGCCTCGAGAAGATGCAGGAGAGCGTCCACGGGAGTCATGCCGAGAGCATCCGCATAAAATTGCATGTCCTTGCCTTCATATTTCTTGTTTTCGTCCGTTCGAACTGCGCAAATCATGATGTTCTCCCATCCAATCAGTTTCCACATCGGCTCCCATGGCGTATCCGGAATACCCTCTAAGATGTCGTTCCGGATTCGGGAACGGGTTGCCTCATCCTTTACGCGTAGTAACAACTGCTCGATACCGCCCTCTAACGCCCAGGGCGGCATGAGAGTAGTCATGGTTGTACTGCCAGCGGGGTACGGATATTGATCGAACGTCACGTCAATACCATTTCGTTTCGCATTCGAAATCATCTGAAGAGCCTGTTTCCCCTTTCCAAAGTTCGGGATTCCACAGACCTTAAGATGAGATATCTCGAGGGGAACTTTGGCCTCCCCCGCGATTGTTAACATCTCCTGAATGGATTCAAGCAAGAAGCGTGCTTCATTACGCATGTGGGACGTAATGAGCCCGCCCTCTTCTGCTACCACTTTACTCAGTTCGATGAGCTCCTGCGTGTTTGCATAAGACCCCGGTGCGTAGATGAGACCCATGGACATCCCAAGAGATCCGTTTCGCATCGACTCCCGCAAGAGCTCCTTCATTCGATTGAGTTCTTCCGGCGTCGCTTGTCTGTCTTCAAACCCCATGACAGATATCCGTAATACGCCGTGTGCAACCAAAGACCCGACATTGATGGCGACTCCGTTTCTTTCCACATCCGTAAAAAAATCTCTCACCGAGAGATAGGCCATACTACCCTTTTCTGGCTGTCCGAAGATCCCGGAGGCATACTCATGGAACAGCTTCTCATTGTCAGGCAACACTGGGTAGAGACTGAACCCGCAATTCCCGATAATAGTTGTCGTTACGCCCTGACGAACCTTTACATCCATCGTCTTGTTCTCCAGGATGTGCAGGTCATCGTGGCTGTGGGTGTCGATGAACCCAGGGGAGACAACGAGGCCGTCCGCGTCGATTACACTTTTTGCGGCTACCCCTTGCAACTTCCCAATTGCGCGGATTCGACCATCCTTGATGGCGACATCAGCTCGGTACCATGGTGCACCACTTCCGTCGACTATCATCCCGTTTCGAATTAATAAGTCATCCACGTGCATCAACCTCCGCTTCACTTGTGTACTCTCCCAAATTACACTCGACTATGAATCAGTTTTACCTCCTGGGATTCAAGTAACCTCCCTGCTCTATCCACCTGATTTTTTCCCAATTAAATCTTGAATCCCATCCCCGAGGAAATTCAGACAAAGAACGACGACGGCAATCCCTAAGCCAGGAAACAAGGTTGTCCATGGACTTTGAATCATGTATTGTTCACTTTCACTGATCATTTTCCCTAAGCTGGCGAAACTGGGTGGAACTCCGACTCCTAGAAAATCCAACAGAGATTCATTCAACACGGCATAGGCGAAAGTGAATGTCAGCTGAATTATCATTGGAGCCACTGCATTCGGGAGTACATGTCTGACCGCAGTTCGTATCTTACTTGCTCCAACGGTAATCGCTGAGGTTACGTATTCCTTTTCTCTTTCGACGAGAACAGAAGAGCGCACAATCCGTAGCATCCTGGGCGAGTAGACAATACTCAATACTATGATCACGTTCGTCACGCTGCTGCCAAGAAAGGCCATGGTCGCAATGGCCAAAACCATCCATGGAAAGGCCATGAATCCATCGGCAATTCGCATAATAATGGCGTCTGCCGGTCGGACAAACCCAGCAATCATGCCGAAAACAGTACCTATCACCCCGGTCGCCGCGGCCACACAGAACCCAATCAACAAAGAGAGCCGGAGTGCGTACAACTCACGGGTAAAAATATCCCTTCCAAAGTTATCCGTTCCAAACCAGTGGACCGCCGAAGGCGGACGCAGCATTTCTTGCATATTCATGCCATTAGGATCATAGCGCGTAAGAATGGGCGCTAGCGCTGCAGCAATCACGATGATCAAGAGCACCGTTCCACCGATGTAAAGGCCAGGTATCCGCAGCGCTGCTTGCATATTTTTGAAAATATTCTTCTGATTTCGGTATACGGTCGTTGATGAGTATCCTTTCAGCTCCTGCGCCGGAACAGCGTTGCGCATATCTCAGCCCCCTATCCCACCTAGTATCGAACCCTCGGATCCACAATGAGGTAGCACAAGTCGATTATGAGATTGACGATCACGTAAAGGAATCCAAAGACCAACGTAACCCCGGAGATAACTGGGTAATCGCGCTGGAGTACCGCATTGTAAACCATGTATCCAATGCCGGGTACCGTAAAAATCGTTTCAATGGCCGCATCGCCCGCGAGAAACACGACCAGTACGTTCCCCAACACCGTTAAAATAGGAACCATGGCATTTTTCAATGCATGCCGGACAATGACTTTGCCTGTTTTAAGCCCTTTGCTTCTAGCCGTTCGGATGTAGTCGTTTTCCAAAACCTCTACCATCACCCCCCGTGTCATCCGAGCAATGAGCCCTGCCTGGACAAATCCCATAATAAAGCTGGGCAGAATGAGAAACCGAAGCCAGTTCCAAATGTGTAATGTCGGTGCTGCGTAACCAGCGGCAGGTAAGACATGAAGCGTTTCAGCAAACAATAACACGAGCAGGATGGCCCCCCAGAAAGCTGGGGTGGACATCCCTATCATGGACCCAAACATGACGCACTGGTCTATAAAACGTCCTTTCTTTATCGCCGCGATAGTCCCAGAAGGGATACCGACGATCGTCGCTACAAACATCGATCCGAGGCATAACATCGCGGTAGGCAAGAAGTGTTGCACGATAGCCGCAGCGACGGATTCCCGTAAGAAGATGGACTGGCCCAGATCCCCATGCAAAATTCCGACAATCCAATTCAGATATTGAACAGGTAGCGGTTTTGTCAACCCCATTTGCTCCATTAAGCGCTGCACATCGTCTGGGCTGGCCTGTGAGCCGAGAATGATGGCCGCCGGGTTGCCCGGCGTCAAATGAATCAGTGTAAACACCACGGTCGCTACAATAAACATGACCGGAATCACCGACAACAAACGACGAACGATATACGACGCCATGGTTCGGTATCCCCTCCTTTCAAAATTTTTGCCACTACTTTAGTCGGAGAGAGTAACGTCGTAAAAGAACGGGGAATACGTAGGAACGAAACCTTGCACTCTCTTCGAAATCGCCTCGAAGTTATAGAACTGACCAAGACTGATAATCGGAACCTGTTGATACGTGTATGCCTGGATCTGATCCCAAATTTTCTTCCGTTCGTTCTCATCAACGGTCGCCGCCAACTTATTCACTAATTCGTCCTTGGTCGCGTCCTTCCAAAAACCAGGCCAGCTAGCACTTAACCAAGCTGCGCCAATGGGTGGCTCAGGCGAGAATGAGCTGTAGGTAAAGAACGCATCGAACGCCGTTGGATCATTGCGCTTCTGGGTCAATGTTGCCCAATCTACCACGTCGAGCTGGACATTAAACCCGGCCTTCTGCAGCTCAGGCACAGCGGCTTGCGCAGCCTTGTACAAAAACGGATACTGTTGAGACACCAGCCAACGAATCGGTTGATTTTTGTATCCAGCTTCTTGCAATAACTGATGAGCCTTTTGAGGGTTGTTTTGGTTGTATTGGCCTTCTCCCGCCGTGGAGTACCACTGTGGTTGTTGCTTGGGATAGAAACTCGCTGTTACGTCGAAAAATTTGGGATCGCCAAATCCCGCTAGCATTAAGTCATTCATATTGAGCGCCGCTAGGAACGCCTGACGAACTTTCACGTTGCTCATGATCCCTTGCGCCTTATTAAATACGATGATGGGATACCCAAACGGTTTCACGATTTCCGGAACCACATTGGGGTTGTTTGCAATTTGTTGATACGAAGCGGCATCAAGCGACTCTGCTACGTCATATTGTCCACTTATCAAACCAGCGACCCGGGTTTGAACATTGGGAACAGGAACGTATTTGATTACATCCACATTTCCCGTTACCTTTCCGGCATACCAGTCGGTCGGCAAGTCGATTTGGCTGTATTTTAGGAATTTTTTGACCTCCAAATACTGCCCCGGAACCCACTTTACAAATTGATAAGGTCCGGTACCAATGAATGATTTGAGCGGTCCGGTTCCAGATTCCTTGCACACCGAAGCTGGATAAATGGCAGGTCCGCCATACCACCATCCTAAATCAACTGGAAGTTCCGCATACGGTTTGTTCAATTGAATTTTAACGGTGTATTTTCCATCAGCAGTAATTTTTAACCCATAGTTCTTATCATCCGCTTTTCCAATCGGCGACACCTTTAACCAACGTTCGAGCGACGCAACGACATCCGCCGAGGTCATTTCCTGATTATTATGGAACAAAACGTTCTGCCGAAGCGTGATAGTGTAAAGCTTACCATCCGGAGTTACCTCATACTTGGACGCCAGCATCGGGACGAGTTTGTAGTCTTTCCCAAAGGAGAATAAGTACTGGAATACTCCTTGCATGTCATCCGCGGTAATGTTTGCAGTAGTTGATTGTGGATCCAATGTCGGTGGGTCACCAAGTGTAGCAACGGTCAAAACTTTACCTTCACCGGCGTTCGACGAATTCTGTGTACCATTTGGGGTAGTGGCTGTGGAACTACCACATCCGGTGGCATACAATCCTGCTAGAATCACAAAAATTGACGCTCCTACTCGGATCACTTTCACATGAATCCCCCCAAAATTTAAAATTCTTAATTTATGCGTATTATGCACTGTTGCTTAGTTTAGTGTAGGAATTCACCGATCAAGCGATAGGCATCATGCATTGCGGGGGATTCATAGAGGGAGAGAAAGCCATGAATCATACCTTCGAAGCGTTTGATTGTCACTGGAACCCCCGCTGCTTGCAATCGTGCCCCGTACGCCTCTCCTTCGTCCCGCAACACGTCATGTTCTGCAGTCAAGATAAGTGTTTCAGGCAAGCCCCGCAGATTTTCCTCACGCATTGGAGCCACATAAGGATGGAACTGATCAATGCCATCTGGAACATAGAACTTCCAATAGGTGTGCATTCTATCTTTGGTTAGTCCATAACCACTTGCATTTTCGTGAATGGAGTTGTAAGAGGTTTGTCCTATTCCCCAACAATCTGTTACGGGGTAAATCAAAACCTGTTTGGATAGAGTAGGCCCACCGCAATCACGCGCGATGATGGACACTACCGCCGCCAAGTTCCCCCCTGCGCTTTCACCTCCGACCGCAATTCGATAGGGGTCACCCGATATCTCTCGAACGTGATCCGCTACCCACAGAGTGGCAGCATAGCAATCTTCCACGGCTGCAGGAAATGGATTTTCAGGTGCCAGTCGGTATTCAACCGATACGACTTTGTGTCCCATCTGTGCAATCCTCCGACAAACAACATCGGTCGTTTCGATACTGCCTCTCACCCAACCTCCACCATGAAAGAAAATTAATACAGGAAATGGACCATGTCCCGCGGGGGAGTAGATACGAATCGGAAGTTCTCCAGCAGGCCCCGGAACCGTGCGATCCTCTATCTCGTGAATGACGGGACGTTCGTGGATGGGAGGTACCATACTAGCCACAAAGAGCTCACGGTCGGCATTCAAATTCTCGAGCGTCAGTGAATTCTGAGGTCGTAGCGCGATAGCATCTAGATACTGCTTTGCTGAAGGATGCAATCCCATAGGACAACACCTTCTTTATCAAAACTCATTTCGATTGCTGATCAAATTGCGGATTAATGTTACTGTTGTCCGAAGTGATTGTCTCTCTCTGCCTTCTTGTTTCGTTCCTCCTCTCTAGCTTCTTCCAAATAACTATACAAGGTGTACTTAGAGATATCGAAATATGTGCATACTCGGTCCCCGGATTTCTTAATGAGAAATAAACCCTTTTGGTCTAGGTACTTGATGGCTTTCACCTTGTCTTCCTTCGACATCATGGCTACCGGTTTACCAACCAGATGCTGTGCATCTTGAATCAGTGAATCCATCAACTCACTGACGTCGTTAACAAAAATCTCGCGAACGTCCTTTTTACTGTCATCGAACTGCGTGAATGCGTGTATCGTACTTTCTGCCATCAACAAGTCTGTAATATCCAAATTGATGCACAGGCAACCTATTGGTACTCCCTTTGAGTTCCGTATATATATCGTGGTTGATCGTAGAATGCGCCCCGACTTGGTCTGCGTAATGTAGTTGTACTTGTCACCTTCCTTGTCTGTGCCACGCAGCACCTCGAGACCGAGATTTGTGCCAGAGTCCCCCACTTTTCGTCCTGTAACATGTCCGTTTTCAATGGCTACAATCACACTGCCCCGTTCTTCAAAGTTAGACAAATCAAGCAGTACGACCTCGCAATTTTTACCAAACTGATTAGCTATTCCTTTTACTAGGGAGGACAAAAAGGAAAGTTCCTGCTGGATATTCTCCAAGTCGCTCCTCCTCGAAGTGTGAGACTATTCCGATTCACACGATCAATAATAAATAAATTAATTATGTTGTCAACACAAAAAATTTTTGCTGCTCTACAGGGTACTCAACCTTTGTTAGACGACCTATACAGAGAGGAACTCATCGTGGCAAAGTCAGTGGAGCCTAGGGAGACCAATCTATTCCTTCCAACCCCCGGATCAACTTGGCAAGGACAGGCATGCGCCGACGTACTGGCAACCACCAACGGAGCCCCCATCGCACAGCCCACCTTCAGTGATATAATTCAGCCGACATTGCCAAACTGAGGGCAGGTCTGCCCAGGCGCCTGGACAACCCGGACATCCCGGAACCCAGCCGCATCGTGACGCCTTGGTCAGGCCGCCAGGGAGGCTCAGCAACGGATCGTGGACACCAAAGACGTCACCCTGTTTCTCACCATCGCTCGTCTGGGGTCCATCTCGCGCACCGCTGAACAACTGTTCATGTCGCAGTCGACGGTGACCCATCACCTGCAACGGCTGGAACGTGCGCTCGGCTACCCATTGTTTCACCGCACCCCTACGGGCGTTCAGCTCACGCCGGAGGGGCAGCGGCTTGTCCCTCTCGCGGAGCGCATGGTCGCCCTGGAACGGCAGATGATGCATCCCGACGAGGAACAGACGCCGGTGATACGCGTTCTCTCCGGGCGCGCGTTTGTCTCCGTGGATGTCCCGGCGTGCCTGTCGCGGGTGGTGCGCCAGATGAAAGTCCATGTCAAAGTGCGCATGGGCCTGTACCACGACATGATGGAGGCCCTGGTCGCAGGGCAGGTGGATTTCTGCTTCCTCGGCGAACCCATCTACCACCCGCTCGTGCATCAGATTGAATTCTTACCCGACCCGATTGATCTCGTCGTCCCGGCCAACCATTACTTCACGCACGAGTTCCCCGGCATCCATGCCATCGCCGGCGAGCCGTACATCGCCTTTGGTCGATCGCGTGCACCCTTTCGCCAACGCGTCGAAAAGTTGCTGGCCAAAGCCGGCGTGTACCCACAGGTACGTATGGAGCTCGACAGCATCGACGGCGTCAAAGCGATGGTCAGCCACGGCCTCGGCATCTCCCTGTTGCCGCGGCGTACCCTGCACGACGCCAAATTCAAAGGCTACGCCGCCGTTCCACTCGGCGGACCCGAATGGACGCGACCCACCCTGCTGGCGTATCCCGCCGCGCTCTCCGAGCGGCCGTTAACTCGCCGCTTTGTGGAGATCGTCCGGCAGTATTACGAAGAGTTGAAGGAGAAATCACCATGAGCAATACGGGCTCCGAAGCCTCTACCCCGTTACGCGGTCCCGATGGAGGCGAAGCTCGTGCCTGTGCTCAACGCTACGATCCCGACACGCACCCTCGATCGTGTGCTCAGCCGCGTGATTCTCGGGCGGCGGAGCCGGTGACCTTCGCCGCCTTGCCGCCATCGCCCGCATCCAGTTCGGCGGCCATCCCCGTCGGCACCGAGCGAGCCACCGCCAAGAACGAAGTCAGCACCGGTGACACGTCGCCTTTACGCCATGCCACACCCATCTCCGCCGTCGGCATCCCTGGGATCTCTTTGTACACCACATCCCGGCTGTGCAGATTTCGCGCCGATGCCGGGACGACCGCTACCCCCAGCCCGCCCGCGACCAGGCCGATGACCGTCTGAAACTCCCGCGCCTCCTGCTGGATGCGCGGGCTGAAGCCGTTGGCGCGGCACAGCCCGAGCACCGTGTCGTACAAGCCCGCCCACGTGGTGCGCGCCAGCATGACAAACGGCACGCCCGCCAGATCCGTGAGCGTGAGCCCATCTGCCGCCGCCAGCGGGTGACGGGCCGGCATCGCGATCACGCACGGCGACGTGTGCACAACGGCTACCTCGAGCTGCCCTGAGGTCAACGGCGGCCGCACGAACCCCACGTCGATCCCGCCGGCCAACAACGCCTCTTCTTGCTGCGGTGTCGACAACTCCTGCAGCACCACGTCCACACCCGGCCTCTGTGCCCGGAACTCGCGCAGGACGGCAGGCAGCACGTCGTACGTGGCCGATCCGACGAATCCCACCCGAAGCCGCCCCAACTCGCCCCGACCGGCCCGCTTGGCCGCGTCCTCTGCCCGCTCCACCTGCTCCAACGCTTTGCGCGCCTCGGTCAAAAACACCTCCCCCGCTGGTGTCAGCTCCACCCGCCGCGCGCTGCGCAACAACAGGGTGACCCCGAGTTCCTCCTCCAACTGCCGGATCTGCTGGCTCAACGGGGGCTGGGTCATCTGCAGCCGCTGCGCGGCCCGCCCGAAGTGGCGCTCCTCCGCCACCGTAACGAAATACACCAGGTGCCTCAGCTCCACGTCTCCACCCCCATGTTCCATTCGCAGGACGAATCGATTCCATCCACATTATATATTGGACGTATCCATGCCACCCGAGTACATTCGTAAACAGAAGTTCCTTCGGAAGGAGGCGCACGTGTTGCGCTTCGTTCACACCATGCAACGGGCCGTGCAAGTCATCGTGCAGACGGGACTCCTGTGGGGGCTGGCCGCGGTGTGCAACCGGATTGTGCAGCAGGTGCACCTGCCCATTCCCGGCAGCATTCTCGGCTGCGCCGTGCTGTTTTTTCTGCTGCTGTTTGGTGTCGTGAAGCTCTCCTGGATTGAGGCGGGGGCGGACTGGCTTCTCGCACAACTGCTTCTGTTTTTCATCCCGTCCGCGGTCGGGATTATCCAGTATCCGTCCCTGTTCCTTCAGGACGGGTGGCGCCTGGTGCTCGTCATCCTCACCAGTACGGTCCTCGTCATGACCGCCACCGGCCTGACGGCAGACCTGCTCAGTCGTAGGCGATACGGTCTCCACAACGCCCGCGCTGCGGTCGGATCCACCGGAGCGAGAACCGGGAGGCGGACGGGATGAGCGGAATCGTGCACACGTTGTGGGGAAGTTGGTCCGCCGAAATCGTGCTGAGCATCGCGGCCACGGTTGCCGTCTATGTCTTCTGCCGCCGCATTTACCGGCGCTGGCCCTACATCCTGTTGTCGCCGATGTTGACCAGTGTGCTGGTCATGATCGGACTGCTCGTAGTGCTCCGCGTCCCCTACGCCACGTACATGGCGGGCGGTCAATGGTTGAGTGGTTTGTTGCAGCCCGCGACGGTCGCGTTCGCCGTGCCGCTGTACCGGCACCGTCAGGTGCTCGTGCGGCATGCCCCCGCCATCGCAGCCGGGTTGACGTTCGGGAGCATCCTTGCCGTGGTGTCGTCCGTCGCGCTCGCCCACGTCGCGGGCCTCCCGGCATCCTTAGCCCGGAGCTTGGCCCCGCGTTCCATCACGACACCGGTGGCGATGGCGATCGCGCAGACGATGGGCGGCAATCCGGTGCTGGCCGCCGTGTTCGTCCTCTGCACGGGCATCCTCGGCGTCCTCGTAGGCCCCTGGCTGGTGCGCGTTCTGCGCCTGCGAACCCCGATTGGCCGCGGTACGCTCATGGGCATGGGCGCGCACGGGATCGGTACCGCACGCGCGTTCGAGATGGGGCCGCAGGAGGGTACCATCTCGAGCCTGTCCATGGTGGTCGCGGCCCTGGCAGGCGTCGTGGTCATTCCCCTGCTGCTGCATGTCATGGGCTGAGCCTCTCGGAGTCGAGGCGATGCCGGGAATGCGCTCCGGCTGGGGAGTGCCTCAGGAAGGGGTGCTGGACCTGACGGTCACGTCAAGGCAGATAAAGACCCCGCGATCTGTGCAGACCAGACAAACATAGACCGAATAATAAACCATGGGTCCCATCGAAGTGACGATGCACATGGTTCGTTTTCCGGCCACCTTTTGCGCGTCATATGAGTCCCCTTCTTGTATCGAAATGCCGTTGTCGTTCGTCTAAGAACTGTGGGGAGGGAAGACGGGGTAGAGATCACGAGAATCGTGAGGAAATAAAGATGGAGACGTACAAGGAGATTGAGTCGATGACAAAGATTCTTGTAACCGTGTGTATGCTCCCGTTCTTACTGGTTGGCTGCGGTCAATCTCAGAACAACTCGAATACCAGTGCAGCGGTCTCTGATGGGGTCACTTCGGTAGATTGGTCGTCTCTTCCCACCAGTGAACAACAAGCGATTATTGAAGTGGCCAAGCGTTTTGGTGACCCTGACCCCAAAGTAGTATGGATCCATCAAACAGTGACAGACCCTGACCAGAAACTCATGTATCTGGTGAAATTGAGCGGGGACTTTAAACAGGGGGAAGTTCAGTCCGGTGACCTGGAATTTTCCATACTCGCGGACGGGTCCAAGGTATGGGCAATTAGTAACACGGATGGAACCTTCAAGGGTGACGACGTTAAACTGCATTGAGTTTATGTTCATCGCGGCCACGGCAGTCACCGCCTACCCTGACGAGCTCCCTTGAGAGGGGCCGAAAGCCAGATTTTCGTACTACTACCCCCGTTTTGGCCCCACTGTGCCAAGCCCGCCTCCGATTTCAGACCGGCATTTCGTGCTATGTCGGCCCAACACTCTAAAGCCGATGACTTTGTACAGCAATCCGGCTACATCCTGGTGCCCAGACTTCCATGAAATCGAGAAAAGCGAGCTTTGACTGAACATCGTAAAAGCTCAATTCCATGGTCTGATTGATCGGACATCGCAACAGGCCCCGTGACGGCAGCTATGAACGTGTTTTCCTCCTCGTCCGCCACTGGATAGATCAACCGATCCAATCCGTTGCCAAGCGGCACATATCCTTGTTAGAGATTCGGATCTGTCCCAGTTCCCCTTGCACCACGCGCGCTCGCCGACACCATAATATCTTTACATTGAAAATATCTATTGCTATACTTCTCGACGAGGTCGTGGTACACGGAAGGAGCATCAACGACTGATGAACGAAAACGCAACCTCCCGCATTTGGGCCCTGGCCGAACAGGTGGACCGGGTCCTGCCGGTGCTCGCGGTCAAACTGGTGCACTTCATCAAAGACTTCCCGGTGCCCGACGTGACGCTGACGCAGGCGTTCCTGTTGCACCACCTGCGCCACCACGGACCGTGCACCGCCTCGACCATCGCCGATCTGCTCGGCGTCACCTCCGGCCCGGTGACGAGCGTGACCAAGCGCCTCATCCAGCGCGGGCTCCTGCACCGCCGGCCGGACGAGAAAGACGGCCGCGTGGTCTGGTTCTCGCTGACGGAGGCCGGCGAAGCCCTCGCCGACACCCTGTCCAAGCACAGCACCGAGCGATGGGCGGCCGTGATCCGAGAGGTCGGCGAGGAGCGCGCCCGCACGGCGCTCGAGATCATGGGCAACACCATCCGCGTCCTCGACGGCCTGCAGAGCGCCCAACCGAGGTGACGGATGGGCCGGAAAGCGCCCCCGCGGGCGCAGGGTTGCGGCGGAGCGGTTTGACTCGGTCAAATATCTTCATGTTGAAACAAATCCAGACAACCCCAAGAGGAGGAGTGGCCTGCATGGCGGAGTGGTACGCGCGTTTCGTGACGCGATGGAAGTGGCTCATCATCGTCCTGTGGGCGGCCATGGTCGCAGCGGTACTCGTGGGCCTGCCCAAGCTGCCAGACGTCGTGGCCCACAAGAGCACCACCTATCTGCCTGACTCGGACCCGAGCATGGTCGCGAGCCGTTTGGCGGACGAGGTCGATCCGGATCATCACGCGAAGAGCACGGTCATCGTCGCCGTCCATCGCGCCGGCGGCCTGACCTCCGCCGACCGCGCCTATCTGGAGGACGGCCTCGCGCGCGTCGATGGCGACAAGGCGTCCTACCACGTGTCCTACGTCCAGACCGCAAAAAACGCTCCCAAGGACACGGCGAGCTCGTTCATCAGCAGCGACAAGACCACCGAGATCGCCGTGGTGGGCCTGACCGAGAACATCGAGGACCCGGGCCTGCCGGAGGACCTGCAGCACCTGCGCGACGCGGTCGCCCACCCGCCCGCCGGGACCCAGGTGTACCTGACCGGCGACACACCGGTGCAGAAGGACGCCATCACCCTGATGCAAGCCGCGGCCGACAAGACCGCCGTCGTCACCGTCGGCCTGGTGCTCGTCATCCTGCTTGCGGTCTTCCGGGCCGTGTTGGCGCCGCTGTTGACCTTGCTGGCCATCGGCCTGTCGTACCTGGTCTCCTCGAGCGTCGTGGCGTGGCTCGCCCAGCGCGGGTTTCCGGTGTCGACCTTCACGCAGACCTTCATGATCGCCGTGCTGTTCGGCGCCGGTACCGACTATACGGTGATTTTGCTCAACCGCTTCCGCGAAGAGCTGACCAAGACCCATACCCGGGCCGAGGCCTTGGCCGGCGCCCTGCGCGGAGTTGGTAAGACGGTCGTCTTCAGCTCGCTGACCGTGCTCGTCTCGTTTGCGGCCCTGTACTTCGCCAACTTCGGCCTCTACCGCTCCGGCGTGGGGGTGGCCGTCGGCGTGGCGATCACGCTCCTGACCTGCCTCACCCTCATCCCGGCCCTGATGGCCCTCTTCGGCCGCAATCTGTACTGGCCGGTGGTGCCCAAGCCGGGCATGGAGCACCGGCCTTCCAGGCTGTGGGGCTGGACCAGCCGCGTGTCCACCCGCCGGCCCTGGCTGGTCACGCTGATGTTGGCAGTGGTGCTCACTCCCGTGGCGCTCGCCTTCGGGCCGTCCCGCTCGTTCGACATGATGGCCGACATCCCGGACGCTCCTTCCGTGCAGGGCTTCCACGTGGTGTCGGACGCCTTCGGCACGGGCGAAGCGATGCCGACCACCGTGGTCCTGAAAACGGGCGCGAACCTGCGCACCAGCGACGGGCTTGCCACCATCGATCGCATCTCGCGCCAATTGGCTTCCGTCCACGGCGTCTCGGAGGTGGACAGCGCCACGCAGCCGCTCGGGAAGGTGGTCACGGATTTTGAACTCAGCCACCAGAACCAGCAGGCCGCAAACGGGCTCGGCCAGGTGAAGGATGGCCTCGGCCAGATGGCTGGCCAGCTCGGCAGCGCGGCGAAGCAGGGCAGCCAGGCCCAGGGCGCATTGAATGAGCTGCAGACGGGCGCCGCGAGCCTCGCCGAGGGCGCCCAACAGACGGCCGGGGGCGCAAGTCAGCTGGCGTCGGGCGCCGACCGCCTGGCGGGCGGCGCGAAACAGGTCGCGGCCGGGACCGCACAGGCCAGCCAAGCGGCGGCGCAGCTTTCCAAGAGCACCCAGCAGTTGAGCGGCGCGGCGGGGCAGGTGTCGACGGCCGCGTCCGCGCTGGCCAATGCGATCGCTCAGTGGACGGCTGCCCATCCGGACCAGGCGGAAAACCCGAACTGGCAGCAGATTGAGCAACTGGCCCAACAGATTGCGCAGGGCACCCAGCAGGTGGCGGCCTCGAGCCAGCAACTGGCGTCGGGGGCCAAACAACTGGCCGTCTCCATGCCGGGCCTCGTCGACGGCATGAATCAGGTGGCCGGTTCCGCTACCCAGCTCGCCCAGGGCGCCCACCAACTGGCCGGCGGCGCGAGCCAGGTGGCATCCGGAGGCGGGCGGCTGGCCAGCGGGATCGAGCAATTCACGCAGAAAAGCGGTGATCTGGCCACCGGACTCAGCCAGGCGGCCGGCGCGGCGCAGAAACTTCAGTCCGGCGTCGGGCAGGCGCAATCGTTCTTGTCGCAGTCCAGCGCCGCGCCGTCGCCCGGATTCTACGTGCCGCAGAGCGAGATCGATCACAACGCCCAATTGCGCCAAGCCCTCGACGCCTTCGTCTCACCGGACGGGCACGTGGCGAAGTTCCGGGTGCTGCTCAACCACAACCCGTATTCGCCCGAGGCCATCGTGACCGTGAATCAGCTTCGTCAGGCCGCGTCGGCCGCCCTGGCGACGAGCCCGGTGCACACGGGAGAGGTGTACGTGGGCGGCACGACCGCGTTCCAGGCCGCGATGAACACCCTGTCCAGCCAGGACTTCTCCTGGACGATGACCTTGGTGTTTGGCGCCATCTTCGTCCTGCTGGTGGCGATGCTCCGTTCCGTGCTGACCCCGCTGCTCATCCTCGTCTCCCTGGCGGCGACGTACTTCGTCACCATGGGCGTGGTGCAGCAGTTCGCGGTGCGCGTGCTCGGCCAGGACGGCGTCAGCTGGACGGTGCCGTTCTTCGCGTTCCTGCTCTTGGTGGCGCTCGGCGTGGACTACAGCATCTTCCTCATGTCCCGCTTCGACGAGGAGTACTGGGCGGGCTGGACCGCAGGCTTACGCGGCGGCGCCGCGGACCGCTCCCGCCTCGCCCCGCGCGGCCCCATGCCGATGCGCGCCATGCGCACGGCGATGCGCAAGATGGGCGGCGTGGTCTTCTCCGCCGCCGTGATCATGGCCGGCACCTTCGGCTCCATGATGGTCACCGGCATGGCGACCATGGTGGAGATCGGCCTGTCGGTCGTGGTCGGTCTGTTCCTCTATGTGTTCGTGCTGCTCGCGTTCTTCATGCCGGCGGCCATCGCCCTGGTGGGACCGGCCCATCCGTGGCCGTTCGTGCGCTGGCACGAGGAAGAAGACGAAGACGAGGAAGAGGGGGCGGGGACAGGTGCAAAGGACCGCGCACCCGTTCGCCCGTCCCTGCAAGGCCCCGGCAGCCAGGTGTGACCTGGCTGCCGGTTATTATAAACGCGGAGGTGCCGCATGCCAGGGCATCAGCCCAAGGGTTCTCCAACGTGATCGATCCCTCGTTCCCCGACCGGCTGCCTGACGGCGGGCACGCGCAGTCCAGCCACCCAGTCGTAGACCCACGCGGCGATGGCGGCACCGGCGACGGGCCCGATCAGGTACACCGGGAATTGGGCCCACGACACGTGCCCTCCGAACAGACTGTCGACCAGATAGGGACCGAACGTCCTGGCCGGGTTGAAGGACGATCCGGTCGGCCCCGCCGTCGCCATGATGATGCCGGCCACCGTCAGACCGATGGGCAACCCGGCGAAGCGGCTGGCGGATCGGCCATCCACGGCCGCCCCCATGATGACCATCATCAGGACGCAGGCGTTGGCCGCCTCGATGAGGGTCCCCCGCACCACGCCCGTCCCGGGGGCCAGGACGGTGGCCCCAGCGTTGCCGACCGATGTCCCGGCCGAACCGAGGACGAGCACAATTCCCAGCGCCCCCACCACGGCCCCCACGGCCTGTGCCAGCACGTAGGCAGGGACCTCTCGCCAGGGAAAACGGCCTGTCACGGCCAGCCCGACCGTCACCGCCGGGTTGATGTGGCAGCCGGAGATATGGCCAAACGCCGCGATCATCGCCAGTACCACAATCCCGAACGCCAGGCTGACCACACCCACGTCGGCCAGGGTCACGGCGTGGTGGGCGCTGTTCGACAACACACCGTTGAACGCCGCGGTGCCCGCCCCGATCCAGACGAGCATCGCGGTTCCAATCAGCTCCGCCACACCGCGCTTCAACAGGGAAGGCGACGTGTCCATCCTGTCACCGCCCCCGCCGAGTCACATCTGGCTGAAGGCCAGGAAGCGCTCCGGATGGTGTTTGCGCACCAAACCGTGGGGGTCGAGGACGAACTTTCTCGCCACGCCGCGATCGAAATCTGCATAACCGCGCGGGGCGTCGTCCAGGTCGATCACGGTCGCATTGACCGCCTTCGCGATCTGCGCCCTTCCGCTCAGGATCATGTTCATGAGCTGGCGGTGGTAGCGCATGACCGGCGTCTGACCCGTGACGAAGGAGTGGGCCTTGGCCCAGCCGAGTCCGATGCGGATGCGCAGGGACCCGATCTTCGCCTCCTCGTCCTTGGCGCCGGGATCGCCCGTCACGTACAGTCCTGGAATCCCCAAGCGTCCGCCGGCCCGAGTGACCTGCATGATGGTGTTGAGCACCGTCGCGGGTTCCTCCTGGTGGTTGCGGCCGTGACCGTGCGCCTCGAAGCCCACGCAGTCGACGGCGCAATCCACTTCCGGCACGCCGAGGATCTGTTCAATCATCTCGCCCACGTCGTCGTGTTGGCTGAGATCGATGGTCTCGCAGCCGAAACTCCGGGCCTGCTCCAAGCGCGCCGGGTTCAGGTCGCCCACGATGACCACGGACGCGCCCAGCAGTTGCGCCGCGTGTGCTGCCGCCAGGCCGACCGGACCGGCGCCTGCGACGTACACCGTCGATCCGGTGGTCACCCCGGCGCTGTACGCCCCGTGATACCCGGTCGGGAAGATGTCCGACAGCATGGTGAGGTCGAGGATCTTCTCCATCGCCTGGTCCTTGTCCGGGAACTTCAGCAATTGAAAGTCGGCGTATGGCACCATCACGTACTCCGCCTGACCGCCGACCCAGCCCCCCATATCCACGTATCCATAGGCGGAACCGGGACGATCGGGATTGACATTCAGGCAGATGTGCGTGTTGCCTTCCTTGCAGTTCCGGCACCGCCCGCAGGCGATGTTGAAGGGAACGGAAACGAGGTCTCCCTTTTTGATGAACTCCACATCGCGGCCGACCTCAATCACCTCGCCCGTGATCTCGTGACCGAGCACCAGACCTTCGGGCGCGGTGGTCCGCCCGCGGACCATGTGTTGATCGCTGCCGCAGATGTTCGTCGATACGACCCTGAGAATCACGCCGTGCTCACACTTGCGCCCGACGTTCAGCGGATTGACGCCCGGCCCGTCCTTCAGCACCAGCTCCGGATAATCGATGGTCTCGACCGCCACTCGGCCCGGCCCTTTGTACACGACCGCGCGATTTCCCGGCATCTTTCATCCCTCCTCACGGTTTTCCCAGCTCAAAGGTCCCTCGCAGACCGCAGAATTTGGACGCGTCTGATCAGCCGCTCACCCCCCGGGTTCACATCTTGTCACGGTGTGGTAAAGTAAAAGGAGGATGTAAGGGTTTACATGGATGAGCATACGGCGGCCGAACCGGAGGCTTCAATGAGGAATCTTCTGATTTGTCAGATTGAACTACCGGATTTGTGCACCCGCACAAGTTGAGGCACGGTTCCAGACCGGTTCCCATCGCCGCGTGACCGAGCTCCACGCTGACGCGGAGGTGATTTCGGTTGAAACCGAGGAACCGCAGGGGGCATATTCACTTCGCCCGCACCGATGCGCAACAGATTGACCCGGCTGCCAACCATTTCACCGCAGAATCACTGCACGCCGCTCGGCGTGGGCGATGGCTGCTGCAACAACTGGATCGCCATCTGTCTGAGCTTCATCGAATGGCACCCGATCACTCTTTCACGCTCGAGGACGCGCACGGGGTGTTGGTCCGGAGGATTGTGGCAAACGGCGACGTGGAGATCCCCGAGGACCACTGGCATCGTTACGAGATCACCGATCAAAACACGGTATACGGGACGATTCGGTCTTCAGCGCCACTTCACCGGGTGATGGACGAGACCACGTGGTCCCTCTATTCCCTGCGGCTCGCGCTGATCTTGACGGAACTCTCGGAGTGGGCTGCGACGGAAGCCGAACGCCGCGGGGAAAAGGTGCAAAAGGTTCTCGTGGATGGCGTGACCGGCCAGCATCTGGCCAATGACTGGCTGGACGCGTGGTATGCCTACGCGGAACGTACGCTGTCTGCACGCCTCCCTGTCCGGACGTACGTATCGTGGGCGCGCGACGAACACGACCTTGGCCCCACCCTGCGGGAGGAGGAAGTGGTCCTCCGTTATGCCGAGCGATTTGGCCAGGACGGGCTCATCTCCAGCCGGCTGAGCCCCCCGATGCTCCACATGCTCGCCAACCTCCCGGAGGCGGACCTGTTGCGGCTGGTCCAGGGTACGCTCGGGCCGCTGCTTGAGCCGGATCACCGGCACCTGCTGGATACCTTGTGGGTCTACCTCAGCTGTGACCAGAACGCCTCCCAGGCCAGCCGCGTCCTCTACATGCACCGCAACACGCTGCTTTACCGCATCCGGCACATCGAACAGCTGCTCGGACTCTCCCTGCGCGATCTGCAACAGATCACGTCCATCTGGACCGCGCTCCAAGCCCATGAATTGCTTCACGCGCTCGGCAAAACCGACGTGGCGCCCGGCGGCAAACCATGACGCATGGCTGTCGGGCCCCCGGTGCAGTGGATGGCGGAACGGGGTTCTGCGCTCACACCATCGCCCGGGCCACTGCCAGCACATTGTCCAGCGTAAAGCCGAACTTCTCCACCACCACATCGCCCGGAGCCGAGGCGCCGAAGTGATCGATCCCGAGGATCCGCCCCTCCCGGCCGACGTACTTGTACCACGGCATCGGGTGCGCCATCTCGATGGCCAGCCGACGGGTGACCGCGCTCGGCAGGACGCTCTCCTTGTACGCCTCGTCCTGGGCGTCGAACAGCTCCATGCAGGTCATGTTGACCACCCGCACCGCAACGCCCTCGGCCGCCAGGCGCCGCGCGGCGCCCAGAGCCAACTGGACCTCCGACCCGCTGGCCATCAAAATCAGGCGATCACCGCCTCCTTCCTGGAACAGGACGTAACCGCCGCGGGGAAACAGCGCCGCGCGCTCCTTGACCTCCTGCAGCACCGGCACCTTCTGGCGCGTCAGGGCGAGGGCCACCGGCCCGTCCCGGTGCTCCAGCGCGTACCGGAACGCGAGCCCCGTCTCTGTCGCATCCGCCGGGCGGAACACCTTGAAGCCCGGGATCGCGCGCAGCGACGCCAGCTGCTCAATCGGCTCGTGCGTCGGCCCGTCCTCGCCCACCGCCACGCTGTCGTGGGTGAAGATGTGGATCACCGGCTGCTTCATCAGCGCCGCCAGGCGCAGCGCCGGGCGCAGGTAGTCGGAGAAGACGAGGAACGTTCCTGCGTACGGCATCACCCCGCCGTGGAGCGTCATGCCGTTGAGCACCGCGCCCATCGCGTGCTCTCGCACCCCGTAGAAGAAGTTGCGGCCGTGGTACGATTCGCGCGCGAAGTGCGGCTCGTCCTTCAAAATGGTCTTGTTCGATCCCGACAGGTCCGCCGAACCCCCAATCAGCGTGGGCACATGCGGCGCGATGGCGTTGACCACCTTGCCGAACGCGTCGCGCGTCGCCACCGCGCCTTCGAAAGCGGGCAGGACCTTGTCCCAGTCGATCCGCACGCGATCGTGCAAGGCATCGACAAACTTCTGCGCCTCTTCCGGATACGCCTGGCCATACGCCTCCACCGCCTGGTCCCAGGCGGACTCCAGTTCCGCCCCGCGCGCCCCGATGGCCGCAAAGTGGGCGCGGATGTCGTCCGGGACGACGAATGGATCGTGCGTCCAGCCGTAGGCCGCCTTCGCTTGGGCCGCTTCCTCCGGGCCGAGCGGCGCCCCATGGGCCGCGCTGGTACCCTGCTTTGTCGGCGCGCCGAACCCGATGACCGTCTTCACCTCAATCAGCGTGGGTTTGTCGGCCGACTGGCGCGCTTGTGAGATGGCCTGCTCGATGGCGGCGAGATCGTTGCCATCGTCCACCCGCAGCACGTCCCAGCCGAGCGCCCGGAACCGGCCCCCCACGTCCTCCGTGAACGACCACGACGTCGGGCCGTCGAGCGAGATGTCATTCGAATCGTAGAGCACTATCAGTTTGTTCAAGCCGAGGTGCCCGGCCAGCGAAGCCGCCTCGTACGAGATGCCTTCCATTAAGTCACCGTCGCCGCACAGGACGTATGTATAGTGGTCCATCAGGGTATGGCCCGGCCGGTTGAAGGTGGCCGCCAAAAACCGCTCCGCCATCGCCATCCCGACCGCCATCGCGATGCCCTGGCCCAGCGGCCCCGTCGTCGCGTCGACCCCCGGGGTGTGTCCGTACTCCGGATGACCCGGCGTCTTTGATCCCCACTGCCGGAAATTCCGGATGTCCTCCAGCGAGACGTCGTAGCCGGTCAGGTGCAGCAGGCTGTACAACAGCATCGATCCGTGGCCCGCCGACAGGACGAAGCGATCCCGGTTGATCCACTTCGGGTTCTTCGGGTTGAACCGCAAAAACCGGGACCACAGCACGTATGCCATCGGCGCCGCCCCCATGGGCAATCCCGGATGGCCTGAGTTGGCCGCTTCGACCGCGTCAATGGACAAAGCGCGGATGGCGTTGACCGCGCGTTGATCGATCTCGTTGAAAGGCACGTGGACCACTCCTTGGCACGCTTTTCCTTGTTGTATCATAGCACGCGAGGCGGCGGCAATGAAAAACACCCCGGCCACCGCGTGCCGTGCTCAGCTTCGTCGGCGAACGTCATGCCGCCACCAGGCGAAAAAGTACAGCGACAACAACATCATCACTGCGGCGGCGACGAGGAACGGCCCGGACGCCCCCATCCCCTGCCACGCGAGCCCCCCGATAAACGGCCCGAGCGCGGTACCCGAGTCCTCCACGGCGGTGAACAGCCCAACGGCGCGCGTGTGCAGCCAGTGCGGCACGGCGTCCATAAACAGGGCGTTCCATGTCGGGAAAACGGCCCCGAATCCAGCGGCGAACACCGCCGCCGGCACCAGTGCCCGATCCCACGATCGACACAAGGATAAGACGGCGACGCCGGCCGCCGAGGCGAAAAACGCGATCGACAACACCGGAAGCTTCCCCATCCGATCGGACACCCGCCCGAGCGGGATCAGCAGCACCACGGTGATGGCCCCGATGGCGATGAGAAAGAGGGCGTACGCCCAGGTGTGCAGATGGAGGGATCGCACGCCAAACAGGGCGAGAAACGGGGTGATGGTGCCGATGACCACGGTCTGCAGCACCATCGGCAGCAGGAACGGCCGCAGCTTTCGCCCGAGCACCCGGGCGAGTAAGACCTCGCGCCGGAGAGACGGCGTGCCGCTGCGGTTCTCCGGGCGGATGGCGCAGGCACTGACGACGAGGATGGCGGCCATCAGGCCGAGCACGGTCAGCGTCCCGTACCGGATGTGCAGCAGCAAATTCGGCACAAACATGCCAAGGCCCGTGCCCGACATCCACGGGATGAACGCCTTGGCCAGGGATTCCGCCTTCGCGCCCTCGATCCGCTGGCCGAAATGAGTCAACGCCGCGGGCCACACGGACGCCGCCCCGCACCCGTAGAGGATGGAGCACGCCAGCGCGACCCAGGTGCTGTGGGTCGACAGGAGCACCGCCACCGCTGCGATGGCCATGAGGATCCCGCCGCCCACCATCCAACGGGCGTAGCCGCGAGCGGCACCTACCCCGTACGCCAACTTGGTCGCGGCGTCGGCGGCGAACTGGCCGCTCGTACACAGTCCCACCCACCAGATGGGCATGTCTACCCGGTGCGGCAGGACGATGGGCACCCACACGTAGTACAGGGCGGCCCGGATGAATTCGTTGCAGAACAACGCGCTTGTCCACCACATCTGCCGATTCATACGTTCCATTCTACACGACCGCAGGCCCGTACACACGCGCCAGTCTGGGATACATACGCGCCGTTCTGGGGTGCACACCCGCCGGCCGCTGGGGCCCCCACGTCGCCCGGCAACCGCCACCGCTCCGCCTGTGACGACAGGGCCGCACGCCTCCTCAGGGAGCGGCCACGGCCCCAGGGCGGGTACTTTTGGCCAACCATCACATCAACACCACTGCGACCACCGTCGCGGCGATGAGGCCGCAGATGACCGGCAGGAAATTTCGCCTTGTCAAATCCTCCGGACTGCACCCGGTCACGCCGGCGATGTCCAGCACGCCCCACGGCACGAGGGTGCCGCCGCCGCTCCAGACGGAGCCCATCTGCCCCAGCGCCGCCAGCACGGCGATATTGACACTGATCGGTGTGCCGAGCGCCTGTGCCAGGGTGCCGACCAACACCAAGCCCGAGAATCCCGAGCCGTCGAGCCCTGCGATCACGCCGACCAACACCACGATGATCGCCACCGGCACTGCGGAGAGCGGGACGTGGGCGGCGAGGGCGCGACCGAGATCGAACAGATACCCCGGTGCCCCCTTCCCGAGGATCTGCGGGGCGATGTCGGGCGATCCCATGAAGAAGAAACCTGCAATCGGAATGACTGGGGCGAAGATGCGGATGGAGAAGGTGAAGCCGGACTGCAGGTATTCCATGACGGCCTGGTAGGTCTTCAGCCCGTGTTGGAGGAACGCGATCAAAAGAAACAACAACAGGCTCACCCCGCCGACGAGCGCCGTGGCGTCCCCGCCGCGCAGCCGGAGGACGATGGTGGCGACGATGGTCGCGAGAAACACCAACGGCACGGCGATGGCGGCAAAACGGGCGGCGAAACTGTAGGTGCGCTCCGCAGGTGCCTCCGGCACGGCCTCAGCGATGAGCCGGCCGCGGCGCATGTCGCGGCGCAGCAGCACGTAGGCGAGGACGGTGCTCACCAGTCCGGTGGCGATCACCAACGGCACGCTGGCGCGGATGATGTCCATCACGGTCACCCCCGCGGCGGCGCTGGTGAGCTTCGGCGCGCCTTGGATCACGAAGTCGCCGGACAAGGCGATGCCGTGGCCAAACAGGTTCATGGCCATCGCGACGCCGAGGATGGGCAGGCCGGCGCGCAGCGCGATGGGGATCATCATGGGGCCGACCATCATGGTGGCGGGCGTCGGCCAGACGAACGCGGAGATGATCCCTTTGATCACCCCGGTGCCCCAGAAGGCCATGCCGGGTCCGCGGAACAGGTTGCGCACCGGCCTCAGCAGCAGTTGATCCGCCCCGATGCGCTCGAGCAGGCGCAGCAGCGCGATCATGATGGCGATGATGAGGATGATCTCCAGCAGCACGTTCGCGCTGGTCAGGCTGGCGTTGAACAGGGTCTGCACGCCGAACACGAAGTGGCCCGAATACACCCAGCCGAGTACGAACGTGCCGATGATGCAAAGCGGGATGACGCCTCGTCGCATCGCCATGCCGATGATGACGAGCACGACGACGGCGAGATAAATCCAGTGGGACGCCGTCAGGGTCATGGTATGGCCTCCTCCAAATAGGCTGATATCGGTGCCGCATCTTATGGAGGAGGACTCAAATGGGTGAAACGCGGGGGTGAGATGCCTGGGCACGGGGGCGCGGGGCATTGGCTCCGGGCGTTGGCGCGGGCCGGACGGCACGTGCGGGCTGCGGAGGCATCGGATTGGCTCCGTTCGATCGAGCTCCCGCCCCTGCACGCCGCGACGAGAGTCCTGTCTTCCCGCGTGGGTTCCGCATCACAGAACTCCGTTCCGCCATCCATGATAAAGTGGCGATTTCGCCTTACCTCCGAGCCGAGGCGTCGGATAAAGTGGGATTTGACGTTACCGCGAGGTCGGCCAGGGCGGTTTAATGCGTTGCTTTACCTTATCGCGCCTTCTGGGCCTCGGGAGTCTACCGTCTAAAATCAAAACGGTCACAAGGCAGATGCAACAGCAGGTCAATAAGGTGGAATCGTTTGTTATGCTGTCGCAGCGGCGCTACATAAAGGCAAAAACGTGCGTAAGCGCCGCCACGGATATACGGCTGACCACCGTGGTTCCACATCACAGAACTTCGTTCCGCTATCCCCTCCCTACACACGAGCAAAACGGGTTAGAAGTGGTTATGAAGGGAATATATGTTACAAACCCGCATCCCACGTGTCTACGCCGGCCCGCCGTTGGACAAATTAACCATGAGCCGTGGGCCCGTCGAGCCATACAAGCGACGCCATCTCCGGGCCACCACCGTTCCACACCGTCCGAAGCCACCGATCGCAGGCTGTCCATCGCCAGCCCGAAGAAGGAGGAGATTCCTTTGGATGAACGCATAACGCGCTCCGGCCAACACACCAAGGTCAATGCCCGTGCAGTGAACGGACAACCCCATCCCAAGCCGCAGTTGCGACAACGGGACGCGGAAGTGACGTCGCTGGTCGACGTCGACAGCCCCGACGACTTCGCCTACGAGGGGCAATTGGGCAGCACGGCCCCACAGACCGCCGGGCGAGCCGCCGAACCCGCCTCCGGCCGAACCGCCGCCTCAACCGCCGCCTCAACCGCGGGCCAAGCCACCGCCCGGCAGGCCCAGGCGACCCGCGGCAGCCAGGCGTGGACCACCGTCGACAACCCGGACGATTTCGAGTGAGCCGAAGACGGCCCCGCGCCACCTCTTCCCAGCCCGGGGCCGCCTCGTCACCGGCCGTCCTGGCCTGACGCCATCCACGCCTTGCCCGCCGCCATCCCTGCGCAGTCCGCCGCACCCCGTTCCCGGGCCGCCTCGCCCAGCCCCGGGGCCGTCCCTTCTGCGGCCGTCTAGGCCCGCCGCACTCCGTTCCCGGGCCGCCACGTCAACGGCCGCCTCGTCACCGGCCGCCCCTTTCGGGCCCCAACGACTGCCCTAGAAGCACCACAACAGCGTGATCGAAATCCCACAAACCACGGCCAGGTACACGAAGTCCAAGCCGCGCACCGGCACCACGCGGTAGTAGGTGCGGCCGTCGGGTCGATCCGCCGGCGCGCCCCGAAATCCTCGCGCTTCCATCGCGATCGCGACCCGCTCGCTCATGCGGATCGCCTGCGCCAGCAAGGGCAGCGCATACGTCACCGGCCGCAGCGCCCGCCAGCGAGCGTCCTTGCCGCGCAGCTGCCGGGCCTGCTTGAGCTTCGTCCACTCCGATTGAAACAGCGGCATGAAGCGGATTCCGGCCAGAGTACCGTAGGCGAACTTGGGAGGAACGCGGAACGTCTGGGACAGGCCGACGACCAGATCGGTGACATCCGTCGCCGTCACGAACAGCACCCCGAAGCACACCGCGCCAAGCATACGAAACGCCAGCACCAACCCGGCGATGAATCCGGGGTAGCTCAGGTGCATCCACAGAAAGTCGAGGGTCCTGGTCCCCGGCTCCACGCGGGCGTACGCCGTCAGCGTCCACACGTACAGCACGTAGAAGATGAGAAACGGCGACAGCCGCACGATCACCTGACGTGGTGACAAACGGGCCGCGCCGAACAGAAGCACCAGCGGCCACAGGAACATCGCCACAGCCTCGGGCAGGGTGTGCGCGAAGATGCCGATCGCGATGGCGATCACGCACGTCACCAGGTGCCACGGCGGATTAAGCCGGTACACCAGCCCCTTGCGCCGCGGTTCGGCGGGCGTTGTCGCTGGCCCGGACACGGCCGCAGGCACCTCACCTCCCTGCGGCACTGTCCGCGCCGCCGCATCGCCATCCTCCAGCGGTCGCACGTCGTCCACCAAATGGGCCCTCGCCATCACGTCGGGGCGCTCCCACAGCCCGGCGGGCGGCCCCCAGTACAACAGGCCCCCGTCCGCCACCACCGCCACATGGGTGGCATACCGGCGGACCAGGTCCAGGTCGTGCGTGGTGATGACCACCGTCCGCCCCTCGCGGTGGAGCGCCGCCAACCGGGCCAGGATGGCCTGCTGCGTGCGCGCGTCCTGCCCGAACGTCGGCTCGTCGAGCAGGTACACGTCGTGCGGCTCCCGCAGCATGGACGCCACGCTCAATCGCCGCTTCTGGCCCTGGCTCAACCCGAACGGGCTCTGCTTCGCGCATCCGTCCAACCCGAACGCCTCGAGCAACCGCCTTGTCTCCGGCGGCACCTCATCCCCCACCGGCCGGTTCGCCAATTCATCCGCGACGCGCTCGTAGATAAATTGGTACTCCGGATTCTGGAAGCAGAAAGACACCGTCCGCACGCGATCCGCGGGCCGCCAGGACCGCATCTCCCTGCCGAGCAGCCGGACCTCGCCGCCGCTGAGCCGCTGCAGCCCGGCCATCACCTGCAGCAGGGACGACTTGCCCGCTCCGTTTGGCCCGACGATGGCCACGAACGCACCCTGGGGCACGTCCAGTGAGACGTCCCGCCACACCAGATGCCCGCCGTACGCCAGGCGGCCGTTTCGGATCGAGAGGGCCGGTTCCGCCAGGTTCGATCCCGCCGGTCCCGCCCCACTTGGAGCCCCCGCAGGCTCCAACGCGCGCCTGGCCTCGGTATTCGTCGCATCCCCAATCGCCCCTCGGGCCCCCGCAGGCTCAGCAGTCCCCGCATCCTGCGCAGCCCCCGAAAGTCCGCCCGGCCCTTCCGCCGGCCATCCACCCAGCCACACCGGGCGCGCCTTCCATGGCGCCACGACGCCCTCGGCGACCAGCCAGTCCCATTCTTCGCGGATCACCTCAGCCGTCGGGCCCGCCCGGTGCACCCGGCCCGCCGCGTCAAACAACACCACCCGGTCCATCCAGGGCAACAGGGCGTCGAACTTGTGCTCAATCACCAGCAGCGTCTGTCCGGCCCGGGCCAACCGGGCGATCTCCGTGAACACCTGGCGGGTGGCCAGCGGATCGAGGTTGGCCGTCGGCTCGTCGAGGATCAGCAGCCTTGGGTGCATCGCCAGCGCACAGGCGATGGCCAGTTTCTGCTTCATGCCGCCGGAGAAGACCGCGTGACCGGCCCGCTCCTGCCCGGCGAGCCCCACCTGCGCCAGGCTCCCGCGAATCCGATCCGGCATCTCCGCCCTGGCCAGCCCCTGGTTCTCCAGCCCGAACGCGATCTCGTCGTCCACCCGCAGCATACAAAACTGCGCGTCCGGGTCCTGGAAGACGTAACCCACCGCACCCGGCGCCTCGAGCGACGGGTGGCGCACGACCTCGCCCGTCACCTTGGCCTCGACCGCCTCCGGCATCAGCCCCGCGCACAGCATCGCCACCGTGCTCTTGCCGCACCCGCTCGGCCCGAGAAACAGCACCGACTCCCCCTGATGCAGCTCGAAGTCGATCCCGCAGACCGCCGCACGCCCGTCCTCATACGCGATGTCCACGCCGCGCAGCCGCAGCAGGCAGGGGCGTTCCGCACGACGCACCGTGCCATCCGCCGTCCCCGGCGCCTCGTCCGGCCTCTCCTCCGGCGCCCTGGCGAACACTGCCCGTTCCGCGTCCCGGGCCTGGGGCCCTGTCAAGACCTCCGTCCGGGTCATTTCGATCCCGCTTGCCTTCCGATCTCAAAATTGCGCAAGGTGCCCGCCCGGTTGAGCGCGTCCGCGATCCACTTGGGCAACAGCCCCGCCAGCACCGCCCCGCTGACGAGCGTCAGCACCAGGTACCCAAGGATGGTGCCCGTTCCGTACTGGTTGCCGCCGTACTGGAAGTACCACTGCAGCGTGTTGCCGACGCCGCCGAGCGCCCCGGAGAGCATCATCATGCTGGAGCCGTACCGCTTCCAGCCGCCGAGGGCGAGGCCCGCCTCCGCGCCGATGCCCTGCACCAGACCCGAGATGATGGCCCCTGTCCCGTACGGGCTGCCGAAGGCGAACTCGAAAAAGGCACTGACCACTTCCGCGAACAATGCCGCTCCCGGCCGCCGCACGATGTACGCGACGAGCCCCGCCGCGATCCACCACAGGCCGTTGACAATGCCCATCGCGGCCGGGCTCCAGCCCTTGGTGATGACCTCCGTCAAAAAGTCCCAGCCCATGTACACCACGCCGCACACCACCGACAGAATCGCCGCCACGACAATGTCCCGCAGCTTCCACTGCATGCCCAACACCCCTTTGTACCGTGAGGCGGGAACACGATGGGAAATCAAAAACCTCTTTCATGTTCCGCCCGGTCTGCACAATCGACCGATCCGGCCCACAAAAGAGGTCCCACGCACGTGTTGTCCGATGGCACTTCCTCCCGCTGGTATTATCCAGATCGAGTCCATAGGGTTAGCGGCAAGCCGCTTCTCAGCCGGTACGGCACCCCTAGCGCCTCACGATGAAATTGTCACCTTCACTGTAGCACGCTGGGCCTGCGGGTGCAATACGCTCGCGATCGCGATGCTGGAGCGAACCGGAAGCATCCTGCGCGATCGTCGCGGCAAGTGGTATGATGACGAGGACACGGGAAGGAGAGGACGACGTGGTCCCTGCCGATGTGCTGTTGATCGATGGCAGTTCTCTGTTGGTGCGAGCGTACTTCGGAACCCTCTATGGCGGTCGCCCGCGGCGCGCGGCCGACGGGCGGTACACCAACGGCGTGATGGGATTCCTCCACATGTTCACGCATGCGCTGGAACGGGTGCGCCCCCGCTACGTGGCGATCGCGTGGGATACCACCCGCGACACCTTCCGGCGCGACCTGTATCCGGCTTACAAAGCCCAACGGGGCGAGCTGCCGGAAGCGCTGCTGGAGCAGTTTGAGACGACGCAACAGGTTCTTGGAGCGCTCGGGGTGGCGCAGCATGCCGACCATCGGTACGAGGCCGACGACATCCTCGGAACCCTCGCCCACCGCTGTCAGGAGGAGGGGTGGGACGGCCTCGTCCTCACGGGCGATCGGGATGCCCTTCAACTGGTCGCCGACGGGGTAAGGGTGTGCATCCTGCGCCGCGGCGTCGCGGAGACGGACGTGTACACGCCAGCCACGCTCCTAGAGACGTGGGGGCTGACCCCGTCCCAAATCGTCGATCTCAAAGCCCTCATGGGCGACGCCAGCGACAACATCCCGGGGGTGCCCGGCGTCGGCGAGAAGACGGCGAAGAAGCTGCTGGCCGAACACGGGACGCTGGAGGGGGTGCTCGCGAACGCGGAGGCGTTGCCGGTTCGGCTGCGGGATCGAATCGTGGCGCACCGGGAGACCGCCCTGCTCAGCAAGCGCTTGGCGACCATCGTCACGGACGTGCCGCTGCCGTTCGATCTCGCCGACTGCCTGCTGCGCGTGCACCTCGGCGACGCCCTGGAGGCCCTTCGAGCGCTCGAACTGGAGCGGGCGGCGGAGCGCCTGGCCCGCGCCGCGACGGCGGCCGGCGCCGCCGGATGAGGCGTGGGGATCGGACCATGATTGGGTGTCAGGGGAGCGGATCGCCCTTCACGATGCCGTAGTACACCAGGTCGATGAAATGGCCGTCCTTGAACGCGTGCTGGCGGAGAAGGCCTTCTCGCCGCATGCCGATCTTCTCCATGACCCGCATCGACGCGGGGTTGTGGGGCATGGCAGCCGCCCAGACGCGGTGCAACCCGAGATCGGTGAATGCGAACTGGACCATGCGGCGCGCGGCTTCGCTGGCGTAGCCCAGATTCCACCAGGGGCGTCCGACCCAATAGGCGAGCTCGGCCCGGTGGTGGCGCTGGGCCACGCCCAAGGCCACGCAGCCGACCAATGCCCCGCTGTCTTTGCGCACCATCACCCGCACGTACTGAGTGCCGGCCCGCTCGGCCTCGTTCGCGGCCTGAATCCAGGCTTCTGCGGCGCCGTCTGGATAGGGATGGGGGATGTTAAGGGTCGTCCGCGCGATGTCCGGGTGCCCCGCCAGGCGCTGGACGGAGGGTGCGTCAACCGCGGTGACGGGGCGCAACAGGAGGCGATCCGTCTCCAGGAGGGCCCCCTGAACGGTTCCCCCAAGTTCCCGCTCAGATTCCCGCTCCCGTTCTGGTTCTCGCTGTCGTCCGTGCGGCTGGGTGGTCACCGGCGCGTCTTCTCCTCGACGGCGGCCACCTTTTCCTCCATCGAGTGGGAGACGTCCCGCCGATCGTCGATCTTCACGACCGTCGACAACCGCTTCGCGCCCATCGCCACCAGCGCCTCGTGCATCTCCTGAATCGCCTGGAAGATCTCCGGCAGGTCGCCTTCGATGGTGGTGAACATCGGATCGAGGCGGAACCGGAGATTCGGATGGCGCTCCAGGACTCGCTGCGTCTCGGCCACGTATGTGCTCACGCTGGTGCTGCCCGTCCCGAGGGGTGCGATGCTGACGGCCACAATGGCCATGGTGAATTCCTCCTTGTATCGTCCGGACCCCACAGTCCGCATGTTACCAACCCCATTGTACCATCGCCTCGCACAGCCATGTATGGGTCCGCAGGGTATCAGGGGGTGTGGACGGTGTGGGCACTGCCCGGCTGGCGTCCCTGCCGCCCAGCGGGTGAGTTCGTCCCACCGCAGTGCGGAAGCAACAGAACCAGCACGCGAAAGGAATCTTTTCCATCTCGTCGAATAGGATGGGGAAGATTGATGGGAGCGTGGAAGGTGGGAGCGTGGTGATGGGGCTGTTCGTATTGCTGGGATTCATCCTTTACATCGCGGTCATCATCGCGTTGATCAGTATTTTATCGGGCCCCGCTGGTATTCCCCGCCGAGCGCCGGCACAGGATAAGCCCCGCCGAACCTGAACGGCGAGGCCTGGTGTTGTGAAAAGGACCCGACGTACAACAGTCCTTCGTTTCCAGGGGCGAGCCGCCACACGGACGGATCAACTCGGTGCGTGTTCGGCGACCAGACAGGCCCTCAGTCGTTTCAAGGCGCGCGATTTTAAGTGGTGCACTGCTTGTTGCGTGATGCCCAGTTGTTTTGCCACCACGTGCTCCGGCACACCCTGGATGACCGTGGCGATGATGACCGTTCTCTGCTTAGGTGTGAGCAACGACAGCGCGGTTTCGAGGAACACGTGGTATTCGGCCTCCGACGCGGTGTCGGAGTGCGCCGCCAAGAGGTACAACATGTCCTCGCCGTCCTCATCAGCTGGCGCATTCAGAATCAAGAGCTCCCGTTGCCGCAGAATCTCTCTCTTCCTGGCCAACCTCGCGCCCTCCTGGCGTATGCCGGTGACAAACCACGCCACAACCCGCGCCTCCGCGAGATCCCAAGGGTCAGCTAAGGGAATGGTTTCATCCCGAACACCCTCTTCGCAATGAGCGTTTGTCGTGCTACCCCAGCCTATGGAGGTCCTCAATGGACTATGCCTAAACCGTCAATCGCGCGTGGAAACTCGGCGGTCACGCAAACCCCTGACATGCCGCCTCACGACTTCGGGGCGTCTCGCCCATTCCAGCACCAAATGCCAACCTCCGATGGATGCCGCGCCGACCAGCAATCCGTCCAGCCATATCACCGCCAATCCTCGCAGGGTGGTGGGAAAAGGTTGAATCGTCAGCATCACCAAGGCCTCCCCTACAATCAGCGCCAGCAGTTTGGTCGGAATCCGCCGAATCCCCGGAACGTCCTTCACGTACTCGATGATGATGACCGCTGCTGCGCTCAACGCCTCCGGGCTCTGCAACCACTCCCATCCCAGCCCTTGCATACGCCTTCCCCCATCCTCGGCGTCCTTGCGGTGTGCTCAGCCCCTGTACCCTATAAGGCGGGATCAGCTAGATGATTTAACAACGCCCACGTGCACTCACCTCGACCGCTCCTGCCAGCGTCTGAGTTCATCGCGCCCCCAGGTCGTGTTCGGCTTATATCTGCGCACGGCCTGCGTGACCCACAACATCAACTCGACTTCATCGTCCTCGTTGTGGTGACTGTATTTTTTGATGAGTGGCATCAGACGTTGAATAATCTGAACAATCGCTTCCTGGTCGCCGTTTTGCGCACGGTGGATCAATTGTCTCAGCTTGGGTTGCTTCACGCGGACACCTGCCTCTTTGACGGTCTGAGAAAACAAAAAACTGGCAAACTATCGCCAGTTGCACGCCGAGTATTAGCAACCTGGCAACCATAGCTTGAACGCCGTAGGCCCATGGCTTTGCGTCCCCCGGTTTCCCGAGGTTTGCCCATTGTATCTTTCGTTTCGTGCCTTCAGTATAATAGGGTGCTTACTTTGGCTCAATCGGCGATATGGCTCGGGTGCGGGCAGGATACCATCCTGTCACCTTGTAAGGCTATTTCTCTCGTATTTTCAATATATTCCTCGCAAATCCGATTCGGACGGCCATTTCGATCCAGCTCGCCAACGCAGCGTGGCGCCGCGCACGTGCCGAAGGCAACGAGCGCGGCGCAAGAACTCATTTTTCTCGCTTCTGCAATGCATGGAACACGTCCTGCGGCCGGATCCCCGCCACCTTCCACAGCGCCAACAGGTGGTACAGCAGATCCGCACTCTCCTCGGCCAGCTCCGCGCGGCCAGCGGCCGACTCCACCGCGTTCTTCGCCGCAATCACGACCTCCGCGCTCTCCTCGCCGACCTTCTTCGCCACCTTGTCGACGCCGCGCTCGAACAGGTACGTGGTGTACGATCCCTGCGGCCGTTCCGTCCATCGCTGTTCGATCACGCGCCACAACCGCTCCAACACCTGCCCGCCGGCATCCTCACCCGCGGCCGGTTCGGCGCTCGTGCTGCTGTCGTTCGCCGTGCCCGGGCCCTCCGCACCGGGCGCAGCCTCGCCGTCGCTCACACCGGGTTCTCCCGCCCCGCCCCCGTCCGGGCCCGAGCCAATGACGCTCTCCTTGTGCTGCAGCACCCGGTAGAAGCACGACGCTGCCCCCGTGTGACAGGCCGGGCCCGCCGGCTCCACCCGGTACAGGACCGCGTCGCCGTCGCAGTCGATCCGCACCTCCACCACCCGCTGCACGTTCCCGCTGGTGGCGCCCTTGCACCAGAACGACTGGCGGGACCGGCTCCAGAACCAGGCCTGTCCGGTGCCGAAGGTGCGCTTGAGTGCCTCGCGGTTGGCGTACGCCAGCATCAATACCCGGCCGTTGCGCGCATCCTGGACTACCACCGGCACCAAGCCGGTGTCCTTGTCGTAACGCACCGCGTCGAGCCACACCGCTTCCTCGGCGGCCGTGTCGGCGCCACCCGCCGTGGATGCTTTCGATCCCGCCGGCGCCACAGCCTCCTGCCCCGGCATCACGCGGGTGTCCCCGTGCCCGTCCATCGCACCGGCACCCCCTTTTGGCGCAGGAAGGCCTTCACCTGGCCGACGGACGTCTCCGCGAAGTGGAAGACGCTCGCCGCCAGGGCCGCATCCGCCTTGCCCTCGGTCAGCACTTTGTAAAAATGTTCCTTCTTTCCCGCGCCGCCGCTGGCGATGACCGGAATGTTCACCGCCTCGGCCACCAATCGCGTCAGCTTGATGTCGAACCCCTCGCGGGTGCCGTCCTGACGGAAGCTGGTCAGCAGGATCTCGCCCGCGCCGAGTTCGGCCGCCCGCTTCGCCCAGGTGATGACGTCCATGCCGGTGCCGACCTTGCCGCCCTTGACCATCACCTCGTACTGGCCCATCGTCTCGTTGAGCTTGGCGTCGATGGCCACCACCACGCACTGCTCGCCGAAGCGGTGCGCCGACTGGCGAATCAATTGCGGATTGCGGACGGCACCGGTGTTCATCGACACCTTGTCCGCGCCCGCCAACAGCAAGGCGCGCACGTCATCCACCGTCGACACGCCGCCGCCGACCGTGAGCGGGATGTTGACCTTCTCCGCCACCTCCGCCACCACGCGGTGCGTGGCCAAGCGCCCCTCCTCAGAAGCGGAGATGTCGAGCAAGACCAGCTCATCCGCGCCGTCTGCGCAGTATCGCTCCGCGAGCGCCACCGGATCGCCCGCGTCACGGCGGTTCTCCAAAAAACCGACGTGCTTGACGACACGCCCGTCGAGCACGTCAAAGCAGGGGATGATGCGCTTGGTCAGCATGCCGTCTCCTCCTCCCGAAGGGCTGCAAACGCCGCCGCCAGATCGAGCGTGCCATCGTAAATCGAGCGGCCCGCGATGGCTCCCGCCAGGCCCGCCCGGCGCGCCGCGAGGACGTCTTCCAGGCTGCGGATGCCGCCCGACGCGATGGCCCCGAGGCCTTCCGCCTGAACCGCCACGGCGAGGTCCAGGTTGGCGCCCTGCAGGGTGCCGTCCCGGTCCACGTCGGTCACCAGCGCGTGGCGCACGCCCACCTCGTAGAGGCCGCGCGCCACCTCAACCAGCGGTACGTCCGTCTGCTCCAGCCAGCCGCGCACCGCCATCTTGCCTCCGCGCCCATCGAGGCCCGCCACCAGGGCGTCCGCCCCGAAACGGGCCACCGCCGTGGCCATCCAGTCCCGGTCCAGCGCCGCCGTGCCGATCACGCAACGCGCCACCCCCGCCTCGAGCCACTGCGCGATGGCGTCATGCGTGCGGATGCCCCGCCCACCTGGACGCGCACCCCGCGCGCCGAGGCGGCCCGCACCACCCGACGCACCGCATCCACGTTGACCGGGCGGCCCGCTTTGGCGCCGTCGAGATCGACCACGTGCAGCCAGCGCGCCCCTGCGTCCATCCAGCGCGACGCCATCGCCGCCGGGTCGCGGCCGTACTCCGTCTTCGCGTCGTAGTCGCCGCGCGTCAGGCGCACGCACGCCCCGCCCAGGATGTCGATGGCGGGAAACAGGTTAAACACGGGCCTTCTCCCCTTTCGGCGCCGACCACGCCTGGCAGATGGCGACGAAGTTGCGCAGGATCTTCTCGCCCACGGGGCCGCTTTTCTCCGGATGAAACTGCGTCCCGCACACGGACCCCTTCGCCACCACCGCCGGCACCAGGGTACGCCCGTACTGGGCCGCCGCCAGCAGGTGTCGCTCGTCCTGCACCACGGCGTGGAAGGAGTGGACGAAGTACACGTAATCCCCCTGGCGCACCCCTGCGAGCAGCGGGTGATCCTTGACCACCGTGAGGTCGTTCCAGCCCATGTGCGGTACCTTGACGTCGTTCGGGAAACGCACCACCTTGCCCGGGAACACCCCGAGCCCCACGTGCGATCCATGCTCCTCGCTGAGCGAAAACAACAACTGCATGCCGAGGCAGATGCCCAGCAGCGGCCGGCCCTCTCGGACCGCGCCGCGCACCACGTTCAAGAGGCCCGAAGCGCGCAGTTGAAACATCGCGTCGCCAAACGCGCCCACGCCCGGCAGCACCACGCCCGTCACGTCGCCCCGCGCCGCCATCAGCTCTTCCCAGGCTTCACCCCGGGCGATCACGGTCGTCTCCTCGCCCGCCCGCAGAAAGCCGCTGCGCACGCTCGACAGGTTGCCGATGCCCAGGTCCAACACCGCGATCATTCCAGCACCCCCTTGCTGCTCGGCACCGCGTCCCCGTCGGGCCTGACCGCCTCGCGCAGAGCGGCAGCAGTGGCCTTGAACAGCGCCTCGATCATGTGGTGGCTGTCCTCGCCGTAGAGCACCGCCAGGTGCAAGGCGAAGCGGCCCTCGTTGGCGAACGACTTGAAGAACTCCCGCACCAGCTCGGTCGGGAACGTCCCCACGCGCTCTGCCGGGATGTCGGCTTTGAGCACGAACGCCGGACGTCCGGAGAGGTCAATCACCGCCCGCGCCAACGTCTCATCCATCGGCGTGTGCCGCTCCCCGTAGCGGCGGATCCCCCGCTTGTCTCCGAGCGCCTGGTGCACGGCCTTCCCCAGGCACAGGCCGATGTCCTCCACCAGGTGGTGATCGTCCACATCCACGTCCCCGTCCGCCTGTACCGTCAGGTCAAACCGCCCGTGCACCGCGAACAGGTGCAGCATGTGGCGCAAGAACGGCACTGGAAACTCCAACTTCGCCTGGCCGCTGCCGCGCAGGTTCAGACTCAGGCGCACGTCCGTCTCGCCCGTGCGCCGCTCCACCGCCGCCTGCCAGCGCGGGCTGGCCCCGCGGCACCGACCCCCGCGCCCGCGCGGTCGCCTTCCACCGGCCGGTTATGCCAATCCGCCATCCCGGCTCCCTCCTTCTGCACGGATGGCCACCGCGCGCGCGTGTGCGGCAAGCCCCTCGGCTTCCGCCAGTGCGGTGATGTCCGCCCGGTGACGTGCAAGGGCTTCCGGCGTGTACGCCACCCACGTCATCCGCCGCATGAAATCGAGCACCCCGAGCCCGGACGCGAAGCGCGCCGTCCCGTGCGTCGGCAGCACGTGGTTGGGGCCGGCGTAGTAGTCCCCCACCGGCTCCGGCGTGTGCGCGCCGAGGAACACCGCCCCCGCCGCCCGCACCCGCGGCAGCCATCGATCCGGCTCTCGCACCAACAGCTCCACGTGCTCCGGGGCGCTGCGGTTCACCACCTCGATGGCCTCCTCCAGCGACGAGGCCACCACCACCGCGCCCCAGCGCTCGAGCGCCGCTCGGGCGATCTCCCGCCGCGGCAACTCCGCCAGCTGCCGTTCCAGCTCCTGCTCCACGGCGTCCGCCAGCCCCGCGTCCACTGTGACCAGGACCGCGCCCGCCTCCGGATCGTGCTCCGCCTGAGCGAGCAGGTCTGCCGCCACAAAGCGCGCGTCGGCCGTCTCGTCGGCGACGATGAACACCTCGCTCGGCCCGGCCACGCTGTCGATCCCGACGTCCCCCATCACCAGGCGCTTGGCGAGGGCCACGTACAGATTGCCCGGCCCGGCGATCTTGTCCACCCGCGCCACGCTCTCCGTGCCGTACGCCAAGGCAGCGATGGCCTGCGCGCCGCCGACGCGGTACACCTCCCGCACGCCGAGCAGGTGCGCCGCCGCCATCACCAAGGGGTGCGGCAACCCCGTGCCGCGCTGTGGGGGCGAGACCAGCACCACCTCGTCGACGCCCGCCACCTGCGCCGGGATCACGTTCATCAGCACCGTCGACGGATACGCCGCCCGGCCGCCTGGCGCGTACACCCCGACCCGCCGCAGCGGCCGCCAGGTCATGCCCATCCGCTCTCCGTCCGATCCCGCCGCGTCCACATCCGCCGGCCGCTGGTGCTCGTGAAAGCGCCGGATGCGATCCGCCGCCCGCTCCAGCGCCCGCTGCAGTGGCGCATCCAGGGTCGCCCAGGCCCGCTCGAGGTCGGCGGGATCGACCCGAACCCTCCACGTGCGTCCCGCCAGACCCGGGTCGTCGAAGGCCTCCGTGTACCGCCGCAGCGCCTGGTCGCCTTCCCGGCGCACCTGCGCCACCATCTCCGCGACGCGGCGCACCGCCTCGTCGTCCGCCGCGGCCGTCCGCTGCCAGTCGAAGGATCCTGCCTCCATCCTCACCAGCTTCATGACTCCACCGCCTCCCGGGTCAGCGCCTGCGCCAATTGATCCGTCACCCACTGGATGGCCTGCCGCTTCGTCCGGTAGCTGGATCGGTTCGCGATGAGCCGCGCCGATACGTCCATCACCTCGTCGAACACCACCAACCCGTTGGCGGCCAACGTCGCGCCGGTCTGGACGAGGTCGAAGATGCGATCGGCCAGCCCGATGACGGCCGCCAACTCAATCGAGCCGCTGAGCGGAATCGTCTCAACTGCGACGCCGAGGCTGCGGAAGTACTGGTCGGCCAGGCGCGGGTACTTGGTCGCCACCCGACGCGGCCGCCGATCCCGCTCCTCCGGCCGCCCGGCCACGCACAGCTTGCAGCGCGCGGCATGCAGGTCCAACAGTTCGTACACCTCGCGCCCGCTCTCGAGCAGGACGTCCTTGCCGACGACGCCGATGTCGGCCACCCCGAACGACACATAGGTCGGGACGTCGGCCGGTTTGGCGAGGAGGAAGCGCAGGGGCCCGTGGACCGGGGACTCCATCTCGAAGACAAGGGCGCGGCTGTCGTCGAGATCGACCGGGGCGGGCAGTCCCGCGCGCCTCCACAAGGGCACCACCCCGTCCGCCGTGCGCCCTTTGGCCAGGGCGATGGTCACCATGGGGATGCCTCCTCTCCTGACGCGGTAGCCCGGATTCGCCCGGAAGATTCCGTCTCGCCAGCGGGGCTCGCGCCCCGCTCGTCCGCCTCGTGCAACCACTCGCCCTCGGTCTGCACGGTCAGCAGCCGCTCGGCCTCGAACGCAAACCCGATGGCCGGGGCGGGCGTGCCGAACTGCACCAACAGATCGTCGTAGCGGCCGCCGAGGGCGATGGGCGCGCCCGCGCCGGGCGCGAACACCTCGAAGACGATCCCGGTGTAATACGTCAGGTCCCGCACGAGCGTGAGATCGAACGACACCCGGTCCGCCAACCCCCGGCGCTGCAGCACGGCCGCGAGGTCACGCAGCTCCTTCCACGCTGTGAGCGCCCGCCGGCCGGCTTCGCTGTCCGCGAAGCGGCGCAGGAGCGGCTCGGGCAGGTCGGCGGCCAGCGGATCGAGCGTGGACAATTGATCCAGCACGTCGTCGGCGACGCCGGTGGCTGCACTGAGGGCGCCGATCACGCCGCGGAACCCGACATAATCCCCGCGCGCGAGGCACAGCGTCAGCGATTCCGCGGTCTCCGGCGCGATGCCGTGCGCCTCCAGGAAGGCAGGTGCAAAAGCGGCGTGGCTCGCGACCATCTGCCAGCCGTCCAGCTCCAGCGCCTCCAGCGCGGCCTGGCAGAGGGCGATCACGTCGGCATCCGCCTCGGCGCCCGACCGACCGATCCACTCCACGCCGACCTGCGTCGACTCGGCCGCCTTGCCGCTGGCCCAGGAGAGCGACGCGGGATCGTTCGTGCGCCGATATACCCGCTCCGCGTACGACCAGCGGATCTCCGTGGTCCCCGCCGCGAGCAGCGGCGCGGCCATCCGGGCGATGGAGGGCGTCATCTCGGGCCGCAGCACCACCGTCCGCCCGGTGGCGTCGACCATGCGCAGCCAATCCTCCGCTTCGCTCGATGCGCGCCCGCGCAGCAGGGTATCCACGTACTCCAACAGCCCGCAGGAGACCATCTCGAATCCGTTTTGCTCAAACACCCGCAGCAGCTTTGACTCCAGCTGCCGCCGTTGCCTGGCCTGCTGCGGATACACGTCCCGCATGCCGAGCGGCCGATCCGCCCAGCGCTGCTGCATATCTATCGACATTGGCATCACTCCGCTACGTCCATCACGGGCAGCCACCGGCGCTCACCCACCGGTGTGCCCGGATGCTGCCAGGTCTTCATGCGAATTCCGGTTCGCGCCACACGCGGCACGCGGCCGATCCGGGCCGGTGACCACCCTTACGATGACCACACTTACCGCCAGTCTGCACCATCCCGCCCCGGCATGCAAACGCTGGCTGGCGTTCGCGCACCGACGGCCGCGCGGGCGCGCCGAGGTACCCGTTGTTCACGTGCATGTCGGTCTGAGCGGCGCTTACGCACGCCCTTCGCTTTAGCTTGCTAATATACTAAAGTACTTCTCGATTGTAGCTGGGGAAGAGAGTGGCGTCAACCCGAGGAAGTGTGAAGAGGGAACAGGTGCGGATCGCAACCAACCGCATGTGGTGCGTTGGTATGCGACGCGAGGACTGTCTTCCGACCCGCTGACGAACCCGTAGCGACAGATTCGCACTTACGGTACTGGCCCGGGTCCATCATAGCGGCAGACACCGCCCCAGGAGCCGCGGCACCAGCAGGCCCACGAACAATGCCGCCGGGACCACGTACATCCACACCGCCCAAGCCGATGTCGAGTCCGTGCCCGACAGCAGGCCGTGGAGAGTGACCAGGAGGAACACCGGGATCGACAGAAAGTGGATGCTGCGCCATACCCGCGGCCTGATGTACGGGCGCAGGTACGAGGTGACCAACAGGACCGCCAGCCCATACAGGGCCAAGACCCCGAAGCCTGTGAACAGCGGCCGGTACGACGCCGCGAAGGGCACGAACAGCTTTGGCAACGGAAACGGGATCGTCGTATCCTCGTGCAGCCCCCACAGGTGTAAGACGAGAAAGGCGATCACGAGGCTCGACGCGAACTGGTGCCACTGCGTCACGAGGCGGCGGGCCTTCCATCGATCCCACATCCCAGCGCTCGAGGTCAGCCCGAGGAGCGCCGTGAACGCCAACAGCTCATACGCAGTGAACCCCGCCGCGCGCTCCATGTACCAGAAGACCAGGTTCTTCTCCTGCTCAGGCGGGAACATCGCCACCACCCAGGCGTACGACGCCGCGATCACCAGCAACAAAAACACCACGGCCCCCGCCAGCGGGTACCAGGTCACCCGCTCTTCTGCCGCATCCACGCGTGCCGCACCTCCCCGTCCGCCGTGATCATCGCCCAGCCCCGCTGCGGCTGTCTTTCCAGCCACGCCGATCCCGCGTCACGGCCCAGCAACAGGGCTACCTTCGCCAGCACCTCCGCCACCACCAGCCGCTCGTGCAACACCGTGCACGAGACCACATCCGTCTGCGCCGGGCGTCCCGTCCGCGGGTCCATCAGATGGTGGACGATGCGATCCCCCGCCTGCCAACGACGCCGGTACGTCGCGCTGGTCGCCACCGCCAGCTCCCAGACATCCAAGGTCAGCGCGGGAGCCGCGCCGCCGAACGGATCGTCGATGCCGACCCGCCATGGCCGTCCGCCGCACCAACCCGCGCACACCATGTCCCCGCCGGCGCTGACGATGAACTGCTCGAGCCCCGCTCCGCGCAGCCACGCCGCCACCTGCTCCACGATCCAGCCTTTGGCGATGCCGCCGAGATCGATCTCGCTGCCCTCCGCCACCTTCACCCGCAGCGCACGCTCATCCAGTTCGTAGGCCGGCCCTGCCCCGGGCAGCTCGAGGCCCCCGGACGCGGTTTCCGTCGACTTTTTAGGAGATGTCAGCCCGGCACGTTGCAACGGGGGCGCCGGCTTCAGCTCGGAGAAGGACACCCCGTACCCCGCCGCCCGCATGGCCCGCCCGAGCCCCGGATGGAACCAGCCACCCGTTGCCCGCCGCGCCTCTTCCGCCAGGCGCAGGACCTCCATCGTGCCTGGGTGCACCGCCACCCAGCGCCCCGCCTCGGCGTTGATGCGGCTGATGTCGCTGTCGGGATGGAAGCGGGACAATCGGCGCTCCCACACCGCCACGAGCCGCGGCACCTCGTCCAACAGGCGCTCCAAGTCGGTGCCGCTTGGCAAGCGCTCCACTGGGGGCGTCTTTGCCAAGCCGTCCCGAACCACCATTACCTCCACCGTGGTGCCCATCGCACGGAAGCTGATGCGTACCAGGTCATGGCGGCCTTCCATCACGAGCCACCTGTTCGGATATCCGGCGATTGCGACGCGCTGATGCCAGCGCCACCGAAGCCGCGATGATGATGCCTGCCCCCGACCGATCCGCTGAAGCCCCCGCCACCGCTGTACCCATACGCCGAGCTGCCCCCGGTCGACCCCTGCGCATCCTCTCCGGCATACCCGGACGATCCGGCAGCCTCTCCCGAGTCATCTCCCGCACCGCCCGCGCCATCTCCAGTGACGTGTGCAGCGGAGCCACCGCTGGTCGCACCCGATCCAGCGGCCGCCGAGCCGGATCCGATCGATCCGCTCGTCCCCTGCGATCCCGCTCCCGCCGACGCCATCCCGGTCCCAGCTCCAGTAGTCGTCTGGCCCGACCTCATCGCGGCCGATACGGGCGATCCGCTGATGGTGTGCCACAGGGTGAAAAATCCGGCCACCGAAGCCGCCACCGTGCCCCAGGAGAACACCGACAGCCATCTCGCCTGACGCGCTCGCCGGCGCTGCTGTTTCATCGCTTTCTCCGCCCGCGCGGTGTCCCGGATCGACATCCCCGGGGATGCCGGACCCTTCGGGTCGCGCTTCGGATCCAGAGCCATACGAACCCCCCATTTCGGCAAAACCCGCACATCTTGCTACAGGTATACCCGGCCAACCTTGAATTTCGCTCGAAACGATTGCATGCGTCCGGGACACCCGGAGGATTGTGGTAAGATGGACAAGTCGGAAAGAGAGAGCGGTGATTCACAGTCAGAGCCATCCAAATCTTCAATCGTTTCGGAGGGAATCGACATGCCGCTGAAAGAGAGCGCACAGCGGGTGCAGGACGCACTCCGTCAAAAGGGGTTCACGAACCAAGTGGTCGAGCTGCCGGAGAGCACCCGTACCGCCCAGGAGGCCGCCGAAGCCGTCGGGTGCAGCGTCGCGCAGATCGCGAAGTCGCTCGTGTTTCGCACCGTGCACAGCGGCCAGCCCGTGCTCATCATCGCCAGCGGCGCCGGGCGTGTGGATGAGCAGCGGATCGCAGCGCTGTGCGGGGAACCGGTGGAAAAGCCCGATGCGGACTTCGTGCGCTCAGCGACGGGATTCGTCATCGGCGGCGTGCCGCCCATCGGGCACGCCCAACCGCTGACCACCTTCATCGATCAGGACCTGCTCGCCCTCGACACCCTCTGGGCCGCCGCGGGGCACCCGAAAGCCGTGTTCCCGCTCACGCCGGACGAGTTGGTGCGGATGACCGGCGGCGAGGTCGTCCAGGTGCGGTGAGTGGCGGGCGCGGCGTTCCCCCCGCACCTCACCCCCCCGCGCCGGAGAGCATCCGCTGCCAATCCGGGGACAGGTACGGGCACGCCGCCAACGCTTCCGTGGCAGCCAGAAGGGCGTTGCCATCCACATCCGCGCTCCCCATCACGTCCCCGCGCCGCGTCAGGCCGCGCAGCCCCAGGTGCACCTCGTGAGCGCGGCGGATGGTCCACTCCGGGCACGGGCGCTCTAACCGCTCCACCGCGTCCCCCGCGGCGACCCAACCAGGCTGCAGGACGCGCGCGTACCAACCGGATCGAAAGGTCGATTCCACCCGCGCCACCAGGTCGGGGACGCCGACGCGCCGGGCCAGCTTCCAGCAGGGTGATCGCGGTTGCGACACCTGCACCACCGCCCCGTCCGGGCCGCCGATGCGGTACACGTCGCCGATGCAGACCGACTCCTCGTCTAGGTCTGTCACCGTCAGGTTCTCCCCGAACCAGCCGCAATCCAGGTCGGCCAATCCCAGCTCCGCCCGCCACCGCGGGTAATGCCCGGCGCCGTACCACAGCACCGCCCGGTGCGGCCCGCCGTGATGCACCAAATCCGCCTGGGTGTCCCCGTCCAGATTCTCCACGCCCAGCCATACCCGGCCGGACACCGGCGTCTTCCATATCGCCGACGTCCACGCCACCGGGCGGCCGTCGGACGCCTCGGTGAGCGCCTCCCGCGGCCGGCCCACCTGTACCGACAGCACCCGTGCCGTCATGCGTCCACCGACCCCATTTCCAACCCAACTTGCACCGCGCTCGCCCCAATGGACAGCCGCCGCGCGAAGGCCTTCATTCGTCGATCGAGCCCGTTTCCTGGTACCGCTTCGCCATACGGTCGATCTCCTTTTTCAGCTCGCTGACCAGCTCCGCCTCCGGGATCTTCCGCACCACCTTGCCCTTGCGGAACAGAAGCCCCTCGCCGCGCGCCCCGGCGATCCCGATGTCCGCCTCGCGCGCCTCGCCCGGCCCGTTGACCGCGCAGCCGAGCACCGACACCTTGATGGGCGCCTTGATGTTCTGGAGATACGCCTCCACCTCATTGGCGATGGCGATGAGATCGATGTCGATGCGCCCGCAGGTCGGGCACGATACCAGGGTCGGGGCATTCGAGATCAGATGGAAGGTCTTCAAAAGCTCGCGCGCCACCTTGACTTCTTCCACTGGGTCGGCGCTGAGCGACACCCGAATGGTGTTGCCGATGCCCATCGACAACAACGTCCCCAGGCCCGCCGCGCTCTTGATGGTGCCGCTGTACAGGGTCCCCGACTCGGTGATGCCCAGGTGCAGCGGGTAGTCGAACGACTCCGCCGCCAGACGGTACGCCTCAATGGCCAGGGGCACGTCGGACGCCTTCATCGACACGATGATGTCGTGGAAATCGAGCTCCTCCAGGATCCGGATGTGGTGCAGCGCGCTTTCCAGCATCCCCTGCGCCGTCGGATACCCATACTTCTCCAGGATGTGCCGCTCGAGGGACCCGGCGTTGACCCCGATGCGAATGGGGACCCCCCGCTCCTTGCACGCCTTCACCACGGCTTCGACGCGATCGCGCTTGCCGATGTTGCCCGGGTTGATACGAACCTTGTCGATTCCGTTCTCGATCGCCTTCAACGCCAGCCGGTGATCGAAATGAATGTCCGCGACCAGCGGGATATGAATCTGCTTTTTGATCTCCTTGATGGCCTCCGCGGCCTCAGGATTATTGACGGTCACGCGCACCAGTTCGCAGCCGGCCTCTTCCAGACGGTGGATCTCCGCCACGGTCGCCTTCACATCGGCGGTCTTGGTGGTGGTCATGCTCTGGATGATGACCCGGTTGCTCCCGCCGATGGTGAGGTTGCCGACGCGCACCGGGCGCGTCTGCGTGCGGTGATACATGTCCATCCCTCACCTTCCGTTGCACGCCCATTATACCGCAAATCGTTTTTCCATTCGGGGCCTGGATCTGTTACATTAATGACGGGTTTTCAGCACGTCCTGCACACCCGCGCGCAGGCAGGCCCGTTTGGGCAGTCCTCCTCGGCCGCGGCCCAGGGCGCCGCCCCGCGCCGGGTGATTTGGATTCTGAGAGGTGACTGGCATGCTTACCATGGACGACATCGTCCGCTACCTGGGAGACGAAGCGGACGCCCTGTTGGGCCACGAATGCAAGACCATTCCCAAGCAGGCCCTCACGGTCCCATCGCCCGCCACGGTGGACGAGGTGTACGCCCACTCGGACCGCAACAACCAGGTCCTGCGCAACCTTCAGCAGCTGTTCAACACCGGCCGCCTCGCCGGCACCGGCTATGTCTCCATCCTGCCGGTCGACCAGGGCATCGAGCACTCGGCGGGCGCGTCTTTCGCCAAAAATCCGGCCTACTTCGACCCCGAGAACATCGTCAAGCTGGCCATCGAGGGCGGCTGCAACGCTGTCGCGTCCACCTTTGGCGTGCTCGCGCTGACTTCTCGCAAGTACGCCCACAAGATCCCGTTCATCGTCAAGATCAACCACAACGAACTGCTCACGTATCCGAACAAGTACGATCAGGTGATGTTCGGCAGCGTGCGCCAGGCGTGGGAGCTCGGCGCGGCCGGGGTCGGCGCGACCATCTACTTCGGGTCCGAGGAGTCCACTCGCCAACTGCAGGAGGTCAGCGAGGCGTTCCAGGAAGCCCATGAGCTCGGCATGTTCACCGTGCTGTGGTGCTACCTGCGCAACTCCCGCTTCAAGCAGGACGGCGTCGACTACCACACCGCGGCCGATCTCACCGGCCAGGCCAACCACCTGGGCGTCACCATTGAGGCGGACATCATCAAGCAGAAGCTGCCGGAGACCAACGGCGGTTACAAGGCGCTCAATATGGAAGGCAGCAGCTACGGGAAGACGGACGAGCGCATCTACACGCAGCTGACGTCCGATCACCCGATCGACCTCACCCGCTACCAGGTGGCCAACTGCTACATGGGCAAGATCGGCCTCATCAGCTCCGGCGGACCGTCCGGACAGAACGACTTCGCCGAAGCCGTGCGCACCGCCGTGATCAACAAGCGCGCCGGCGGCATGGGCCTCATCTCGGGCCGCAAGGCGTTCCAGCGCCCGATGGAGGAGGGCGTCAAACTGTTGAACGCCATTCAGGACGTGTACCTGTGCAAGGAGATCACCATCGCGTAAGCCAGCCGAGACTTCCAGATTTACAGGACTGCGGGGCCTGCGGGCGGCTCCCGGTCCGCCTGCCTTCGCGGCTCACAGCCCGCTCACGGTCAAAGGCCCGCCGTACCCTGCGGCGGGCCTTTGCTGTTCACGAATACCGCAGTAGCACCATACCCACCGTGAAGAACACGACGGCGATCGCGGCCAACACACCCATGGAGAGCCAGGTCTCCGGCGCCGCTCCCCAGCCGAGGAGGGCCGCCTTGAACCCGTTCACCGCCCATCCCTGCGGGACGAACCAGGCCAGCCGCTGCATCCATTCCGGTTCGATGTCCAGCGGCCAGTACGCACCGCCCACCATGCTGGTGGTCACGGCCACGAACGTGCCGACGCCCATGTGCTGCTCCGCGCTTTTGACGAGGCTCGCGATGCACAAGGCAATGCCGCAGATCGCCAGCACGTACAGCGTGACCACCGCGATCGCCAATGGATTGAGCGGGACAGGGGTGCCGAAGACCGCACCCGCCAAATACAGGATGGCGAACTGCACCCAGCCCACCGAAAAGAACGCCAACCCGTAGCCGGCAAGGACCTGCCAGCGCGGCGCAGGGCTGGCGAGCAACCGGTCCCACACCCCGCTGCTGCGATGCAACAGCACCGTGCCCGTGCTGCCGAACACCGTGAAGATGATGAACATGAGGGCGACCCCGATCACCGCCTGCTGATCCTGCGGCAGGCTCGTCGACGCCGTGTCGGCCCCCGACGTGCTCACGGCGCGGCTGACGAACGCGGGCGTCAGGTGTGCAGCCCCCTTCATCCCTGCTGCGAAGGCATCTGCCCACGGGTCCCCGCCGCTGCCCCCGGTTGCGGCCGCATGCCCGGTCCGCGCCTGCTGCACGCCCGCCTCCCCCAGCAGCGTCCACTCTTGCATGCGCTCCTGCAGCCGCTGGATGTCCGCCTGGGTGTCGGCACTCACGTTCGGCGAATTGACCCAGATGACCTGTGGCGTCTGCCCGCTCAGCGCCACCGCCTGAAATCCGTGCGGAAAGGTGACGATACAGGCCGCACGGAACGACCGAAGAGCATCCCCGAGGGCGTCGTCCGCCATCTCCTCGACGTGAACGCCGTCCGTCTGGCGCAGCGCGGCGATATAGGCCCTGGAGACGACCGTGTGGTCGTCATCCACCACCGCGACCGGCAGCACCTTCTCTCCGATGTGAGGCAGAACGCCGAACACCAACAGGAACACCACCGGCATCACCAGCATGTATACCAGGTTGGCGTAGGTTCGCACCGTGCCCATCCAAAACCCTTTGATGATGGTCCAAACCGCCATCGTCGTCTCCCCCTTTCACGCCACCGCGGGCCGCCGCAGGGCAGCCGCCAGCAAGCAGACGAGCGCCACGGCGAGCAGATATCCCGCGGCCACCCACACCGCGTGCCACGACACGCCCATGGCGGAATCCAGCCAGGTGCGGAGGATGCGGCCGTTTGGCAGAAACTGCGCCAAGCGCTGCACCCACTCCGGAAATCCAAAGATCGGGTACATGCTGCCTCCCACAACGGCCATCACGTTGACGCCGATGCCTGCGATCCCGTCCACCACCGACTCGGACCGCACCCAGCGCCCGATGAGCAGCGACAGGCCTGAGAGCGCCAACAGGTAAGAACCGGTCAACACCCCCATCTGCAGCGGCGGACCAGCGTCTGCCCCCAGGATCCATCGATACGCGGCGAACAGGACGAGGCACTGTGCGGTGAGCACCACAAGGGTGGAGATCAGGTCTCCAACCGCGACGGCGGAAGCGGAAATCGGTCCGGCGGCCATCCGTTTGAATTGGTCCGACTGCCGGGTGCGAACCAAAACGCCTGCGCGCTGGACCGCATGCAGCAACAGGAACATCGCCATCATCGCGTAGGCGTAATACGTCTTCGCGTTTAACGGTCGTGTGCCCGGAGCCGTCTCCCGGATCTGCAGCGGCTCACCGGCCGCAGCGGACGCGGGAGGCAGTCCGCTCTCCATGGCGGCACGCACCGCCGACCACCGGCTGCCGAAGCCATCGACGAATTGCTGCACCAGCCGTTGGCCGAACTCCTGCTTGACCGGCGCCTCCACGTCCACCTGGACAGATCCTCCGTGATCGATCCGGTTGGACACCCCGTTCGGGATCTCCAGCGCCACGTCCGCCTGCCCGGACGCCAGGGCTTGGCGGGCCAATTCCGCACTCCCAGCCTCCGAGACGCGGAACAGCGATTGATCCTTCAAGAACGAAGTCAGTTGCCGGGCATAATCGCCGCCGTCGGCGTCATGGACCACCACCCGCACCACGGGCAACGGTTTCCCGCCAAACAGGCCGTTCAGCGCGAAGCCCAGGATGGCCGTCAACACCAGAGGCATGGCCAACGTCAACAGCGTTGCCTTGCGATCCCGCACCAAATCCAACATCTGAGCCCACACCATCGCCCACACCAGGCGCATCAGGCGTCCCCCCCGTCGCGCAGTCTCCGGCCCGTCAGCTGCAGGAAGGCGGCCTCCAGATTCGGGCGCTCGATGTCAATCCGCACGGGTGCGATCCCGTATTGGGACAACGCCAACACCGCCTTCCCGACGGCTGGACCCGGGTCTCGCACCTGAAACGAGATTCTTCCATCCCCCGCCTCGACGCGTTCCGCAGGGACCGCCTGCTGCAGCGCGTCCAAGGCGGACGCCGGGTCGCCGTCGAGGTCCATGCGGACCGTGGACAGCCCGCCCGCCAACAGCCTGACGTCATCCAATGCCCCATACGCGATCATCCGCCCGTGGTCGAGGATGGCGAGGCGATTGCACAAGTACTCCACTTCCTGCATGTAGTGGCTCGTATAGATGACCGTCATGCCTTCGCGGTTCAACTGCCGAACGGTGTCCAGGATGTGGTTGCGCGACTGCGCGTCGATGCCCACCGTCGGCTCGTCCATGATCAACACCTCAGGGCGGTGGATCAGGCCGACGGCGATGTTCAGTCTCCGCTTCATTCCTCCGGAAAACCGATCCACCCGCTGCTTCCGATGGTCCGTCAAGCCTGCCACCCGCAGGCACCACTCGACGTTATCCCTCAGTCTGGCACCGTGAACACCGTACACCTGCCCCCAGTAGCGGAGGTTTTCCTCAGCGGTCAACCGCTCGTGGAGGGCGATGTGCTGGGGTACCAGCCCCAGGCGCTGCTTGACAAACCGGGGATGCGTGCGCAGGCTGTGCCCCTGCAGCAGCACCTCCCCGTCGTCCGGCTGAATGAGACCGGAAACCATGGCGATGGTCGTCGATTTCCCGGCCCCATTGGGCCCGAGCAGCCCGAAGGCGTCCCCCGGCGAGACGGTGAAGCTGACACCATCCACGGCCACGTGAGACCCGTAAGTCTTGCGCAAATCCCTGACCTCCAACACGCCGATTCCCCCATTCCATCTCCTTGCGCGTCCTCATCGTATCAGGGGCCGGCACCGTGCAGACAGTGCCAAACGGCATAAAAAAAGCCCCCTGAAAGGGGGAGGTTTCTCACACGTCCATGACCTTTGTCATCCCATGGGCAGAGCAGCCCCGGCCCTCACGGATCCACGCGTGACCCGCTCACGCCAAAGCCTCTCCGGACCGCGTATACGGCGGCCTGCGTGCGGTCGCGCAGGCCCAGCTTTGCGATCACGCTGCTCACGTGATTCTTCACAGTCCCCTCGCTCACAAACAGTTCACGAGCGATCTCCCGATTCGACAAACCCTGGGCCAGGCGGTGCAACACCTCCCGCTCGCGGTCCGTCAACTCTTCCTCCCCCGGCAAAGGTGGCACCGTCGCCCAACCCCCCGTGCCGGGCCCGGCGGTCTCCGCGTGCATCCCTTCCGTGTGGACAGCGGCGAGGAATTCGCTCGCCACCCGCGGCGGCAAAACCGCTCCGCCTTCCATCACCGTGCGGATGGCCTCGGCAATCTCCTCGGCTCGCATGTCCTTCACCAGATAGCCGTTCGCTCCTGATCTCAGCGCGTCCACTATGTCGGTTCGGTCGTCATAGGTGGTGAGCATCAACATACGCAGGTTCGGTCGGAGCCGGCGCAGCTGACGGAGAGCGGATATCCCGTCACCGCGAGGCATGCGGATGTCGAGCAGGACCACGTCGACCTCCTGCTGCTGGGCCAAGCGAACGGCCTCCTCGCCGTCGCCGGCCTCTCCCACCACCTGAATGTCCGGCTCCAGCTGCAACAGCGTGCGCAGCCCATCGCGCATCAGGCGCTGGTCATCGACAATCATCACGCGAATCATGCCGTCATCCCTCCACCACCGGGACCCGTACCTGCAAGCGAAATCCCTGTCCGGGGCGGGTGTCCGCATGGACGTCCCCGCCCAGCCGTTGTACCCGTTCGCGCATGGTGCTCAGCCCGAAACCGGCCAGCGTCCCCTTCGCACCGCGCCCGTTGTCGGACACGTCCAGCATCACCATCCCATCCGCCATCCGCAGGCGAATGGTGACGATGGTGGCGCGGCCATGGCGGTGAGCGTTGGTCAGCCCCTCCTGGATGGCCCGATAGAGCACCCCGAGGCAATGCATCGGCAGGATTTCCACCCCTCCTGCGTCGAAGCGCACCTCCATCCCGGTCATGGCACCGTACTGGATCGCCAGCCGGCGCAGTGCCTCCACGCCCTCCCCGGCCACCTGGCTGCGAAGCGCGTGCACGGACCGGCGGACATCGGCCAGGGATTCCTGCGCCAGCACCTCACACACCTCCAGATTCCCGACGGCCGCGGCGCTGTCTCCCTGCGCCAGGACGCGGCGGGCGGCCTGCAGCTGGACGAACAGGGCGGTCAACCGATGGGCGACCGTGTCGTGGATCACCCCGGCGATCCGGTTCCTCTCCTCCGCTGCCGCGAGGCGATGTACCCGCTCGGCGTATTCGTTCACCTGCTCGTTGTATCGGGAAACCTGCTCGGTTCGCCGCCGTACCTCCTCCAAAGCCGCCCGGTGCAATGTGCGTTCGCGGCACAATGTCCGCCACAGATGTTCGCAAGCCACCACCAATCCCGATACTATCAAGTACGGCAGGTGTGTCCAGATCACGGTCAGGACAGGCAGTGGGACGGTGCGCACGGCCGAAACCACGGCCGTGACGACCCCCAGGGAGGCCGCCCCATCCAATCCCCACTGCAGCCGTTCGCCCAGTGCCAGCGCCGCGGCTGTGCCCGGTGGTGTCCAGAGAACGACGAGAAGGCGAACATCCGGCTCCGCGTGCGCCGAGAACCACGCCGCCAGCACCCAGGAGATCACGCCCTCCACCAACACCGTGCGGCCTCGAATCTGCGGCCACGCTGGATGCGACGAGTGGCTGGCCAGCACGGCGCTGGTGCCGCTGAATACTGCAGCCGCCACTGCGCAGACCGCCGCCGTGTCCAACCTCGGGTGCGTGACGGCAAACGTGATCACTGCGGTCATCCAGATGATCCAGCGCAGCAACCACAGGAAGGGACGCACGGGAACCAACTCCTGCTCGATGTAGCGTGAGGCATGCGATCTGCATCTGCATACATTCGGGCATGCATCACCCATATTAGAACATATTAGAAGATGAGGTGGTTGCTTTGGGACAAAACAACGTCTTTGAGCCAGGCTGGGAAGTGCCGAATGACGGATGGTACGTGGAGATCGGGGAACATCCGGACAGTCAGAACCTGCACAATCCGAATCGAGTGTATCTGAAGAAAGGGGACGCATTTCCCCACACCCGCAATCGCAACCGCAAGTGGACCCGCGACAACAACCGCAATTCGTGAGACTTCGCCGGCGGCGCGTCGAGACAGGAACCGCGGATCACCCTCGGCCAGCGTCCGTCCGAACGGCGGTCCGCCAGGGTCGGCAGTTCGCCATCACGCCGACCCTGTCCCATCACCGGACGCCGTTGGGAACGGGTTCCACCCACGCCTTCGCAGGGGGTGTCAGCAGGCGGTACCCCCAGTAGGTGATCCCCCATCCCAGAAACATCACGCCCCAGAACAGATCCCCCCATCCCATCCGGGCCGATGTCCCCGCCATGGAGATCACCAACACGCCGAACGCCAACCAGAGGTTCCCGTACAGGAATCGAACTGGGGCCTCTCTGCGATACGTCTTCCACGCCGACCAGACCGCGATCCCGATGACCGCCGCGGCGCCGAATGTGTTCAGCGGGATGAGCACCCCCAACCAGGCGCCCGGTGCCAGAATGCCGGTCCCGGCCTGCCCGGCCAGCGCCGCCAGGGCCTGCGGGCGAATGGGGGCGTTCGACAACAGAACGCTACCTGCGGCGCCTGCCACCGTGACCGCCGACGCCATCGCCCACACCCACCTGGGGCGCAACACCAACGCCAGGCTGCCCAGCCCCATCCAGGCGGGCATCCACAACGCCCCGAGGGTGTAGTACAATCGAAACCACACCTCGGCGGCCGCGCCGGACGCCCAGAGCGCGCCGCAATAGCTGAACGACGCGACCGCCGAGGCCGCCAGCGATACGCTCCAAAACAGGTGGCTCAGACGTCGGTGCTGCAGGTACCGCCTGAAGACCGACCACAGGAACACGATGCAAACCCATCCAGTTGTGAATGCCAAGGTCGAGCCCACGCCCATCCCTTCTCCAAGCCGGACCGCCACGCCGCTCCGTGACACCCCATACGCGCAGGGGGCGGCCCGGCGCCCGGACCATGACCGGGAACGCGTCCGGCAGAATGTACGGAAGCCGCCGCGGAAGCTCCACGGCGGCGAGCGATGCAAGTCCGTTTATTTCTTGGTGTTCGACAGATACGTCGTGTACTTCAGGATCAACAGCGTCAGCGCCACGAAGGCGAAGATGCCGAGTGCGAACAGCAGCGGTTGCATCGATTCCCCTCCTCCGCCTCGCGCGAGATCTTCAGCTGGTCAGTTTGATGCCGCACCATGCGGCGAACTGTCCCCAGGTGATGACGTTCTCGATGATCAGAATCAGGATCCCGGACACCGCCGAGTACAACCAGACGTTCATGGCCACCGGGAAGAACTTGTTGATGTGCGCCTTGTTCGGAAAGCTGGAGTACCAGCCCGCCACGGCCAGAAGGATCATGCCGACGAGGTTCAGCAGAAACTGCATGGCCGCCGTCGGGGCGTATATGGTCGCCACCTGTTTGCTGTACCCCGCAAACCAGATCATCAGCCGGAACTGCGTCAACAACACGACCGCATAGGTCAAGGCCGCCAACGCCAAAGTCCCGTTGAAAGCGCGCCATTTGTCCCGGACGAAAAAGGACGCGGCGATCAGCAACAGCACGGTAGAGATGATGGAAAACAGGACTGCAAAATAAGGCAGGTCTTTCAACAAGGTATCGTCCAAGACAAACTTGGTCGGGCTCCAAGCCCTCAAGTACACATTGGACGCGACGAACGTCCCCGTGGTAAACGTGAGCGCAGCCAGTCCGCACCAGACCGCGAAGTTTGCGTTGCCCTGATGGTCGACATGCTCGTCGTGGTGGGCGGCGTGCCCCGCCGCATGTGCATGTTCGGTCGCCATCCTGATCCTCCTCCGTTCCCAACGTGTCCGCTACACGCGTTGCTCGTAGTCACAGCGGATTGACAATCATCGCCAGGCAGATCCCGGTGAGGTACACCAGGGAAAACCGGAACAGCCGGTTCGCCCATGCCAAATCGTCCTTTGTGAACAGCCCCTGAACCGCACGCCATAAGAAGATGACGCCGAGCACCAGCGCGACCAACAGGTAGATGACCCCCGCAGCCCTGAGCGCATACAGCAGCAACGAAACCGGCACCATGGCCGCCGTGTACACCAGTATTTGCCATTTTGTCTCGGTATATCCGCGCACAACCGGCAGCATCGGGATTCCGGCCGCACGGTAATCCTCTACTCGCTTCATCGCGAGCGGCAGGAAGTGTGGAGGCTGCCACAGGAAAAACACGCTGAACACCACCCACGCTGCCAGATCCAGACGGCCGCCGCTTCCGGCAGCGTACCCGATGAGTGGCGGCATCGCCCCCGCCAATCCGCCGAGGACCGTGCTGAGCGTGGTGGTTCGCTTCAACCACACCGTGTACACATATGCGTACATCACGAGGCCGACAAACGCGCATGCCGCCGCCGTCCCGTTGACCCAACCGGCGAGCAGCACCAATCCGGCTGCACCGAGGGTGAGTCCGATGACCAAGGCCGACAAAGGCTGCACCTTCCCCGCGGGCAAAGCGCGTCCGCTCGTGCGTTCCATGCGCACGTCGATGTCGCGATCGACGAAATTATTGAGCGTCGCCCCTGAGGCAACCACCATCGCTGTGCCGACGAGCGTGATCGCCACCGTGCTCCACCCCGGGTGGCCATGGGCACCCATCCACAGGCCGGCCACTGTCGCCATCAGGTTGGCCGTCGTGATCCCGAGCTTCATCAGAGAGATATAATCGCGCCACTTTCCGTATCGCTGCTGCGCCTCCTCGCCGCGTACGCGCTTCGCCGCCATCCCGTGCACCGCCATCGTCTCTCCCTCCTTTCACCAGGGTCACCGAGACGGGTTCGGCTCGACGAGGGCCACTCCATCCCTGTGGCCGTCCTCGTCTGTGTCCGCGCCCGAATGAAAAGCCCGCGCACCGTCTTCCGCCGTCTCCCCCGTCAAGCCCTGCAACAGAGCCGCGCATGCCACCAACACACTTGCCACGGTCCAATGGACTGTGGCCAATGCGAGCTGCAGCGCCGTCGCCAATGTCAAGAGGCCAAGCACCACTTGGACCCCCACCAACGCGAGGCACCCCCAGGCCCAAGGGACGAGGACCCTCGTCCGGCACGCCCTGACCGCCAGAAACAGTGCAGCGGCGGCGAGACATAGGCCGGTTACCCCGTGCACGCCAAGCATGAGGTGGGCCTCCCCCAATGACGGCATCGCGGTCTGGCCGTGGCTCGCCAGATAATCGTCGCGCCCGAACAGCGCCTCACTCTCGCCCGTGTGCCGAAACAACGCCCCCGCGGTCACAGCCGCCCACACCGCACCCGTGAACGCACGGGATGCCGGGCGAAGCCTTCGGTACGCTTCCACCCGCGGTTCGCCGGAGTGGATGTCGAACACCACGCGAGAGCGCGCGACCGCGCGAGGGCGAACGCGCATGGCGATGGTCACGGACAACGAAAGCAGGAACATGCTGTTCAGCACGTCGATGGTGGTGGTCACCCCCGGCGCCTTGACCAGGACAATCAAGCCACCGACCACGACCTGCAACAGCAGGGACGACACAGCCCAAACGCTCAGGCGAAACAAGCGCGCGTCTTCCCTGCGGTGGCGCCAGGCCTGCACGGCGACGGCCGCCACCAGCACCACGACCAGCAGCGCCGTCGCCCGGTGCACCAGTTCGAGCGCGATCAGGCCGCTCGGCCTGGGAAACAGCACGCCGTTGCACAGTGGCCAATCGGGACAGGCGAAGCCCGCATCCTCGCCGACGACCAATGCCCCCAAGGTCATTTGAATGCCAATGACGATGGACGTCATCATCGGCAGTCGCCAGCTCACGCGCTTCACCTCCCCGCCGAACCCTCCTTGCACCGCCGTGCCCGTACCGCCGCCTCAACGCGTTGCTCCGCCACAACGGCCCGCGCGCAGGCGGAACAAGCCCACTACGCGGACTCCTTGCTCGCCGTGAGTTCCTCCGGCTTGTACGGACGGTACGGCGAATCCGTGACGACCGGAATCTCATCGAAGTTGTGCTCAGGCGGCGGCGAGGACACCGTCCACTCGAGGGTGCGGGCGTGCCAGGGGTTGTGGCCCACCTTGCGGCCGTACTTGGCCGAGATCATCAGGTTGTACAGGATGATGATGGTGCCAAGGCCAAGGATGTACGAACCGATGGTCGCAACCTGGTTCCAGGTCTGGAAGATGGGCGCGTACGACGCGATGCGTCGCGGCATGCCCGCCAGGCCGACCAGGTGCATCGGGAAGAATGTCACCTGCGTGCCGATGAAGTACAGCCAGAACCCGAGGTAGCCCAGTTTCTCGTTGTACATGCGGCCGGTCAACTTCGGGAACCAGAAGTGGATGCCGGCCATGATGCACATCACCGCGCCGCCGAACAGCACGTAGTGGATGTGCGCCACCACGAAGTACGTGTCGTGGAGGTGCATATCCAGGGGCACCGCCGCAACGATGGTACCGCTGAAGCCGCCGATGATGAACGACCCGATGAACCCGAGCGAAGCGTACATCATCGGAACGGTGTACTCCACCGCACCCCGCCACATCGTCGCCAGCCAGTTGAAGATCTTCACCGACGTCGGAACCGCGATGACCAGCGACGAAATCATGAACGGGATGCCTGCGGACATCTGCATCCCGGCCACGAACATGTGGTGCGCCCACACGAAGAAGCCGAGGAAGCCGATGGCCACGCTGGAGTATGCGATCGCGTGATAGCCGAAGATCGGCTTGCGCGCGAAGACGGGTATCACCTCGGAAATGATGCCGAACGCGGGCAAGATCATGATGTAGACCGCCGGGTGCGAATAGAACCAGAACAGATGCTGGTACATCATCGGGTCGCCGCCGGCGGAGCTGTCGTAGAAGACCGTGCCGAAGTGGCGGTCGAGCAGCAGGGTCGTCACCGCCCCGGCCAGAGCGGGTGTCGCGAACAGCTGCATGTACGCCGTCACCAATGTGCTCCATACGAACAGCGGCAGCCGGTTCCACGTCATACCCGGCGCCCGCATGCGGTGAACGGTCACGATGATGTTGATGGCACCGAGGATGGAGGAGAGGCCGACGATGTGAATGGCCATGACGAAGAAGTCCATTCCCGGTCCCTGGGAGGTCAGGCTGTACGGCGGGTACGCCGTCCACCCGGAGTCGGGCATCCCGTACACCATGCTGAGCAGGATGGTGATGCCCCCGACGAAATACAACCAGTAGCTGAGGGCGTTCATGCGCGGGAACGCCATGTCTCGCGCGCCCACCTGGAGCGGAACCAGGTAGTTGGCGAACGCACCCATCAGCATCGGGATGATGACCAGGAACACCATCACCGTTGCGTGCATCGTGAAAAACTCGTTGTAACTCTGCGCGTCGAACACGCCCTTGTAGCTCAGCAGGTCGGTGCGCACCAACAATGCGAACAGACCGCCGATGAGAAAGAAGAACAGGGCGGTGACGCCGTACATGATGCCGATCTTCTTGTGGTCCACGGTGAGCACCCACTCGCGGACGAAGGACCGGCGCGGCACCTGCAGGACGGCTTCCATGTTCACACCACCTTGTCTCAGTTTGCCCGCTCATCCGCCACCCCGTGCGGGGTGCCGAAGAGAGGAGTGCACCGGACGGCCCAGACGCCGGGGAGCCTTCCGGCCCGATGGCGACGAGCGGGTTGCCCAGGCGTCACGATGGCCTACGACTTCGCCTGCTGTTTCTGCAGCTCCGTCTGCATCCAGGTGTTGAAATCATCCGGGGACATCACCGTCATCTGGCCGACCATGATGGGATGGCCCGCGCCACAGAATTGATCGCACGGCACCTGGAATTGCTTGCCCACGTCCTTGGCGTCCACATTCACCCAGAACTGTGTGATCCGGCCGGGAAGTGCGTCTTGTTGGATGCGGGCCTCAGGTATGTAAAAGCCGTGGATCACGTCAGCCGAGTGAATGTCGAACAACACGTTCTGCCCCGCCGGGATCCGCAGGTCGTTATGGGTGTCGAGCCCGTTGGGATACTTGAACTCCCAGAACCATTCGTGCCCGATGACCTCGATCACCAGCGGTTTCGCCGGCGGGTTCTGCGCCTCATAGACGTAGCGCACACTGTAGGCACCCATGAAGACGAGGATCAGGGCGGGGATGAGCGTCCACACCGTCTCCAACACGTTATTGCCGTGGACGTTCACGCCGACCTGGTTCTTCGCCGATCGCCGGTAGCGGATCAGGAATGTGATCAGCAATACCTCGACGAGCACGAAGAAGAACGTGATGATGCCAAGCATGATGTAAAAAAGGAGATCCACATTGTGCGCCATCGAGGTCAATTGCACGGGTAGCCAAGATGATGAACTCACAACACCACACCCTCCTCGGCAGGTCTGACCGTTGCTTCATGGGCGCAGCACGATGGCAGACAGTTGAACCCGTGGGCATTGCGCCAATTGTGCGTCCTATCAGACAGCAAAAAGCAGCGAGCCGTTGGAAGGCCGCCAAATTTCCCGTATGATAGAATGCACCAATGCTCCGTCTTCCATTCCCTGCCTGGACCACCAGCCGCTCATACAACCGAATGAGGCCAAAACGAGCTGGCGCACCCCCCAAGATCCGGTTACAGTGTATCATAGTTTGCAACTGGACAGTCAAGCGAAGGAGCCCGTGGTGATCTCCATCACACGGGCTCCGTCACAATTCTTTCGCGTTTCGCATGCTGGTAAGCGTACACCAGTCCGACGGCCGCCAGTGCGATGATACCGGTCACCACGAACGGGAGATCTTCGTGGACCTGAAACAGGGCCGTCGCCAACAGGGGACCGACCACACGGGCCAGGCTGTCCATCGACGAAATGAGCCCGGCCGCCAGTCCCTGTCCGACCGTCGTCTCCTTGGTGACGACGGACTGCAGCGTCGGTTTAATGACCGTGTTGCCCGCCCCGAAGATGGTCATGAACAAGGCCGCCGTCGTGAAATCCCGCGACAGCAGGATCAGGAACAACCCGACGGCCGACACCACGAGGCCGATGTACATCGTCGGTACCTCGCGACCGTGCTTCACGTAGCGTTGGACGATACCGCCCTGGATGATGGCGCCGACGACCCCGGAAATGAAAAACATCCAGCCGATCTGCTGTGAGGTGGCCTGGATGCGGGCCATCTCGAAGTACTGCAGACATCCCTCCAAGGAGGCGATGGAAAACTGGGCCACAAAATCGACGATGTACAAGTACTTCAATGGCCCGGTGAACGCAGCCCAGCGGGACCGGCGGGAACCCTCGCCGTCCACGGCTTCCGCCGGGCGCCGCACCACGGACTCCTTCAATCGGGCCGCCGCCCAGAGGGCATTGAGCAGCGCCAAGGCCGCCGCAGCGAAAAACGGCACGGCAACGCCGAGGGTGCTGAGCATCCCACCCAGCGCGGGGCCAAAGATGAATCCGACACCGATGGACATGCCCGCAAACGCCATGCCCTTGGTCCGGTCCTCGGTACTGGTGACGTCGGCGATGTACGCCATCGCGGTCGCCGTCACCGCGCCGGAGAAGCCGCCACCGATGAGGCGAGAGACGTACATCAGCCAGAGCCAGTCTTTCGCCAGGCCGAAGACGGCGAAACTGACCGCGAAGCCGATGAGCCCGGTGATCAGCACCGGTTTCCGGCCGATCCGGTCGCTGAGGCGCCCCCACCACGGAGAGATGAAGAACGCCACCGCCGAATACACCGCGAGCATCATCCCGAGATGGATGGGGCGCGCACCCGTGCCCTGCACCATCAGCGGCATGACCGGGATGATGAGCCCGAAGCCGATGAACACCGTGACGAGCATGACGAGGATCACGCCGAGCCGTTTGATCATATCTCCGTCCCCCCTCCGCTGTCCGCCCGCCGGGCGGTCCGCCATCGCGTTGAACACATCCACCCGTTGTTCCCGCATTTACACGGAATCAAGCATAGCACGTGCGCGGACCCCGAACAAAAGCGGCCCTGACCGGCAGGTGTGACCGTCCTGTGGCGAATCGGTGTCGATCTGGCGTCTTCCCCACTCCAATGCGTGGATGGACTGGTCGCCCGCGGCCGCCCTCCGGTATAATCACATTCGGAAGCGGCGGCGCTTGTACGCTGCCGATGCGGAGGGGTCCGCGTGAACACCACCGATGTCAAGCGGCGCAGGACGCGCAACCAGGTGTACCTGTCCATCGCCATCTCGGTCCTTGCGCTCATGATGCTCGGCCTGTACGCGTACATGCGCCAGGTCGCTGCCGCCCGCGCGGCGGCTCACAAGCACTCCTTTTATGAGTACGTGGTGACGCACCACATCGGTCAGCTGACCGACATCGATACCGGCACCGGGATCGAGCCGATGTCGTACGTGCTCACGCTCGGGCATCCTCTGCCAGTGGATCAGCGCCTGTCGTTCGCTGTGGAGATGGCCCGGCTGTACGCCCAGTACGATCACGGCCAATCGCTGACCATCGTCTTCGTCGATCCCGCGACCAAGCGCCAACAGACGCTGGCCGAGACGCAGTACGACGCGCAAGCGCGGCAGTTGACGGTCTTGTGGACGGATGATCAGGGTACCCTGCACACTGTGAAGCAGCCGGTGAATTGGTAGGAGGCGACAACGTTGACGGATCTGGCCGTTGCGCTGGCCGCGTTCGCGGTCAGCTGGCTTCTGGTGCCGCCGCTGCGCCGGGTGGCGCTGCGTTGGCGATTCGTCGATCTGCCCAACGCGCGAAAAGTGCACAAACAACCTCTGCCCCTGCTGGGCGGTGCGGCCATCCTGGCCGGCTTTTTGGCGGCCAGCCTCGCCGGCTCCCTGCGCTTGGGGCACGTGCCTCGCGTGTACTGGGGCATGCTCGCCGGCTCGGTGCTGTTGTTCACCATCGGGCTCGTGGACGACTACTACAAGACCCGCGGCCGGGACTTCCCGGCGTCCCCGCGGTTCGTCGCACAGCTCATCGCCGCGGCGGTCGTGGCCGGCTGTGGCGGCACGGTCCGCGGTTTTTCCATGCCGTTCGGCCACCCGCACTTTGTCCAGTTTCCCGCGTTTGTCTCCATCCTGGTGACCTTGGTGTGGATCGTCGGGGTCATCAACGTATTCAATTTCCTGGACGGGCTGGACGGATTGGCCGCCGGGATCGCCAGCATCTCGGCGGGGACCCTCTTATTCATCGCCATCATCAAGGGAGACGCGGCCTCGGCCCTGTGGGCGGCCGCGTTGACCGGTGCCGCCCTCGGGTTTTTGCGCCACAACTTCTACCCAGCCCGCATCATCATGGGCGATGCCGGGTCGACGTTGCTCGGTTTTCTTCTGGCGTCGATCGCGGTGATCGGCGCGTTCAAATCCGCCACCGTCGTCTCCATCTTCGTCCCGGTGCTCGCGCTCGGGGTGCCCATCCTCGACGGGCTGCGGGTCGTCATCCGGCGCGCCCTGGAGGGCCGGCCGGTGTACAAGCCAGACAAGACGCACGGTCATCACCGTCTGCTCAGCTCCGGCTTCTCCCAGGTACAGGCGGTCACGTTCATGTATCTGCTCAGCGCCTGTTGCTCCCTGGCGTCGATGATCCTGGTGCTCCTGCAGCGCTGAGCGCGATTTGGCCGTCCCGGATGCGCCCCGGCCCTGTTCCCGGCCGAGGCGCCTCAGGACCGGCCCTCTTCGGCATCAGGCGAAGGATGCGAGGACCCGGCGCACCGTGTCGCAGACGGCGGACGCGTCCGTACCGGGTCCCGCTGGCGCAGAACCCTGGCCCTGCTTCGGGTTGCCGCCGCCTCTGCCGGCGTGTGGTTCGAGCGCGGCCCGTACCACGGCGCCCGCGTCCACCCGCGGATCGCGACTCACCACCACCAACGACACACGCTCTCCCGTGACCGCCGCGAGGGCGCACACGGTGGCCCCGTCTTCCCGCGCGGCCACGCGTTGGGCCAATCCCCGCAGCGAGTCCGCCGTATCCACGTCCTCCAGCGCCTCGCAGACCCACGGCCTCCCTGGCGGCTCTCCGCCTTCCGGCGCGACGCGCCGAACCAGCGCCTCCGCCCGCAGGTCAAGCCACTGATCCTGCAGGACACGCATCCGCTTCTGCGCACCCTGCGCCTCCTGCGACAGCTTCTCCACCGCCGCAGGCAGGTCCTCGACGGACACCGACAGCCGCCGCGCCAGCTCGTTCACCGCCTCAAAACGCGCCTGCACGACGCGCAGGGCCCGTTTCCCGCAGACGAAGGTCAGCCGCGTGCCACCCCGCATCCGCTCCATTTTCACCACTTTGATGAGCCCGATCTCCCCCGTCCGGCGCGGGTGGGTCCCGCCGCACGGATTGTGATCGAACCCTTCGATGGTCACGACGCGCACATCCTCGTCCACCTTGGGCGGACGCCGCAGCGGCAGGACGGCCAGCTCCTCCTCCGTGACAAAACGCGCATAAACCGGGCGGTCCTCCCACACCACCTGATTCGCCAGCCGCTCCGCCTCCGCCACCTGGTCCCAGGTGAGTTCGGCATCGAGATCGACGGTGACCCACTCGTCTCCCAGGTGAAACCCGACCGTATCGATGTCGTACAACCGCTCGAAGCTGGCCGACAGCACGTGCTGCCCACAGTGCTGCTGCATGAAATCGTGCCGCCTCTCCCAGTCGATCTCGCCTTCGACGGCCTCCCCCGTCGGGAGCGGCCGGTCGGTGGCGTGGACGACCTCCCCTTCCTCCACGAACACGTCGAGCACCTGCGCGGGGCCCAACCGCCCCGTGTCGTACGGCTGGCCACCGGACGTCGGATAGAACGCGGTCTGATCCAAGCGGACGAGCCATCGTCCCCCCGCCTCCCGGCAACTGGTGACCACCCCGGTGAACCGCGTGCGATAGCTGTCGTGGTAATAGAGCCTCTTCTCCGCCAGGGACATGCCGCCCACCTCCGACCTGATTTTAGCCGGCGGAGGCCTGGAGGGACAATTCCAAACGCTTCATCTTGCAACGATTCAGGGTTGATAGTAGAGTGACAGGTGACTGCTATCGCCTCATCTGGGCCCGCCGGGCGCCCGTCTTCATCTTCTTCGGCGGCGCGGCGGCACGCGGGGATATGAAGAATCCGCATGCACTCATCGCGTTTTTGGATTCCCATTCGACACAGGCCCCGTGTTCTGCGAAAATGTGGTTCAGAAATCGAACAGAGAGTGGGGGAAATATCATGCCAGTGTTTCACGATCCGTTCGGCGTGAAGCGCACGCTGACCGTGAACGGGCGCAAGTTCACGTACGCGCATCTGAACGCCCTCGAAGAAAAGGGAGTGGGGCAGGTCTCCCGCCTTCCTTTCTCTATTAAGATCCTGCTCGAGGCCGTGCTGCGCCAGATCGATCAGCGAGCGGTGACGGAGGATCACGTCCGCCTGCTCGCCACTTGGAACGCGGCCTCCCCGGCGCAAAACGAGATCCCGTTCAAGCCGGCCCGCATTCTGCTGCAGGACTTCACCGGTGTGCCGGCTGTGGTCGATCTCGCCGCCATGCGCGCCGCCATGAAGCGCCTCGGCGGCGATCCGAAGCGCATCAACCCGCTCGTCCCGGTCGATCTCGTCATCGACCACTCGGTACAGGTGGATGCGTTCGGCTCGCGCGAGGCGCTGCAGTTCAACATCAACAAAGAATTCGAGCGCAACGAGGAGCGGTATAAGTTCCTGCGCTGGGCGCAGAAGGCATTCGACAACTTCCGCGTCGTGCCGCCTGGCACAGGCATCGTCCACCAGGTCAACCTGGAGTACCTGGCGACCGTCGTGCAGCAGAAGGAGATCGACGGCGAGATCGTGGTGTTCCCGGACAGCCTCGTCGGCACCGACTCGCACACCACGATGATCAACGGCCTCGGCGTCCTCGGGTGGGGGGTTGGCGGCATCGAGGCGGAGGCTTGCATGCTCGGCCAGCCGCTGTACATGCTGATGCCTGAGGTCATTGGCTTTAAACTGACCGGCCAGCTGCCGGAGGGCGCGACGGCGACCGACCTGGCGTTGACGGTGACCAATCTGCTGCGCAAAAAGGGCGTCGTCGGCAAGTTTGTCGAATTCTATGGCCCGGGCCTGTCGAATATCAGCCTGGCGGACCGCGCGACGGTGGCCAACATGGCACCGGAGTACGGTGCGACGATGGGCTTCTTCCCGGTCGACGACGAGACGTTGAACTACCTTCGCAGCACCGGCCGCAGCGAGGAGCTCGTCGCCCTGGTGGAGGCGTACACCAAGGCACAGGGCATCTTCCGCACCGACGACACGCCGGACCCGGTGTTCACCGATACCATCGAGCTCGACCTGTCGACCGTCTCGCCGACGATGGCGGGTCCGAAGCGCCCGCAGGACCGCATCACCCTCAAGGACATGAAGGCGACGTTCGAAGAGGCGCTGCGCAAGCCCATCGACAAGGGAGGCTTCGGCCTGTCCGACGAGCAGGTGACGAAAGAGGCCACCGTCCGCTTCCAGAACGGCGCAACCGAGGTGATGAAGACGGGGTCCGTCGTGATCGCCGCCATCACCAGCTGCACCAACACCTCCAACCCGTCCGTCATGGTGGGCGCGGGCCTGTTGGCGAAAAAGGCGGTCGAGCACGGCCTGACGCCGCCGCGGTACGTCAAGACCAGCCTGGCGCCCGGCTCCCGCGTAGTGACGGACTACCTGGAGAAGGCGGGCCTGCTCGAGCCGCTGTCCCAACTCGGATTTGACGTGGTCGGTTACGGCTGCACCACCTGCATCGGCAACAGCGGCCCGCTCCCGGACGAGGTGGCGAACACCATCCGCGAGAACGACCTGTTGGTGTCCGCGGTGCTCTCCGGCAACCGCAACTTCGAAGGCCGCATCCACTCGCTGGTGCGCGCCAACTACCTGGCATCGCCGCCGCTGGTCATCGCGTACGCGCTGGCGGGGACGGTCGACATCGACCTCGTCCACGAGCCGCTCGGCACGGACAAGGACGGAAAGCCGGTGTATCTGAAGGACATCTGGCCAACCTCCCAGGAGGTCCAGGAGACCATCCGCTCGGTCATCACGCCGGAGATGTTTAAGGCCGAGTACGAGCACGTGTTCAGCGCCAACGAGCGCTGGAATGCGCTGGAGACGCCGGAAGGCGAGCTGTACGAGTGGGACAAGGCGTCCACCTACATCCAGGAGCCGCCGTTCTTCGTCGGCATCACGGCGGATCTGCCGGAGACGGGCGACATCCGGTCGGCCCGAGTGTTGGCCCTGCTCGGCGACTCGGTGACGACCGACCACATCTCGCCCGCGGGCAGCATCGCGGCAAACAGCCCGGCTGGCAAGTATCTCATCGAGCACGGCGTCAACCCGGTCGACTTCAACTCGTACGGGTCCCGCCGCGGCAACCATGAGGTGATGATGCGCGGCACGTTCGCCAACATCCGCATCCGCAACCAGGTGGCCCCAGGCACCGAGGGCGGCCTCACCACCTACCTGCCGACCGGCGAGGTGATGCCGATCTACGACGCGGCCATGAAGTACCAGGCGGACGGCACGCCGCTGGTCGTCATCGCCGGCAAGGAGTATGGCACCGGGAGCTCCCGCGACTGGGCGGCGAAGGGCACCAACCTGCTCGGCGTCAAGGCCGTCATCGCGGAGACCTTCGAGCGCATCCACCGCAGCAACCTCGTCGGCATGGGCGTGCTGCCCCTGCAGTTCAAGGAAGGCGACTCCTGGCGGTCGCTCGGCATCACCGGCCGTGAGACCTTCACCATCGAGGGGCTGGCGGGCGAGCTGACGCCGCGCCAGACGCTGAAGGTCACGGCCACCCGCGAGGACGGCAGCCAGTTCTCCTTCGACGTGGTGCTGCGCCTGGATAGCCAGGTGGAGATCGACTACTACCGCAACGGCGGCATCCTGCAGACGGTGTTGCGCAACCTGCACGCCGGCGCCTGATCGACGTCCGGCGCACTGCCGGCGGCATCGAAAGAGGCGGTCCCGAAGTGCTTCGGCACTTCCGGGACCGCCTCTCTTCTTTTTTCCATCATCCGAAGGGGGGCGAAAACCTCAAGCCTTACAGGCAGCGACGCAGGATCTCGGCCACGTCCTCCTTGTCCAACTTCTTGAACGAGCCGAGCTTGCGGAAGCGCACCGCCTGCTCCGCCATACGCTCGATGTGTTCGTCGCCGATCCCGTAGTCGGCCAGCCGCTGCGGCGCCCCGATGCGCCGGAAGAAGGCACGTACCTCCGCGATCGCCTCCCGGGCCAGCTGATCCACCGACTTTCCGGCGGGATCGATCCCGAACACCCGCGTCCCCAGCTGCGCGAACCGCTCCGGCCCGGCGTCGACCACGTAGTCCATCCAGTTCGGGAACACGATGGCCAGCCCGCCGCCGTGCGGGATGTCGTAGATGGCGCTGATCTCGTGCTCGATGGCGTGGCACGCCCAGTCGCCCTCAACACCCATATTGATCATCCCGTTGAGAGCCATCGTGCTGCAGTACATCATCGTCTCGCGCGCGTCGTAATCGGTCGGGTTCTCCAGCGCCTTCGGCGCCGTCTCGATGATGGTGGCGATCACCGACTCAATCAGCCGCTGCTGCAGCGGCGTGTTGTGGGTCGGGTGGAAATAATGCTCGAAGCAGTGCGCCAGCATGTCGCACGTGCCGTACACCGTCTGGTCGCGCGGGACGGTGAAGGTGTTCTCGGGATCGCAGAAGGAAAAGCGCGGGAACGTGTGCGGCGGCGCGCTGCCCCCGAGTTTCTCCTTCGTCTCCCAGTTGGTGATGACGCCGCCGGCGTTCATCTCCGAACCCGTGGCCGCCAGTGTCAGGATGGTGCCCAGCGGCAGCGCGTCGTTGGCCTTCGCCTTGCGCTGGTACACGTCCCAGATGTCGCCGTCGAACTTCGCCCCCATGGCGATCCCTTTGGCGCAGTCGATCACGGACCCGCCACCGACGGCCAGGATCAGGTCGATGTGCTCGTCGCGGCAGACCTGGATCCCCTTGTAGACGGTGGTGAGTCGCGGGTTCGGCTCCACACCGGGCAGCTCGAACACCTGCACACCCGCCTCTTTCAAAATGCCCATCACCTTGTCGTACAGGCCGTTTCGCTTGATGCTGCCGCCCCCGTACACCAACAGCACCCGATTGCCATAGCGCGTGACCTCAGCCGCCAGATGCTGTTCGATCTGGCCCTTGCCGTAATACAGGACTGTGGGATTGTGAAAGCGGAAAGGATTCACGTGTCGGCCTCCTTTTCGGTGAGCGGGCCGGCGGCGTGTCCTCGCCGGCCCGACCTTCCCCATTGTACCGAAATCGGGGCGCCAACGTGAAATCCGCCGGGACCGGTGCGTCCGCCCGGTCTCGGCGGTCCAGTCTCAACGGGTTGCGGTTCACGCCGCGATGGCCTGTGCACGGTGTTGCGGCGCACGGACCAGGAGCGTGAGGATCACGGCCACGACCAACGACACCGCCATGAAGATATAGGATGCCCCCGGTCCGCCGGTCACACCGTTCAGGTAACCGACAAAGTACGACCCGACAAAGGAGCCCAGCGCCCCCATGCTGTTGATCAGCGCCGTCGCGCCGCCGGCGACATTTCGCGGAAGGATTTCCGGAATGATGGCGAAGAAAGGCCCATACGGCGCGTACATCATGCCGCCTGCGAGGACGAGCAGCACGTAGGCGATCCAGAAATGCGACGGACCCAGGGCATACGAGGCGTAGAAACAGACGGCGCCCGCCAACAGGAACGGCCACACGAAGCCCTTGCGGTTCAGCGTGCGGTCGGAATACTGGGACGCGACCAACATCAGGATGGCCGCCAGCAGATATGGCAGCGAAGACAACCAGCCGGTGGCGACGATCCCCGTGTTGGAAGCCGCTTTGATGATCGAAGGCAGCCAGATGACAAATCCGTACACCCCGATGCTCCAGAAGAAATACTGGGCTGCGAGCAGGACGACCGACGGCGTGCGGAACGCCTCCCGGTAGTTGCGAACGACCTTCAGTTCCTTCTGCTCGGCCTGCAACGCGCCCGTCACGGCCTGCTTCTCGGCCTCCGTCAGCCACTTCGCCTGAACGGGCTCATCGTCGACGAGCTTCCACCAAATGAACGCCCAGAGGATGGACGGGATGCCTTCGATGATGAACATCCCTTGCCAACTGAACCAGTGCACCAGGTAGCCGGAGATGACGGACATCCACAGCACCGTGACCGGATTGCCGAGGATGAGGAACGTGTTGGCGCGGGATCGCTCGGCCTTGGTGAACCAGTGACTCAGGAAGATCAGCATCGCCGGCATGACTGCGCTCTCCACCACGCCGAGCAGGAAACGATCGACGAAAAGGAGCGGGATGTTCGTGATCACCCCTTGCAGGGACGCCAACACCCCCCACAGGATCAGGCTCCAGAAGATCAACTTCTTCGCACTCCGGCGCTCCGCATAGTGCGCACCGGGGATTTGAAAGAAGAAGTAGCCGAGGAAGAACAGGGCGGCCAGCAAGGACGAGGCGCCTTGCGTAATGTGCAGCGCCTTGGCCATGCCGGACGCGGCGCCGAACCCGTAGTTGGATCGATCCAAATAGGCCAAACTGTACGTGATAAATGCGAGCGGTATGAGACGTGCCCAGCGCTTGCTGGACAGGTTCGCCTGTGCGTCCATCTTCACCCCTCCTACCAAATTCAGGTCAGATGTGCCGCCCGGGCGGTAGAACCGCGGGCGACCAAGCGCGCCGGAAGTTCAATGAGCTCCGGCGGCATCTCATCCTGTGCTTGTATGCGCGCCCACACCCTGCGCATCGCGGCGACCCCAAGTGCGTAGGTGGGTTGTTCGATCGCGGTGATGCCGCCATATACCAAACCCGCCCAATCCGGATTGTCGAAAGCCACGAGGCCCACGTCCTCCGGAACGCGCACCCCGAGGGTGTGCAACCCCTGCACCACCCGCAGGGCCACCACCGCGTTGGCGCAGCACACGGCGCGCGCCTCCCCTGCCGTATCCGACAGGAACTTCGCCAACTGCGTTTCGACCTCTCCCGGGACGCGGACGTTTACCTCAAACACATCGTCCGTTCCCTGTCCCGCCTGCTGCTCCATCACCTTTCGATAGGCGCTGACCCGCTCCGCGCGCGAACTGATCCCGCCCACGGGCTCGGTGAACCAGGCGATGCGCCGGTATCCCTGTTCCAACAGGTGCATCAATCCCGCACGGGTGGCCTGCCGGTTGTCCACGCACACGGTGTCAAAAGGCAGCGCAGGCACCTTGCGGTCCACCAGCACGATGGGTGTTCGGTCGTGCGCCAACTCCTTGAGAAAGGCGTTGTTCTGCCCAGTCGTGTTGATGATGAGTCCATCGATGCGGTGCGCCTGCAGCATGAAAATGTACTCCCGCTCCTGCTCCGGATCGTTGCCTGTGTTGCACAGCAGCAGGTTCATGCCGCAGCGTTTGCACTCGTCCTCCACGCCGCGCAGGACATCCACGGTAAACGGATTCGCAATGTCCGCGACCACCATCCCCACGAGCCCGCTGCGCCCTCGCTTCAGGCCGCGCGCCATTTGGTTGGGCCGATAGTCGAGCGCCGCAATGGCGGACTCGATTTTGTGCCGGGTCTCCACGGACATGAGGTGGTAGTGCCCGCTCAAATAACGTGACACCGTCGTCTTGGACACGCCCGCCGCGCGCGCCACGTGCAGAATCGTGACCGGCCTGTTCCTGTCACGCCTGGGGCGATCCGCCACATGCTCCCTCCTCTCCGAATGGCCCGCCATCCGGACAAGCAGACCTCATTGAAACCGTTCCCTGAAACCGGTTTCTATCCTTACGATAACAGGCTCGCCGTGTCCCTGCAAGAGACACGATTTGATTCGTCTTGGAGGGTCCCGTACACTCGACGTGTGCGAGGTGACACCGTGTCAATGACATCTGCTTCCTCTCCATCCGTGCGCGACGTCGTCGTGGTCGGCGGCGGCCCGGCCGGGCTCATGGCCGCTATCGCCGCATGCGAAGCTGGCGCCGACACGCTCTTAATTGAAAAAGGCCATCGCCTCGGGCGCAAACTGGGCATCTCCGGCGGCGGCCGCTGCAATGTAACGAACGCCAAGCCCCTGCCAGAGCTGATGAAGAACATCCCCGGCAACGGGCGCTTCCTGTACTCCGCCCTCCACCGGTTTTCCAATGAAGACGTGCGGCGCTTCTTCGAATCCCTGGGCATCCGGCTCAAAGAGGAGGACCGCGGGCGGGTGTTCCCCGTCTCCGACAAGGCGGAGACGGTCGTGAAGACGTTGGTGAACAAGGTCCATGACGCGGGCGCCGAGGTGTGGGAAGATTGTCCGGTGGGCGGATTGCTGGCAGAGGACGGCGAGATTCGGGGCGTGCGCCTGCGCAGCGGCGGCGAAGTGTCGGCGCGCTCGGTGGTGGTGGCCACCGGCGGGTGCAGCGTCCCGAAGACGGGCAGCACCGGCGACGCCTACCCGTGGGCCCGCCGTCTGGGCCACACCATTGTCGATCCGTATCCCACCGAGGTCCCCCTCACCAGCGACGAGCCGTTCATCCGCGAACGCCGTCTGCAGGGCATCTCCCTGCGCGGCATCACCGCGATCGTGCGCGATGGCCGCGGAAAGCGTCTGACGGAGGAACAGGGAGACGTGCTCTTCACCCACTTCGGCCTCAGCGGCCCGGTGGCGCTGCGGTGCAGCCACTACGTCTCCACGGCGCGCCGGCGCGATCCGGGGGTGGCGTTGACCGTCGAGATCGATACCCTGCCGGCGTGGCCCATGGCTGATCTCATGGCGGATTGGGCGAACCGCCGCCAGGCGGAGCCCCGCAAGCGAGTCCGCACCGTGATCGAGTCCCTCCTCCCGGACCGCTTGGCCGGGGTGATCGTCGAGTGCGCAGGAATCCCGGCCGAGCTCACGCTGGCGAATGCCCGCAACGCCGATCTCGAACGCCTGGCCCGGCTCCTCAAAGCGTTTCCGGTCCGCATCACCGGGACGCTGCCCCTGGCGCAGGCGACCGTGACCGGCGGCGGCGTGTCGGTGAAAGAGATCGACCCGCGCACGATGGAGTCGAAGCTTTGCCGGGGGCTGTTCTTCGCGGGCGAGGTGATGGACGTGCACGCGCACACGGGCGGCTACAACATCACCGTCGCCTTCTCCACCGGCCATCTGGCGGGCACGTGTGCCGCCGAGAGGGCCCTGTCGCTGCGAGCATGAAGGCCCGGTTGTCCTGGGGTCATGTCGTTCCCGCCGGCCGTTCCGGCACCGGCGCGCGCCTCTGTGCGCCCCGCGCCACGCGGCGCAGCAGCCAAAGCGCGTACGCGCCGGCCGCCGCCAACATGGCCGCAGAGGCCCAGAGCATCCCCCGGTGCCCGGCAGTCGCCAGGATCACGCCGCCGAGAGACGATCCAATGGCATTCCCGAGGCTGTTTCCGAACACCCGCACGCCGAACATCTGCGCGTGCTCCGTGGGCGGCGTGTGCTCCAGGAACAGCGCATCGACCAGCGAGCCCGGGATGTTCATGAACCCGGCCCGGAGCAGAAACAGCGCACTGAACGCCAAGGGCTGACCGGCGAACGCCAGGGCCAGCGTGAGCCCAGCGGCCACACCGAAGCTCAGAGCGAGCGTGTTCCCATACCGTAGCCGGCGCACCAAGCCCGCGACGGTCAGGGCGCTCAGCGAAATCATGAACGTGGACAAGGCCGACACTGTGGACGTCAGACGATCCCCCGCATGGAACACGCCATTCAAGACCAAGGTGGCGAACGGATTGAACAGGCCGAACGCGATCCCGAACAGGAGGGTGTACACACTCATCGCCAGGATCCGGCCGCTCGGCATGCGGAAGGCGTGCGCGGCCCGGGCGTCCGGCGCGCGGACGAAGGCGCGGATGAGGGGCGCCGCCATCGCCAGGCCTGCGGCGCCGAGCAACGCCGTGCGGTAGGAGGTCCAGGTGCTGAGAAACCCGGCCGCGACCGCCCCGCACCCCATGGCGCACATGTACAGCGCGACGAAGCGGCTGAGGACCCCGGCCCGCTCCTTGCCCCGTTGAAGCGAGGTCAACACAACGTTCTCTGTCGTCGTCAACAGGGCGTTGCCGAGCCCCGTGAAGGCCGCGCAGGCGAGCCAGGCGACCCAGCCCCCGCTGATCCCCGTGAAGACGTAAGAGAGCGGGATGATGAGCGTCGCCAGCCGGAAGACCCTGGAGGCACCCAGCCAATCGGCCACCGATCCCAGCAACAGCCCGCACAGCCCCGCAGAGAACGAGGTCGTGGCGAAGAGAAGGCCGATGTGCGCGTCATCCAGCCCTTGCGCGCGGTAAAAGAACGGCTGAGCGAACCCCACGCCGCCGATGCCGGCGCTGAGAAACACTTCGCTGATGTAGTACAGCCACAGGGAACGGTTCATACGCCCTCCTCGGTATTGGTGGGCCGCCCGCCGTCTCCCGGCGACGACGTGATCGCCGCGCGCCCGCTCGGTCCGCGCCGATTCACATCTTCTCGCCAAACCGTTCCATCAGCAGCACCATGTGCAGGATGCCGCGTTCGAAATCGGCCACGCGGATGGACTCGTCCGGCGCGTGCGCGCGCGAGTTCCACCAGCCGCAACCGGTGGAGACAATCGGCAGATCCATTCCCAGAAACTCGCCGAACGGGTACATCGGCCCCGTCCCAGCCGAGTTCGGGTGCAGGACCACCTCCGCCTCGTACGCCTCCCTGGCGGTGTCTATCACCATCTGGACAAACGGGTGATCGAGGTTCGAACGGTACGCCCGCTCGCCGTTGATCTGCGTCACCTCGACGTCCGTGAACCCGTGCTTGTCCAGGTGGCGCCGCACCTTGCGCAGGATGTCGTCCGGGTCCTGATTCGGCACCAGACGGCAGTCCACCTTTGCCTGGGCCCGCTTGGGCAGCACCGTCTTGCTGCCCTCGCCCGTGTAGCCGCTCTCGATCCCGCAGATGGTCATGGTGGGCTCGAACAACAGGGCGTAGTTCGGGTTGGCGTCTCCGGTGATGAGCGGCCGGCGCAGCCCGTAGAGAGATTTCAGGTCCTCGACCGGCAGCTCATCCGCAATTCGCTTGAGCGCTTCGGACGGGGTCACCACGTCGTCATAGAATCCCTCCACCAGGATCCGGTTGTCCGCCGACTTCAGGGTCGCCAGGGCGTGAACCAGACGCCACGCCGCGTTGTCGAGCACCGCCCCCATGGACGAGTGCACGTCCACGTCCGCCCCGTGGCACCAGAACTGCAGGTAGCACATCCCCTTGATACCCGCCACCAGCTCCACCTGTTCGTACTGGTTTTTGCCGCCGAACTCCCAGATGCAGGCGTCGGCCCGGAACAGGTCGGCGTACTTCTCCAGATACCTTGGCAGCGCGGGCGACCCGATCTCCTCCTCGCCCTCAATCAGGAACTTGACCCGGCAGGGCAAGCCGCCGTTCTCCTTCAACAGGGCGATGGCGTTCAGCCGCGCGACCAACTCCCCTTTGTTGTCGGCCGCCCCGCGAGCGTACAGCTTCCCGTCCACAATCTCGGCCCCGAACGGCGGCACCGTCCACTCCTCCAGCGGTTCGGGCGGCTGCACGTCGTAGTGGTTGTAAAACAACAGCGTCCGGTTCGGATTCCCGTTCGGCCCCGGTTCAAAGCAGGCGTACACCACCGGATTGCCGCCGCAGTCGTCGAGGACCCGGCATTCTCCGCCCAAGCCTTCGATCATCTTCCGAACCATGGCGACCGTCTCGGCGATCCCCACACCCTGCGCCGAGATGCTCGGCTGCCGGCAGTAGCGCTGCAGCATCGCGATGGCTTCCGGCAACTTCTCCTGCACTTGTGCTCTCCAGTTCACGCCTACGCCTCCTCTGCTCGTCTCAAAGACCGACTTGAACATGTCTCGTGCACCCATGCGAAACATCCATAGCATGCCGAGAGCGTCCGCGACCGCCGGGCGCCGGAGGCGCGACGGCGGCCGTTTGGCTCCGCGGAATGCGCGGGCGCCCGGGCGCGAGCCCGGAACCCCGCTGTCCATGAAGGGTCACTGCAAATGACTTACCGAAGCGCCCAACTCCCCGCCGAGGCGGCGGGAATACTTCCCGACCTGCGGCGTGCCGTACCGATGGTGCAGCAGCTTGTCCACAGGCTCCCCGCGGGCCATGCTCCGGCTCGCGAGCGCGTTCATCACCGGCCCGGACGCCTCGTCGCCGCGGCCGATGGACTTGCGTCGAGAGGATGTCATCGCACGCACCTCCGTCACGGCGGGCCAAACAGGTGTAGCCTGCCCCAGCAGGGCTCGCCGCATGACCCGCGCAGCCCCCGCTGAAAGGCCGCATCCTACGCCCCCTCCCATCGTTTCGGATGACGGAACATCCAACGATAAGAATACCAGAAGGCTTCCGAAAAGTAGAGAGGAGGGGCGGCGCTGAGGACGCTCGCCCCTGTGGCGGAGGAACCTTGGGTCCGGACAGCCAGGATCGCGTCTCGGCGGCCCGACTCAGCGGGCGTCTTCGGACCTGCGATTGAGGTCAGGCAAGAGCCAGTGCACCAGGAGCCCGGCCAGCGTGGCGTAGGCGATGCCGTTGTTCGGGTACCCGACGCCGACGATGAAGATCACGGCCACCACGATGAGGTTCTTCATGTTCGTCAGGTCGACCTTCTCTTCAATCACGTGGCGGATGCCCATCGCCGCGATCATCCCGAACAACAGGATGCTGATCCCGCCCATCACCGGGACGGGGATGGTGTGGATGAGCGCTCCCACCTTCCCGAACAGCCCGAGCAGGATGGCGATGACCGCTGCACCCTGGATGATGCGGCTGGAGAACTGGCGCGTGATGGCCAGCACGCCGAGATTCTCTGCGTAGGTGGTCTGGGCCGGGCCCCCGAGGAACGCCGAGAGCGCCGTCGCCACCCCATTGCCGACGAGGATGCGCGGAAAGCCCGGGTCCTTCGTGACATCCCGGCCGATGATTTCGTTCAGCACGAACATGTGGCCGAGGTCCTCAATCATGGTCACCAGCGCGATGGGAGCCATCGCCAGGATGGCGTCGAGCGTCACGGCCGGCGCGGTGAAGTGCGGCAGGGCCACGACCGGCGCCGCGTGCAGCGCAGTAAAGTCGACCGCGCCCCGCACCCAGGCGTAGATGTACCCGATGAAGATACCGACCAAAATGGGGACGATCCGCATTTGGCGCGTTCCCGCCAGCGACGCCACGATGGCCGCGAGGAGGCTGACCAGGGCCACATCCCAGCGCACGGCCGCCATCTGCGAGACCGCCGTACCTGCGAGGGCCAGGCCGATGATGGACACCACCGGCCCCACGACCACCGGCGGGATCACCCGGCGAATGCGCTGGAAGCCGACCGCGGTCACGAGCAATGACACCAGCGCGTACATGACCGCCACTGCGAGTAATCCGGCCACCGCCTGGCTGGGTGAGTGGTGCTTGGTCACAAACAACGTCAACGGGGCGATGAAAGCGAACGAAGAACCCAGGTACGTCGGCACCTTGCCCCTCGTGATCCAGTGGAACACCAGCGTGCCGACGCCGCTGGCGACCAGTGCGGAACCGGGATCGAGTCCGGTCAGATACGGGACCAGGACCGTCGAGCCGAACATTGCGAACACGTGCTGAACGGACAGTGGAATTGCGCGCAACAGGCGCACATGCATCCCCCTCACATGAAGACATACCCTCTTGTATCTATCACGAATCTACGAAACCGACAAGGGTATCTTCACCGTGTCAGGGGTATCGTTATACACGAAGGATGTCCTCACAACGCCGCGGCGTCCGCCTCAGCCTCAGGGGTGTACACCTTGGATTCGTACCGGCCGAACCAGATCCGGTACAGGGACGATCCCAGCAGATAGAGCAAGGCCGTCCCGCTGAACGCGATGGCGTAACCCGTGTACGGGCCGTACAGGTGAACAATCTGGGTACTCACCGGCCCCATCACCGCCCATCCCAGCGTCCACAACGTCTGTCCCAAGCTGACGGCCAAGCCCCGGACATCCTCGTGAACCAAGGCCATCATCACCGAGTCCTGGATGGGGCTGGCGGAGTTCATGAGGGCATTGCGGACGATGACCGCACCCGAAGCCAGCCAGACGTTGGACGCCCACCCGGTGATGAGCAGAAACGGGATGGAAGCCATCTGCAAGCCGACCGCCGCGCGGACGGGCCCGAAGCGCTTCGCCAAGGCAGGCCCGACGAACATCGCCAGCGCGGTGCACGCCTGAGCCAAGCCGATGACCAAGCCGATCCCTGCCTTGGCCATATGGAATCTCTCGGCGAAGTACAGGTTGAGGTACGGGATGACCAGTCCCGCTCCAAACCCGATCAGCGCGGAGCAGACGGTGAACTTCACAATCAGTGCGAACTGCTCCCGCTCCGCGGCGAGGCGCGGCCACATCTCCCTCCAACCGGCGCGGCGCGCCGGGGGACCTGCCTCCGGCTGGTCCGGACGCCTCATCTCCTCGGTGCGCGAGAACGGGATGACGGCGGAAATGGCAAACACCCCGCCCACCAACAGGGCGGCGCGAATGGACCACACCGGGCCTAGGTACGCCCCCAATCCCTGCGCCAGGGAGCCGGCGATAAAACTGCCGAGCACCTGCGCGACCAAACCGATGGCGAAGTTCACGCTGAACAGGTGAAAGCGCTCCTCCTGGGCCGTGTTCTCGGCGAGAAACGGCAGGATGGAGACCCAGATCACCGACTGCACCAGTCCGTTGATAAAAGCGCTTGCAACGATCCAAAACGGTTGGGTCACGAACACCTGCCCGATGGACACCACCGCGCTGATCAGCCCTGCGCCGACAATGGCGCGTTTGCGGCCCAGGCGGTCGCTGATGATCCCCGCGGGGACCAGAGAGATCACCCCCGCCAGAGACGAGGCTGACACGTACGCACCCGCGACCGTGTCCGGCAGACCCAAACTCTTGATGTACAAGTTGTACAGGATGCTCGTAAAACCGCCACTCATCTGAGACAAAAAAGCAGCCAAAAAGAACAGGCGGACATTGCGATGGGCGCCTGTAATCGCATCCCGGTAATCGACGGCCATCCGAAGCAGTGTCTGCATGATGACCTCCTGTGAACTTTCCTCAGTCCAGAGAGCATAACACAAGGTTTCCGGCTTGGGAAGGGGCCGTGTTCACCCACCTCGCATAACCCGGCCCCAGGTGCACAGAATACGCCTGTTCACCCAACAGCGAGGAGGTCCACAGGATGCCGAAACCGGATGATCGTTCGGATAATGTCGAGCACATCGCCGATGCCATTCAAAACACCATGGCCAATATCCGCGAGACCCGCGACTTCTTGAAGGCCCACGGCGAGGAGATGCGACCCGAGGACAAGGCGGCGTTGGAAGCGAAGAATGAGCGTCGCGAGGCCGCCATCGAGGGCTTCCGCGAAGAGATCAAGGACGAGGCGGCCTATCAGCAGCGCACCTAGTCCTTGTACACACCGGGGCCGCCCGGCGACGTTGGCCGGGCGGCCCGTTTTTGCCCGAATGTGGTATGCTCTCTACAAATGCAACCGAATCCCAAGGTGATGCCGATGGCAGCGTCGTCCACACAGACTATTCCGCTCATCCTCGCCTCCGGGTCGCCCCGGCGCCAGGAGCTCCTCGCGTCCCTCGGCCTCGAGTTCGAGGTCATGCCGAGCCATGTGGACGAAGATGTCCCCGCGGGGATCCCGCCCGCCCAGTACGTGGAGACCCTGGCCGCGCGTAAGACGCGGGCCGTGGCGAACCGTCTGGCTTCACGGAGCCATGCCCCGGCCCTGGTCATCGGGTCGGACACCACCGTCGTGATCGATGGAGAATTCTTGAACAAACCGGCGGACGAGGCCGAGGCCGTCGCCATGTTGTCACGGCTGCAGGGCCGGACCCACGAGGTGTATACCGGCCTGTGCGTCCGCCACCACCCCAGCGGCCGGGAAGAGATCGCCCATTCGATCACGCGGGTGACCATGCGCCCTCTCACCGAGGAACACATCTGGCGCTACGTCCAAACCGGCGAACCGATGGACAAGGCGGGCGCGTATGCCATTCAAGGCTATGGGGCGACGATCGTCCAGCGGATCGAAGGGGACTATTTCACCGTGGTGGGGCTGCCCGTGGGCCTCTTGGCCGAAATCCTTGAGCGGTTCGGCGTGACCGTTTTCTAACCTAAGAGGCCGGCGAGACGGACCCCAGCTGGCGCCCGTGGACGGGCAGACGCGGGGCCCCTCTCATACCGGCCCTCCATCAGCCGGCGCGGAGGCCGGCGAGGACCACCATCAGCCATCCGGCGAGGAAACACAGCCCGCCCACCGGGGTGATGGCCCCGAGGGCCCCTACACCCGTCAGGGTGAGGGCATACAGGCTGCCGGAGAACAGGATGATGCCGGCGACGAACAGCCACCCGGCCCAGACCAACAGGCTGGACCCGCCGAGGACGGCGGCGAGCGCGGCGACCAAGAGCAGCGCCAGCGCGTGCGTCGCCTGGTAGTGGACACCGGTCTGGAAGACCTCGAGCCGGTCCGGGCTCAGGCGCTGTTTGAGCGCGTGGGCGGCGAACGCCCCCAGAGCCACCGCCAGGAAGCCGAAGATCCCGCCGGCGACGATGAAACCTCGGTACATCAGCCTCTCCCCTTTCAGCGCGATTCCAGGTGGAGCAACCGCGCCAGCCCTTCGTCGCCCAGGCGGTTCCCGACGTAGAAGCCGCCGAACTCGCCGAACCGGGCGCTTGCCTCGTCGAAGCGCATCTCGTAGACGAGCTTTTTGAAGTGCAGCGGATCGTCCGCGAACAGCGTGACCCCCCACTCCCAGTCGTCCAAGCCCACCGATCCGGTGATGATCTGCGTCACCTTCCCATGGTATTTACGGCCAATCAAGCCGTGGCTCTTCATCATCTCCCGCCGCTGTTCCATCGGCAGCATGTACCAGTTGTCCTCGCCCTGCCGGCGCTTGTTCATGGGATAGAAACACACGTATTCCGTCTTCGGCAGGACCGGCTTGAGGCGGCCCTGCAGGTAAGGGTCCGTGTCTGGATCCACCCCCGGCTTGCCCAGATAGGCGGACAGCTCGACCACCGATACGTAGGAATAGGTGGGTTCGGTAAAATCGGCAAACCGGATCTTCTGAAAGCGCGCCTTCACCTCGTTCAACTCCTGGATGGTCGGGCGCATGTGCAGGAACATCAGGTCGGCCTTGTGTCCGGCCATGTGGTACTGGCCGTACGCCCCCTTGCGCTGCCCTTCCACCTCGGCGAACGCCCGCGTCAGGGCGATGAGCTCGTCCACCGCCCGGGCGCGCTCCTGGGCGGAGATGGACCGCCACGCCCTCCAATCGATCCGCCGCATGTCGTGCAGCGCGTACCAACCTTCCAACGTCTCAACCGCTTCGTTCATCGGTCCGTGACTCCTTTTTCAAGATCCGGCGGCCCCCGCCGGTGTGATGGGGTGCATAGGCGGCACAACCCCGCGCCGTCTATACTATCCATACAGTAACGCAATCGCCGCTCCGGTACAAACCTCCATCGATTTCAGAACAACAGTGGTCGTCATCGGGGTATTGAACATACACTGTTGTGTCGCCATCCTCGCCAAGATGGTGATCGCTGCTCCGACTCAGCGAGTCAAGGATGGCGTTTCTTTCGTTTCCTTGACTCGCTCGTCGGGAATTCTTATCCTCTGAGGCATCGCGTGGAATGGAATGGAACCTCACTTCTTCGTGACGGGGCTATGGTAGGTATACCGTCTTCAAATGGTGTAGATTCAAAAGCTGTTTTGCCCCATTGGCTGTGTACAGTTCTGCCAGGTTGATGTCTGGGTCGACACCCTTCAATTGCCCAATCTTGTTTGGGTCATCCCCCATATCGAAAACCACCATGTTTCCCGTCAGTCTTTTGCATAGTTCCTTGAATGTTCTTGGAAGCGAAGTAGGTGCCGTACGGTGCGGAACGGACTCCGCATCCAGCGCGTAGGGAATCACATTGTCCGGATAGGGCATGATCCATTTCAGGTGCTCAATATTCACGAAAATCGTCTTGTAAACGGGCGAATGGAACACAAAGTAATCATTCATGACGCTCGTCAGGTATCCGTGAATGGTGGTTTTGCCAGACACATAGATTTCTACAAAATGACCTCTGGCGTGCATCAAAACCTTCCGGAACGAGGTGGTTTCGTTATCGGCACGGAATGGATGGTCTCGAGTCGGTAAAGGTGCCACCTCATTCCCGTCTGAAATTGGGCCAATTCTTTGAACGTGGACCAACGGAATGTAGTACACGCTATCCGTTTGCGCTTGATGGATGACCAGGATGTCGGGGCCGTCTTCCAGTAACGGGCCGCTAAAATACTTGTGCCCGGACAATTCTATATCGACATACTTTCCAGTAAGTTCATGCAGGAAATTCATCGCCGACTTCTCCTTTGGCTTAGAATAAAGTGGACACCCAGAAATACAACACGGTCAATGTGAACGCAACCGTAACCGGAATCACAACGATTGTGGTGCGTATATATTTGCCCCAACTGACTTTGACTTTGCCTTTCTGGCAAATGTGCATCCACATCAATGTGGCGAGCGTTCCCATCGGAAAGAGAAGCGATCCCATGTCACTGCCGATGACCGTCGAAAGATAACTGACTTTCAAGGCAAGGGGGGTGAGGTGCATTTTTGTCAACGTCAGCGTTCCAATCATCAGCGCCGGGTGATTGTTGAACAAATCCGACATGAGTGAGACAAGAATCCCCATGATGAAGGCGGAATGGAACAAACTCCCCGTCACAATGGGATGCAAATGAAGCACAATCCAATCTGCCAATCCAATCTTGTACAGACCATAGATCACCACGTACATGCTGAAAGCAAAAACCAAAATGTACCACGGGGTTTTCTTGATCATGTCTACGGGCGTTATTTTTGCGTATATCCAACGCCAAATGAGTAGTACAACGGAACCCGTCACGGCTGCCAAAGGAACCGGGATGCCAACGTACGACGCAACGAACAAGGCGACGCGAACGCCGAAGACAAAGAGGAAAATATTGAGCATGAACTTATTCCTTGCCTTTGGATGGGTCAACCGTTGCATTAGAGGGGATGGCGCTGCGACTTTTGCAGTGAACGGCGCCGCTTCCCACTTCTGCCAAGGTTCCGGCCAATATCGGTGCGGGTGTGGTGGATGATGTGGATGGTATCCGGGTATCGGATATTCGCACGGTCCCACCGGAGTCGTTTTCAGTTTTCTTGGCAGATTTTTACGAAAATAGAGATATAGCAGGCAAACCATAACGAACAAACCGAGTGTAGCTGGGACAAACATCATCGCAGTGTGCATGTAGAGCGACATATCCACGATTCTCAGGGCGATGAGGTTGACGATGTTGCTTACCCCAATTGGCGCACTCGACGCGGTCGCCGTTAACGCTCCGCTCAGCAAATATGGGATTTGCTGGTGCGGCTTGAGACCAAGTTTTCTCAGTAAGATGAGCAGAATCGGTGTGGTAATGAGGATACTTCCATCATTGTTGAAGAAGAGCGTCATGAGAAAGCACAACAGGTTTACCAACCAGAAGAGTCGTATCCCCGACCCTTTTGCTTTCGCTGCCACCAAGTCCGCAGCCCATTGAAAAAACCCAAAGCTTTCTAAGATGTTCGCCATGACCATCGTCGCCAAGATGGTGATCGCTGCTCCACCAACAGTTGTCGTGATGGTTCCTAGATCCGCCAACGTAACGCTCCCGCTCAGCAGCACGAGTGCTGCACCACATGAGGCTGGTATCGCCTCATTCATACCTCTGGGTCTCCAGAAAACAAACACGACGGTCAACAGGAAGGCAGTTACTGTGAGCAACTCAGTAAACAGACCCATGATCGCCATCTGACCCTCCATCACATTTGTCCTTCCATACCATCTGCCCCTCAGTGTCAAATGTCCGAGAGAGTGATGAGCAGGTAATGGAATGTTATGGAGATGATGTACAGCTTGTTCATGACGTTTGTCCCTAGTTCCATGAATCCGCAATCGCCTGTGGTGATCAGCCTGTGGTCGCTAGCCTGCAATTTGCAGCGGTGGTTCAAGACTATGGGATGACGCTGGATATCACGTGTTTCGGTTTCGCGAGATCGTTGTCACTTGAGGAAGGTGAAGGGGTAATCGTCAGGCGAGGTAAATTCTTTCAGAGGAACTCTGTCTCATAACTATCGATACCAAGCCATACCGTATACGAGCACACTTGCCGTGAAGGCCTCGAAGACAACATGCCAAGGTTAGGAGGATCGTGGCCATGAGGGCATCGCATCAAACGGAGGAGCACCTCGTCCTACACAGACGACCGTCCACGTTGCGATGGTGGTTTGTCGTGTTGCTGCTGATCGGCGCGGTGGTCAACTACCTGGATCGCGCCAATCTGAGCATCGCCAATCCGCTCATCTCGAAAGAGTTTCACCTGTCCCCGGCAGAGATGGGGGTTCTGCTCTCCGCGTTTCTGTGGCCGTACGCGCTGGCCAACCTGCCCGCCGGTTGGTTGGTCGACCGGCTCGGTCCACGCCGGTTGTTTGCGTGGGCTTCCGGCCTCTGGTCGCTCGTCACCTTCATCAGCGGATTTTCCAGGACGCCCTCATTCCTGTTGACGATGCGCATCCTGCTCGGCATATCGGAGTCCCCCTTCTTCACCTGCGGCCTCAAGGTGACCGAGCGTTGGTTCGGGAAGGAAGAACGCGGACTGCCGACCTCCATTTTTAACACCGGATCGCAGATCGCCAACGGTATCGCCCCGCCGCTGCTGACCCTGTTGATGTTGTCGTTGGGTTGGCGCGGCATGTTCATGTGCATCGGGGCCGTGGGGTTTGTGGTGATGATCGCATGGCTGCTCGTCTACCGCGATCGCCCCGGCATGCCGACCGCGTCGTCGCCGGAGTTCGATCCGCCGGTATCCTCACCCGGACCTCCGACTCGGCGCAGCTGGCTTTCCCTCTTCCGCCATCCGTCCACCTGGTTCATGATCATCGGCAACTTCGGCGTGGTGTTCACCGTGTGGGTATACCTCACGTGGTTGCCTGGCTATTTGGAGAAGAGCCGGCATCTGAGCATTTTGCACACCGGCTGGGTAGCGTCCATCCCGTTTTTGTGCGGCATTGTCGGCGTGCCCTTGGGTGGGGTGATCTCCGACGTGTTTATTCGCCGCCCGACATCGTCACGTGCATCGTGCTCCTGGCCATCGGTTACTTCGCGGCCGCCCTGCCGTCCGGGGTGATATGGACCCTGGCCGCCGACATCGCACCGTCGGAGCAGGTGGCCTCTCTCGGTGCCATCCAAAACTTCGGTGGATTTCTCGGAGCCTCGCTGGCGCCCATTGTCACGGGCCTCATCGTCCAGGCGACCGATTCCTTCGACCTGGTGTTCGTCGTGGGGGCGTGTCTGCTCGTGGTGGCCGCCATCAGTTACGGTGTATTTTTGAAGCGTCCGATTGAAGACCGCGTCTGATCGTACTGTAACCCACCATCCGAGGAGGATACGAATGTGAATCTCCATCACCGCGGCGTGTACACGGCGCTGATCACCCCGTTCACGGCGGATGGGAAAGTCGATTACACCGCCTTCGAAGCTCTGCTGGAGTTCCTGATCGCCAAAGGGGTGCATGGATTGTTCCCATTGGGGACGACGGGAGAGGGCATTCTGCTGTCCGTCGAGGAGCGAAAACAGGTCGCTGAGTTCGTCGTGCGCATCGCCAACGGGCGTGTCCCGGTGATCGTGCACGTGGGCCACGTGCGCACAGAGGAGACCCTGGACCTGGCGCGCCACGCGGCGTCTGTCGGGGCCTCGGCGGTCGCCGCGGTCACCCCGTTCTACTTCCACTTGGAACCGTCGGAACTGTTTCAACACTACCTCGCATTGTCCCAGTCCGTTCCGGATGACTTCCCGGTCTTCACGTACCACATCCCGTCGAACGCGAGAAACGCCGTCACGCCGGAATTGATCCAACGCCTGCTCGATGAGACACCGAACATCCGCGGATTGAAATACAGCTCCGACCAGCTGACCGAACTGCAGGACATCCTGCTCGCCGCCGGGGACGACCTGACGGTCCTGCTCGGCCCGGACCACCTCATCCTGCCTGGTCTGACGATAGGCGTCCAGGGCAGCGTCTCCGGGTGCTCCAATGTCTTTCCTGAGCCTTACGTGCGGTTGTTCCAGGCGTATTGGGCGGGGCAGTGGCAGGAGGCGCAGCGGCAGCAGAAGGTCATCGCGGAGCTGGTGCGCATCTTCCGCTCCGGCATCCAACTGTCCCTGTTCAAAGAGGCCCTGGCGTTTCGCGGACTGACAGGCGGACATGTGCGTGCCCCGCTCGGTCCCCTGTCGGCCGACCAGCGGCGTCTCCTGTTTGACCAGCTTGAGTCGCTGACCCAACGGTACGAAGGGTGACCCCCAACATCGCCAAGAGGGACGTGCCGCCGTCCGGCGTCCCACGTCCCTCACAACGCTTCATTTACACGTCCTCGTCCGTGACCTCCTTCGGAATCCGCTCGCCCGTCGGCGTGAACAGGTACTCTTCCCACGGCGCCACCTCATCGAGCGCCTGCAGCTCCTCAGGAGTCACCGACACCCGCCGCTCCGCCGGCAGGTCCAAAGGGGGACTGGGCCGCACTGGAGGGCGTTCACCGGGCCGCTGCGCAATTTCCCTCGTGAATCCATCCCTTCGATCCGTTCGTTCCATCCGCCTCGTCGGGTCCATCGGCCGTCCCTCCTATCCTTCGAACGACACGTAGATGCGCGGCGTCACCACGTCGTTGGCGACCGTCAGAACCGCCCACATGCCCTTGTCCCGGTGTCCGGCCACCCCGCACACCACGGCGTACCGACCGGGGCGATCTGCGGTGAAGCGAAAGTCCGCGGTGCCACCTGGCGGGGTGCCGACGGCGAAGTTCGGCGTGTGCGCTCCTGGAAACGCTGGCTTCCAGCCCCCCGTGCGCTCCGCGAACGGCACCACGACGGCGCTGTGCGGCTTGGTTTTGCTCTGGTTGCGGTAGTGCACGCGCACCGTCCAGCCCGGCGGGATGGCGACGGTCATCGTCCCATTGGGATAGCCGTTGAAGTTGTTCTCCTTGTTCAGCCCCGCCACCAGCGTCAGGTCCACCGTTCGGTGAGCCGGGTCCGACCGCATCCACTGAGACGTGGCGAGGATGTGCGCGCCGCCCGCCCGGGCTCCGGTGGCCCCCACCGAGTTCCACGCGCGCATGGCGCTCGGGCTGTGCGTCTGGCAGCCGCACGTCAGACACAACAAACCGGCGCACAAGGCGCCGGTCACGGTCATGGAAAGCCTGCGCATGACGACCCCTCCCGGCGATCCGCGCCGTTCCGCCGGGTGCGTCCCCGGCGCACGGCGGATCGTTCCTGAGGATAGCGTGGTCAGTGCATGGCATCCGTATGCGCAGCATCCAATAATGCTCGCTCCAACCCGAGGACGTCGTCGAGGATGTATTCGCAGCCGAGTTCTTCGAATTTCCCTCGCGCCGCCTGCCCGGTCAGCCCCGTCAGGACGGCTGCGAAATCGAACCCTGCCCTGCGGGCAGCCATCCAGTCCGCCACCGAATCGCCGACCACCAGGACCGACTTCGCGGCCGGATCGGGCAGCGGCAGCGGACACCCCAGGACCAGGCTGGCGTCGGCTGTGCCCAGGTAGCTGCGCAGGTAGGAAAACGGGTTCGGCTTCGACAAGGGCCGCGCTTCTGGATGCCGCTCCTCCGCCGCCACCACGTCGCTGGCTGTCGTGACGCCGGCGGGATCGAACAGGGGCAAGAGACCCAGTTGCGTGAGCGGCACGCGGGTCTCGATGTGCGGGCGGCCCGTCGCGATGCCGAGGCGCACCCCCGCGTCGCGCAGGCGCGTGAACAGCCGGCGCATCGCGTCCGGGTCCACCAACGGCACCTCCTGGGTGACGAATCCCCGTTTGCCCGTCGGCGCCCCGTCGCTGTACTCGTCGCCCAGATACCACTCCTGGAAGGTGCGCCGCGCCACCTGCCACAGGGACCGCATCTCCGCCTGCGGCCAGACCTCCTGTCCCTTCAGACGCGCGAAGGCACCGCCGATGGCCGCGAACAGGTCGGCGCTGCCGTTGCAGCGCGAGAATCGCCGCAGGAAGGAGGCGTAGTCGATCGCTCGCCACGCCGCGGGCAGCGTAGACAATCGCTCGCCCAAGGCGTGTACGGCCGCCTCATCCCAGTCATCCGGCAGCCACGCCTTCACCGGACGCCCGTTCGCTGCGGCCCGCTCGAGGATGTCCAGCAGCTGGCACGAGAACTGAAAGAACACCATATCCCAGTTGGAGTTAACGCCCCTGCGCTTCATGAAATCGAGCACCTCGTCACCGGCGAACACCGCCTGGCGCACCCGGCGCACCACTTCAGGTGCCGGATCGGGCGTCGGCGCGGGCAGGGCGCCGGCGGGCAGGCCGAGGAAGCGCGAGGAACAGAGCAGCTCCCACACCGTCAGGGCTGACGCGTTGAAGTAGTGCTCCTCGGAAAGCATGACGCCGTCGACGTCAAACAGGATGGTCTTGTACAAACGGGGGTACCTCCCTCTTCGCGCGGGCCGGGCTTGCGCTCCGCTTCTGCGCTGGCGCGAGCCGCTCCGCGCAAGCCCGGCGTCCTCCGGCTAAACAAAGGTGCGGTGGTCTGACGGCCCTCCCTGGGCAATGACTCAGGAATGCCGGCGGCGGAAGTCGTCCATGAACGCGCGCAGCTTCGCGCACGCCTCCACCGGGACGGCGTTGTACATCGACACGCGGACGCCGCCCACCGACCGGTGGCCGTTCAGGCCGATGAAGCCGTGATCCTTGGCCTCCTGTAGGAACCGCTTCTCCACCTCAGCGTCGGCGATGCGGAAAGTGGCATTCATGAACGAGCGGCTGCCGGGATCGACCACGCCCTGGTAGAACCCGTCGCTCTCATCGATGGCCCCGTACACCAGCGCCGCCTTCTCCCGGTTACGCGCCTCCATCGCCGTCAGGCCGCCCTGCTCCAGCGTCCACTCCGCCACGAGCGCCACCAGATACACGGCGAACACCGGCGGGGTGTTGTAGCGCGAATCGTTCTTGGCATGCACCGCGTACCGGAGCATGGTCGGGAGTCTGCGCGCTTTGGCGATCTCCTCCGCCTGCGCCAGCCAGTCCTCGCGGACGATCACGACGGTGACACCGGCCGGCCCGATGTTCTTCTGAGCCCCGGCGTAGATCAGGTGATAATCCTCGACACGCACCGGCCGGGAGCAGATGTCGCTCGACATGTCGGCGACCAGCGGGATCGACAAGGGATGACGCAGGTCCTGCCACTGGGATCCGACGATGGTGTTGTTGGTCGTGATGTGCACATAGGCCCAGGTGGCGTCCTCCTGCACCTCGGCCCACGCGGGGATCCGGCGGTACCCCTCTTCCTTGGTGCTCGCGGCGACGACCGCCTGGCAACCGACCTTGTCCGCTTCCTGATAAGCCTTTTCCGCCCAGCTGCCGGTCAGCACGTACCCGGCTGCGCCGCCCTCGGGGATGAAGTTGAGCGGCACCATCGCGAACTGCAGGCTCGCGCCCCCCTGCAGGAACAACACCCTGTAGTGGTCCGGGATCCCGAGCAGCCGCCGCAGCCCTTGCTCCGCCCGGGCCTGGATCTCGTCGTACGCCTTGCTGCGGTGGCTCAGCTCGAGGACCGACAGGCCGCCCCCGCCGTAGCTCGGAAGCTCCTCCTGTGCCCGGCGCAACACCTCTTCCGGCAGCGCCGCCGGCCCCGGATTGAAATTGTACACCCCGCGCCTGTCTTCCCACGCCATCTGCATACCTCCCCCAGCCGTCACAGCTCAATACTGCGGATGGTGTGAATACCCGCGATCTGGCCGATGGCAGCCAGCACCTCGGGCGGCACCGGCTTGTCGACGGAGAGCAGCATCACCGCCTGGCCGCCAGTGTCCCGCCGGCCGACCTGCATGGAGCCGATATTGATGTCCGCCTCGCCCAGGATCATGCCAATGCGGCCGATCATGCCCGGGCGATCGACGTGCTCGGTGTAGATCATCCGCCCTTCGGGCAGCATGTCGATACGGTAGTCGTCGATCTGCACGATGCGCGCCCCTGCCCCGTTGTACAGCGTCCCGGCGACGCGCCGCCGCCCCTGAGGCGTGACGGCGGAGACGGACAGGAGGCTCGTGAACACGGTGCTCTTCGGCTGTTTCACCTCACGCACAGAGATCCCCGCTTCCTGGGCCAGCGTCGGGGCGTTGACGTAGTTGACCTCGTCCGCGAACCGCTGGCTGAGCAGCCCCTTGAGCACCGTGCGCGACAGGAAGGATACATCCTGGAGGGCGAGTTCGCCGCCGTAGGCGATCTCGATGTCCGCCATGGACTGCGGCGAGAGCTGCCCCAACAGCGCGCCCAGCTTCTCTCCCAGGACCAGGTACGGCGCGAGATAATCCGAGAGCTCCTTGTCCAGCGACGGCAGGTTGACCGCGTTGCGGAACGGCCGGCCCAACAGCACGTTGGCGACCTCCTCGGCGACGACGATGGCGACGTTCAGCTGCGCCTCCTCCGTCGAGGCCCCCAGGTGCGGGGTGAAGATCACGTTGTCGAAGCGGCGCAGCGGGTGATCGGCGGGCAGCGGCTCCTGCTCGTACACGTCCAACGCCGCGCCGGCCACTTTCCCCGCGGCCAGCGCGTCGCACAACGCCTGTTCATCGATGATGCCCCCGCGCGCGCAGTTGACGATGCGCACGCCATCCTTCATGCGGGCGAACATGCCCGCGTCAATCAAGTGGCGGGTCTCCTTCGTCAGCGGGGTGTGCACCGTGATGAAATCGGCCGCCGCCACCGCTTCCTCCAGCGCCGCCTTGACGATGCCCAGCTCCTTCGCCCGGTCATCGGTCAGAAACGGATCGTACCCGAGCACCTTCATGCCGAACGCCTTCGCCCGCTTGGCGACCTCGGTGCCGATGCGGCCCATGCCGATGACCGCCAGCGTCTTGCCCATCAGCTCGACACCGACGAACGACTTCCGATCCCACACCCCCGCTTTGACGGACGCATGCGCCCTTGGGATATGGCGCGCCAGGCCGATCATCATCGCAAACGTGTGCTCGCACGCCGAGATGGTGTTGCCATCCGGCGCGTTGACCACGACGATGCCGCGCCGCGTCGCCGCCGCCACGTCGATGTTGTCGACGCCGACACCCGCCCGGCCGATGACCTTCAGGCGGTCGGCCGACTCCAGTACCCGTTCGGTTACCTTGGACTGGGAGCGCACCAAGAGCGCGTCCGCGGAGCGGACCGCTTGCGCCAGCTCGGCCTCGGACAACCCGGTCTTCACTTCGATCTCGATGTCCGGCACGACCCGCAGTTTCTCCAGTCCCTGCCTGGAGATGTCGTCGGCGACCAACACCTTCATCGTGTGTCCCCCCGTCGTGGTGATGGATGCAAAAAGCCGCCCGAACACTCTTCTTCCGTAAGTCAGAGCGCCCAGGCGGCCGGCTAACGGGCCCGGCGCGAAGACGGCCGCACCGCTGGCCCGTGAAGATTCGCACTCCCCCGAGGTTCCCCTCGCGATCCCGCCAGTCATGCGAATCGGGTATGCATTTTTGTACAGGGTACCCCACGTCTGTGAATTCCGTCAATCCGCGCGCGCCGGATGAAAGCGCTGTGACTTTGACAGAACGGTGAACACGGCATCTCACAGGCTCCCCGACGGAATATTCACAGTGCAGGAACACGGCCTGCGCGCAGCGGCTCGCTTTAGCGCAGGAGCGGAGCGCAGGCCGTGTTCCAACTTACAGTATTTTTTCTAAAAAAGCCCGGGCGCGCTCGCTTCGCGGCCGGCTGAAAAACTCCGCCGGCGGGGCCTGCTCAATCAACTGGCCGCCGTCGAGGAAGCAGATCCGGTCCGCCACTTCCCGTGCGAAGCCCATCTCGTGGGTGACGATGGCCATCGTGATGCCCGTATGGGCGAGCGAGCGGATGACCTCGAGGACCTCCTTGACCATCTCCGGATCGAGCGCCGAAGTCGGCTCGTCGAACAGCATCACCTCAGGCTCCATCGCCAGCGCGCGGGCGATGGCCACCCGCTGCTTCTGGCCGCCCGAGAGCGTGGCGGGGTAGACCTCCGCCTTGTCCTCCAGGCCGACGCGCCGCAGCAGGTCCATCGCCTTGGCGCGGGCCTCGTCCTTCGGCAAACCCTTGACCGTCACCGGCGCGTACGTCAGGTTGTCGATCACGCGCAGATGCGGAAACAGGTGAAAATGCTGGAACACCATCCCGATGTTCTGGCGCACTTTCATCACGTTGGCCTTCGGGTGGGTCAGCTCCACCCCGCCGACGAACACCTGCCCCCGCGTGGGCCGCTCCAGCAAGTTGATGCAGCGCAACAGCGTGGATTTTCCGGAACCGGACGGACCGATGATGGCGACGACCTCGCCCTTGGCCACCTCAAGCGACACGTTGCGGAGTACCGTCAGGGCCCCGAAGGATTTGGACACGTTCTTCACCGCGATCACTGCGCTGCAACCTCCTCTCCAACCGCCTGCCGGCCCACGTCAGACCGATGACCATGACGTAGTAGATGGCGGCCACGATGATCAGCGGTTCGAAATACCGGTACGTATCGGCCGATACGATGTCCGCCCGCCGCAGCAGATCGCCGGCGCCGATGGTCGACACCAGGGTCGAGTCCTTCAGCAGGGCGATGCTCTCGTTGACCAGTGCGGGCAGGATGTTCTTCACCGCCTGGGGCAGGATGATGTCGAGCATCATCCGGCGGTAGGGCACCCCCAGGGAGAGGGCCGCTTCGCGCTGGCCCCGGTCGACCGAAAGGATGCCTGCTCGGATGGTCTCCGAGATGTATGCGGCAGAGTTGAGGCCGAAGGTGATGACGCCGGCCATGTAGGGCGTGATGTTGTACCCCGTCAACTGCGGGGTCGCGAAATAGACGATGCTCAGCTGCACCAACAACGGCGTGCCGCGAAAGATCGACGTGTATACCATGCCGAACCCGCGCACGAAACGCCATCGGGAAATCTTGAGAATGGACAGGACCGTTCCCCACAAAAACCCAATCACCGCCGAGGTCAGGGTGAACTCGAGTGTGACCAGGATCCCTTTCAAGATGAACGGGATGCTCGGGGCGATGATGCTGAAATCGAGATTCATGATGCCGACGCCCCTCCTTTAGACTGTGGCCTTCCCCGCCTGTACGGGGCGGCCGGCGGCCACACGGCGTCTCACGCCAGGGCCGGCCGGCTCCTATGGATTTCCCTAACGATTCAAGGTATGGTAGACTTCGACATGGTTCAACGAAACGATCCCATAGGCGCCTGAAATGGCGTGTCGCCTGGATTCCGCCCACTTACTATAGCAAATCGGCACGCAGGGGTGGTATGTATTTTTATCCACACTTGCGCATGATCTCTAACACCGGCCTGGACGGGAAGGAGGAACTCACGTTGCCTCTGCCGCGTCTGCGCTTCCATTTCGCACGCTTCCAGGAGGCGGTCTGGCCCTTCTTCATTCTCGCCGTCGGCTGCGTCGTGCACGCCTGGATGTTTCGCCGGAACCCGTACGTGCCGTTGACGGGGGACATGGTCCACTACAACCACGCCGCTGATCTGCTGCTGCAAAGGCACGTCCTCACCTACTGGTCGACCGCGCCGGCTGCGCAGGTGACGCCGGGATACCCTCTGTTCGTCGCCTTGTGCAAGTGGCTGGCGGGTCACGTGTACCCGCGATGGGGCGAATTCGGCCTGCCAGGCTTGCGCATGACCGTATGGTTGCAAGCCGCTCTGGCCATCGGGACAAGCCTCATTGTGTACCGTGTCGCGAGGCGCGTGTGCCCGCCCCGCTGGGCGATGCTCGCCGCCCTGTTATGGACGCTGTACCTGCCCCAGGTGAAGGCGGCGTCCTTTGTCCTGACCGAGACCTTGTTCAATTTTCTGTTCTGGTCTTTTATCCTGTCTTTCTGCCGCGCGCTGGAACGCAGCACCCTCCCGCGATGGTTTTTCACGGGGCTGCTGCTGGGACTGAGTGTACTCGTCCGGCCGACGCCCCTGCCCTACATGGCAGGCATTGCCCTGTGCCTTGGCTGGAGGTGGCGCAGCGGCCAGGCCTCTCTGAAGGAGGTGGCTTTGCGGTTCGGCGGAGCCGTGTCTGGCTTTGTGCTCTGCCTGGCGCCTTGGTGGATCCGGAACTGGCGGGCTTTTCACCGCCTCATTCTGACGAGCGAAGACGCGGGTAATCCGCTGCTGAACGGCAGCATCCCCGATTGGGCAGACTGGCCCGTTCCTCCGGGGCTCACATCGCAGGAACAGGTGAAACTCGCACTGAGCTATATCGCCCAGGGTTTCTCCCAACACCCATTGGCGTATCTCAAGTGGTTGACGGTGGACAAGCTGTGGCGGATGTTCAGCGCACCCTGGTACCCCGATACGGAGCCGTACCAGTGGTGGGCGAATCTCCATATCCTGTGGGTCGGCCTCGGCGCGGCCGGCATTTTGTGGGCCACCCTGGCCACCCCTCAGGTCCGGTGGCTCCTGTGGTTTCCGCTCGTTCTCGCGGGCTTGCAACTGCCGTTCATCCCGCTTCCCCGGTATGTCTTCCCGGTGATGCCGGATGCGTTTTTGGGGACAGCGGTCTTGGGGTACCGGTTGACGGAGTGGATGTCCCGGCGCGTTGCGCGTGAGACACACCGGTTCGCATGAGGACGGCGGTCAGTGAGGCGGATGCTCACCCTGACCGCCGCAGCAGAGGACGGAAGATTCGTGGGGATGGGCGTCGTCCTCGGTCTGGATGGTGACATGGCCGATGCCCAGATGTTCCAAACGGTGTTCCATGTCACGCAGGATGGCTTGGCTCTCCCGGATGGTCAGGTCCCCGTCCATGACCACGTGGCAGGAAAGGGCGTTGCGGCCGCTGGTAATGCTCCAGATGTGCACGTCGTGCACCGAGCGGACGCCGTCCACCGCGAGCATCTCCTGAACCACCCGCTCCAGCTCGATGCCGTGCGGTATCCCTTCCATGAGGATGTTGACCGTCTGGCGTACAATGCGCCACGCGCCAAATGCGATGAGCAGGGCGATGGCGGCGCTGAGCAGCGGATCGATCACGTACCACCCGGTCATGGCCATCACCGCACCGCCAACGATCACCGCGGCCGACGCCGCCGCGTCTCCGATCATGTGCAGAACGGCGCTGCGCACATTCAGCTGATGGTCATCCCGCATCTCCCAGGCCAAATACAGGTTCAACGCCAGCCCCACAGCCGCGCTGGCGAACAGCCATCCGCCGATGATGGGTTGGGGTTGAAGCAACCGTTGGTAAGCCTCCAACAGGATCACGACGGCCACGCCCCACAGCGTGACGGCGTTGATCAAGGCGGCCAGGATCCCCGACCGATGATAGCCGAAGGTCATCCGGGCATTGGCTGGCCGCTGCGCCTGGTTGAGCGCATACCAAGCGAGACCGATGGCGGCGATGTCCGTGAGGACATGGCCGGCATCTGACAACAGCGCCAGGCTGTGCGAGAGCCAGCCACCGGCCAGCTCCGCCACCAGGATGATGGCGGTCAGCCAGAAAGCGCGCCGCATCTTGCCGGTCGGCGCGTGGGTGTGAAAGACGTCGTCGTGGTGGTGCCCATGCGCATCCGTGTGGTCATGAGCCGGTTTGGATGCAGGGGTTCCGCCCCCGGCATGCTCCTCTCTCCTTCGTTCCTTTTGGCGTCATTATAACCGAACGCGCGCTGAGACGGGCAGCCGCATATTCTGCGTGCCTTGACTCACACTACGGCCAGCAACCCTGGAGAGGAGTGGAAACATGCCGGATCAGCCGACCAGCATGCAAGCGCAGAGCCCGCTGTCCGACGCGCAGGACTCGGTGGCCAAGGCACACCGGGCGGTGGCGCAGGCCCAGTCGCACACCAACGCCACGACCCTGGTACAGGCCGCCAACGCGATCGAAAAAGCCGAACGCGCGGTCGCGCAGGTGCAAGGGGATGACAACACGCGGGCGGTGGCCGAGGTGACGGACGATCTGCGGGACGCCGAGCGGCGATACGCGCAGGCCCGAAGCCAGGCACCTCGGGAAGAGGTGTGACGCGGCCGCTCCCTGAGCGTTTGCGAGGTTAAGTAAATTCACAAGAATGGTTGACGCCCTCCCGTTTCCGGCGTAGTGTGAAACTGGAGGCTTGAACGAGGAGGGCTCACCGTGTTGCGCATCCGCGACGCCCAATATCACGATCTGCTGACGATGCTCAACATCTACAACCAAGCCGTGCTGGAGACGACCGCCACCTTCGATCTCGAGGTGCAGACGTTGGAACAGCGACGGGTTTGGTTCGCGCATCACGGCCCCCGCTATCCGCTGGTGGTCGCCGAGGAGGACGGGCACGTCCTCGGCTATTGCGGGCTGTCCCCTTACGGCGGCAAAGCCGGCTATCGGTACACCGCCGAGATCTCCATCTACATCGACCATCAGCAGCGCGGGCGAGGTGTAGGCAGTCAATTGATGCAGCACATCCTGGATCGGGCGCAGCGGATCGGGCTGCACGCCATCTTGGCCCACATCTCCCGGGGCAACGACGCCAGCGTGCGGTTGCACGAACGGTTCGGATTCACATTCGTCGGATGCCTGCGCGAAGTGGGACACAAGTTTGGGCAGTGGCAGGACGTCCTCATCTATCAGTACATCGTGCCGGATGTCGCGCCGGGTGCATTGGCATCGGCGCACGCGGAGCCAGGCCAGACGGACGGCACGCCTGGCCTGGCGGACTGACCCCGGCGAAGGCACAGAGGAACGGGCGCTCGGGGGCAGACGGCGTCCGCCCCCGCAGGACCCCGGACGGCCGTTCGGCCGTGCTGCGACTCGGCCGTCTTTCGCTCATTCCTCCCCCGGCCCGCGATCCCGCAGCACCAACAGCAGATCCCCCGGCTGCACGGCCTCGCCCGGACGGCAGCACACCTCCTCGACCACCCCGTCGAGGGGCGCCTGCACCTGCATCTCCATCTTCATCGCCTCGGTGACCAGCAGCAAGTCCCCGCGTGATACCGCGTCTCCAGGCTTCACCATCACCGCGAGCACGGTGCCCGGCATGCTGGCGCCCACCTCGTGCGGATCGTCCCCGGCCTTGCGCCGCTGCAACGCCGCCTGCGGCGCGCTGCGATCGATGACCTCCACGTCTCGCGGCTGACCGTTCAGCTCGAAGAATACGGTCCGCCGCCCGTCCGGGTGCAGTTCTCCCACCGACAACAGCTTGACGACAAGGGTCTTGCCGCGCTCGATGGAGACGGTGATCTCCTCACCCGGCCGCATCCCGTAGAAGAAAGTCAGCGTGTCGAGCGGCGTGAGATCCCCGTAACGAGCACGGTGGTGGTACAGGTCCTCCGTCACTTTCGGGTACATCACGTACGACATCAGCCGCCGATCGTCCGGCGCCACGCCCATCCGCTCCGCGAACGCGGCGCGCTCCGCCTCCAGGTCCACCTCGGGCAACACCTCCCCCGGGCGGCCCGCCAGCGGCTCGCGGCCCTTGAGCACCGCTCGCCTGAGGTCCTCCGGGAAACCGCCCGGCGGCTGGCCCATGTGCCCGAGAAAGAAATCCACGACGCTGGCCGGGAAGTCGAGCCCCTCCGCCTTCTCCAGCACATCCTCGGCGGTCCTCAGGCCGTTTTGCACCATGAACAGGGCGAAGTCGCCGACCATCTTCGAGGACGGGGTTACTTTGACGATGTCCCCCAGCATCCGGTTGACCTCCTGATACGCCCGCTTCACCTCGTCGAAGCGGTCGCCGATGCCCAACGCCAGGGCCTGTTCCCGGAGGTTGGTGTACTGCCCGCCCGGCATCTCGTGCAGGTACACCTCCGCCGTCGACGTCTTCATGTCCGACTCGAATCGCCCGTAGTACTGCCGGACCACCTCCCAATAGTCGGACAGGCGCTGCAGTTCTGCCAGGTCGTCCGGGACCGCCCGCGGTGTGCGCTCCAACGCGGCCACTAAGGCGTTCCAGCTCGGCTGCGACGTGAGCCCCGACATGGAGCTGATGGCGACGTCCACCACGTCAACCCCCGCTTCTGCCGCCATGAGATACGTGGCGATCCCGTTGCCGCTGGTGTCGTGGGTGTGCAGGTGGATGGGGATGCCCACGTGATCGCGCAACGCCTTGACCAGCTTGACCGCCGCGTACGGCCGTAAGAGCCCCGCCATATCCTTGATGGCCAGGATCTGCGCCCCCGCCCGCTCCAGGTCCTGGGCCAGGCGGACGTAATAGCCCAGGTCGTATTTGCTGCGGTCCGGGTTCAAAATGTCGCCCGTGTAGCAGATGGCCGCCTCGGCGATCTTGCCCGCCTGGCGCACCTCGTCGATGGCCACCTGCATGTTGGGCAGCCAGTTCAGGCTGTCGAAGATCCGGAACACGTCGATCCCGCTTTCGGCCGCCAACTGCACAAACCGCCGCACCACATTGTCCGGGTAATTCTTGTACCCGACCGCATTGGCGCCGCGCAACAGCATCTGGAACAGGATGTTCGGGATGGCGGCTCGCAGGTCGGCGAGGCGCTGCCACGGGTCCTCTTGCAAAAAGCGCATGCTGGCGTCAAAGGTCGCCCCGCCCCAGACCTCCATCGAAAACAGGTTGGCCCCGATGCGGGACGTGGCCTCGGCGATGGCGAGCAGATCGTGCGTGCGCACGCGGGTAGCCAGCAGAGACTGATGCGCGTCGCGGAAGGTGGTGTCTGTCAGCCACAGGCGGCGGTCCTGGCGCAGCCGGCGCAGCAGCCCCTCCGGGCCGAGCTCGTGCAGCAGGTCGCGGGTGCCGCGCGGGCGCGGTTCCCCGTACCGATACACCGGAACCGGCGGCGCGGGCAAGTCCGGCTTTTGCTGCGGGCCCGCATCCCCCTGGCCGTTGACCGTCACCTCGGCGATGTACGTGAGCAGCTTCGTCCCCCGGTCGAGTCGCTGCGGGAAGCGGAAGAGCTCCGGATGATGATCGATGAACGTCACGTCGCATTCGCCGGCGAGGAACTTCGGATGGCGCACCACGTTGGCGAGGAACGGGATGTTCGTCTTCACGCCGCGGATGCGGAACTCCTGCAACGAGCGGTGCATCTTGGCGGCCGCCGCCTCAAAGGTCAGGGCGAAGGCGGTGATCTTGACCAGCAGCGAGTCATAGTAGGGCAGCACCCGCGCCCCGGCGTAGCCGTTGCCGCTGTCCAGCCGGATCCCGAAGCCCACTGCCGAACGGTAGGTGGTGATGCGCCCGGTGTCCGGCAAGAACCCGTTGCGCGGGTCCTCCGTCGTCACCCGGCACTGGATGGCGTAGCCGCGGGTCTGGATGTCTTCCTGGCGATGAATGCCGATCTCCGGCGCCGAGAGCGGATACCCTTCCGCCACGCGGATCTGGGCTTGGACGAGGTCGATCCCGGTGACCAGCTCAGTCACCGTGTGCTCGACCTGGATGCGCGGGTTGACCTCGATGAAGTAGAACCGCCCGTCCGGCGCCAGCAAAAACTCCACCGTTCCCGCGTTCTCGTAGCGCGCGTGGCGCATCAGGCGGACGGCCGTCTCGCAGATGTCCTGGCGCAGGGAGGCGTCGAGGCGCGAGGGGGCGATCTCCACCAACTTCTGGTGCCGGCGCTGGATGGAGCAGTCGCGCTCGAACAGGTGAACCAGGTTGCCGTGCTGATCGCCCAGGATCTGCACCTCGATGTGGCGCGGGGCCTCCAGGTACTTCTCCACGTACACCCCGCCCTCCCCGAAGGCGGCCTGCGCCTCAGAACTGGCGCGGGAGAAGGCGTCCACCAATTCTGCCTCGCTTCTCACCACGCGCATACCGCGGCCGCCGCCGCCCGCGACGGCCTTGATGATCACCGGGTACCCCGCCTCCGCCGCGAAGGCTCGGGCACCCGCGAGATCGACGGGACCGTCCGTCCCCGGAATCACGGGCACCCCGGCCGCCTTCGCCACCTCGCGCGCGCTCACCTTGTCGCCGAACATGCGCAGGTGTTCCGGCTTCGGCCCGATGAACGTGATGCCCGCCTGCTGGCAGGCGCGGGCGAACCCTTCGTTCTCCGACAGAAACCCGTACCCGGGATGAATGGCATCGCACTCGGCGCGCAGCGCCACGTCGATGATGCTGTCGATGTCGAGGTACGCCTCGACAGGGCCCTTACCGGCGCCGACGCGGTACGCTTCATCGGCCTTGTACCGATGCAGGGACAGCTTGTCTTCTTCCGCGTAGATGGCCACGGTGCGGATGCCGAGTTCTGTGGCCGCGCGGCACACGCGAATGGCGATCTCGCCCCGGTTGGCCACCAGAATCTTCCCAAAATTTCTCACGCCAGTCACCTCTTCTCGGATAAACTGGTCTGGCGCCGCGCACACTGAATCCGCGGACAGGAGGGATGCATCATGCATAAAGGTCGGATGGAGTCCGCCGATCAGGCGGATGTGGTGCACTTCGTGATTCACCACGAGGACCCGATGAACCGGCCGGACTGGGCCGAGGAGATCCGTTCCGACGCCGTGTACGAAGGGGCGACTCGGGCCCGGCTGGAACGGACGTCGGACGACGGATTGACCGTGACCGCGCCGCGGCAAGAGTTCCGGTTGTGGGAGCGGGTCGCCGCGCAAAATGGTGCGGACGTCCGCGTCCTCCCTTTGGATGCGGCTGGTCAGGGGCCGGCGGACAAAGCAGACGCATTACCGCGGCTTGGACCGAGTTGATCACCAGTCAAAGCGGGTTCGCAGCCACACCCAGAACAAGAGGAACGACAGGTCGATGCTCATGTCCGGCCAGGAGCGCTCCAACCCGTGGATGATGGCGTATGACAGGTTGAACCACTCCATTCCGATACGCACGGCCTTCTGGGTGCTCCAATCCCCGTACAGCCAGTGCGCCAAACGTCTCACCATGCGGTCTCACCCGATCCCATTGTACCGTAACCGGTGCGCTCCGCCATCTCCATCTCCGCGGCGGTCAGGAATGCTTCCCGCCCGGCGTGTCCGGGTGCCTCAGGCGATCGGGGTCCCGTTGCCCACCGGTTCGTCCGGCCTGAGCAACACCACGTCTCCCTCTTCCGGAATGCCCCCGAGCACCAGCACCTCCGACGAAAACCCGGCGATGCGCCGCGGCGGAAAGTTCACCACCGCCACCACCTGGCGCCCAACAAGACCCTCGGGGTTGTAGCGCCGCGTGATCTGGGCGCTGGACTGCTTGACGCCGAGGGGACCGAAGTCAATCCGCAGCTTGATGGCCGGTTTGCGCGCCTCTGGAAAGGGTTCCGCGGCGATCACGGTTCCGACGCGCAAATCCAGCTTTTCGAAATCCTCCAACGTGGCCATGTCCAAAGCCCCCCCACGGTGAGATGTCCATATGGTTTCCTATACCACAACAGTTTCCGCTTTTCCACCGCTTTTTCCAGCGTGGAACCGGCCAGAGGGTCACCGGCCGGCCAAGCTCTTATGGATCCAGATGGCCGCCTGGGCCCCGTCGCCCATCGCGATGGCCACCTGCTCGGAGTGGGCGGCCACATCCCCCGCCGCCCACACGCCGGGGACGTTCGTCTCCCGGGTGCGCGGGTGCACCGGAATGTGCCCGTTGTCGTGCACCCGGACGCCGAGTTGGACCGCCAACGCCGAGTGTACGAGGTTGCCCCCGAACGCCGTGAAGGCCCGCTCCGCCTCGATGCGCCGGCCGTCCGCCAACCTCACCGCCGCCAGCCCGTCGCCCGGGCCTTCGAGGGCCACGATGGGTCCTTCGATGTGCGGGATGCCGGCCCCCTTCAGCTCCTGCGCCAACGCTGGAGATAAGGGCCGCCGCTCGTGGTCGATGTACACCAGGTCCCGGGTCCAGTCGGTCAACGTGATCGCCATGCGCGCTCCCGCCTCCCCGGCACCGAGCACGGCCGTCCTCCGCCCGCGCACCTCGTACCCGTCGCAGTCCGGGCACACGTATACCGACAGCCCTAGGCGAGGCATCAGGCCGGGTAGTTCGGGCAGGCGATCCATGACGCCCGTGGCGAGGAGCAGACGCCGCCCCATGTACGTCCGGCCGCTGCGCCCGGTCAGGCGGAACCCCTCCGGTTGCGCCTGCACCGCCGTCTCGACCCAGTCGACCGCGAACTGGACGCCAAACCGCTCCGCCTGGGCGCGGCCGAGGGATCGCAGATGGGGTCCGCTGACCCCGTCTGGCCACCCGAGCACGTTGTGATACGCTTGGCACCAGACGGATCGCCCCCAGGCCCCATCGATCACCAGCACCCGGTGCCCGTACCGGCCCAGTTGGATAGCGGCCTGCAAACCAGCGATGCCGCCGCCGACGATGACACAGTCCTCCAGGATGATCCCCCCCTCTCGCACGCCTCCTCAGCGTGTGCGTACTCGTCCGATGACATGCGCCCTCATGCACACCAGGAGCGCATGGTCTATAATGGACCGATGAGAGGGAAGAAATGGCTCACCGATTCGAGCCACTCGGAATGGAGGCTGAACGATGGGGCCCATCGACCGTGCGGCCGTACAGTCGGCGCTCGACCGGTTCGCCGGCAAGGATGTGTACCTGCATCTGGAAACCACCAACGGCGCCTATGCGGCGCGCGACTCGGAGAACGCCATGGCCATCTGCGCATACATCCGCAATGGGCTGGTCCGGTACCAGCGCGGGGTGATCCGCGGCGACGGACCGTACCGCGTGGGGTTGAAGATGGAGAATGGCTGGATCTACGCCGAGGGTCTGACGGATTGGGAAGTCGACGCGGAGGGCCGGCTGCTCATGGCCGGGCACGACGCGGAGGGCCGGCTCGCCATCGCCCTGGAGCTGAGCGAGACACCCTTCCGGATGTGACGAGAGGAGGATCCACATGGAACGACACGTATTGGTGGTCTATCCCCACCCGGACGACGAGACGTTTGCCAGCGGCGGGACCATCGCCCTGCACACCCGGGCGGGTACACCCGTCACCTACCTCTGCGGAACGCTCGGGCAGATGGGCCGGAACATGGGCAAACCGTTCTTCGCCAACCGAGAGACCCTGCCCGACGTGCGCGAAAAGGAGCTGCGCGCCGCCTGCGCCGCGCTCGGCATCCAGGATCTCCGGCTGCTCGGGCTGCGTGACAAGACGGTGGAATTCGAGGATCGGGAACAGTTGGCCGACCGCATTCTCGCCGTCATGAAGGAGATGCGGCCGAGCCTGCTCATCACTTACTACCCCGGTTTCGCCGTGCATCCGGATCACAACGCCCTCGGCGCCGCCGCCATCCGCGCCGTCGAGAAGCTGCCCGCGAACGAGCGGCCCGTGGTGCACTGCGCCGCCTTCTCCCGGGATTGCCGCGAGAAGCTGGGCGATCCGGACGTGATCATCGACATCACCAGCGTGCGGGATGTGAAGATGGCCGCCATCCGGGCCCACCGCTCGCAATCCGAAGCCATGCTCGCCCGCATGGAGCGCGACCCCGCCTTCCGCGCCCAGCGAGAGGCGACCTTGCGGCAAGAGGTGTATTGGACGTACCGGGTGTGACCCGGACGCCCTCTCTCCGCCTCTGCGCAGGATGTCATTTCCTCAAATCGGCCCATGCAGCCTCGAGGCCTGCCCAGTTGTGGGCGGGCCAGACCCCGTCCGCATGCCGGGCCAACACCGTGGCACCGCGCGCCGACGGCTGGTACGACGGATCCCCGAAAAGAGGATTCCACCACACCAGGCGCCGCGCCAGCCGCCGCAGGCGCACGACCTCCGCGTCCAGGACCCCGGGTTCCCCTGCGTCCAGTCCATCTGACAGCAGCACCACGACGGCGCCCCCGCGCAGCGCGCGGACCGCGTGCCGCTGCCGGAACGCGGCCAACGCCTCCGCTAACCGGGTGCCGCCTGACATGTCGGGGACAGCCCACACCGCCTCCTGCAGCGCCCGATCCACATCGCGCAGGCGGAGCCGATCCGTGATCCGGGTCAGGCGCGTGCTGAACACGTACACGTCGAGTCGCAAACCGGCTTGCATCAGGGCGTGCGCGAAGCGCAGCGCCATGCGGCTGTAGGGGTCCATCGATCCGCTGACGTCGCACAGCAACACCACGGGGCGCTGCTTCTTGCGCACCTGTCTGTAGATCCAATCGATGCACTCGCCGCCAGTCCCTGCTGCCGCTCGCCGGATGGTGCGCCCGAGGTCCAACGGCCCGCCCCGCCGCACCGCGATCCGGCGTCGGCTCGGACGCCACAGAGGCGTCGCCCGCACCCGCCAGCGTTTGACCTGTTCCCACTCCGCCGGGGTGATGCGGGCGGCGTCCCGCCGCCGCAACCGCTCCTCCGCACTCGCCCCCGTGCGGATCCACACCTGGGGCCCCGCCTCGTCCCCGCCCGCGCGGTCCGGATCCGCGGCGGGATCGCGCCCCATCCAGACCACCTGAAGATGGCGGTGCCGCTCCTGCCAGCCGCGCGCCACCTGGGCAGAGAGGGTGTTGAGCGCGAGCCAGGCGTGCTGCACGCCGCGGGCGTTCTGAAAGAACACCTGCCAGGCGGCCCGAAACAGCGGGACCTCGTGCGCGTGCTTGACCACCACCGCCTGCACCGCGTCGCGGCACGTCCGGGCGTCGGTCACCCCCAGCCGCCCCAGAGCCGACAGGACCAGGCGGGCCTCCCCCGGGCCGACGGAAAACCCTAGCCGCCGCAGGCCGCGCAGGAACGCCAGCAGGTTGGAGACAAACGGCGGCCGCTCCTCCCCGGCCGGCCCGTCCGCCGCGACGTCCCGGCCTGAGGCCGCCCGAACGGACCCGGTCCGCTCCTCCTCGCGGGACACGTCAGATTCCTCCCGCTTCCGCCAACAGCCGCGCCACCGGTTTTCTCCCCTGCTGCGGGGTGAGGAGGAGATCGAGATCGTCCTTGTACTTGATGAGGCAGCCGATGGTCTCTTCCACCCGGTCCGGATTCAGTTCGGAGGCGGAGAGGGCGGCGAGCGCCGCGCCCCAGTGGAGGGTCTCGGCCACGCCGGGGCGTTTCATCAACGGCTCCTGACGCAGCCGCTGCACGAAGCGGCATACCGCCTCCGCGACGTCCCGGGCCAACGAGGGCACGTGGGTGGTGAGGATGGCGTATTCCCGCTCGAAATCGGGATACTCCACCCAATGGTACAGGCATCGGCGTTTGAGGGCGTCGTGGACCTCGCGCGTCCGGTTGGAGGTGAGCAATACCAGCGGGATCTCCTCCGCCTGAATGGTCCCCAGCTCCGGAATGGTCACCTGAAACTCCCCTAATAGTTCCAGCAGGAACGCTTCGAACTCCTCGTCGCTGCGGTCCACCTCGTCGATCAGCAGGACCGGCGCCGGACCGTCCGGATCCACCGCCTGCAGGAGCGGGCGGCGAAGCAGGAACGCCGGACTGAAGATCTCCTCCTCCAATCCGGCGGCTGCCCGTTCGCCGTCGGCCGCCTGCAGGCCAGTGGCCTCGCGAACCCGGATGTGCAGCAACTGGCGCGGGTAGTTCCATTCGTACAGCGCGTGTTCCCGGTCAATGCCTTCGTAACACTGCAGGCGGACCAGCGGCCGTCCGACGGCTTTCGCCAAGGCCTTGGCCAGCTCGGTCTTGCCAACCCCTGCTTCACCTTCGAGAAACAGCGGCCGCTCCAGCGCCATGGCCAAAAACACCGCCGTCGCCAGCGCCCGGTCCGCGACGTACCCCTGATCCGCAAGGGCGGCTTGGACTGCCGTCACATCGGCAAACGGATTGTTCAGCGTCGTCACCCCTCTTCGCAGTCTGTCCGCCGGCCTCTTGGCGATCTGCGCGGTGGAAGGGGGCGGCCCCTCGACCGCCCCCTCCCCTGCACCCGTTCCGCCGTCTCCGAACGCCGGTACAATCCGGACCGGCGGCCGGCTGTCACGCCAGCGCCCGCCTCAGCGCCCGCTCGGCGATCACCGTGCACAGGTGCCGCCGGTACTCCTCCGACGCGAACGCGTCTCCGGCGATGGCCCCGTCATCCGCCGCCCGTGCGGCCGCCTCCCGCAGCGCCTCCGGTGTCGGCGCGCGCCCGGCCAGGGCGTCCTCCACCGCCTTCGCGCGGTACGCCGCGTCCGCCGCACCCGTGACGCCGACGCGGACATAGTCCACGACGCCGTCCGCGTTCACCCCGGCGGTGACCGCCACACCCGCCACCGCGTAGCCGGAGGCCGGATGCGGGAACTTCTCGTACACCCCGCGGGTGTGCCCGGGCGGCACCGGGAAGGAGACCGCCTTGAGCAGCCCGTTCTCCGGCATCGCCGTCACCAAGGGCCCGAGGAAGAACTCCTCTGCCGGGAGGACCACATCCCCGTCCGGTGTCGCCACCAACAGATCCGCCCCCAGCGACACGGCCACCGCCGGAAGGTCGGACGCCGTGTCCGCGTGGGCCAGGTTACCGCCGAGGGTGCCGCGGTTGCGCACCTGGAGATCGCCCACCTGGCGCGCCGCCTCCGCCAGCGCCGGCAGCTGCTCCCGGATGAGCGGGTGCGTGGCCAGCTCCCTGTGCGTCGTCAGCGCCCCGATCACCAACCGGTCGCCGACGCGGGCCACCCCGCGCAGCTCCGGAATACGGCTGATGTCGATCAGCTTGGGCGGCGCGCTCAGGCGCAGTTTCATCAGCGGCAGAAGGCTGTGCCCGCCCGCCAGCCACTTCGCCTCCCCGCCGGAGGCCTGCAGCAGCGAGAGCGCCTGCTCCACCGACTCCGCCCGTTCATATGCGAATGCGCTCGGAATCACGCCCGATCCCCCCCGTTTCGAATCGCCCGCCACACGCGCTCCGGCGTCAGCGGCATGTCGATGTCGCGCACCCCGAACGGTGCCAACGCGTCGATGACTGCATTGACCACCGTCGGCGTCGCGGCGATCGTCCCCGTCTCCCCGATGCCCTTGACGCCGAGCGGGGTGTGCGGAGAGGGTGTCTCGGTGAACGCCGTCTCGAACATCGGGAAAAAGCGCGCCTTGGGCATCGCGTAGTCCATGAAGGTCCCCGAGACCAGTTGGCCCTGCTCGTCGTACAGCGCGCCTTCCCACAGCGCCTGCCCGATGCCCTGGACGATGCCCCCGTGGACTTGCCCCTCTGCGATCATCGGGTTGATCACCGGTCCCGGGTCGTCCACCGCCACGTAGCGCAGGATCTTCACCTCACCCGTGTCCGGCAGCACCTCCACGACGCAGATGTGCGTGCCGAAGGGATAGACAAAGTTGGTCGGGTCGTAGAACGCGCTGCCCTCCAATGCCGGCTCCACGCCAGGCGGCAGATTCCAAGCCAGGTACGCCTGTAGCGCCACCTCCTGGAAGGTCACCTTGCGGCTGGGCGCCCCCTGGACGGAGAACACCCCGTCCGCGAAGGACACGTCCTCCTCCGCCACCTCCAGCATGTGGGCCGCGATCTTCTTCGCCTTTTCGATCACGCGGTCCGCCGCCACCGCCAGCGCGCTTCCGCCCACTGGCGTCGTGCGCGATCCGTACGTCCCCCACCCCATCGCGATGCGGTTCGTGTCGCCGTGGACCACCTCGACGTCCTCGACCGGCACCCCGAGTTTGGCGGAGACAATCTGGGCAAACGTCGTCTCCTCCCCCTGCCCGTGCGGGGATGTGCCCGTGAAGGCGGTCACCTTGCCGCTCGGGTGCACGCGCACCGTGGCGCTCTCCCACAGCCCCCCTTGGAAGCCCACGGCGCCCGCCACCTGGGAAGGCCCAAGGCCGCAGATCTCGACGTACGTGGTCACGCCGACCCCGAGATACCGGCCCTGCTGGCGCAGCTTCTCCTGCTTTTCCCGAAAGTCTTCGTATCCGAGCATGGCCAGCGCCTTGTCCAGCGCTTGTTCGTAATTGCCGCTGTCATACTGTAGCCCCATCGCCGTGTTGTACGGGAACTCATCGGCCCGGATGAGGTTGCGCCGCCGAACCCCCACCGGATCCATGCCGATCTCGCGGGCGAACAGGTCCACCATCCGCTCCAGGAGATAGGTGGCCTCCGGGCGCCCCGCCCCGCGGTAGGCGTCCGTCGGGGTGGTGTTGGTGAACACGCCGCGCACGTCCACCCCTGCGTACGGGATGCGGTACGGCCCGGGGACAATGAGCCCGAACAGGATGGTGGGCACGCCAGGTGCCGCCGTCGACAGGTACGCCCCCATGTTGGCGACGTTCCGCACGCGGATGGCGGTCAACGTGCCGTCTCGCGTCCCGGCCAGCTCCACATCGAGCACCATGTCCCGCCCGTGGGTGGTGGCCATGAAGTTCTCCCGCCGGTCCTCCGTCCATTTGACCGGGCGCCCGAGCTGCAGAGACGCGAAGCCGACCAGCGCTTCGTCCGGGTAACAGGCGATCTTGGCGCCGAACCCGCCGCCGACGTCCACCGCAACCACGCGCAGCTTGTGCTCCGGGATCCCGAGGATGCCGGAGAGCAGAAGGCGATGGATGTGCGGGTTCTGCGAGGTCAGCCACATCGTCAGCTCGCCCGTCGAGGCGTTGTAGTCGGCCACGGCGCTGCGCGGCTCCATCGGGTTCGGGATCAGGCGCTGCTGGCGGAACCGCTGCCGGACGACGACCTCAGCCTGGGTGAACACCTCGTCCGTCGCATTGCCCGCCTTC